>NZ_JYMS01000049.1:163002-899068 GCF_000938285.1 Bradyrhizobium sp. LTSP857 | reverse complement strand
CTGCGACCGTCAACGATCTCTTGAGTGCGATCGATCTGGCGAGCGGCGTGAGGACGGCTTCGATCACCGCAGGTGCTGCGACGATCACCAACAGCGTCAACCAGACCATTTCGAGCGTCGGCTCCGCCAAGGTCACGCTGGAAAGCTCGACGGGTGCTGATCTGAGCGTCACCGGCAAGGCTGACCTGCTCAAGGCTCTCGGCCTGACCACGGCAGTGGGCGGCGGCAATGCCACCGTGAACGTCAACCGGACCACGAGCGCGAGCTCGCTCGGTGCGACGATTGCGGACGGTTCGACGCTGAACGTCGACGGCCATGTCATCACCTTCAAGAACGCGCCGATCCCGGGCTCGACCGGTGCTCCGAGCGTTCCGAGCGGCTTCGGTGCCAGCGGTAACGTCCTCACCGACGGTGCCGGCAACTCGACAGTCTATCTCCAGGCCGGCACGGTTGCCGACGTGTTGAAGGCGATCGATCTTGCCAGCGGCGTGCAGACCGCGACGGTCAACGCCAACGGCACTGCGACGCTTCTGACCGCAACTGGCCAAACCAACTCGTCGATCAACGCTTCGGGTCAGCTCAAGATCTCGACCGGCGTCAATGCCGATCTGTCGATCACCGGCACCGGCAATGCGCTGAACGCGCTCGGCTTCGCCGGCAACACCGGGACCTCGACCGCCTTTACCGCGGCGCGTACCTCGGGCGTTGGTGGCCTCACCGGCAAGACCTTGACCTTCGCCTCCTTCAATGGCGGCACGGCGGTCAATGTCACCTTCGGCGACGGCACCAACGGTTCGGTCAAGACGCTCGATCAGCTCAATTCGCAGCTTCAGGCCAACAACCTGACCGCGACGATCGACGCCAACGGCCTGCTGACGGTCTCGACCACCAACGACTTCGCGTCCTCGACCATCGGTTCGAGCGCCGCGGGTGGTGCGATCGGCGGCACGCTGACCTCGTCGCTGACGTTCTCGACGGCTTCCAGCCCCGTCCAGGACACGGTTGCGCAGACCTCGCGTTCGAACCTGGTGTCTCAGTACAACAACATCCTCCAGCAGATCGACTCGACCTCGCAGGACTCCTCGTTCAACGGTGTCAATCTGTTGAATGGCGACCAGCTCAAGCTGGTGTTCGACGAGACCGGCAAGTCGAACCTGAGCATCACCGGCGTGACCTACAACTCCAAGGGTCTGGGCCTTGCTGCGTTGACCGGCGGTGTCGACTTCATCGACAACGCCGCCACCAACAAGGTTCTGACCAATTTGAACTCGGCGTCGAGCACGCTGCGTTCGGAAGCCTCGAGCCTCGGTTCGAACCTGACGATCGTGCAGGTTCGTCAGGACTTCAACAAGAACCTGATCAACGTGCTGCAGACCGGTTCGTCGAACCTGACGCTGGCGGACACCAACGTCGAAGCAGCGAACAGCCAGGCACTGTCGACCCGTCAGTCGATCGCGGTCTCCGCGCTGTCGCTGGCCAACCAGTCGCAGCAGAGCGTGCTCCAGCTGCTCCGCTAATAAGCGGACAACATCGCAAGACAATAGAGCGGCGGGGCTTCGGCCCCGCCGCTTTCTTTTTGCCTCGATGATGGGGGAGGCACTGGTCCCGGCCTCGAAAAAGTAACCAGCGGTTATGGTTAATGGAGCGTAAGCGCGAAAAATCACCAATGATTTCAGACCGATTGCTGACCCTGCCCGCGCCTTCCGTCGGTTTATGGTGAACCGGCGCTTATGCGGGCGCGTCTCGTTTCACCCTTTGTTAGCCATGTCGCGGCACGCTGGCCCTGTCACTCGATCCGAAGCGATCGAACGAAGACGCGTAAGCCAGAAGGGTCAAAGTCATGTCCGGTATTGTTCTCTCTGCGTCGGTTCGCCAGAACCTGCTCTCCCTCCAGTCCACTGCTGATCTGCTCGCCACCACACAGAACCGTCTGTCGACCGGCAAGAGCGTCAACTCGGCTCTGGACAATCCCACCAACTTCTTCACGGCACAGTCGCTCGACAACCGCGCCAGCGACATCAACAATCTGCTCGATGGCATCGCCAACGGCGTGCAGGTGCTCCAGGCCGCCAACACCGGCCTGACCTCGCTGCAGAAGCTGATCGATTCCGCGAAGTCGATCGCCAACCAGGCGCTCCAGACAACCGTCGGCTACTCCACCAAGTCCAACGTCTCCACCACGATCGCGGGTGCGACGGCGGCCGACCTGCGTGGCACCACCTCCTTTGCCAGCGCAACTGCAAACAGCAACGTGCTGTATGACGGCGCGGCGGGTGGCACCACGGCGGCGAGCGGCACCACGACCCTCGGCGCCACCATCGGCGCCCTGACGGGTTCGACGGCAACGACCGGCGCCGGCGGCACCACCGCCCTGACTGGCACCATCACCCTGATCGCCGCCAGCGGCACCAGCGCGACCGGCTTGATCGGCAACGCCCAGCCGGCCGACGGCGACACGCTCACCGTCAACGGCAAGACCATCACCTTCCGCGCGGGCACGGCTCCGACCTCGACCGCGGTTGCGTCCGGCTCGGGCGTCAGCGGCAACCTCGTCACCGACGGCAGCGGCAACACCACCGTCTATCTCGGCACCTCGGGTACGCCGGCTGCGACCGTCAACGATCTCTTGAGTGCGATCGATCTGGCCAGCGGCGTGAGGACGGCTTCGATCACCGCAGGTGCTGCGACGATCACCAACAGCGTCAACCAGACCATTTCGAGCGTCGGCGCCAGCAAGGTCACGCTGGAAAGCTCTACGGGTGCGGATCTGAGCGTCACCGGCAAGGCTGACCTGCTCAATGCTCTCGGCCTGACGACGTCTTCGGGCGCCGGCAATGCTTCCGTGAACGTCAACCGGACCACGAGCGCGAGCTCGCTCGGTGCGACGATTGCGGACGGTTCGACGCTGAACGTCGACGGCCACGTCATCATCTTCAAGAACGCGCCGACCCCTGGCTCGACCGGTGCTCCGGCCGTCGGCAGCGGTTTTGGTGCGAGCGGTGCGGTCGTCACCGACGGCAACGGCAACTCGACGGTCTATCTCCAGGCCGGCACGGTCAACGACGTGCTGAAGGCGATCGACCTTGCCACCGGCGTGCAGACCGCGACAATCAACGCCAACGGCACTGCAACGCTTGCGACCGCCACTGGCCAGTCGAACTCGACGATCAATACCTCCGGTCAGCTCAAGCTCTCGACCGGCGTCAATGCCGATTTGTCGATCACCGGCAGCGGCAATGCATTGAATGTGTTCGGGCTGGCCGGTAACACTGGCTCGGCGACCGCCTTCACCGCGGCTCGTACTTCCGGCATCGGCGGCATCGCCGGCAAGACCTTGACCTTCGCTTCCTTCAATGGCGGCACGGCGGTCAACGTCACCTTCGGCGATGGCACCAACGGCACGGTCAAGACGCTCGACCAGCTCAACACGGCGCTTCAGGCCAACAACCTGGCCGCCACGATCGACGCCAACGGTCAGCTCACCATTACCGCTTCCAACGACTACGCGTCCTCGACCATCGGCTCGACTACTGCGGGCGGCGGGATCGGCGGCACGCTCACCGCGGCGCTGACGTTCTCGACGGCTTCCAATCCCGTCCAGGATGCGGTTGCGCAGACGGCCCGCGCCAATCTGGTCTCTCAGTACAACAACATCCTGAACCAGATCGACACGACCTCGCAGGACTCCTCGTTCAACGGTGTCAACCTGTTGAACGGCGACCAGCTCAAGCTGGTGTTCGATGAGACCGGCAAATCCAACCTCAACATCACCGGCGTGACCTACAACTCCAAGGGTCTGGGCCTCGCTGCACTGACCGTCGGCGTCGACTTCATCGACAACGCGGCGTCCAACAAGGTGCTGACCAACCTCAACGCCGCGTCGAGCACGCTGCGCTCGGAAGCCTCGGCGCTCGGTTCGAACCTTTCGGTGGTGCAGGTTCGTCAGGACTTCAACAAGAACCTGATCAACGTGCTGCAGACCGGTTCGTCGAACCTGACGCTGGCGGACACCAACGTCGAAGCAGCGAACAGCCAGGCCCTCTCGACCCGTCAGTCGATCGCGGTCTCCGCGCTGTCGCTGGCCAACACGTCGCAGCAGAGCGTGCTCCAGCTGCTCCGCTAAATCGCGGCAGACATCGCAAGAGAGATACAGCGGCGGGGCTTTGGCCCCGCCGTTTTTCGTTGCCTACAGGCGTTCCGGATCCGCCGATCCGTGGCCGGGCAGGGCGTTAACCTTTCGTTAACCGTATCGCTTAAAGCGGCGTTAACCATACTTTAAAGGACAGCCCCTAAAACTGGACAAAAGGCCGCCTTCCAGACCGGCGAGCCCGATTCGTACCTGGTTCTGCGCTTCAAGAGGAAGACCTGCCAATGTCCAACATCGTTCTCTCGGCGTCTGTTCGCCAGAACCTGTTGTCGCTGCAGTCGACGGCCGACTTGCTGGCCACGACGCAGGAGCGGCTTTCGACCGGCAAAAAGGTCAACACCGCGCTCGATAACCCCACCAACTTCTTCACGGCGCAGGGGCTGGACAACCGGGCGAGCGACATCAGCAACCTCCTGGACGGCATCAATAACGGTGTGCAGGTGCTCCAGGCGGCCAATACCGGCATCACCTCGCTCCAGAAGCTGATCGACAGCGCGAAATCGATCGCCAACCAGGCGCTCCAGACCACGGTCGGCTACTCCACCAAGTCCAACGTCTCGACCACAATCCCGGGTGCGACACCGGCGGACCTGCGCGGCACGACGTCTTATGCAAGCGCGACCGCCAACAGCAACGTGCTCTACACCGGTGCGGCCGGCGGCGTCACACCGGTGACGGCGGCCGCGGCGCTCGGCGCCTCGCTGGGTTCAAACGCCGGCACGGCGACCGGTGTTGCGGCGACCGCCGCTGACGGTACCACCGCGCTCGGCGGCACCAACACGCTGCTCGGCACCACGACATCCAGCACGTTCAGCACGCCGCCGGCGGACGGCGACACCATCACGGTGAACGGCAAGACCATCACCTTCCGCACCGGCCCCGCTCCGACGACGCAGCCAACCGGCTGGGGCCTCAACGCCAGCGGAAGCATTGCCACCGACGGCAACGGCAATTCGATCGTCTATGAGGGAACGGCGGCGGCGCCCAAGGCGACCGTCAACGACGTCCTCAGCGCGATCGACTTGGCGAGCGGCGTCAAGACCGCGACGATCAGCGCAGGTGCCGCAACAATTGCGACAAGCGGCGCAACTGTCGGTACGGTCCAAACACCGTCCTCCATTACTACGGGCGTGGTCACGCTGAAGAGCTCGACCGGCGCCGATCTGAGCGTGACGGGTAATGCCGACTTCCTCCACGCCCTCGGCCTGACCGCCGCGACCGGCGCGGGCAATGCCAGTGTGACCGCGAACCGGTCCACGACCTCGGGCTCGCTGGGCTCCCTGGTCCAGGACGGTTCGACGCTGAACGTCGACGGTCACACCATCACCTTCAAGAACGCGCAGACGCCGCAGTCGGCGGCAAGCGTGGCCACCGGCTATGGCGTCAACGGCAACGTCGTCACCGACGGCAACGGCAACTCGACCGTTTATCTCCAGAGCGCCAATCTGACCGACCTGCTCAACTCGATTGACCTTGCGACCGGGGTGAAGACCGCCAGCCTCTTCAACGGCGCCGCAACTCTCTCGACCACCGCGGGGCAGATCCCGTCGTCGGTCAACTCCAGCGGCCAGCTGTCGATCTCGACCGGCATCAATGCCGACCTCTCGATCACCGGCACCGGCAACGCGCTCAGCGCGCTCGGCCTCAGCGGCAACACCGGAACGGCCACCGCCTTCAGCGCGGCGCGCACCTCCGGCGTTGGTGGTGTCAGCGGCAAGACCCTGACTTTCTCGTCCTTTAACGGTGGCACGCCGGTTAACGTCACCTTCGGCGACGGCACCAACGGCACGGTCAAGACGCTCGACCAGCTCAACGTCCAGCTTCAGGCGAATCACCTGACAGCGACGATCGATGCCAACGGCGTGCTGACGGTGACCACCGTCAACGAATACGCATCCTCGACCCTCGGCTCAAGCACCGCCGGCGGCGCGGTCGGCGGCACCCTCACTGGCGTGCTCGCCTTTACCACCGCGCAGCCGCCAATCCAGGATCCCGTCGCACAGACGGCGCGCTCCGGCCTGGTCAGCCAGTTCAACAACATCCTGGCGCAGATCGACACCACGTCGCAGGACTCGTCCTTCAACGGTGTGAACCTTCTGAACGGCGATACGCTGAAGCTGGTCTTCAACGAGACCGGCAGCTCCACGCTCGGCATCAACGGTGTGGTCTTCAACTCGGCGGGTCTCGGCCTCAGCAATCTCGTGCCCGGCACGGACTTCATCGACAACGGTGCCACCAACAAGGTGCTGACCAGCCTGAACGCGGCCTCGAGCACGTTGCGATCGGAAGGTTCCGCGCTCGGTTCGAACCTCTCGATCGTGCAGGTCCGTCAGGACTTCTCCAAGAACCTGATCAACGTGCTGCAAACCGGCTCGTCCAACCTGACGCTCGCCGATACGAACGAAGAGGCGGCCAACAGCCAGGCGCTGTCGACCCGCCAGTCCATCGCGGTCTCCGCGCTGTCGCTCGCCAACCAGTCGCAGCAGAGCGTACTCCAGCTGCTCCGCTAATATCGCAGCGCAAGATCGCCACTCGAGATATCGCGGCGGGGCTAATGCCCCGCCGTTCTTTTGAGGGAGATCGCTAAGACAAGATTAGCTCAGATTGACGCGCGTCATGCGAAGCACGTTTACAGCATGCATGCGGGCATTTAGCGTTGGGCTGACGAAGGACTCCACGACCCGTAATACTCCGGAGTGCTTCCAAGCGCACACGTAAGCAAATCTTAAGCGGTACTGCCTAGGGTTGGGAAAGAAATCCTTAAGCCTGTTCAACGGGCTAGGAAGCTTCCAAGGTGTGATTGATGTCGAATTCTGCTGCCTCGGCCTACGCGCGTGTTGCAACGACCACCGCATCTCCTCGCGACATTGAGGCACAAACTTTGCTGAAGGCAGCGAACAAGCTCCAGGACGCGGTCAACAACGCCGACCCGTTCAGCGAGCAGACCACGCATGCCCTGATGTTCAACCGCAAGCTCTGGACGATCTTCCTGAGCGAGGCGATGCGCGACAACAATCCGCAGCCGCTCGATGTCCGGCAGAAGATCGCGAATATCAGCGTGTTCGTGCTGAGCCAGACCGCGGCGCTCCAGATGAGCCCGCAGTTCGATCACTTCCGTCCGCTGATCGAGATCAACCGCAATATCGCCGCCGGCCTGTCCGGCCGGCCGTGACGGAGGCTTGTTATGGCCGACATCATGAGCATCTTGTCGACCGCGTATAAGTCCAACGTTCTTTCGACCACGACAGGCTCGTCCAAATACGTCGCAGTCGATTCGTCTCTGTACCAGGGCAATTGGACCGGTACTTATCCCGACGGCAAGAAATTCTCGCTCAACGTTTCGCAGGTCGACGGGTTTCGCGCGCAGGTCCACTATCAGAGCGACGGGACGTCCCAGTACCAGCAGGTCCTGATCAAGGATTCTTCGTTCCGCTTCGGCAATACGAAGTTCACGCTGACCGACACCGGTCAGGCCCAGATCAAGAACGTCGTCACCGATCCCGCGACCGGCTCGACCTATCTCGACACGGCCCAGGCCACGCTCGACACGTGATCGTCAGGCGCTGAGGTCCGTATTGAGCGGACGCGAGGGCTCGGACTTCAGATCCTGCGCATGGAAATAGGCCCGGCGGCGCAGCATCGCCTCGTCCGGAAACTGATTCACCACCGCGTCGGTCTTCTCGTTGAGGACCTGGAAGACGAAAGATGCCGCCGCCTGGTCGAACACCACCTGGCGTGAGACGTTTTCGCTGCTCGGCAGATCATTGCGCGCGGGTGCGGCCGCATTGCCTGCGGCCACCGTCTGGCTCGCTGGCAAATCGGTTTGCACGGCATCGTTCGCCGCCGTATTCGACGTCGTCACGATCTGCGCTGGTGCCGGTATCCCCACCGGCCTGATGCTGAAATCTGTACTCATGGCAGCCTCCTGGTTGCCTCGTGTGAGTCAAATCCCAACCCCTCTCAATACGCAACCATGGAACACCAGGTTTGAAGACCCGGTAAGGAAACGTGCCTAACCGCGCGACGAGATCGCCGCGCGGTTTTTCGTAAAATTGTAAGCTGTTTTCGTCTGCGCTCAGAGCGAGCGGCTGACCGCGAGCGGAGTGATGTGGCGCGGGCCTGGCGTGGCGCGGCGCCCAGCCGCCGTATAGGTGTTCGGCACGTTGCGCTTCTGGATCTCGGCATTGACGCCGCGCACGACGCTCTCGGAGACCGCATGCGCGGTCGCGAGCACGGTGAGGTTGACCTGAAGCATCGCGCGGAAGGCGTCGTGGTGCCGATGCAGCGTCGAGAGCAGTTCGGGCGCGGATTTCGCGAGCTGGGCCTGGTTCGCCTTCAACTGGCTGACGGCTCCGACGTAGCGCCGTGACAGCTCCTGCTTCTGGCTCTCGAGCGTCATCGCTTCGCGGACCTTGCCAGCGCGCACGAGCTCGGTCTCGCGCTCGATCAGGCCGAGCAAGGCGCTCATCGCGTCCATCAGGTCCTCGGCGAGCTTGCGCGCCGCGGCGCTTTCGGGCGTGTTGCTCGGGCGCTGCGCTGGCATCGGCTGACGTGACGGGCTGAAGCGGTTCATCTCGTTTGACCTTATGCCGTACGAAGAGTGGTTTTTGCCTGCTGCATGATCAGGGTGCGGTAGACGTCGCGGGCGACACCGACCCCGCCGGCGCTGGCGAAGTTCTTGGAATATTGCTCGGTCAGCATCGAACGCCACACGCCCGTGCCCGGGGTGTCGCCGAACGGGCCTTCGCCCTTCAGGCCCGAGGTCATCTGCGCGAACATGCTGTTGAGAAACATGCCCTCGAAATCGGTGGCGGTCTTCTGCGACTTGGCCTGCTGCTGCGGCGAGACCTTTTGCAGCGCTGCGGCGAGCTCGAAATCCGGCCGGCCGTTGCGGCTTTCCACCGTGAAGGCCGGGTTTGCGACGGAGGCGGTGGTGGTTGTGCCGATATGCATCACATCACCTCGATGTCGGCTTCGATCGCGCCGGCGGCCTTGATCGCCTGGAGGATGCTGATGAGGTCGCGGGGGCCGATGCCGAGGCCGTTGAGGCCATCGACGAGCTGTTGGAGCGAGACGCCGTCCTTGACGACGGCGAACTTCTTGCCGTCCTCGGTGACGCTGACGCCGGTACGCGGCGTGACCACCGTCCGTCCCCGCGACAGCGGATTGGGCTGGCTTACCTGCGGGCTCTCGGAGATCGTGACCGTGAGATTGCCTTGCGCGACCGCAACGGTTGCGACACGGACGTCGCGGCCCATCACGATGATGCCGGAGCGTTCGTCGATGACGATCTTGGCGGCCAGATCAGGATCGACCTGGAGCTGCTCGATCTCGGTGAGGAAGGCGACCACGTTGCCCTTGAACTCGGGCGGGATCGAAAGCTGCACCGTCGAGGGATCGATCGGTTCGGCGCTCTTGACGCCGAGATAGTCGTTGATCGCGGCCGCAATGCGCTTGGCGGTGGTGAAGTCGGCGTTGCGCAGTGCGAGGCGCACGTTCGGCAGGCGATTGAGTGCGAACTCGATCTCGCGCTCGATGATGGCGCCGTTGGCGATGCGCCCGACGGTGGGAACGCCGCGTACGATCTTGGCCGCTTCGCCTTCGGCCTGGAAGCCGGAGATCGCGAGCGAGCCCTGGCCGACCGCATAGACGTTGCCGTCGGCGCCGAGGAGGGGGGTGACGAGCAGGGTGCCGCCGCGCAGGTCCTTGGCGTCGCCGAGCGCGGAGACGGTGACGTCCATCCGCGTGCCTTGTGTCGCGAAGGCCGGCAGGTTGCCGGTCACCATCACGGCGGCGACGTTGCCGGTGCGGATGGTGGCGCCGCGGATGTTGACGCCCATGCGCTCGAGCATGGCCTGCAGCGACTGCTTGGTGAAGGGGATGTTGTTGAGGGTGTCGCCGGTGCCGTTGAGGCCGACGACGAGGCCGTAGCCGATGAGCTGGTTCTGCCGCACGCCTTCGATATTGGCGAGATCCTTGATGCGCGAGGTCGCGCTTGCGGACACGACGGAGAGCACCAGCGCTGACAGCGCGGCGCAAGCCACTCCAAGAATCCTGACCCAACGAACGCCTGGCATCCTCTGCTCCCCGAGGCTCCTCAAATCTCGGACCGTCCCGACACTCCCATGACGAGCTGGTCCGACGCTGTCCTTGCGAGGGCTGTGCCAACGCGGGGCAGCGGGGGCAGGTGATTGAATAGGTTGAATAAATCTCTTTCGGTCGATGCCAGACCGTGTTCGCCTTGAGGAGCGAAACTGCCGCCTGTCGGCAGATTTTGCCGGGCTGTTTACGCGTCGTTAACCATAAAACGGTGAAGCTCCCGCATCGATCACCCGGATTGCTTCGATGCGCATCTACGGACCGAACGGCACCACGCTGGGAACGCCGGCCAACCAGGCCAGGCGGACGAGCTCCGGCACCTTCGCGTTGCCGGACACGTCGTCGGCACAGGAGACACGGGCCGCTGCCGCGCCCAAGGCATCCGCCAACATCGATGCGCTGCTCGCGCTGCAAGGTATCGAGGAAGATCCGGTCGAGCGCCGCAAACGCTCGGTCACCCGCGGCAAGACCGCGCTCGACGTGCTCGACGATCTCAAGATGGGACTTTTGTCCGGCAATCTCAACGCGTCGACCGTAATGCGGCTGCGCGATGCTGCGGCGAACCTGAAATCGTCTTCCGGCGATCCCGGCCTCGATGCCGTGCTCTCCGAGATCGAGCTGCGCGTCGAGGTCGAGCTCGCGAAGGCCGGGCAGGCGTAGTCGTTATCCGGCAATCTGAAGCGCTCGCGGAACGGCCTTACGCCGCTTCTTCCTTTTGCTGTGAATCATAGCGACGCTGGGCGGCCAGCACGTCTTTCAGATTTTGCTCGGCCCAATCGCGCAGGGGATCGACGGCACCGGCGAGTGTTACGCCGAGCTGCGTGATCGAATACTCCACCGTCACCGGCACGGTCGCGATGGCGCGGCGCTTGATCAGGCCGTCGCGTTCGAGCGACTTGAGAACCTGGCTCAGCATCTTTTGCGAAATGCCTTCAATCGTGCGGCGCAACTGATTGAAGCGCATCGGCTCCTCGCGCAGCAGCAACAGGATCAGCACCGCCCATTTGTCGCCGACGCGGTCGAGAATCCGGCGGGTCGGACAGTCTGCTGCATAGACGTTGGGTTTCATCTCCGATCCTCGTGCTCCGTTCCGGTTGCCGGCTGCTCCTGTCGATAGCTCTTGCCGGTTACTCCTGCGTAATTAGGTAAGCACAAAGTGCTCTCTTAACACTAGCATTCTTTTTGATATCTAGTTTCTATTAGTTACCAAAGAGAAAAGGAGCCTCCATGAAAATCGCAGTTGCCGGCGCCTCGGGCCGGGCCGGGTCGGAGATCACCAAGGAACTGTCCCGCCGCGGGCATAGCGTCACCGCCATCGCACGGAACCCCGAGAAGATCGCCGCGCTGCCGAACGTCATGCCGACCAAGGGGGACGTGCTCGACCAGGCCGGCCTGACCAAGCTGTGGGCCGGGCATGACGTCGCCGTGAGTTCCGTGCACTTCCTGGCCAGCGACGCGCACAAGCTGATTGGAGCTGCCAAGGCATCCCGGGTCGGACGTTATCTCGTCGTCGGCGGGGCCGGCAGCCTGGAGGTCGCTCCCGGGGTGAAACTGGTCACAACCCCCGCTTTTCCAGCCCAATACAAGGCCGAGGCGGAGGCGGGCTCCGCCTTTCTCGACCTGTTGCGGCAGGAAAAGGACCTGAACTGGACCTTCATCTCGCCATCGGCGCTGTTCGTCGAGGGGGAGCAGACGGGCAAGTTCCGGCTCGGGGCCGACCAGCTTCTCGCAGATGCGAGCGGCAAGAGCTGGATCAGCTTTGCCGACTACGCCATAGCCTTGGCCGATGAGGTCGAGCGGCCGGCCCATTCGAGGCAGCGTTTCACGGTCGGCTACTGAGTTCTGACCGAGTTCTAGGCCGCCCCCGGGGTCTTCCGGATAAACCTTCGTGTGCAAGGGCTTGGGGGCGGTAACCGACCGATTAAGGAAATATTGTCTGTCACGGGAGGTCGCTATATAAGCCCCGGCTCAACGGACTTCGTTCCGTTCACGAGTCGTTGCTTCAGAAGATAGGCCGCCCTTGGAAAAGTTGAAAAACTACCGACCGACCGAAAAAGAGCCTTTCATGAACGACCGGCAGAAGGAGTACTTCCGTTTGAAGCTCCTCGCCTGGAAGGATGAGATCCTCAAAGAGTCCAAGCTCACCCTGCAAGCCTTGCAGGAGGAGAATGTGAACCACCCCGATCTCGCCGATCGGGCTTCGTCCGAAACCGACCGCGCCATCGAACTCCGCGCCCGCGACCGCCAGCGCAAGTTGATCGCCAAGATCGACGCCGCGCTCCAGCGGATCGAGGACAACACCTACGGCTATTGCGAGGATACCGGCGAGCCGATCTCGTTGAAGCGGCTCGAGGCCCGGCCCATCGCGACGCTCTCGGTGGAAGCGCAGGAGCGCCACGAGAAACGCGAGAAGGTCTATCGCGACGAATAGAGTCCGAGCCGCCGCGTGCGGCTCTTTGTTTTTGGAAACAAGGCGCCGCTTCGCGCCGCGATCAGCATGTTGCCTACGCCTTGCTGCGGCGCGCGTCAGCTCGTGACCGCAATCCGAAAAGTGAATCACGATCAATGGGCTAGAGTCTAATCCTCCAAGCTCACGTGAGTTCAGATGAGAAACAGCCTTCACTTCAGGTGCGGGAGGTTTTACGAGTCGCATCAACGAGATCGACTCGGATGTTGAGTCGTTGATCGAGCCGCATCAAGTAGCGCTGCAATCACGCCTCTTGCGTCACCTGCGAGGCCGCAAGGCGCGCGCCTCCATAAAGCCTCGACCAGCTCAACATTTCCTTAAAGGTCGGCTCCAGCCCGTAGGCCGCATCCGTCAACTCATACTCGACCCGGAGCGGCTTCCCGGGGAAGGCGGTCCGCGACACCAAACCGTCCAGCTCGAGCTCGCGGAGCTGCGTGGTCAGCATGTGCTGGGTGATGCCTGCGACCGACCGGCGTAATGCGCCGAAGCGCATTGCGCCGTGCATCAGCGACGACAGGATCTCGAGCTTCCATTTGCCGCCGAGTGCATGGATGGCGCGACTGAAATCGGCGAGCTGAGCAGCGTCGGGGGTGCAGTCGCAATCGTTGCCGCAAGGGGCGGTGGTCAGGTTTTCCATACTGGTCTCGAAATTCAGTCTACTTGTTCCCCCGAGAGATAGTGACCAGATGCCGCCCTGAGCAGGGCCTTGGTGGAACAATCTGCCGGCCCGGACAACGAGGGTATTTGGGCAATGAGCACTGTTCTGGTCACCGGCGGCTCTGGCTTCGTCGGCATCCATGTCGTCCTGCAACTCCTGGCCGCCGGCCACGCGGTGCAGACGACGGTGCGCCGGCCGGACCGACAGGACGATGTGCTGGCGATGCTGCGCGAGGGCGGGGCAGTTGCGCCGGAAAGCCTGTCCTTCTTCACCGCCGACCTCACCCGGGATGAGGGCTGGCGCGAGGCGGTTGAGGGATGTGACTACGTGCTGCACGTCGCCTCGCCATTGTCGACCAGCGTCCCCACGGACGAGAACGAGATGATCATCCCGGCCCGCGACGGCACGCTGCGGGTGCTGCGCGCCGCGCGTGATGCCGGCGTCAAGCGCGTCGTCATTACCTCGTCGGTGGGCGCGATCGCCTACGGCCACCCGCCGCGGGCAAAACCGTTCGACGAGACCGACTGGACCAATCTCGACGGCATGGAGGCGCAGCCTTACATCAAATCCAAGACGCTGGCCGAGCGGGCGGCCTGGGATTTCGTCACGCGCGAGGGCGGCGGGCTGGAGCTCTCCGTCGTCAACCCCGCCGCCATTTTCGGTCCCGTGCTGGGGCCGGATTTTTCCGGCTCGATCGAGATCGTCAAACTGCTGCTCAACGGTGCCGCGCCGGCGGTGCCGCGGATCTATTTCGGCCCGGTCGACGTGCGCGACGTGGCCGACCTGCACCTGAGGGCGATGACCGCGCCCGAGGCCAGGGGCGAGCGCTTCATCGCAGCGTCCGGCGGAACGCTGTCGCTCCTGGACATCGCCAACGTGCTGCGGCGGGAGCTAGGCCCCAGGGCCCGCCGGGTTCCACGCTTGCAAGCGCCGGATTGGGCGGTGCGCCTGGCCGCGACCCGGATTCCGCTGCTGCGCGCCGTGGCGCCGATGCTCGGCAAGGTGCGCGACTCCACCAGTGCCAAGGCGAAGTCGCTGCTCGGCTGGACGGCTCGTTCCAACGAAGAGGCGATCCTCTCGACGGCCGAGAGCCTGATCCGGCTCGGCCTGGTCAAGGCGTAAGCCACCCGCCCCCCACGCTTGTCAGGGCCGGGTGGGGATGCTCCACTGCCGCGCATGATCGCGTAGCGTGGGAGGCGGCGCCGATGGACAAAATTCTCCAAGCCGCAAAGGCGATCGCGCTGGCGCGCCGCAACCATGCGCCGCTCGCGGCGCTCGAGGTTCCCCCGGCCGACGAGGCCGAGGGCTACCAGGTCCAGCGCGCGCTGCATGATCTGCTGCTGCCGCATGTCGGCCCGCTCGTCGGCTACAAGATCGGCTGCACCAGCCAGGTGATGCAGGACTATATCGGCATTCCGCATCCCTGCGGCGGCGGCGTGTTCCAGAAGGGCGTGCACGACAGCGGCGTCAAGCTCGCCGCGTCCAACTATGTCCGCGTCGGCGTCGAATGCGAGATCGCGGTCCGGCTGAAGCGCGATCTTGCTGCTGGCGAGGCGCCATTCACGGCCGAATGGGTCGGCGAAGCGGTCGAGGCCTATCATCCCGCAATCGAGATCGTCGACGACCGCTACGTGAAATGGGAGACGATGGGCGCGCCGACACTCATTGCCGACGATTTCTTCGCCGCCGGCTGTGTGCTGGGGCCGTCCGTTCCGCGCTCGTCGGTGCCGGACCTGAAGGCGGTCAAAGGCCGCGCTCTGGTCAACGGCGAGGAAGTCAGTCACGGCACCGGCGCCGACGTGCTCGGCCATCCCCACAACGCCCTCGCCTGGCTCGCCAACCACCTCGCCGCCGAAGGCAAGGGCCTGCATGCCGGGCAGCTCGTGCTGACGGGAAGCCTGGTGAAGACGCTGTGGCTGAAGGCCGGCGACAAGGTGCGGATGGAGCTGGAGGGGCTGGGCGTGGTCGAGGCGGAGTTTACGTGAGCTTAGCCCGGCGTCATTGCGAGGAGCCTTTCGGGACGAAGCAATCCAGCGTCTCCTCGGAGGCAATCTGGATTGCTTCGCCTATGCTCGCAATGACGGAGTGTGGGCGCTCGCAAGCTTGAGTTCGCATCTATTTGGCGAACGCGGGAAATACCGGCAGCTTCTCGACGTCGCGCGCATCGTGCTGGATGATGACGGTGGCTTTGAGATTTGTCGCGATCTTCTTGAGACGCTCGATTGAAGCCACGGTCTGGGCCCGATCGTAGTTGAATGAGGGCACGCCGTCGGAATCGAAGTTCTCGCGGAAGTGGGCCGCATCGCCGGTGATGATGACGGGGCCCATCTGCGAGAGCTTGACCAGCAAACTGGAATGGCCTGCGGTATGCCCCGGCGTGCGCAGCATGATCACCGTGCCGTCGCCGAACACGTCCTTGTCGATGGCTTGCGGCTCGACCTTGCTCTCGCCCTTGATCCAGCTCTCGAACGGCTTGAAGTTGGCGCCCTCTGGCGGCTTGGGGCTGGAGATCGCATCCCATTCCCTGGCGCCAATCAGCAATGTTGCTTTCGGGAATGAAGCGATCTGGCCGGTGTGATCGGCGTGATAATGGCTGATACAGACATATTTGATCTGGTCGGGCTTGACGTCGATCTTGGCGAGATTGTCGACCAGGCTCACCTTGGGCGCGACATTGGGGGCCGTCATGGCATGGCCTGTGTCCCACAGCATATAATCGTCACCATGCTTGATGAGGTAGCAGCTGTAGACGAACTGAAGCTTGAGATCGCCGTGGGCGTAAATATCCGAGAAGCGCTCGTTGACGGCTGTCGGCGCCTGCGGCGTGCCGCAATCGATGCGCGCCAGCGATAGCTCAGGCGCTGCTTGCACAGGCACCGCAATGCCGGAGAGCAGAGTGGCGCTAATGGCAAGCTTGATCAGCATTCGATTCATTGTTTTTTCCATTGATGAAACGGTGAGGCGTAATCTTTTGTAACGGCGTTCAAGACATTCAGCGCGCCGCGGGTCCCGGGCACAGCATATACCCGAAAACACCAGACTGTATCGGCGGCAGAATTCTGGCTTGCTTCGCTTGCGCTCGCAATGACGGAGTGTATTGCGGTGCCTCAGCGCCGCGGCTGCTTGCAAACTCGCGGCTCGCAATCGCGACACCGCAAAATATGCGGCCTCCGGCAGGGGAGCTACCGGAGGCCGCGTAGTACATCGTCGTTCGCGCCTAGGTTCGCGAACACGATGTGGGAGCTCTTAAAGAAGGCTAGAAGGGCAGCAGCACGTCCATGACCTGCTGGCCGTAGCGCGGTTGCTGCACGTCCATGATCTGGCCGCGGCCGCCATAGGCGATGCGGGCCTGCGCGATCTTGCTGGAATCGATGGTGTTGTCGCTCTGGATGTCTTCGGGGCGGACGATGCCGGCGACCACGAGCTCGCGGATCTCGAAGTTGACGCGGATCTCCTGCTTACCTTCGACCACGAGGTTGCCGTTCGGCAGCACCTGGGTGACGACCGCGGCGACATTGGTTTGCAACGCTTCCTGGCGATTGACCGAACCCTTGCCGTCGCTGGAGGCGGTGGAGTCGGCGGTGAGGATGCGGCCGGGCAGCACCTTCTGCGCCTGGGCGCCGAGCGTCTTGGCGCCGATGAAATCGGTGATGCCTGAGTCTTCAGAGTTGGTGCGGCTGCGCTGGGTCTCGTTGGCGATGTTGGCCTTGTCGGTGATGTTCACGGTCACGGTCAGGAGGTCGCCGACATGGGTCGCGCGCTGGTCCTTGAAGAAGGCGCGGCTGCCGTTGCGCCACAGCGAGTTCGGATTGTAGGAGGCGACTTCCGGTTTCGGCATCGGCATCTGCACCGGCTTGTAGCCGGGCTGCGTCGTCGGATTGTCGATCGCCGACATCTTCGGTTGTTCGCCGATCTGCGACAGACGGTCGATCGATGAGCAGCCGCTCGCCAGTGCTGAGGTTGCGAGCAGCAGGCCGGAAAGCGCAACGCGACGACGACGGGAAGCCGAACTGAAAGCGGACATGACTTACTCTGACTTTGCTTGAGCTTGCACGAATTGGGCTGGCGGGATCTGGGCTTGCGAGACTTTGGTCGGCGACACCGGTGCTGGAGCTGCCGGTGTCGGCACGTCGCGCTGGAGTGACGAGGTCTGGTCCGCCGGCTCGACCGCGGGCGCCATCGGTGGGGCCTGACTCACACCCTGCACCGTGATCTGGCCGCGGGCGGTGACGACGCCGGTCAGAGTGCGCTTGGTCTGCACGTTGAGCACGTTGACGATATCGCCCTCGGCGCCGCTTTCGATTGCCTTGCCGCGCGTGGTGAGGTAGAGGCCCGGCACCTGGTAGATGATGGTGACATTCTGGTCGCGCTGCACGAATTCGGGCTTTGCGATGTCGGCGACGCGGATCGGCGTGCCCGCGCGCATCGGCCGGCGCAGCTGCATGCCGACAGTGCGCTCGCGCGTGGCGGCTTCGCCCGTGACTTCCGCCTTCGGCCGGCGCTCCTGCGCGACGTCGGAAGATTTCAGCATCTCGCTGCGTTCGATGTCGCGGGTCAGGACGGCGACCTCGACGGTCTCGATCGCGGTGCCGGTGAAGCGCAGCTTGGTCGGCGTCGGATTGTTGTCGTTGCTGACCTCGAAGGCGATGTCGAAACGGCCGCTGCGCGCGTCGTAGCGGGTCGCGACCGGCTGGAGCGTGCCGGTGTTGCCGGCGTCGAGGCGCATGTCGGAGACGCCGCGGTCGAAGGTGACGGTGATGTTGGCGGCCTCGCCGAGGCCGAAGCGACGCTCGAGCGCGGAGGCGATCGCGTTTTCGAGATCCTTGTTGGCGAGCGTGCGGGCGAGGCGGGTGACCGACACCTCCTTGATGTCGCCGGTCATCACGCCGATCACCTGCTTGGCACGCAGCACGCTCAGGACCTGGGCGACCGGCAGCGCGCCGGTGGTGCCGAGATCGGGCGAGCGGTAGACCGGGATCAGCGCGGCCGAGCCGGCATTGTCGATGAGATCGCCGACCCGCACCACGTCGGAGGTGACGGTGATGCTGGCGCGCAGCGTCGGCGCGGCGATGCCGTCGTCGGCGGCCTGCGCCGGCAGCGCCAGCACGAGCAGGGCGGAGATGGTGGCGAGCGTGGTACGGATCATCGTCATTACCTCAGCGGAACAACGCCGTGGTCGATTGCATCATCTGGTCTGCGGCGCTGATCACCTTGGCGTTCATCTCGTAGGCGCGCTGCGCGGCGATCAGGTCGCTCATCTCGGAGACGACGTCGACATTGGCCTGCTCGAGGCTGCCCTGAGTGATGCTGCCGTAGCCTTCTGCGGTTGCCGTGCCGTCCTGCGGCGGGCCCGAGGAGGGCGTCTCGGTGAACTGGTTGCTGCCGACGGGCTGGAGGCCCGCCTTGTTGATGAAGCGGGTCAGGCCGATCTGGCCGAGGATGGTCGAGGTCGACGAGCCCGGCAGCGTCACCGAGACCTGGCCTTGCACGTTGACGGTGAGGCCCGAGGCGTTGTTCGGGATCGTGATCGTGGGCTGCACCGGGTTGCCCTGCGCAGTAACGATGCGGCCCTGATTGTCCATCTGGAAGGTGCCGTCGCGGGTGTACTGGTAGGTGCCATCGGGCATCAGGATCTTGAAGAAGCCTTCGCCCGAGACCGCCGTGTCGAGATCGTTGCCGGTCTGCGACAGCGTGCCTTGCGTCATGCTGCGCGGCGTGCCGACGGTCTTGACGCCGCCGCCGATGTCGACGCCGACGGGCAGGATGGTGCCCTGGTCGGACGACTGGGCGCCGACGCGGCGGACGTGCTCGTAGATCAGGTCCTGGAACGCCGCGGTCTGCTTCTTGAAGCCGGTGGTGCGGAGGTTGGCGATGTTGTTGGAGATCACCTGAACGTTGAGTTCCTGTGCCGCCATTCCGGTCGCTGCGGTGTGAAGCGCCTGCATGTCAGTTTTTCCTCAATCAGGCCGGAACGTCGGCGAGTTTTTCGATCGCCGATTTGTGGAGGTCGCTCTGCTGCTGGAGCAGGTTGGCGACGGCGGTGTAGCTGCGCATGACCTCGACCATGTGGCTCATCTCGCCGACCGAATTCACGTTCGACTTCTCGATATAGCCCTGTTGCACGGTGGACTTGGTGTCGGCCTGCTGGTTGGCCGAGCCGGCGCTGTAGAGATTGGCGCCGAGCTTGGTCAGCTTGGCCGGATCGTCGAACGACACCATGCGGACCTTGCCGCGGATCGAGTCGGTCTTTGCCGTGCCCTCGAGCACCGTGACGGTGCCGTCGGGCGCGATGTTGATGTCGTGGTCGGTCGGCTGGAAGGTGATCGGGCCGCCGGTGCCGAGCACGAGGTTGCCGTCCGAGGTGACGAGCTGGCCGGTGTTGTTGAGCGAGAACTTGCCGTCGCGGGTGTAGCGTTCGCCGCCATTGGCCTGCACCGCGAAATAGGCGTTGCCGTTGATCGCCATGTCGAGCGGGTTGTTGGTCGGCTCCATCGGTCCCTGGCCGATATCGCGGTAGGTGCCGCGGTCCTGCACATAGGACACCCGGCGGTCGGAGCTGACGAAATTGTCCTCATGCGCGTTCGAGTTGAGAAATTCCTCGAACAGCGAATGGTCGGCCTTGAAGCCGTTGGTGTTAACGTTGGCGACGTTGTTGGCGATGACATCCATCTGCCGCTCCAACGTCATTTGCCGTGACAGGCCGATCAGAAGCGCGTTCTGCATCGGAGATCTCCCCTGAGTGAGATCCGCCACCCGCTCTCCCAAGCGCCTTGGCCGACCCCGTGAACGAGACCATCCGGTTCTCCCAAACCATCGGGTCTCGGTGCTCTCTCAGCGAAAGCCGTGCCAACGCGGAAAATTACATGATTGCAACGGCTTGGCTATTTTTAGAGCGTGCCGGCGGGAGGAAGAAAGGTTCTGTTAGCCATGTTTGCCCGGCAGATTTTTCCTAGTGGAAGCCCAAACGAAAGGTTCCGTTAACCATTATTACCGTAGCGTTTGCAGGTAAGAGGAGCGCTTTGCGCTGGGGCATTTGTATCGCGTCACTGTCTGCCAGGAGGCTTCGCTCTTTCGACCCTTTTTGAGATGAGCGAGCCCTATCAACCATGGCAGAGAATGAAGCGGAAGGCGGCGCAGGCGCCGACGGCGCGGAAGCCGCTCCGCCGAAGAACAAGCTCAAGCTCATCATCATGGCCGTCGGCCTGCTCGCCGTCCTCGGCGGCGGCGCTGCGACCTGGTTCTTCTTCTTCCGTCACGGCGACGACGAGCACCATGCCGAGGTCGCACCGCCGCCGAAGCCGCCGGCCTTCGTCGACGTGCCCGACATGATGGTCAACCTCGCCGGCGCACCCGGCGAGCGTGTGCAATATCTGAAGCTGAAGATCGTGCTTGAGCTGAAGGAAGAGAAGCAGATCGAGGCGATCAAGCCGACGATGCCGCGCATCACCGACATCTTCCAGACCTATGTGCGCGAGCTTCGTTCCTCCGACCTCAACGGCTCCGCCGGCATCTTCCGCCTCAAGGAAGAGCTGACCAAGCGTGTCAACGCGGCGGTCGCGCCGGTTCAGGTCAGCGCGGTGCTGTTCAAGGAAGTCGTGATCCAGTGAGCATGGTGGGCTAGGGATCATGGCAGGCAACGACCAACCGGACCAGGATGCAATTGCCGCCCAATGGGAGGCCTCGCTCGATTCCGAGGATCCCGCGGAGGCTGCAAAGGCTGCTGCCGAGAACGAATTATCCGAGACCATGGCCCTGCAATGGGCGGCCATGGTCGAGGACGGCAGCCGCGATCTCGGCACCGGCAAGAACTCCGGCGAGCGGGTGCTGTCGCAGGAGGAGATCGACAATCTCCTCGGCTTCACCGTCGGCGATGTCACGCTCGACGACCATTCCGGCATTCGCGCGATCATCGATTCGGCGATGGTCTCCTACGAGCGTCTGCCAATGCTCGAAATCGTCTTCGACCGCCTGGTGCGGTTGCTGACGACAAGCTTGCGCAATTTCACCTCCGACAATGTCGAAGTCTCGCTCGACCGCATCACCTCGGTGCGCTTCGGCGACTACATGAACTCGATCCCGCTGCCGGCCGTGCTCACGGTGTTCAAGGCCGAGGAGTGGGACAATTTCGGCATGGCGGTGGTCGACTCCAGCCTGATCTATTCGATGATCGACGTGCTGCTCGGCGGTCGCCGCGGCGCGAGCCAGCTCCGGATCGAGGGCCGGCCCTACACCACGATCGAGACCGAGCTGGTCAAGCGGCTGGTCGAGGTGGTGCTGGCCGACGCCGAGCAGGCGTTCCGGCCGTTGTCGCCGGTGACCTTCACGATCGACCGGCTCGAGACCAACCCGCGTTTCGCCGCGATCAGCCGTCCCGCCAACGCCGCCATCCTGGTGCGCCTGCGCATCGACATGGAAGATCGCGGCGGCAACATCGAGCTGCTGCTGCCTTACGCGACCATCGAGCCGATCCGGGCCGTTCTGCTCCAGATGTTCATGGGCGAAAAATTCGGCCGCGACACGATCTGGGAGGGCCATTTCGCCACCGAGATCAACCAGGCCGAGATCGCCGTCGATGCCGTGCTCTATGAGGCCGACATTCCGCTCAAGCAGCTGATGCGGTTGAAGGTCGGCGACACGCTGCCGCTCGATATGCGCGCGGATGCCAACGTCACCGTCCGCTGCGGCGACGTCACGCTTACCGAGGGACGGATGGGCCGGGTCGGCGACCGCGTCGCGATTCGGGTGACGAAACCCCTGCGCAAGCCAAGTACGACACTTGCGATGTTCGAGAAGGTGGACGAGCAGAACAAGATGATGGAGGCCCCATGAACCACTCTCTAGGAATGGCGATCGAAACGCTGGTGGCTATCCTGCTGATGCTCACGATCGGCTACTGCATCCTGCTCAACAAGCGGCTGACGCGGCTGAAGGCGGACGAGCATTCGCTGAAAGCGGTGATCGGCGAGCTGATCACCGCGACCGAGATCGCCGAGCGCGCGATCGGCGGGCTGAAGCTCGCTGTGCGCGACGTCAACGAGAATCTCGGCAGCCAGCTTGCTGCCGCCACGCAGATGTCCGAGCAGCTCTACAAGCAGCTCGGCGAAGCCGACAACGTGGTGCGCCGCCTCTCCAAGATCGCGATCGCCGCGCGTCCCGTGACGAATCCGGAAGTTGCCGCCGCGCCCGCGGCCAAGCCGTCAGCCGCGAAGGCGGTGGCGGCTGCGGCCGAGGCATTCTCCGAACGCCGAAGGTCCAACGGTCTTGCCGCATAAAGTCAGGGTATGAAGTCCTTTCGTAACATCCGCGTCATTCCGGTCGTCCTGGTTGCGGTCGCAGGTCTCGCCACGCTGAAGGTCGCGGGCCTCGTGATCAATGGCGGCTATGTCTTCGACTACCAGCCGAACACCGTGAAGAAGTCCTGGGCGCAGGAAAATCTGAACTTCCCGACCGGGCGGGAGGACCCTGACATCACCGGTTCGACCCATGGTGCGCCGGAGCCGCCGAAGCCCGCTGCTCCCGAGTCCAAGCCCGAGGGCACCATGGTCAAGGTGGAGGAGGCCCAGCCGCAGGTCTCGGCCTCGGAGCGCGCGATCCTGGAACGGTTACAGTCGCGCCGCCAGGAGATCGAGGCTCGCCAGCGCGAGATCGACATCCGCGAGAGCCTGCTGAAGTCGGCCGAGAAGCGCATCGAGAACAAGGTCGAGGAGATGAAGGCGGTGGAATCCCGCATCTCCGCGACGCAGGCCGAGCAGAAGGCCGCCGAAGCCCAGCGCATGAAGGGCCTCATCACCACATATGAAGGCATGAAGCCGAAGGACGCCGCGCGGGTGTTCGACCGCCTCGAGATGGGCGTGCTGATCGAGATCGCCACCCAGATCGCGCCGCGAAAGATGTCCGATATCCTCGGCCTGATGTCGCCCGAGGCCGCCGAGCGGCTGACGGTCGAGATGGCGCGCCGTGCCAATGGCGGCGGGGATCAGTCCGCTTCTGCCGGCGATCTCCCCAAGATCGACGGCAAGCCAACCCAAAAGCCGAATTGAGGGCTCATACTTAAGAAGTCCTTAATTGGCAAAATCTACAGTCGACGGCACGGGCCGGCGCCAGTGCCGGCATGGACCGCCGAACCGGAAGAAATGCTGCCAATGGCGCGAGAGGCTGCCGCTGGATTGTTGTCGCGAGCCCGCGCCCTGGCGCTGGGGTTGTCGCGCCATGTCCGCAGCGTCCCTGTGCTGGCGGCCTGCCTCCTGATCGGCCTCAGCGCCGCCCGCGCGGCCGATGCGGTCCGCGGCGAGGCGAGTTTTTCGGCCGGCGGCGGCTTTGCCCGTCTCGTGATCAAGCTCGGCGAGGATATTCCCTCCGAGGTGACGACCGCCGGCTCCATCCTCATCATCCGCTTCGACCGGCCCGTCGACGTTCCCGTCGATCGCATTCCGGAAGGCGCGCCCGATTACGTCAACTCCGCCCGGCGCGATCCCGATGGCGGCGCCATAAGGCTGTCGCTGGCGCGGCGCGTCACCGTCAACACCATGAATGCCGGCGAGCGCACCTTCGTCGACCTGCTGCCGGAGGGCTGGAAGGGTCCGCCACCAAGCCTGCCGATGGACGTGGTGAAAGAACTCGCCGAGCGCGCGCGCGTCGCCGAGCGGGCGTTGCGCGCCCAGCGCGCTGCGGCCGAAACCAAGAAGCGGCCGCCGATCCGCGTGCGTGCCTCGGTGCAGCCGACCTTCGTGCGCTTCGTGTTCGAGATGCCCGACGGCGTCGGTGTCTCCTCCGTGCTCAACGAGCAGAAGCTCACGCTCGCCTTCAACGCCAATCTCAGTTTCGACCTCGCAGATGCCGTCGTCGCGGCACCGCCGAACGTTGCCTCGATCAAGCAGAAGGCCGATATCGACACGACGTCGGTCGAGATATTGTTGATCGGCGATTCCGACGTGCACTCATTCCGCGACGATAAGAACTACGTCGTCGACGTCGCCTTCCAGCCCGACAAGGGCAAGACGGCTGCAACGCCTGAAGCTGCGATCGCGAAGGCCGAATCCGGTGGTCACGGAGCGGCGCGATCTGCGGAAAAGCCGGCGGCCGCGAAGCCGAAGGACGCCCATAGCGAGATCACGCCACCAACCTCGGAGACGATCGCGCGCGAAGCTAAGATCGAGGTGAAGCCCGAAGGTAAGCCGGAAGCGCCCGCCGCAACGCCACCCGCTGAGGCGCCGAAGCCGGCACCGGCAATAACCTCTACAGAAGCTCCGCACGTCACGGAAGCGTCCAAGCCCGCGCAGCCCGCAATGGAAGCCGCCGCGCCCGCCAAGCCCGTGGTGAACGAAGCGCCCAAAGAGGTCGTGAAGGAAGCCGCGAAGGAGCCGATCAAGCAAGAGCCCCAGGAAGCAGCCAAGGAAACTCCGAAGGAAACTCCCAAGGAGGCGCCCAAGGCTGCACCTGCCGAGGCTCAAGCCGCGCCGGCGCCCGCTGCAGCCAGCGTCGACGTACGGCGCGACAGCGACGGCCTGCGCGTGACGTTCCCGCTTCAGGTCGCAACGCCGGCGGCGGCGTTCCGCCGCGGCGACACGGTGTGGCTGGTGTTCGACTCGCAAAAGCCGATCGACCTCGAGGCGATCCGCGCCAGAGGCGGCGCGATGATCGGCGATGTCGCCCGCATGCCGCTCGAGAAGGGGCAGGCGGTGCGCATCCGTCTCACCCGTCCGCTGGTCTATTCCCTGACCAGTGAGGAGGTCGGCAAGGAGACAAACTGGCTGCTCACGCTCGCCGACAAGATCCAGGCGACGCCGCTGCCGCTGATGATGTCGCGCAACATCACCGATCCTGCGCTCGCCAATATTGCAATCCCCTTTGCCAACCCGGGCCTCCTGCATAAGCTTACCGATCCCGATGCCGGCGACACGCTCTACGTCGTCACGGGAGGGCGGCCGGTCCGCGGCTTCATCAAGCGGCAGGACCTCGTCGATCTCTCGCTGCTCGAATCCGCGCACGGCATCGCAATCCGGCCGAACTCCGATGAGATCGGCGTCGAGGTCGGATCCGACAAGGTCATTCTCGGCAAGAAGGGCGGCCTGACGCTTTCGCCGGTCGACGTCTCGGCCGAGCGGGCGCCGACCGCAGTGCGGCCGATCTTCAATCCCGAGGGCTGGCGCAAGGGCCAGTCGGAAGATTTCTGGACGCGCCAGAGCGATCTGATCACGGCGATCTCGGCCGTCGAGCCGGCGCAGCGCTCGCTGCCGCGGCTCGATCTCGCGCAATTCTACATGTCGCGCAGCATGTATCACGAGGCCAAGTCGGTCACCGACGTGATGCTGACCGATCCCCTCAACAAGGAGGAGAGCAGCGCGCTGATCATGCATGCGATCGCGAGCATCCTGATCGGCCGGCCGGCGCAGGGCCTGAAGGATCTCGCCAATCCCGTGATCGGCAACAGCCACGATTCCCAGCTCTGGAAGGCGCTCGCCTATGCGCGCCAGGGCAAATGGGCCGACGCGCGCGAGAAGTTCAAGAACGTCGAGTTCGCCATCGCTTCGTTGCCGCTCGACATCCAGCGCATCGTGACGATGGACGCGATGCGCGCCTCGCTCGAGGTGAAGGACTACGCCGGCGCCTCCAAGCGCCGCGGCGAGCTCGAAGTGGTCGGCGTGTCCCCTGAGGCCGCGCCAGGCTTTGCCGTACTGCGCGGCCGGCTTGCCGAGGCGCTCGGCCACGACAAGGACGCGCTCGACGACTACAAATTCGCGGTCGCTTCGAACGATCGGCCGGCGGCGGCCGAAGCCAAGCAGCTCGAAATCGCGCTGCGGCAGAAGCGCGACGAGATCAGCAAGGAAGACGCGCTGCGCGAGCTCGAGACGCTGTCAATGACCTGGCGTGGCGACTCGATCGAGGTCAAGACGCTCCAGATGCTGTCGCAGATGTACTCGGAGAATGGGCGCTACCGCGACGCGCTCACGGCGGCGCGCACCGCGACCAAACTCCAGCCGAACGCAGAAGCCTCGCGCCAGGCCCAGGACCTCGCGTCCGACCTGTTCACGCAGATCTTCCTGGGTCCGAAGGGCGACGAGCTGCCGCCGGTCGAGGCACTAGGGATGTTCTACGAGTTCCGCGAGCTGACGCCGATCGGCCGCCGCGGCGACGAGCTGATCCGCCGTCTTGCCGATCGCCTCGCCTCGATCGATCTGCTCGACCAGGCCGCCGAGCTTCTGCAATACCAGGTCGACCACCGCCTCGAAGGCGCCGCGCGCGCGCAGGTCGCCGCGCGCCTGTCCATGATCTATCTGGCCAACCGCAAGCCGGACATGGCAATCACGGCGCTGCGCGCGAGCCGCATCAGCGACCTCTCCGGCGAGTTGCGGCAGCAGCGCCTGCTGTTGGAAGCCCGCGCGCAGAGCGACGTCGGCCGCCACGATCTCGCGCTCGACATCGTCTCCAACGTTTCGGGCCGCGAGGTGCTCCGCCTGCGCTCGGACATCTTCTGGGCGGCGCGGCGCTGGCGCGAATCCGCCGAGCAGATCGAGCTCTACTACGGCGAGCGCTTCCGCGACTTCAAGCCGCTCAATGCGGTGGAGAAGAGCGACATCATCCGCGCCGCGGTCGGCTACGCGCTCGCCGATGACTCGATCGGGCTGTCGCGCTTCCGCGAGAAATACGCGCCCTTGATGAGCGAGAGCGCCGACCGGCTCGCCTTCGACATCGCCAGCAAGCCGGCAGGGGCTTCAAGCGCCGAATTCGCCGACATCGCCAAGCTCGCTGCCAGTGTCGACACGCTCGACGGCTTCTTGCGCGACATGAAGCAGCGCTTCCCCGACGCCACCGCCCGCGCACCGGCCGCCCCACAGGCCAAGGACGAGACCGACCACACCGGCTCGCTGCCCACGATCCCCGTCGTGCGGCAGATCAAGATGACGCGGTAGGGATCCTGCTACCTCTGACCTCTCGACAGGTGCCGCGCAAGGCGGCAACCTGCGTACCTTCATGCCGGGAGAGCCGCGATATGAGCAAGCCTGCCAAAACCGAAGCCGAACTCATTGCGATGGCGCGGGCCGAATTGAAGGTCCATGCCGACGGTCCCGATGGCCTGGTCATCTCAATCGTCCGCGACGGCGACAGCTGGGAGTTCCGCGCCGATGCCGATCAGGCGACGCGAGACAAGCCCGGCTTCCCCGAAAGCGTCGCTATGCTGGTGCAGATCGGCGATCACCTCAGCAAACAGTATGACGTGAAGGGGTAGGGGCGTCGTCGTTCGCTTGCTGTGATGCCGGGCCATTCCGCGCGCGAAGTGCGGTCCGGCACGCAGCCACATTCTGGTCATTGCGAGCGCAGCGAGGCAATCCAGAAGCTTTCCGCAGAGGCAGCCTGGATTGCTTCGTCGCAAGAGCTCCTCGCAATGACGGGGAGGGAGCGGAGGTTACAGCGGGTATGGAGAGGATTCGCCCAAAGCCTCATCCCCCGTAACTCTGCACCAGGCTCCCCGCCACCAGCGACCAGCCGTCGACCAGCACGAAGAAGATCAGCTTGAACGGCAGCGAGATCGTCGCGGGCGGCAGCATCATCATGCCCATCGACATCAGCACCGAGGCGACGACGAGGTCGATGATCAGGAACGGGAGGAACAGCAGGAAGCCGATCTCGAAAGCGCGCTTCAGCTCCGAGATCATGAAGGCGGGGACGAGGATGCGCAGCGCGAGCTCGTCGGGCGTGGCCGGCGGCGGCTCGCCGGAGAGATCCAGGAAAAGCTTCAGGTCCTTCTCGCGCACGTTCTTCTGCATGAAGCCGCGCAAGGGCACGGAGGCGCGCTGGAGCGCGTCCTCGACACTGATCTGGTTGGCGACGAGCGGGCGGATGCCGTCGTCGTAGGATTTTTGCAGCACCGGTCCCATCACGAAGAAGGTGAGGAACATCGCGAGCGCGAGGATCACCGAGTTCGGCGGTGCGGTTGCCGTGCCCATCGCGGTGCGCAACAACGACAGCACGACCACGATGCGCGTGAACGACGTCATCATGATCAGGATCGACGGCGCGATCGACAGCACCGTGAGCAGCGCGATGAGCTGGATTGCGCGCTCGGTGACACCGCCGCCGCCCTGGCTGCCGAGATTGATGCTGATGTCCTGCGCGTGCGCAGGCATCGCGAGCGAAGCCGCGGCGATCAGGACAGAAAAAAAGAAAACTCTACGCGGGAGGGCCTGCAGCCTCACGAAGACGGCTTCGGACGGCCGAGCAGCGAGGCCATCTCGTCTTCGAGATTCTCAAAGCTGGTCTTCTCCGGAGCCGGCCTGACCGGCGAGGCCGGTGGCTCGCTGCGTGCCACGCGCGGCGGAGCTGCCGGCGGCTCCGGCGCCACCGGAGGCGCGACCGTCTCGCCAGCCGGACGGCGCAGGGCAGCCTCGAGGCGCTGGGCCATTTCGGCGAGATTTTGTTCGGCGCTCGACGGCGCGGCAGCGGCCGGCGGCGGAACGGGCGGAGCCTGCGGCACAGGCGGAGGAGGCGGGGGCGCGGCCGTGCGCTCGGCGCGCACCGGCGGCACCTTCATTGGCTCGCTCTGGCGCGGCGGGCGCGGCATCAGTGGCGGTTCGCTGCGGGCAATGCGCGGCGGCACCGGGTCCGGACGCAGTTCGCGCTCGGGACGCGGGGTGATCGGCTCAGGCGTAAAGCCGGCCAAGGGATCGCTGCGATCGCTGCGGCGCTCGGCCAGAGCAGGCGCCGGCCGGCGGACTTCGTCGGCGAAGGAGGGACGCGCGGGCCGCGGCGGCGGCTCGGGCATTTGCGGCTCGGGATGGTCGAGCACTTCGGGCCGCGGCGCTTCGTCGGCCCAGCTGCCGGTGTCGGGCATCGGGGCGAGGCGCGGCGGTTCGGCGGCATTGGAGCGCTGCGGAAGCTGGTCGCGGCCAGCCGCGGCGCGGACGATGTTCGGTTCGACGACGATGTCGGTCGGGCCGCCGATCATCAGGAGATGCTCGACATTGTCACGCCGGACCAGCACCAGGCGCCGGCGGCCATCGACCGCGGCCGCGTCGATCACGGCGAGCCGGGGCATTCTGCCGCGCTGGGTGTTGGCGCCGAGCCGGGTGGTCGCGAATCGGCGGACCAGCCACGCGGCGACGCCGATCAACGCCAGTACGACGATGAACGCGACGATGAAAGTGATAGGGCTACCGTTCATACCTGTCCCCGGTAAATGGCGCTTCTCTCGTGCCTATGGTCGATGCGCCGACCACCGGCGTGCGATGCCCCAAAAACTGCGATCTCTTAACGTCCCGCGGCAAGTTTTGCCGTCCCCAACCCTTAATAACCTATGAATCGCCCGATCCAAAACGACTTCTTGGCCTGTGCACGCGCGGCCAAACGGTTGGGTTAATGCGGCTTTTGGAACGCGTAGAATCACGGGGGCTGCAATACATGTCCCAGCCGGAAACATGCATCTCCCGCGCCTTAACCACCTGTTAACCATACACGCGGCAAATTCTGCCTAGCTTCGGACCATGGGTCCTGCGAGGCGGAAGGAGCCGCAACGATGTCCATCAACGATCTCCCGGTGCTGTCGGCGCTTCGCACCAAGATGCAGTGGCACCAGGAACGCCAGCGCGTCCTGTCCGAGAACGTCTCCAATTCCGACACGCCCAGTTTCCGGCCACGCGACCTGGTCGAGCCGAAATTCGACAAGACCGGCGTTCCAGCAGGCTCGACGGGGCCCTTGGCCATGGCCGTCACCAGCGCTTCCCACATGACGCCGTCCGGCGCGGCCTCGAGCTTCGACCAGAACAAGAATGCGGGCTTCGAGACCCGCCCTGCGGGCAACGCCGTCAATCTCGAGGAAGAGATGATGAAGTCCGCCAGCAACCAGATGGATTATGCGGCGGTGACCTCGCTCTATTCGAAGAGCCTGCATCTTCTGAAGACCGCGATCGGCAAGGGCTAGAGCTAGAGGAGGTGCATTATGGCCAATGACAGCAGCGACTTTGCCCGTTCGATGGCGATCGCAACCTCCGGGTTGCGCGCACAAGCCGGGCGCATGCGGGTGATCTCGGAAAACATCGCGAATGCGGATTCGACCTCGCAGACCGCCGGCGGCGATCCCTACCGGCGCAAGGTGCCGACGTTCTCCTCCGCGCTCGACCGCACGCTCGATGCGCAAGTCGTCACGCTGGGAAAGATCAAGCCCGACCAGTCCAACTTTCGCGTCAAATACGAGCCGAGCAGTCCGGCTGCGGACGCCAGCGGCAACGTCAAATATCCCAACGTGAATTCGGTGGTCGAGATGACCGACATGCGCGATGCGCAGCGGTCCTACGAGGCCAATGTCAACATCATCAGTGCGACGCGCCGGATGATCCAGCGCACGCTCGACATCCTCAAGAGCTGAACGGGAATCCTAGGCCATGGCAACACCGACAATCGCAGCCAATGCTTACGCCAACCTCGCCCGCGTGCTGGAAAACAGCGGTGCCGGCAAGGGCAGCGAGGCAAACGGGCAATCCTTTGCGTCGATGCTGAAAGACGCCGTCGGCAGCGTCATGGAGTCCGGCCGCAAGTCCGATGCGCAGACGGTGGCGATGGCCGCCGGCAAGGCCAACGTGATGGACGTGGTGACGGCGGTGGCCGACACCGACGTCGCGGTGTCCACGCTGGTCTCGGTCCGCGACCGCGTGATAGCGGCCTATGAAGACATCATGAAGATGCCGATCTGATCTTGGCCTCCGTCGTCATTGCGAGCGAAGCGAAGCAATCCAGAGTCTTTCCGCGGCGGCAGTCTGGATTGCTTCGCTTCGCTCGCAATGACGGGGAGGGACTGTGTGGTCCTCGCCGGAGCGGTGGGGAAGAAGTTTGAATAAGGGAATTCTGTAATGACCGGACCTGAAACCCTCGACGTCGCGCGCGATGCGATCTGGACGATCGTGATCGTGTCATCGCCGCTGATGGTGGTGGGGCTCGTGGTCGGCGTGGTGGTGTCGTTGTTCCAGGCGCTGACGCAGATCCAGGAACAGACGCTGATCTACGTGCCGAAGATTCTGGCCATCTTTGCCACGATGTTGTTGGCGCTGCCCTTCATGGCCGACGCACTCCATTCCCACATGCTGCGGATATCGTCGCGAATCATCGGCGGTTGAGGCACAATGCGCCTAACATGCGCATCGACGTCTCGCTGCTGCCGGCGCTCGCCGCGGCCTTCATGCTCGCCTTCGCCCGGGTCGGTGCGATGGTGATGCTGCTGCCGGGGCTCGGCGAGACCAACATCCCGACACGGGTGAAGCTGTCGATCGCGCTTCTGCTCACGCTGATCATCCTGCCGCTGCATCGCGATGCCTACCATGTCGACATGGGTTCGCTTGCGCCGATGCTGGTCTTGATGCTGCACGAGATCGTGATCGGCATCGTGCTGGGCGCAACCGCGCGCGTGACGCTGTCGGCCCTGCAAGTCGCAGGCGCCGTGATCGCGCAGCAGATGGGGCTGGGCTTCGTCACCTCGGTCGATCCGACCCAGGGCCAGCAGGGCGTGCTGGTCGGCAACTTCCTCACCATGCTCGGGGTGACGCTGTTGTTTGCCACCGACAGCCATCATCTGGTGATCGCGGCATTGAACGACAGCTACGCGATCTTTGCGCCGGGCGAGACCGTATCGAGCGGCGACGTTGCTTCGCTTGCCACAAGGGCCTTTTCCGCGGCGTTCCTGCTCGGCTTGCAGCTTTCCGGGCCGTTCCTGGTGTTCGGCCTCGTCTTCAATATCGGGCTTGGCGTGCTGGCGCGGCTGATGCCGCAGATGCAGGTCTATTTCGTCGGCGTGCCGCTGTCGATCTTCGCCGGCTTCATGGTGCTGGCCATGGTGCTCACGGCGATGATGGGCACTTACCTCGATTACTTCATCGGTGTGATGCACCAGATGATGCCGCTCAAGTGACAAGGTGATCGATGGCGGAAGACAACGATCCAGAGAGTCAAACAGAAGACCCGACGCAAAAGCGTCTTGACCAGGCGCTCGAACGCGGCGACGTCGCCAAGAGCCAGGAGATCAATACTTGGTTCATGATCGCGGGCGGCACGCTCGTGATCTCCACCTTCTCCGGGTCGGTCGGCAGCGGGCTGGTGACGCCGATGCGCAACCTGCTCGCCAATTCCTGGATGATCAAGACCGATCCCGGGAACCTGCTTGCGCTGATGCAGCAGGTCGAAGTCGCGGTGCTCGCGGCCGTCGGCATACCCCTGCTAATGCTGGTGCTGGCGGCGATTGCCGGCAACGTGCTCCAGCACCGGCTGGTGTGGTCGGCCGAATCCCTCACGCCGAAATTCAGCAAGCTCTCACCCGCCGCCGGCTTCAAGCGCATCTTCGGCAAGCAGGCGGCCGCGAACTTCCTGAAAGGCATCGGCAAGCTGGTCGTGCTCGGCGTGGTCATGACGGCGATTCTGTGGCCGGAGCGGCATCGCATGGAGGCGATGGTCCATCTCGATCCGTCCGCCATGATGGGCGCCATCACCAGCATGACCGTCCATCTGCTCGGCGCGGTGGTTGCAGCACTCGCGATCATCGCGATCGGCGACTACTTCTTCCAGTATCGCAGCTGGTTCCAGCGACAGAAGATGTCGCTCCAGGAGATCAAGGACGAGTTCAAGCAGTCCGAAGGCGACCCGCACATCAAGGGCAAGATCAGGCAGTTGCGGCAGCAGCGCTCCAAGAAGCGCATGATGCAGGCGGTTCCAAAAGCCTCGGTGATCATCACCAACCCGACCCACTATTCGATAGCGCTGTCCTACGAGCGTGGCATGTCGGCGCCGATCTGCGTCGCCAAGGGCGTCGACAACCTCGCCTTCAAGATCCGCGAAATCGCGCGCGAGCACGACATTCCGATCGTCGAGAACGTGCCGTTGGCCCGCGCGCTCTACGCCACGGTTGAAATCGACCAGGAAATCCCGATGGAGCACTACCACGCAGTCGCCGAAGTCATCGGCTACGTCATGCGGATGAAGCGCGGATTTAGTGCCGCACGGCAATAAAACCCCCGAAAAGTACCGGAAATGGCCGTAAACTGGGAATCAGCGTACCTTTCGCCCCTGCCGCCCTTGCGCCTGCGGGTCCGATTCAGGCAGGGAGGACCCCACGTGCCCCGTAGCGCCTTGATTCTCTGCCGACAGGCTGTAGCAGCGTGAAATGACTGCCGAGACCGACCACGACCTGTCACGCGAGCCCGTTGCGGCGCATGAGCCGTCGCCACGCTCGGGCAGCATTGCCCTGGTGCTGCTGGTAGCCACCGGCCTCGTCGCGGTCGCCATCGGGCTGATGACGCTCGGGCGTGCGCAGGCGCAGCCCTATATCCTCGGCATCCTCGCCGTGCTGGCGATGATCGGCCTGTTCAACCTGTTTGCGTTTGCCGCCGGCATCATCCGCTTCGTTGATCGCAATCTCGACGATCCCGTGATGGGGCGCATCGCCGATCACGCCTTCGATGGCCTCGCGGTCACCGATCCGCGCGGCCATGTGGTCTATTCCAACGCGGCCTATCTGACGCTGACCGGCGCCTCCGGTCCGCAGGACGTCCGTCCCGTCGAGCGCGTCTTCATCGGCAATCCCGACGTCTCCGAAGCGGTGTTCCGCCTGCTCAAGGCGGCCCGCGAGGGCAAGCGGCAGCAGGAAGAGGTGCGGATCTCCGGCCAAGACGGCAGCCAGGGCCGCTGGCTGCGCATGCGGGTCCGTCCGCTCGGCACGGGCAAGCGCGAGGCCAAATATGCGGTGTGGTCGATCGCCGACATCACCCGCGACCGCGAACGCCAGGAGGATGTGTTCCAGGAACTTCAGCACGCGATCGAATATCTCGATCACGCGCCGTGCGGCTTCTTCTCGGTCAATCCTGCCGGGGAGCTCGCCTATGTCAATGCGACGCTGGCGAACTGGCTCGACCACGACCTCGCCGAGATCGGTTCCGGCGGCTTGAAGCTCGCCGACATCGTCTCCGGCGACGGCGCCTCGCTGCTCAGCTCGATCGTGGCGGTGCCGGGCGAGGTGAAGACCGAAGTCTTCGACATCGACCTGCGCATGCGCACCGGCAAGACCATGCCGGTGCGGCTCTATCACAAGCTCGCCTTCGGCGCCGACGGCGCGCCCGGGCCGTCGCGTACGCTGGTCATCAGCCGTGCCCGCGACGAGCGCAGCGATCCCGACCGCGCCGCCGAAGTGCGCTTCATGCGCTTCTTCGATCATACGCCGATGGCGATCGCCACCGTCGACCGCGGCGGCAATGTCGTGCGCGCCAATGCCCGTTACGCCAAACTCGGGCAAGCGCTCGGCCTCGACAGCGCCAGCAAGTCGATCTTCCGCGCGGTCAGTTCGCGCGACCGGCATCTGCTGATCGCGGCCATCAACCAGGCCGCGGAAAACCAGGCCGACATCGCGCCGGTCGAGGTCGCGCTGGAAGGCACCAAGGAGCGCTGGGGCCAGTTCTTCGTCACGCCGGTCGACGGCGGTGAGAACGACGCGGAAGCTGCGATCGTCCACATGCTCGAGACCACCGAGCGGCGCGCGCTGGAGAACCAGATCAACCAGTCGCAGAAGATGGAGACGGTCGGCCAGCTCGCCGGCGGCATCGCCCACGACTTCAACAACGTGCTGTCTGCCATCATGATGGCGAACGACTTCCTGCTGAACGCGCACAAGCCGACCGATCCGTCGTTCCAGGACATCATGCAGATCAAGCAGAACGCGACGCGCGCTGCGACGCTGGTGCGGCAGTTGCTCGCATTCTCGCGGCGGCAGACTCTGCGGCCGCAGGTGCTCGATCTCGGCGATGCGCTAAGCGATCTCACCATGCTGCTGCGCCGGCTGATCGGCGAGAAGGTTAAGCTCGACCTGATCCACGGCCGCGATCTCTGGCCGGTGAAGGTCGACGTCTCCCAGTTCGAGCAGGTGATCGTCAATCTCGCGGTCAATGCGCGCGACGCGATGCCCGACGGCGGCAAGCTGATCATCCGTACCGCTAACGTTGCCACCGAGGACGCGGGCAAGCTTGCCTACAAGGGCATGCCGGCGGCGGACTATGTCCGGATCGAGGTCGCCGACACCGGCACCGGCATTCCGGCCGACATCCGCGACAAGATATTTGAGCCGTTCTTCTCCACCAAGGAAGTCGGCAAGGGCACTGGTCTCGGGCTTTCGACCGTCTACGGCATCGTCAAGCAGACCGGCGGCTTCATCTACGTCGATTCCGAGCCGGGGCAGGGCACCTCGTTTCACATCTTCCTGCCGCGCCATCATGCGGAGCCGGAGGTGCAGGTCGAGCAGCCGGCGGCGGTGACCCATGGTGCCGCCAAGGACGCCGCGCTTGCGGCGGAAGCCAAGCCGCGCGCCGATCTCACCGGACAAGGCACCATCCTGTTGGTGGAAGACGAAGAGGGCCTGCGCGCGCTGAACGCTCGCGGCCTGCGCTCACGCGGCTACACCGTGGTCGAGGCCGAGAACGGCGTCGAGGCGATGGAGGTGCTGGCGGAACAGAGCGGCGGCATCGATCTCGTCGTCTCCGACGTCGTCATGCCGGAGATGGACGGCCCGAGCTTGCTCAAGGCAATGCGCGAGAAGAACCCCGACATCAAGTTCATCTTCGTCTCCGGCTACGCCGAAGACGCCTTCGAGAAGAGCCTGCCCGAGGGCCAGCAGTTCGACTTCCTGCCAAAACCATTCACGCTCAGCCAGCTCGTGGCGGCGGTGAAGGAGACGATGGCGAAGCAGGGGTGAGTACGGCAACCTCCGCTGTCGTCCTGGCGAAAGCCAGGACCCATACCGCGTGATCTATCGGTCGACCCCGGTGCCAATCCCGAACGACCGATCTTCGCAAAACCAACTCTTGGGGGAATGGGTCCTGGCTTTCGCCAGGACGACATCGCGCAGATATCGCGTATAACCCGCCGGTAACCGGCGACCACAGCCCTCCAGATTCCCGCCAAACCCCCGCCAAATATCGACTTTTGCCCCATCCCCGCGACTGAGGGCCGCAGCCGGGGGGTCCGAAACCACCTTCCTTTTTGGTGAAGTCTGCCCATCTTAGGGGCACATCCCCATGCTGGGGATTTGGGAAACGAACATGAATTTCTCGCAATGGTCCCGCCGTCTCGTGAAGACGCTCGCCGTGGTGCTGGCGCTCGCGCTGCCGACCGCGCTGGCGATCTCGTCGGCTGACGCTCGCGTCGGCGGCGGCTTCTCGTCGGGTTCGCGCGGCTCGCGGACCTTCTCGGCCCCGCCGTCGACCTCGACCGCCCCGGGCTCGACCTCGCAGTTCAACCGCACCTTCACCCAGCCGGGCGCTGGCATGAACTCGGCTGCCTCAGCGCCCGCGCGCGGCGGCCTGTTCGGCCGCGGCGGCGGCTTCCTGGGCGGCCTCGCGGCAGGCTTCCTCGGCGCGGGCCTTCTGGGCATGCTGTTCGGTGGCGGCCTGTTCGGTGGCCTCGGCGGCCTGTCGTCGATCCTCGGCTTGATCATCCAGATCGTGCTCGTCGTGTTCGTGGTGCGGTTGGCGATGTCCTGGTGGCAGCGCCGCAACGCGCCGCAGGCGGCCTATGCCGGTGCTGATGCTGGCGCCGGTCCGGGACCGCAGACGAGCTATCGCAGCGGTCTTGGTGGCGGCTTTGGCTTTGGCGCCAACAATGCGCCGCTCGAAATCAAGCCGGACGACTATGAGGCGTTCGAGCGCCTGCTCAGCGATATCCAGGCTGCCTGGTCGAACGAGGACGTTGCAAAACTGCACACGCTCGCGACGCCGGAAATGGTCTCCTATTTGGAGAAGGATCTCACAGAGAACCGCGCGCGCAACGTCGTCAACAAGACGTCCAACGTGAAGCTGTTGCAGGGCGACCTCGCTGAGGCCTGGCGCGAAGGCGAGACCGACTATGCAACGGTGGCGATGCGCTTCGCGCTCACCGACAAGACGGTCGACCGCAACACCGGTGCCATCGTCACCGGCAGCGAGCAGCCCGGCGAGATCACCGAAGTCTGGACGTTTGCCCGCCGCCCGGGCAGCGCATGGGAATTGTCGGCGATCCAGCAGACCAACTGATCGCTCGCGACATCAGAAACCAAGGCGTCGTGCTCGGGCACGGCGCCTTTTTCTTTGGGCCGCCTATATCCTGATACGGCAGACCATTTGCGCTAAGCATTTAATTGCTTGTTGCCCGCGCCGAGCTCCCGCAATTTCGCTCCTGCTAGTTAGAGAAGGAGATATTCGGTGAGTCAGTCTGTCGCGTGCTCCAGGACCAATCACGAAACCATCGCCTGGAATTCGTCCCTGCCGCTGGAGGCGATCGAAACGGCGTATGACCGGATCGAGGCCGAGCGCGACCGCAATTGCTGGATCTATCTCCGCCCGCGGGAGGAAGCGCTCGAAGCATGTCGCAAGCTCGTGGCGCGCGCCCGGACAGGCGAAAATCTTCCGCTGCTCGGTATTCCCTTTGGTGTGAAGGACAATATCGATGTCGAGGGAATGCCGACCACTGCCGCATGCCCGGCGTTCAGCTACACGCCCTGGCATTCCGCGCACAGCGTCGAACGCCTCACCGCGGCCGGCGCAGTTTGCCTTGGGAAGACCAATCTCGATCAGTTCGCCACAGGCCTGTCCGGCGCGCGTTCGCCCTATGGCCCCTGCGCGTCGGTTGCCGATGCGCGCTATATTGCGGGCGGCTCCAGTTCCGGGTCCGCGGTCGCCGTGGCGGCCGGGCACGTTGCGTTCGCGCTCGGCACCGATACCGGCGGGTCAGGCCGCATACCTGCCGGCTTCAACAACATCGTCGGGATCAAGCCGACCGTCGGGCTGGTGTCATCACGCGGGCTGGTGCCGAATTGTCCGACGATCGATTGCGTTTCGGTGTTCTGCAATACCGTCAGCGATGGCGAGGCGATCCTCGAAATTATCGAAGGGTTCGATTTCGAAGATCCCTACAGCCGCCTGCCCAAGGCCTTTTCATTCGCCAGCGGGACGGTGCCATCGTTCCGGTTCGGCCGCATTGCGTCGGCCGATCTCGAATGCTTCGGCATGCCGGAATGCGGCGAGCTCTATGAGCGCGCCTGCGCGCGTTTTGCGCAGATCGGAGGAACAGCGATTGAGGTGGACTTCGCCCCGTTCCGCCAAGCCGGGGAGTTGATGTTCAGCGGACCCTGGGTCGCGGAGCGGCACTCGGCCATCGCTTCGCTTATGGACATCGATTCCGGCTTCCTGCTTGATGTCACAAGGACCGTGCTGGGCTCAGCCGCCGGCTATTCGGCAATCGACACGTTTGGTGCCATTCACCGGTTGCACCGGCTTCGCCGCGACGCCGAGGCGATCTTTGCGGGGATTGATGCGCTGGTGGTCCCGACCGCACCGCGGCCGTTCACGCTGGAGGAGATGGATCGCGATCCGCTCACCCTGAACAATCGCCTCGGCTACTACTCCTACTTTGCCAATCTGCTCGATCTCTGCGGCGTGGCGGTTCCGAACGCGACACTGCCGAACGGCATGCCCATGGGCGTGACCCTGCTGGCGCCGGCCTGGCATGATCGCGCGCTGATCGGACTGGCACGGCGGTTCGAGGCCAGTGCAGGCCAAGCGGCGTTCGAAGTGAAATCTGGCGGCTGAAGGGCGGGTATTATTCCGTCTCCTGCCCGAGCATCGAAAGATCCAGGATCGAAATCACGGATCTGTCGTACCTGATCACGCCTTCCTCCTGGAGCCGCGCGAGTTGCACCGTCACCCATTGGCGGGTGGACCCGATGAGATTGGCGAGATCGCCGTGGGTGAACGGCATGCCGACGACGATCTCGTTGTCGCGCTTCACGCCGTAGACGTGCGACAGGAAGATCAGCAGGCTATGCAGCCGCTCGGTCACCGAGCGCGTCCCGAGCATCTGGGCCATCGCCGAATAGCATCTCGCCTTGAAGGCCAGGGCATCCAGCAAGGCGACGGCGATCGCCGGCGATTCCAGCGCAAGCCGCCGTAGCGCCGGCCCGGGCATGAACGTCATCCGGCTGCGTTCGGCCGCAACCGATGTCCACATGTGCGGGCCCGTTCCGAATATGTCGGGGCCGCCGACAAAGTTGCCGGGAAACCAGTAGGCGAGTGTGACCTCGCGCCCCGACGGCGCCGCATAGTAGCTGCGTATGCGCCCCTCGCTGATCAGGTAGATCCCGGCCTGTGCGTCGCCCTGCGACCAAACCAGCTGGCCGGCTTCCAGGGCCTTCTCGCGTCCGATCGCACGCAAGCGATTGCAATCAGCCCGGTTGAGACCGTCCAGCAAGCCGGGCAGCGGCCTGACGAGATTGTCCGATTCAGCCAGCATCACACCTGCCGCTATCGCGCTGTTCGCCCTGTGCATAGCCGGCTCCGCTGTGAGACCCGGCATCGATTATTCAAGAACCATGCCAGCGCGCTGCGGTCGGCTTCTCGATCTGCGCGTTCTCTGCGAGTTCTTGGCGATCAGCTCGCGTCCGACTGATTGAACGCCCGCAACCCTTCTGCGCGGATGACGTCGAGACAATCCTTCTTGAGGGAAAGATAAGTTGGCTCGACCATGATAGAGCTCGACCGCGGGCGCGGCAGCTTGACTGCGACTTCGCGCAGGATGCGGCCGGGCCCCGCGCTCATGATGAGAACGCGGTCGGCCAGCACGATGGCTTCATCGATGTCATGCGTGACGAACACGATTGTCGCCTTGATCCGGTCGCGCAGCTCCAGCAGATTGTCTTGCATCACCGCCCGGGTCTGCGCGTCGAGGGCCCCGAAGGGCTCGTCCATGAGCAGCACGCGGGGCTGATTGGCCAGTGCTCGCGCGATCGCGACGCGCTGTTGCATGCCGCCGGACAGGGTGTTCGGATAGGCGTCTGCGAAACGCTTGAGACCGACCATCGCGATCAGATCGTCGGCGATGGCATTCGCCTCCGTCCTGGACTTCCCAAGCATTCTGGGGCCGTGAGCGATGTTCCTGCGGACGGACTTCCAGGGGAAAAGATGCGGCTGCTGGAACACCATGCCCACGTCGGGTCGCGGGCTGTAGACACGCGAGCCCTCTACCAGAATGTCACCTTCAAACGGCACCTCCAGTCCGGCGATCGTATTGAGCACCGTCGACTTGCCGCAGCCGGAGGGCCCGACGATGCAAACGAACTCGCCAGGCGCCACGTCAAAGGAAACGCGATCCACCGCGATGGTCTGCCCGCGGTTGGTGTCAAAAACGATGCTCAGGTTCGAGACTTGAATGGCCGGTTGTTTGCACGCGGATTCGACGGAGGCTGGCGAACTTGCCAGAGCCAGTTTCATGATCGATCGAGGTCCCGACATCAACGCCACCAGACAGTACGTTCCGCAAGAGCCGCAAACAGCCGGTCGGCAATGAACGAAATCAACCCGAGCGTTGCGAGCCCGCCCATGACCTGGCCCGTTTGCAAATTCTGCTGCGCAATCTCGATCCTGTAGACGATGCCGGCGAAAGCACCTGCAAGTTCGGCCGCGACAAGCGTGTAAAAGGAGATGCTGACGGCGGTGCGCAACCCGACCACGATGTAGGGAAGCGCGCCCAGCAGCACGATCTCTTGGAGCATCTGCCGCCGGGGCGTGCCGAGCATCAACGCCGCCCGAATCAGGCCGCGGTCGACCTTCTGCACGCCGATATGGGTCGAAAGCCAAACCGTGAAGAACACGCCCCATACGACGAGGAACAGTTTTCCCGTCTCCGACAGGCCGAACCAGAGGATGACGATCGGCACGAAAGCAATCGGCGGAATTGGCCGCAGGATATGGAATAACGGGGACAGCAAGCTCGAAATAATAGGGAATTGGCCGGTGAGGATACCAAGCAGGATGCCGAGCGCGCCGCCCACGATGAATCCCGTGGTCACGCGAAAGAGGCTGGCCAGCAGATCGCCAAGGAACTGTCCGCTTCGTATCCACTCAAGGACGGCCGCAGCGACCACCGTCGGCGGTGGAAACAGCACCATGTTGACGGTCCCGGAACGGGAGACCAGTTCCCAGAGGCCGATGAACAAGGGAAGCGAAAGCGCTCCGACCATAATATTGAGGCGGCGAAGACGAGCTGAATCCGGCCGCCGACCGCGACCATCAGTGCGGAGAGCAATCTCTTGTCGTGCTGAAGTGCCGTCCTGCATGGCTGTGCGGGCGCCTATTTCCACGAAAGGGTGACGCGTTCGGGGGCGACCTTCTTCAGCGGCTCGGTGACGACGACCTTGCTGAAGTCGGGCATCGCCGCTCCCGGAGGATGGTTGCCGCTCTCGAGGCGCCATGCGGAGTGGGTCTTGAGAATCTCGATCAGCCGGTCGTCGAGGCGCACCCGGTAAACATAGTCGGCCCAGATCGGGGCGAGTTCGTCCCGCTTCATGCCGACCGCGTCCGCCACGACTGTGATCGCTTCATCCGGGTGTGCCTTCATCCAGACCTCGGCATCGATCAGTGCGGCGATGAACTTCTCAACCACCGCAGGGTTGGCATCCAGATAGGGCCTCATGACGACGATGTTGAACGTCTCGGAGTAAGTGCCCGTTGTATCGAGCTCAGCGACGGCTTCGCCCAGGGCCTTCTTTGCGTTGGCGATGTGGGGTTCCCAAGTGTCGAACGCATCGATGCTTCCGGCTGCAAGTGCGGGCAGCATTTCTTGCGGCCGCAGGTTGACGAGGGTGACATCCTTGGGAGTCAATCCCGCCGACTTCAACAAAGTCGCCGTGTAAACCTCGCTGCCGGTGCCGGCAGTGAATGCGATCCGCTTGCCGCGAAGATCTGCCTTGGTCTTGATGCCGGCCTTGGCCGCAACGACCGTCTTGAGGTCGGAATATTCCATGCCGGCGACGAAGGCGATGGGCTGGTTTGCCATCGCCGAAGCGGTGACCGGCGCCTCCGCCGTCGTCGCGATGTCGGCGCCGCCCCCGGCCACGGTGTCCAGGCACTGCTTGCCGGACGTGAAGTTCGAGACCGCGATGTCCAGTCCGTTCTTTTCGAAAATCCCCTTCGATTTGGCGACGATCGCAAGGCCGGAGATCGGTCCGAGGTTTTGCGCAAGCCGGGCTTTGAGCAATTCCGTGGCCGAGGCGCAGTCCGGACCGATGGCAAGGCAGCAAAGCGCGGCAATTGCCGCGATTGGGCGGACGGTGTTCCAGTGCATGACGATCTCCCCTCGTGCCGCGCCCGGCGGCAGCCCCGATGTGATCGCGGATACCGCCCTGAACGGTTCCGCAACAGACTCCCGCATCCTCCCCTGGGCGATCGCTTGAGGATCGGCCCACGTAGGCATGCTCGCCCGGCGCTACGGTCTCGGGAAGCAATTAATCGACATGGCCTTCGGGGCGACCGGTCCCGCGCCGCTCGAGGTGATGCGCGTGCGGCGGGTGCCCGCCGGAATAATGCCCGCCGTGATGGGTTCATGTCAGCAGATCAAAGCTGCGCTGGCCAGGGGCAGTCGCAGGAACAACCGGGAGGATAGGATGAGCATTCTTGCCAGGGTCATCGTGCCAGCAGGCGTTGCGCTCGCGGTCTTCGCAAGTCCAGCGGTGCGGGCTCAGTCGGCCGACATGACGTTCTTCGTGACCTCGAGCGGGCCGGGCAAGGGTGCCGATCTTGGCGGCCTCGACGGTGCCGACGCCCAATGCCAGAAGCTCGCGCAATCGGCCGGTGCGGGCACCAGGAGCTGGCGCGCCTATCTCTCGACGCAGGCTGCTGACGGCAAGCCGGCCGTCAACGCGCGCGACCGCATCGGCAAGGGACCGTGGCAGAATGCGAAGGGCGCCACGGTCGCCAAGGACGTGGCCGATCTGCACGGCGCCAACAAGATCAACAAGGAAACAGCGCTGACCGAGAAGGGCGAGATTGTGAACGGCTATGGCGACCAGCCCAACCGGCACGATATTCTCACGGGATCGCAGCCCGACGGCACCGCGTTTGTGGGCTCCGACGACCGCACCTGCAAGAACTGGACGTCGAGCACGCAAGGCGCCGCGATGCTCGGCCACTCCGACATCAACGGCCCTGCGACCAATCCGACGGTCAAATCCTGGAACTCCGCACACCCCTCGCGCGGACCCGATGGCGGCTGCTCGCAGGCTGATCTGAAGAGCACCGGCGGTGACGGACTGCTGTATTGTTTTGCGGTGAACTAAGACACTGAGCTCCCTCATTCGTCCTTGCGAGCCAACGGGTCCGCGCGAAGCGCGGCCCGATGACAGGCTCCGCGAAGCAATCCAGACTGTCTACGCGGAGGGACTCTGGATTGCTTCGCTGCGCGCGCAATGATGGAGTGTTCATCGAGAGTCGCTCCGTCCCACGCTGACGGAACCCGATGACGCATGCTACATTGATAGCAATCGCTACCACCCGCACGGACCCCCCATGAAATACGAGCTCTATTACTGGCCCGAGATCCAGGGCCGCGGCGAATATGTGCGGCTGGCGCTGGAGGAGGCGGGTGCGGCTTACGTCGACGTCGCGCGCGGGCCGCGCGGTACGGCCGTGATGATGAAGATGATGGACGCGCATAAGGGCACGCCGCCGTTTGCGCCACCGTTCCTGAAGGCCGGAAAACTCGTGATCGGCCAGACCGCGAATATCCTGCTCTATCTCGGCGCCCGCCACGGGCTCGCGCCGAAGACGGAAGCCGGCAAACTCTGGGTGCACCAGCTTCAGCTCACCATCACCGATTTCGTGCTGGAGATCCACGACACCCATCATCCGCTCGGACCTTCGCTCTACTATGAAGACCAGAAGCCGGCGGCCAAGAAGCGCACGGCTGACTTCTGGAGCGAGCGCGTGCCGAAATATCTCGGCTATTTCGAACAGCTTCTCGACGACAATGGCGGCACTTATGTCACCGGCCGCAGGCTGACTTACGTCGATCTCTCGCTGTTCCAGATCGTCGACGGCCTGCGCTATGCCTTTCCGAAGCGCATGAAGGCGTTCGAAGGCGACATCCCCGGTCTCGTCAGCCTGCACGACCGCGTCGCGGCGCGGCCGAACATCAAGGCCTACCTCGCAAGCGAGCGCCGCATCCCCTTCAACGAGCAGGGCATCTTCCGCCGCTACAAGGAACTCGACGGTTAAGCTACCAAACCCCCGGCAGCATCCGATAGCGCACCCGCGTCGCATAGTCGGCATAGCCGGGCAGGCCCTCACGCAGCGTGCGCTCCTCGATGCGGATGCGAACCGTAAACAGCACGAGAAAGATCGGCGCCATCGCAAGTCCCCACCATGAGCCGAGTATCAGCGATACGCCGGCAAAGAACAGGATCATGCCGCTGTACATGGGGTGACGGACATGGGCGTAGGGTCCGGTCGAGATCACGCGCTGTGCGCGCTCGGCTTGCAGCTTCACCACCGGTGCTGCGAACGAGTTCTCGCGGAACACCCACAGCGTGAACAGCGTCGAGGCGAGGTACAACACGACACCGAGTGCGTGCAATGCAAGCGGCATGTGTGATGCAAGATGGCGCTGGTCGAGCCCCATCGCGACGAGCCAGCCCAGCATCGCCGCGATGAACACGACCATGAAGGCCTTGTCGGCGGCTGGCTGGCCTTTCTGAAGAACGGGCCGCAGACGCTCGGCCAGAAGTGCCGGATCGATCCGGTACAGCCACCAGCCGCAGAGCGGGCCAAGCAAAACAGAGATGACGAGGAACGCCCATGCGCCAGGCCAATGCAGCGTGCCGGCGGCTGCGAACAGCAGCGCACCCATCGCGGTGATGAGAATCGTGTTCTGCAAGAGCAGGCGTGTGATCATGCGCGGTTCCCCGGGCAGTCTCGCACGAGTATAGCCGTGCTATCCGGCAAAGATGCGGCCGAACACGCGAAAGGCCCGATCAACCGGATCGGGCGATCCGTCGCAGGCCAGCCGGATCAAGCGAGCTGATCGATCCGCGTGCCCTGGCCCGGCGGCAGCGGCGCGGGCGGCGTCGGCTGATGGGTCGGGTCGTTGTCGTTGGTCTTGGCCTGGTCGTCCTGCTGCTTGGTCGTGTCGTAGCTCGGGACCACGATCGTCACAGGAGGCGGCGCAACGCTGGAAACACTCATCCACAAATCCTCACACATTGAAACAATTGATCCTGCCCTGCGGGCGACGAAACTTCCGTCAAGCCAATCGTTAAAATGCGATGGATCCGGTGCGGTGAGATGCGCTGTTTTCGCGCCCGCCGTGGTCGTGAGGAAATGACAAATCTATCCCCGTCATTGCGAGGAGCTCTTGCGACGAAGCAATCCAGACTGTTTCCGCGGAGACAGTCTGGATTGCTTCGCTGCGCTCGTAATGACGGAGTCTGTGGCGGGCGGCGTCGCGATGCCTGCGCCGCCCGCGCGCGGAAAGAGCGGAGGAGCGGCCCCGCCTACTCGTCCTTCGGCCGCGTGATCGTGATCGCGGCGTCCGTTTTCGTACGCGTGCACTCCATGTTGAGGCGCTTGTAGCGCATCGACACCTTGTCGCCGCGCAACAGGCCCATGCGCTTCAGGCAGCGCGTGGCACCGGTCGTGGTGTCGTCCTTCGGCAGCGTGAAGGTGATGGCTGCGGCGGATGCGACCAGATCAAAAAACTTCGGCGTCGGCTTGCGATCGCCCTTGGCATAGAGCTCGTTGGAATAGGTCTGTCCCTGGGCCTGGCAGCCGAGCGACAGCTCCTTCGCCGCCGGATGCGTCAGATAGATGATGTTGGCGGCCTTGAAGTTGACCTTCAGCCCGTCGATGCCGCTCGCGAGCTGCTTGGCGATGTCGTCGCACTGGTCCGCACGTGCAGGCGCGGCGAGGGTGACAAGGCCGGTGATTGCGGCAGCGACCAGAATCGCGCCGCGGACGTTCAGTTTGAAAATCATGATGAAAAGCCCCTTGGAGGGCGCATTCAAGCGTCGGCGCGCGCGAAGTGCAAGGGTGAGCAGGTGCATTTCCACGGGCGGAGTGGCTGTTCTAGCTCGTCCGGCGTGCTATGTTGCCCCTATGACAAAGCTCCTAGAAGAGGCTATTCGCCAAATCGAGCAACTTCCGGAAGGTGAGCAAGACGCCGCAGCCGGCGCGTTGTTGGACTACGTCAGGCATATGCACGAAATCCGGTTGACGGATGAGCAGGTTGCAGAAGTGCGTCGCCGGATCGCTGATCCAAACCGCAAATTGCTCTCTCTCGCCGAGGCCCGCGCTCGCGTCGAGCGCTTCGGCTCGTAAATGTCGATGGACCTTGTCTTCGACGATCAGGCTATCGCTGATCTCGAGGGCATCTTCAACTGGATCGCGCAAGACAGCCCTGTCGCAGCGAAGAAGGTTACGGACCGACTTTTCAAGAGTATCGGACTGCTGACTTCCTTTCCTTTCATGGGGCACGCTGGCCTGGTTCTATGAATGGGTGGTGCCACGATTGCCCTATCTCGTGGTCTATCAGGTCGATGAACTACACCGCCGGGTTGTGATCGCTGCGGTCTTTCACGGCGCACAGGAACGAGGCGTTTAGGAGGGCCGCCGGTAGATGTTGCCCCCTATGCGAGAGCGGGACGACCGTCGGCGATTCGCTCCCTTCCCTTTGCGGCAAAAAAGCTTAGAACGCTTCTATGCTAGGGGGCCCGCGCGAGGGCTCCAAAACCCGAGACCCGCCCCATGAACGCTCCCTCCGCTTTCCCCGACCAGTCAAAGCCCGTTCCGCCCTACAAGCACACCCCGCTGTTCCCGCTGGGCAAGGACGAGACGCCCTACAAGAAGATCACGGCCGAGGGTGTCCGGGTCGAGAAGGTTTTGGGCAAGGATATGCTGGTGGTATCGCGCGAGGCGCTGCGGGCGCTGTCGGAGGCGGCTTTCGGCGACATCAATCACTACTTACGGCCCGGCCATCTCAAGCAGCTCCGCGCGATCCTGGAGGACGGCGAGGCGAGCCCGAACGACAAGTTCGTCGCGCTGGACTTTTTGAAGAACGCCAATATCGCCGCCGGCGGCGTGCTGCCGATGTGCCAGGACACCGGCACCGCGATCATCATGGGCAAGAAGGGTTGCAACGTCATCACCGACGGCGACGACGAAGCTGCGCTGTCGGAAGGCGCGCGCGATGCTTACCTGCGCCGCAATTTGCGCTACTCGCAGGTCGCGCCGCTGTCGATGTACGAGGAGAAGAACACCGCCAACAACATGCCGGCGCAGTGCGAGATCTATGCCGAGGGCGATGACGCCTACAAGTTCATGTTCATGGCGAAGGGCGGCGGCTCCGCCAACAAGAGCTTTCTGTTCCAGGCCACGCCCTCGGTGCTGACCAAGGACCGGCTGCTCGCTTTCTTGAAGGAGAAGGTCTTGACGCTGGGCACCGCGGCATGCCCGCCCTATCACCTCGCGATCGTGATCGGCGGCACCTCGGCCGAGCTCTGCATGAAGACGGTGAAGCTGGCGTCAGCCCGCTATCTCGATGCGCTGCCGACGCACGGCTCGCCCGATGGCAACGCGTTCCGCGATCTCGAGATGGAGCAGGAAATTCTGAAGATGACGCAGTCGCTCGGCGTCGGCGCGCAGTTCGGCGGAAAGTATTTCTGCCACGACGTGCGCGTGATCCGCCTGCCGCGTCATGGCGCCTCGCTGCCGATCGGGCTCGGCGTGTCCTGTTCGGCCGATCGCCAGGTGCTCGGCAAGATCACCAAGGACGGCGTCTATCTCGAGGAGCTCGAGCATAACCCGGCGCAATATCTGCCGCAGGTCGAGCAGTCGCTCGGCGGCGAGGTCGTCAAGATCGACCTCAACCAGCCGATGAAGGACATTCTGGCGACGTTCTCGAAAAACCCGATCAAGACCCGGGTCTCGATGACCGGCACCATGATCGTGGCGCGCGACTCCGCGCATGCCAAGCTGCGCGAGCGGCTGGAGAAGGGCGAGCCGCTGCCGGATTACTTCAAGAACCATCCGGTCTATTACGCCGGCCCGGCCAAGACGCCCGAGGGCTACGCTTCCGGCGCGTTCGGCCCGACCACGGCAGGCCGCATGGATTCCTTCGTCGACCAGTTCCAGGCCGCCGGCGGCTCGATGGTGATGGTGGCGAAGGGCAATCGCGCGCCTGCGGTGCGCGAAGCCTGCAAGAAGTATGGCGGCTTCTATCTCGGCTCGATCGGCGGTGCGGCGGCGAACCTCGCCGAGCACTGCATCAAGAAGGTCGAGGTGCTCGAATATCCCGAGCTCGGCATGGAAGCGATCTGGCGCATTGAAGTCGTCGACTTCCCGGCGTTCATCATCATTGATGACAAGGGGAATGACTTCTTCAAGGAGTTGAATTTGGGCTAGCTCCACTTTCCCCGGATCAGCAGCGCGAAGCGGTGCGCTGCTGATCCGGGGGCCGTGTGGAGACTGGGTCCCGGCTCTGCGGAGCAGCGCCAGGCGCAGCTCCTTGTCCGGGACCCGAGAGGAGCGCTTAAGCCTTCACCCCCGTGAACGGGAAACTGCCCATCGGGCCGATGCCCATTTCGCCGCTCATGCTGTCGCCGGCGACCTTTCCGATGAACTCGAGCGTCAACGGCATCGGATTGGTGATGGACACCTTCCAGTTGACGGCGTCGCCGCTGATGGTGCCGTCGAAGATCTCGGCGGTATTGCCTTCCGCGCCCTGCGTGCCCGTCAGCGTGCCGCCGGAGCTCAGCAGGGTCAGCGTCGCCTGGCGCTCGCCCATGGGCGTGGTCATGGTCAGATTCCAGTTGCCGTCTACGGCCATTCGCGTCTCCCGAACAGATCCCGGCGGGCCACGACGATCCGCAGCCAGTCCTGGGCCGAGCGTATAGCGCAACTCGCGGTGGCCGCCTAACGCCCCGTTGAGGCGATCAAGCGCGGGCGGCGGCGCGCCGGCGGCTGGTGACGACGAGCCGGAGCACGACATACTGCACGGCAAAGGCCAAAATCTTGGCGCCGCCGGCAACCACCGAGATGTAGAACGCCCACAGTTTCAGATCGCCGGTCGAGGCGACCGCGATCGTGCCGGCGCCGATTGCGAACATCAGCGCAGCCCAGGCATAGCCCGCGGCCGTCACATATTCCGGCGCGGTCTCCGTGACGATCGGCGGCATGTAGCGCAGCATCCAGCCGCGCTTGAGCATGATCGCGCCGATTGCGAAATGCGCGATCGAGGGTTTCGCCAGCATGAAGCGGGGATCGTTGGTCAGCAGCGTGATCGTGCCCAGCACGACGACGAGCGCGAGGCTCGCGTAGGTCATGTAGCTGAGCTGCTGTTTCCTGACGCGGGCATAGATCACTTGCGCGATCGCGCCGGCAATCGCCACCGACGTCGCCAGGATGACGTTGTCGGTGATGAGATAGATCACCAGGAAGACGATGGCCGACAGGAAGTCGGAGGCGAGGCGGGCGAATACGTCCTTCATCGTCGATCCCTGTCAGTGCCTGTTCGGCAGCGCGCCGGCCGGCGCACCGTACTTGATCTGGCGATATTCGGGATACCACTTTGTGAAGTAGATCGCGCTGTTGCGGGCGGCGAAGGCGACCGCGAGACCCAGCCAAACCGGCAGGCCCGGGAAGTAGAGCAGCACGATGTTGGCGGCCATCATCAACAAGGCGGCGGCGGTCCATGCGCTTGTGATGATGTAATTGGCGGTGAGAAAGCCGGGCATCGCCGCGGTCTCGGCCGGAACGGATTCGATCGCATATTGCAGCGTGAAGGGACGGCGCGCGAGCATTGAGCCGAGCGAAATGACAAAGATGCCGATATCGACCGAGAGCTTGACACCGAGCGTGCCGAGCTTCGGATCGAACAGCGCGAGGGTGAGGCCGATTGCGGCGAACAGGATCGCCGAGCCCGCGGCTAAAATCTTCACCGAGCGGCCGCGCACAACGTCGATCGCGATTGTCGCGAGGCAGATCGCGGAGGCCGCGAACACGCTGATGGTGGCCGACGTCGCGAACATCAGGAAAGTGTAGACGCCATAGGGGGCAAGGATCAGGAAAATCGTCATGGGCCGCCTCGGTCGAGCCAATCTTTACGGTGTAAAGATAACTAGTTCAGCGCCGGCACTGGGTCAAGCGAAATCTTTACAGTGTCAAAATGACGTGAATGACTTGTAAAAACTGAATTGTTGCAATGGCTTGATCCGAGATTTGGTCGGCGACCGCGGCCCAGGGCAGGCGCGACAGGATGGTCAGCGCGCAAGAGATCAAGAGGCCGATGGTCAGGAAGATGCCGCCGCCGCGGCAGATCAGGAACCGCAGCGATCCCGGCGTCGCGTACATGCCGAGCGGATGCAGCAGCCGCGACAGCAAAAGGGCGCCCATCAGCATGTGGATGCGCAAGGGCGACGCGCCGGACATTTCGAGCAGCGCGACCATCAGTGCGATGATGGGGACGTATTCCATGAAATTGGCATGAGCGCGGATCGCGCTGCGCAGGCTCGCATTGCCGCCGTCGTTGAAGGGAGCCTCGCTGCTCCGCCGCAGCCGGATCACCTGGAGCGCGAGCGCTGCGTAGATCAAGGCGAGGATGGCGAGATAGTTCGCGGTGATCGCGGGCATGTGCATGCGAAGCCTCCCTGGTGATGCATCCGCAACGACGGGGAGGGAGCTACTGCGCCCCCACCCAATTGCCGTGAAAGCCGTCCGGCACGCGATGGCCGAGCTGCACCAGCGCGGCGGGCCCGGCCTCGATGTCGGTGGCGTTGAATACGGCGAGGTCGCTGCGGTTTTCACGGGCGCGCCAGACCACAGCGAGCAGCCAGCCGTCGCCTTCCGCCGCATCCTTCGACCGTTCGACGAACACCGGCTCGGAGATGGTGTCGCCGGCCGGCAGCAGATAATGGCCGAGCCGCGTTCCATTGCCGTCGACATGGACGATGCCGGACAGCGCGCCGAACCTCGGCAGTTTTGGATTGGCGCAGGCGTACCAGCCGTGCCGGCTCTTCAGCCCGGCGCGGCGATCGTCGATGCGCGGGAATTCGCCGGTGAGATCGTCGAGATAAGTCTGCTGGAAGCGGTCGGTATTGCCTGAGAGGTCGAAGGTCCAGCGGCAATGGCGCGCAAAGGATTTCTCGGGATTGGTCGGCCGCCCGTCAGGATGTGGAAACAGCGGCGCCTCCTCGAACTGCATGACGTCGGCGATAATGCTGTTGCCGTCCTCCCACGCATTCATGATGTGGAAGACGTAGCAGGCTTCACCGCGGAACCAGACGATGTCCTTTGCCGTGCCGCTGCGCTTCATCACGCCGACATAGGCGCCTTTCTCCGGCTCCCAGGCGTAGGGCGGCCGCCCGCTCGTCGCGCGCTCCATGCTGCCGGTGATGGGCAGGATCGGAAACAGCACGTGGTTCTCGGTGACGATGAAGTCGTGCACCATGCTGGCATAGGGCGCCTCGAAACGTTCGAAGCGCGTCGCCTTGCCGGACGCATCGATCGATCCGTAGGAGAGAGCTGATGTCAACGGCCCCGCCGCATTATAGCCGAAGAACACGAGCTCGCCGGTGATGGGATCGATCTTCGGATGCGCGGTAAAACTGCCGGCGACGCGGCCCTGATAATTGTGATAGCCGCGTGTTGCGAGCGTGCCCGGCTCGATCTCGGTCGGCAGATGCGCCTCTTCCAGCGCGAGCAGCTTGCCGGCATGGAAGATGATGTTGGTGTTGGCGACGCCGCCGTCGGTGAGGTCTGCCGGCGCATCCGGCAGCTTGCGGCCGAATCCGCCAAACAGCGCGCGGCCGGCATCGTGCTCGGCGAGCCATTTCGGCGTTCGGACCCAGCGGTTGCGGTAGCTGGCGCGCCCGTTCTCGAGGTGAAAGGCATGCAGCATGCCGTCGCCGACGAACCAGTGCGCGCCGGGCGCCTCGAACTGCGGATTGGGGCCGTTGCGATAGAGAGTGCCGTTGAGTTCGCGCGGCAATTCGCCAATGATCTTGAGGACAGGCGCATCCGCCTCGAACGGGATCGGCGCGATATTGTTGCGGCGCTCAGCGGTGGCGTCCTGTTGCACGGCGCATCTCTCCCTTATCTTTACATCGTAAAGATGAGATAGTGCCGACCGCTTCATTCGTCAAGCGAAATCTTTACACTGTCAATATTGCGTCATATAGCTTGGCCCATGGGCAAGAGCGATACCAAGACAGAAACGGCGCGCCTCGCGCGCCCCCCGAAGAAGACGGCATCGGCAGCACGTCCGACACGCCGCCCGGCGAGCGCGAAGGCCGAGACGCCCTATCATCACGGCGCCCTGCGCGAGGCGCTGCTCCAAGCGGCCGAACGCGTGCTGGAACGCGACGGGCTGGCCGGCCTGACGCTGCGCGCGGTCGCGCGCGAGGCGGGGGTCTCGCATGCCGCGCCGACGCATCATTTCGGCGACCTCACCGGGCTCGTCAGCGAGCTCGCAGCGATTGGCTTCCGCCAATTCAATGCCGCGATGGCATCGGCGTGCGACTCCGCGACCACGCCGCTGTCGCGCGCGCTGGCGCGGCCAAAGGCCTATGTCGCCTATGCCCAGGCCCATCCCGGCATGTACGGGCTGATGTTCCGCACCGAACGTCTCGACTATTCCAGGCCGTCGCTGCACGAGGCGGCCGAATCCTCCTTCGCCGGGCTTGCCAACGCGATCGGCGCGATGCGGCAGGAGCAGATCAGCGGCGATGCGCTGACAATCGAGCAGGGCGCCGCGATCGCACGGGCCTGGTCGATGGTGCACGGCTTCACCATGCTGCTGCTGGACGGGCGGCTCGAGGATATTTTGGAGCGGCTGCCCGCGGGTACGACGGCCGAGCAGCTGCTGGAAGCGATGCTGAAGTCGACCGTGACAGGAAAGCTGCCGGCTTAGCGCCGCAGTCTTTTGGCTGTGTTGCAGATGCTGCTCACGGATTGGGCGCCTGCAAGGGCAAACGAGATGCGCTGATGTCCGGGAACTCCACGCATCAGACATCTTCATTGTGGGCAAGGTTCAAACAAGCGCGGGAGATACCTGACAGCGGCACGGAATCGTTCTAGAAGAGCGACTTCGCTTGGGCTCACTCAGCCTCGTTCGCGTCCTCCTTACTTCTGATCATGCCAGCCATCTCGTCGCAAAAGCCCTATCGCGTCGGCCGCTCCAAGACCGGGCTTGGCCTCTTCGCCACCAAACCGATCAAGAAGGGGACCCGGATCATCCGTTATTACGGACCGATCCTGGATTCGCGCATCCCCGAGCATGACGACATCGAGAACAAATATCTGTTCGAGCTCAACGGCCGCTGGACCATCGACGGCTCGGTGCGCAAGAACCTCGCCCGCTACATCAACCATTCCTGCCGGCCCAACGCGGAATCCGACGTCCGCCCGCGCGAGCGCAAGGTGTTCATCCGCGCCATCAGGAACATCGAGCCGGGCGACGAGATCAACTACGATTACGGCACCGACTATTTCAAAGCCTATCTGAAGCCGATCGGCTGCAAGTGCCCCTCCTGCGAGGCCAAGCGCAAGAAGCTGCGCGCCGAAGAGCGTGCCGAACGCGCCAAGGTGAAGGCGCGCGTGGAGCGTAAAGCGCTGAAGGCGGGCGCGAAGGGCGCCGCGGCGAAAAAGAAGAAGCTGAACGGCAAGCATTTCGCCGGCAAGGTCGGCCGGGCGAAGGCGTAGCTTCTCTCGATCACGGCTTGCTTCCGCCACCTGCATCAAGCGTCGTCCGCACGGCCGAGGCCAGCTCGGCAGGCCGGAACGGCTTGCGCAAAAACGGTGCAGTCCCCATCGCCGCTTCCAGCGCAGCGGAGTCAGCATAGCCGCTGACGAACAGGACGGGCAGGGATGGCTGCACGGCCCGCGCCGCCTTGACGACCTCGGCGCCATTGGTGCCCGGCATCGAAAAGTCGATGATCATCAATTGCGGGTTCACCGTCTTTTGCAAGGCAAGCGCCGCGGCGCCATGGTCCGCTTCGTGAACGACGTATCCGATATCGGACAGGAAGTCGGTCATGAGACCGCGGACGTCGTGATCGTCGTCCACGATCAGAATGCGCTCCGCATGTCCGCGTTCGGCGGCGCCTTGGGCTTCGGTGGCCGTCTCCGTGCTGACATTCGACCGGCGAAGCAATAGCTGGATCGAGGTGCCTTTGCCGATCTCGCTCTTGATGGCGACGTCGCCGCCCATCTGTCGCACAAGTCCGTAGACCTGGGATAATCCCAGGCCCGTTCCCTTGCCGGGAGGCTTGGTCGTGAAAAACGGATCGAAGGCGCGCGCGATCACCTCCGGCGACATGCCGGTCCCCGTGTCCGTCACCGACAGCACGACCTTGCGATCGTCGGTGTCGTCGCAGGCCGTGGTGATCGTCAGGGTTCCGCCCTCCGGCATCGCATCTCGCGCATTGATTGCGAGATTGAGAAGGCTGACTTCAAGCTGGTTGTAATCGGCGACCACGCAAGGCGCGCTCGGGTGGAGATCGGTCTGCATCGCGATGTTGGCCCCGAGCGACTGCTTGAGCAGTTCGTACCCGTCCATGATCAGGCGATTGAGATCCACGGATTCGGTGGCAAGCTTCTGGGTCCGCGAAAACGCCAGCAATTGCGCGGTCAGCTTCGAGCCGCGTTCGGCGGCCTTGAAGGCGTTCTCCGCAAGCCTGGCAATGCGCGGCTCGGTCGCCCGGGCGCGGATCAGGTCGAGATTGCCCACGACCGCGGTCAGGAGATTGTTGAAATCGTGCGCAAGCCCGCCCGTCAACTGTCCGACCGCCTCCATCTTCTGTGACTGCAACAGCTGCGACTCGGCCTTTTGGCGCTGCACGACCTCCTCACGGAGTTTCCGGTTGGCCTGTTCGAGTTCTTCGGTGCGCGCCTGAACCTGCTTGTCCAGCGTGGCGTTCAACGCGCGCAAGGCATCCTCGGAGCGGCGGACCCGCAGCAGGGCGTTGATCGCGGCGGCAAGCTCGACCGGTTCGGCGGGTTGCACGAGATAGGAATCGGCGCCGGCGTTCAGTCCGCTGACGCGGTCTTCGGACGCCGTGAATGTCGCCGACGTCTGCAACACCATCACTTCCGGCCACTTCGTCTTGATGAAGGCGCAGACTTCGAAGCCGCTGATGTCGGGCAACTGAACGTCAAGCAGCACGAGAGGCGGCCTGTGCTGCTCGATCAGGCGAAGCGCTTCCGCGCCGGTCTGCGCCTCGATCACGGCAAATCCGGCGGCATGCAGGTCGCGTGTCTTCACATAGCGCTGCGATTCAAGATCGTCGACATTCAGGATGACGATTTTTTCGCCGGCGCTCATGAGACACCCTGGACGGCGTCGCGCAGGAACGAGGACACGCTTTCGCGGGAGATCGCGTTCTTGGAGATCAGCCGCACGTGCTCGGGTAGCCGCGACCTCAGCGAGGCGTCGATCGTCATCGAGGTCGAGACGACGATGGGGATGCCGTTGGTGCGATCGTCGGCGGCCAGCTGTTGCAGCACGGTGAAGCCGTCCACCGCCGGCATTTGCAGGTCGAGCACGATGACGTCGGGCTTTTTCTCGCGGGCGAGCCGCAATCCTTCCTCGCCGCCGTCTGCCTCGATGAAATCATAGCGCGTCTCGTTGCCGACGATCTGGCGCATGACGTAGCGGAAGGTTTCGTCGTCATCGATCAGCAGCACGCTCTTGCTGTCGTCGGCGGAGCGCGTCAGCATTTCGCGCCCCGGCTCGCCCAGCGAAGCCGGAATCTTCAGTGAGAAGACAGAGCCTTGGCCCTGGCCGCTCTCGACCGTGAGGTCGCCGCCCAACAGGCGCGCCAGCGAACGCGACAGGGGCAGGCCGAGGCCGGTACCCTTCACCTTTCTCTGGAGCTTGGTATCGACCTGCGAGAACTCCTCGAAAATGCGTTCATGGTGCTCCGGCGCGATCCCGATGCCGGTGTCGCGAACGGAGAAGACGACGCTGGCGCCGTTGTCGCCCGTGCGCGCGGTTACCCGCACTTCGCCTTCTTCTGTGAATTTGAGCGCGTTTGAGATCAAATTGCGCAGGATCTGCGCCACCTTTGCTTCGTCAGTGCAGAGCGGCGGCAGATCCTTTGGAGATTCGAACAGCAGCTCGACGGCCGTACTGGTCAGGAGAGGGCGCAGCGCCCCACGTAACGCACCGAACAGGCTCGTCACCGCGAACCGGACCGGCTTGATCTCGGCCTTACCGGCCTCGACCTTGGCGAGATCCAGCATGTCGTTGACGAGGTCGAGCAGGCTTTCGGCCGAGCGCCTGATATAGCCGACCTGGCGTTCCTGCTCCGGCGTCAGGTCGCCGTCGATGCGGTCGAGCAGCAGGCGCGACAGCGCCAGCACCGAATTCAAGGGCGTCCTGAATTCGTGACTCATGTTCGAGAGGAAGCGCGTCTTGAGTTCGCTGGCCTGCCGCAATTGCTCGGCCCGGCCGTCGAGCTCGGCATAGAGCGCCACCACGCCGCGGTTGGTGTCGCCGAGCTCCTGGTTGAGCTGCTGGCTTTCCTCTTCCCGGCGTCGCAGCTCCTCCAGGTTCTGCATCAGCTCGCGGTTCTGCTCTCGCAGAGCCGCAAGCGGATCGGACGACGTTTCCTTCTTCAGGCTGGATACGATGTCGGTGAGTTTGGCCCGCGGCCATGGCGCGACGCGGAGTGGCAGTTTGTGTCCGACCTCGACGGTCGTCCCCTTGCCGGGCTTGGAATCGATGCTGAAAGTATCCATCAGCCGGCGTGCGCCGATCAGACCGAGCCCCATGCCGCTCGGCGAACGGTATTGTCCGTCGAGGATGAGCTGGAGATTGTCGATGCCCGGTCCGTTGTCGCAGATGCGAATGGCGAAACGCTGCGGCGTCGTGGCGGCATCGAGAATGAACTCCGCGCGACCGCCGCCGGCATAGCCATAAGCATTGCGCGCAAGCTCGGAGACCGCGGTGGCGATCCGGGTCTGGTCCTGCCGTTCGAACCCCAGCATATCGGCGACGCGATGGGCGCGCTGGCGGACCGCGACGACGTCGCTCTCGTTCTCGATCGGCACGGTGACGATGGGCCAGAGTTTGGACGATGCCGCCATGAGCTTCACCATTTGGCCACGAGCACGGTCGCGTCGTCGCGAACCCGGGTGAAATCGCGATAGAGGATCGCGGCGATCAGCGACGGGTGCAGTGCCGCCAGATTGGGATAACGGTCCACCGTCCAGCTTGAGGCCAGCCCGTCCGAATGCAGGATGATCAGGCCCTGAGCAAACGGGTAGTCGAACGCCCGGATCTTCCGCGTGTTGAAGCCCGCCGTTCCGGCCATCGATACCATCCGTTTGGTCTCGCCGGCGGTGATGATGACGCCGGCGACATTGCCGATCCCGGAGAAGTTGATGTTCTTTGTGGCGGGGTCGAAGCGCGCGATCGAGACGGCTGCTCCGCGCGTCGCGCGCAGGCCGCCATGGATGTAGTCGATCAGGGTCGCGACGGTGTGGCCGTTGTAGCGATGGAACAGCCGGACGGCTTCGACGGCTGCGTCCGAGGCTTCCGGTCCGTGCCCCAAGCCGTCAACCACGAGGAGGGTGCGGACATTGCCCGCATTGGACACGCTCCAGGCGTCACCGCAGGCATCCTCGCCGGCCTTGGCGATGGAGACGCCGCCCCAGGTTGGGACAGTCGGCGGCTTGATGGAAGGGGGCGTGCCAGGCGCTACGCGCGCCAGCACGGCGGTCCCCACGCCGGGCCACGAGCCGATGTCGACGTAGTGGGATTGCCGTATGACCGCGCCGAGGCCGCGGCCCGCGGTGCCTGCACTGGAATACCCGTCCTCCAAGCAGGCCGCGACATTGCTCATGCCGGCACCCTTATCGAGCGCGAGGATTTCAATGCCCTGGCCTTCGTTGTCCTCATAGGTTCCGACGAGAATTTCCCCGCCCGACCCGTGCTTGACGAGGTTGGTTGAAAGTTCGGTCGCGACCAGGGCGAGCCTGCCTTTGTCGGTCTCTGTGAAGCCCACGCGTTGGGCGAGATCGGTTGCTGCCCGCCTTGCCTCCGCGACGCCGCTTTGATCGTTGACGCCGACGGATTTCATCATCACTTCCAACGTGCAATGGTGACTTTGGTGCCTTCGCCGGGCCTGGAGTCGATGGAAAATTCGTTGCACAGCCGTTTGGCGCCGCCGAGGCCGAGACCCATGCCCTTGCCGGACGTAAAGCCGTCCTTGAGGGCCTGCTCGATATCCGCAATGCCGGGGCCTTTGTCCTCGAACGTCAGCCGGACGCCACGGCGGCCGCCTTGTTCGACGATCTCTGCCGTCACTTCGCCACCTCCGCCATAGTCCAGCGTGTTGCGCGCGAGCTCACTGGACGCCGTGACGATCTTGGTCTGATCGACCAGGCTCAGTCCGACCTCGACCGACAGCGCCCGGGTCAATTGCCTCACCCGAACCACGTCATCGGAGATCTTGATCGCGACACGGTCAGTCTTGGTCGTCGGCATCGTCTGCCTCCGACCCGGCGAGGCGATCGTGGATCAAGGCCATGCCGCGCTCGACGTTCAGTGCGGTCTTGACGCCCGTCAGCGACAGGCCAAGCTCGACCAGCGTGATCGCGACGGCGGGCCGCATTCCGACAACGACGGTGTCCGCGTCGAGAATGCGCGAGACCGCGGCAATGTTGTCCAGCATCCGGCCGATGAAGCTGTCGACGATCTCCAGCGCCGAAATGTCGATCAGAACGCCGCGCGAATTGTGGGCGACGATCTTGCTGGTCAGATCTTCTTCCAGCGCCGTTGCCAGCCGGTCGTGCATGTCGACCTGGATGGTGACGAGCAGCGCGTTACCGAACTTGAGAATAGGGATGCGATCCATCGTCAGGCGTCCTGCCCGCCGCTCTTCTTCCCCGGAAGTGCGAATCCCTCGATTCTCCTCGTCTTCACGACGGCACGCCCGGTTTGTCGCAACGCGACTGCGAACGCGTCGGCCAGCGAGGCCTTCGAGATCACGTTCAGCTCGACGCCGAGATGCACCATCGTCTGGGCAATCTGGGGCCTGATCCCGCTGATCATGCAATCGGCGCCCATCAGGCGCGCGGCAGCGACTGTCTTCAGGAGGTGCTGGGCCGTGAGCGTATCGACCGTCGGCACGCCGGTGATATCGATGATCGCGATCTCGGCCTCGTCATCGACGATGGTCTGCAGGAGATTTTCCATCACCACCTGCGTGCGCTGGCTGTCGAGCGTACCGATCAGGGGCAGGGCGAGAATGCCCTCCCACAATTTGACGACCGGTGTCGACAATTCCGCGATCTCACGCTGCTGGCGGACGATGATCTCTTCGCGGCTTTTCTGGAAGATCTCCAGCGTGAACAGGCCGAGTTCGTCGAGCAATGCCGTTGACGTCGAGACCGTCGACGCGATCTGCTCCGCGGACAGCGTCCCGTCGCGATTGAGCGCGTTGAACAGCGGCTGCTTCAGCGAAAAGATGAACGTCGCAGTTTCGCTCGGAGAAAAGCCCTGCAATGCGCGGGTTCGCGAGAGATCGGCGAGCATGGCCCTTGCGGGCTCGTAAGCCGCGCCGGAGGTGTCGGTCCCGCCCTGCGTCAGTGCCTCGTGCAGCAAATGCAGGAAGTTTCTGGACTGCGACTGCAACTCGCCTTCGGAAATGCGGCCGGTGTGGAGAATGCCGGCCTTCTTCTGCAATTCGACCCATTCCGGAAGAATGGTTTTCTCGTTTCGTGACACGAGCGATGCGACGCCAACTCCCGCCTGCGCGGCCATTATTGTTCTCCTTCATCACACCTAACCGCGGCCACTCGTTGAGAGTGGGCGGCTCTCCGGTGGCAAATGCACCCGCCTGCATCCTGCTGAATTGTTTGGTAATTCGTTGCCCTCGGCAACATGATCGCCCAGCGAGAGGGCTGAGACCGTAGGTTCCCAACGTGCGAGGGAACCATTAGTTCCGCGGGTGCCGGGCTACGGCCGCTGGTGTAACTCCTGACAACCAACTGGCAGCCGACTTATTATCCTAACATCACCGGCCGATGGCGAAGGCAGCCGCTAGGACGCGAAGGTGTGTCAGCGATTTGTGATGTAAGTTGGAAGTGAATGGCGTTACTGCACACGCCGTCATTGCGAGCGGAGCGAAGCAATCCAGACCATCACCACGGAGGAATTCTGGATTGCTTCGCTCGGCTCGCTATGACGATGTGGAGACAGGCGTGCGCTTCACTCACCTCTCGTGCCCCGGACGCGGCGCAGCAATGGTAAAGGCGTTGCAGGGCGTCCGGGACACGAAGGTTTACGCCGTGACCGCATCCCCACTCTTCCGCAGCCCAACATATTGCAGCTCGGCGAATACGCCGGTCGCGATTGCCTGCGCTATCACCATGAGCTCGCCGAGGAGGTTCGGCGACACCGCACCCGAGAACAGCAGCGCGATGCTGCCGACCGTCCAGGCGGCATTGCCGACCACGACCAGCAGCACCAGTGGTTTCGGCATCACCGCGCGCGAGGCGAGCCAGCCGACCAGTGCGGTGTAGGCGATGAGGAACAAGCCGGTCTCGCGCAGCAGCGGCTCGGGCAGGTTGAACAGCGTTGCAAACGCGCCTGCGCCGAAGGTGAAGCCGAGCGCGGCGATGCCGCTGAAGATGGCGTCGGCGAGCAGGGTGCGGCGAAGGAAGGTGGATGCGTCGATCATCTGGGGTCTCCATGGTTGGGTTGGGCTTGGGGTGAACTCAGTGCAAACAGCGCCACCAGGCGCGCAGCTGGCGGGCGAGGCGGAAGGGGCAGAGGCTCTTGCCGACGCCATGCTCGAAGGCGATGACGCGCGCGACGACATAGTCGCCGGTCGAATGCACCAGCGGCTCGGGCATGTTGAGGCTGCGGGCGAGCATCAGGGTTGCGAACGTCATCGCCCAGGGCGCAAGGTGGTCAGCGACGGTCCGGTAGAGCAGCAGCGCGATCATGGTCATCTCCTGTTGCGACCGAAGATGCGCTGGTCCGAGGCCCAATTCGATTACCTCGAGGGTAAAAGCGGCGCCTATTCGAAGTCGAGCTAGGATGTTCGATGCTGTTCACGAGTTGCGAAAATCCCCTGAAAAGCAGGTATTTGCGTACATCGGTGTCCGTCACGGTTTGTTCTAAAGAAGCGTTTCGGCAAGCTCTACCGGCAAGACATCAAGCGACCTGACGTGCTTGCCTTCTTCCGAGCGATGCAGGTCGAGGGCAAGTTAGAGACCCGTGACCGGGTCCACAGTATCGGTGAGCAAGTCTGCGACTACGCCGATCTCGAAGGTGATGGCTACAACCCATTCCGCGTCTGTCGCGCGCTCACATCGGTCGATCCGATTCGCGAAGATTCCGCGTCATGAGCGGTTGCTTCGACAAGAGGCGTTATCATCAAGCGTTGAAACGCCGATCCGGCAAACAAGCCGGTCATCTGGCCCAAATGGCCCACCGACACCGTGTAATATTGACCGTATGGTCGGTCAATAGTCCATTGGAGCGCCACCCGCATGCGCAGGGCCGGCTGTTGCATGGTTTGGAAATTTATCTTTATTGATTTATCACTGAGATATTGAGCGCCGATTTGGCAGAGAATGGAACAGGATATGGCTCGCTCCCGCGCGAAGGATTACGACGACAAGCGTCTCCTTATCCTGCACCGTTCGGCCCAGCTGTTCGCGGAATCGGGCTACGTCGGAACGTCCATGAATACGATCGCGGACGGCTGTAACGTTTCGAAGGCGCTGCTCTATCACTACTATCAGGACAAGGAGGCGCTTCTTTTCGACATCCTCTCGGCCCATCTCGAAAAGCTGGTCGCGGCCGTCCAGAAGGCCGACGACGAGACCGCAACGCCCCAGGCGCGGTTGAAGACGGTCATCGGGACTTTCCTCGAACAATACCGGCATGCCGATGCCGAGCATCAGGTGCAGATCGCCAGCCTCAAGCTTCTGCCGAAGGACAAGCAGCAACCGCTATTGGCGAAGGAGAGGATCCTTGTCGATATCCTCGCCGACGCGCTGGCCGCCGCGCGACCCAGCGTGAACCACAAGCGCGTGTTGAAGCCGTTGACCATGACGGTTTTCGGGATGCTGAACTGGCACTATCTCTGGTTCCGCGAAGGCGGTTCGATGACGCGGGCCGAATATGCGGAGTTCGTCACGCGCCTCGTCCTGTCCGGAGCGGCCGACGCGGCGGCGACGCTGACGCGATCGAACGGCAAGTCGAAGCCGGCGAGCAAGGGGCGGCAGAAAGAGCTGCTTTAGCCGCTCTTCCTCCCGCAGCTTCGCTGCGGCTTCTTCCAGCTCCTAGGTTCGCATGGCGTTCATCGTCAGCAGCTCGTAGGTGGCGGCGGTTTCACCCGTGCCGGTCGTGATCTCGACGTCCCAGCGGACCTCGCCATATTGCTTGTTGCGCGGGGCCTTCTCCTTTGCCGTCAGCCTGACCTTGATGGCCTCTCCGGGTTGCACCGGCTTCAGGAAGCGCAGGGAGTCGAGGCCGTAATTGGCCAGCACCGGACCATACTCGGGATCGACGAACAGACCGGCCGCGAACGACAGCAGAAGATATCCGTGGGCGACGCGGCCCGGAAAGAACGGATGCCCCTTGGTCGCTTCCTCGTCCATGTGGGCATAGAAGGTGTCGCCGGTGAAGTGCGCGAAATGTTCGATGTCGTCGAGCGTGATCGTGCGCTCCTTCGAGATGAAGGTGCGGCCGATCTCGAGATCCTCGAAATGATATCGGAATGGATGGCGGTCCCCGTCGAGAACGGGAGCACCCTTGGACCATCGTCCGGTGATGCCGGTAAGCATCGCGGGCGAGCCCTGCAACGCGGAACGCTGCATGTAGTGATGCAGGCTGCGGACGCCGCCCAGCTCCTCGCCTCCGCCGGCCCGGCCGGGGCCACCATGGACCATTTGCGGCAGGGGCGAGCCGTGGCCAGTCTGCTCCTTGGCGCAGTCGCGGTCGATGAAGACCATGCGTCCATGGAAGGTGCCGATGCCGAAGGTGAGCTCGGCGGCCGTCGCGGTGTCGTGGGTGTAAACGGAGGCGACGAGACTGCCGCCGCCGCGGTTCGCGAGCGCGACGGCATCCTCCAGATCGTCGTAACCCATGACGGTGCAGACCGGACCGAACGCCTCGATCTCATGGACGTGGGCTGCGTCTCGCGGATTGGGACAATGCAGCAGAATGGGAGGAAGGAACGCGCCTCGCGAGGCGTCGCCCTGGATCGGCCGGAAATCGTCGAGGTCTCCGGCGACGATCTCCGCTTCGGTACGGAGCTTGTGCAGATTGGCCAGCACGTCGCTTCTCTGAGCGAGCCCAACCAGCGGTCCCATCCTGACGGAATCGAGTTCAGGATTGCCGACCGTCACCTTCGACAGGCGTTCGCGCAGTGCCGCTACGACCGCATCGATGTGTGCCTTGGGCGCAAGCGCACGGCGGATGGCTGTGCATTTCTGCCCCGCCTTCACCGTCATCTCCTTCGCCACTTCCTTGACGAACAGGTCGAACTCGGGGCTTCCGGGCGTCGCATCCGGCGCGAGAATCGCGGCGTTGAGCGAATCCCGCTCCGCGATGAAGCGGACGGCTTCACGCGAGATGACCGGGTGGCGTTGCAGCTTCTGCGACGTGTCGGCCGAACCCGTAAAGGACACCAGGTCCTGGCAGGTCAAATGGTCGAACAGGTCCCCGGTCGAGCCGACGACGAACTGGAGCGCGCCCTCGGGCAGGATGCCGGACGCGATGATAGTCCGCACCAGTTCGTGCGCGACGTAGGACGTCACTGTCGCGGGCTTGGTGACCACGGGAATGCCCGCGAGCAGGGCAGGGGCCAGCTTCTCGAGCAGACCCCAGCAGGGGAAGTTGAAGGCGTTGATGTGGACCGCTACGCCGCGCAGCGGCATCACGACGTGCTGGCCGGCGAACGTCCCGCCCTTGGACAGCCCTTCGATCTCTCCGTCCAGCAGGAACGTCGAATTTGGCAATTCGCGGCGGCCCTTGCCGGCATAGGCGAACAGCGTGCCGATACCGCCGTCGACGTCGATCATGGCGTCGGTGCGCGTGGCGCCGGTCTGGAACGAAAGCTTGTAGAGCGGTTCCTTGCGTTCGTTGAGATGCTCGGCAAGCTTCTTCAGCATGGCGGCACGTTGATGGAAGGTCAGCCGTCGCAGATTGCGGCCGCCGACCGTGCGCCCGTAAGCCAGCATGTCGCGCATGTCGAAGCCGCCGCTGGTTGCGTGCGCCACGACGTCGCCGGTGACGGCGCTGAGCACGTCCGTCGAATCCTGGCCGGCTGACCAGTTGCCGCGGATGAAGCTCGCGAGCCTCACGACGTCTTCTGCCGATTGGCCCGGCAGCACGCCGTTAGTTCGAGGCTGTGTCATCGAGATCTACTCCCTTGGTCTTTGATCGATGATGCGTCTTGCCTTTCCAGCCGAGCGCTCGATGCCCTCGGGATCGAGGACGCAGACGCGGGCGGAGACGCCGACGGTGTTCTTGACGAAATGTTCGAGCCGGGTCGCGGCGGCGAGACGGACGTCCGGCTCGAGCGCATCGGGGCGCGCCTCCACCCTGATTTCCATCTGGTCCATGCGGCCCTCCCTGGTGAGGACGATCTGGAAGTGAGGCGACAGTCCGTCCACCGTGAGGATAATCTCCTCGATCCGGGTTGGAAATACATTCACGCCGCGAAGGATGATCATGTCGTCGGTGCGGCCGGTGACCTTTTCCATGCGGCGCATGGTCCTGGCCGTGCCGGGAAGCAGGCGGGTCAGGTCGCGCGTGCGATAGCGGATGATCGGCAGCGCTTCCTTCGTCAGCGACGTGAAAACCAGCTCGCCCTCTTCACCGTCCGGCAGGACCCTTCCGGTCGTGGGATCGATCACCTCGGGATAGAAGTGATCCTCCCAGATATGGAGACCGTCCTTGGTCTCGACGCATTCGCTCGCGACCCCCGGTCCCATGACTTCTGAGAGACCATAGATGTCGACGGCGTGAAGATCAAAGGCCTCTTCAATCTCCTCCCGCATGGCGTTGGTCCAGGGCTCGGCGCCGAAGATGCCGATCCGTAGCGAGGATTTCCGCGGGTCGAGGCCCTGCTTTCGGAACTCATCGAGGATCGCCAGCATGTAGGACGGCGTCACCATGATGATCTCGGGCTCGAAATCGTGGATGAGCTGCACCTGACGCTCGGTCATCCCGCCGGAGATCGGGATCACGGTGCAGCCGAGACGTTCGGCGCCGTAATGCGCACCGAGCCCGCCCGTGAACAATCCGTATCCGTAGGCATTGTGCAGCCTCATCCCGGGCCGTCCGCCGGCGGCGCGGATCGACCGCGCCACCACGTCGCTCCAGATCTCGATGTCGCGCTTGGTGTATCCGACGACCGTCGGTTGGCCCGTGGTGCCGGACGAGGCGTGGATGCGCGCGACGTTCTGTCTCGGAACGGCAAACATGCCGAACGGGTAATTGTCGCGAAGATCGGACTTCGTGGTGAAGGGAAACTTCGCGAGATCCTCGAGGCCCTTGAGGTCGTCCGGACGCACGCCCGCCAGATTGAACTTGGCGCGATAGTGCGGAACGTTCTCATAGGCGTGCCGGAGCGACCACAGCATCTGGTCGCGCTGCCATGCCCGCAGCTCGTCAGTGGTCGCCTTTTCGAAACGGTCGAGATCGGTCGATCGAGGCTTGAGCTCGTCGAGCTTACGCAAGGGGATGTGCAACAAGGAGGAGACTCCGGGTTTTCGGTCTCGGGTCGGAAGACAGTCGCGTGGTCGCCTAACGCCGTCCCGCGAAGTTCGGAGGACGCTTCTCCAGAAACGCACTGACGCCTTCCGCGTAGTCGGCGGTCCGGCCGGCCTGGCCTTGCAGGTCGCGTTCGAGATCGAGTTGCTGGTCGAGGCTGTTGGTCTCGGAGGCGACGAAGGCCTGCTTGATCAGCGCCAGTCCATCGGTGGGCTGGCTCGCGAAATAGGTGCCGAGCCGATGGGCCTCCGCCATCAGCTCGGAGTCGTCCAAAGTCTTCCAGATCATTCCCCAGGCTTCGGCCTTTTCCGCTGGAATGGTCTCTGCGAGCAGCGCGAGCGCGCGAGCCCGGGCGCCGCCGACGAGGCGAGGCAGAGACCAGGTGCCGCCCGCGTCTGGGACGAGACCGAGCTTGGCAAAGGGTTGACTGAACTTGGCCGAGCGCGCGGCAATGACGATGTCGCACGCGAACGCGACGTTCGCGCCGGCGCCCGCGGCTATTCCGTTGACGGCACAGATGACCGGGAGCGGCATGTGGCGCAGCTTGCGCACCAGCGGATTGTAGTACTTCGCAATGGGGACCGAGAGATCCGGGGTCTCGCCCGGCGTGAAGACCCCGTCGGAAAGATCCTGGCCCGCGCAGAAGCCGCGTCCCGCTCCGGTCAGGATCAAGGCGCGGCAGGTCTTGTCGTACTCCGCCTCGGACAATGCGGCGATGAGCGTGGTGTGCATCGCCGAGGTGAAGGAATTGAGCCGGTCGGGCCGGTTGAGCGTGAGCACGCGATAGCCGTCCCTGACCTCGGTCAATATCAGGTCTTTCTCCACGTCCACCTCCCGCAAGCGGCTTCTGACGGCCGCGATCTGAGAATTGAAATCGTCCGATGAATTACTATTGACCAACCGGTCGGTCAATAGTAATTGTCCGGACAACAATATCAGCGGAACCGAAGGGTTCCCGACACGGGAGGGATCGACGAAAATGCCGGATCTGAATCAGTTCAATCGACGCGCGGCCCGCTGCCTGCTGGGCTTCTCCATTTTGGGACTCGCTATTTGCGGCCCGGCCTACGCCGCGGAGACGATCAAGATCGGATCGGTGCTTTCGGTCACGGGGCCCGCGTCGTTCCTGGGGGATCCCGAGGAAAAGACCCTGAAATTGTACGTCGACAAGATCAACGCCGTGGGCGGCGTCGCTGGCAAGAAGATCGAGCTCGTCGTGTATGACGACGGCGGCGACGCCAACAAGGCACGCACCTTCGCCACGCGTCTGGTCGAAGACGACAAGGTCTCCGCGATGGTGGGGGGCTCGACCACCGGCACGACGATGGCGATGATCCCCGTATTCGAGGAAGCCAAGGTGCCGTTCATTTCACTCGCGGGTGCCATCGAGGTCGTCGATCCCGTGCGCCAGTATGTCTTCAAGACGCCGCATACGGACAAGATGGCGTGCGAGAAGATCTTTGAGAACCTCAAGCTCCGCACCTTCACCAAGATCGCGATGATCTCCGGTACCGATGGCTTCGGGACCTCGATGAGGGCGCAGTGTCTCAAGGTCGCCGGAAATTATGGCATCCAGGTCGTCGCCGATGAGACCTACGGCCCGCGCGATACCGACATGACGGCACAGTTGACCAAGATCAAGAACACTGCCGGGATTCAAGCGGTGGTCAATCCCGGCTTCGGACAGGGCCCGGCGATCGTCACCCGCAACTATGCGCAGCTAGGAATGTCGGCAACGCCGCTCTACGAGAGCCATGGCGTTGCCTCGAAGAGCTTCATCGAACTCGCAGGATCTGCTGCCGACGGCGTCCGGCTTCCGGCCGCCGCGCTTCTGGTCGGCGACAAGTTGCCTGATACCGATCCGCAAAAGAAGATCGTGGTGGACTACAAGCAGACCTACGAGGCATCGGCCAAGCAGCCGGTCTCGACGTTCGGCGGTCATGCCTATGACGGGCTCTTCATCCTGGTCGACGCCATGAAGCGCGCGAATTCGGCCGATTCCGGCAAGGTGCGCGACGAGATCGAAAAAACCAAGGGCTTCGTGGGCACGGGAGGAATCGTGACGATGTCTCCGACCGACCATCTCGGTCTCGATCTTTCGGCGTTCCGGATGCTGGAGATCAAGGGCGGGGATTGGACGCTGATCCAGCCCGGAAGCTGAACCGAGGCGACTCCAACAGTATCTGAAGTGCCTCCGATGGCGCCGTGAATTCTCGCGGCGCCACACCGGCAGAGAGAGGCCGTTACGCGAGCATGTCTGAATTCCTCCAGCTCTTCTTTTCGGGACTTACGGTCGGCGCCGTCTATGCGCTGGTCGCGCTCGGCTTCACGCTGATCTACAACGCCTCCGACGTCGTGAACTTCGCGCAGGGCGAATTCGTGATGCTCGGCGGGATGGTGACGGTGTTCGCCTCGGCCGCCGGCATTCCGTTGCCGGTGGCTGCGTTGATTGCAGTATCCGTCGCCGTCGCGGTCGGGCTGTTGCTCTATTGGCTCGCGATCGCCCCGGCGCGAGGCGCGTCGGCGGTCTCGATCATCATCATCACGATCGGTGCTTCGATCCTCCTGAAGGGGGCCGCGCAGATTGCGTTCGACAAGCAATTCCACAGGCTGCCGGCGTTCTCCGGCGATGCTCCAATCGATGTGCTCGGCGCCTCGATTCAGTCGCAGAGCTTTTGGGTGCTGGGCGGGACGGCGACGGCCGTCCTGATCCTGTACGTCTTCCTCGAGAAAACTCTGGTCGGGAAGGCGGTGCTGGCGACCTCCGCCAGCCACCTCGCTGCGCGCCTGGTGGGCATCAACACGGCCACGATCATGGCCCTGGCTTTCGGCGGATCGGCTGCGATCGGCGCGATCGCGGGCATCCTCGTCACGCCGATCACGCTGACGAGCTACGACGTCGGGACCATGATGGCGCTGAAAGGGTTTGCCGCGGCCATGCTGGGCGGAATGGGAAATCCGCTCGGTGCCGTCGTCGGCGGCCTGCTCCTTGGTCTGCTGGAGACCCTGGGTGCCGGCTATGTCAGTTCGACCTACAAGGACGGATTCGCATTCGTGATGATCCTTGTGATCCTTTTCGCCATGCCGCAGGGACTGCTCGGCCGGCGCACCGTGGATCGGGTCTAGGCGATGACCGCGTTGCTCAACAATCGCTACGCTATCGTGGCGGCGCTCGCTGTCGTCATCGCCATCCTCCCATTCACTTTTCCGTCGAGCTACTACCTCCGGGTCGCTTCGCTGGTCTGGGTGTCCGCGTTCGCGTCCATCGGATTGAACGTTCTGATGGGCAAGGCCGGCCAGGTCAGTCTCGGTCACGCCGCCTTCTTCGGCATCGGCGCCTATTCGACGGCGATCGGGCCTGCCCATCTCGGCCTGCCGTCGTGGGCGTCGCTCGTGATCGGCGCTTGTGTCTCGGGGCTGCTGGCCTATCTCGTCGGGAGGCCGATCCTTCGCCTGAAGGGACATTATCTCGCGATCGCGACGCTGGGTTTCGGCGTGCTGGTCGCGCTCGTCATCACGACGGAAAGCCGCTGGACCGGCGGGCCGGACGGCATGCCGGTTGCGAAGCTGACCGTGTTCGGGTGGCGCATCGGAACTGCATACGCCTGGTACTGGCTGTCCGGCGCGTTCCTGCTGCTGGGCGCGTGGATCGCGCTCAATCTCGACGACACGCCGACGGGGCGGGCCCTTCTGGCGCTGCACGACAGCGAGGTCGCGGCGCGTGTCGTCGGCATCGACGTCGCCGGACTCAAGCTGCGGGCCTTCGTCATCGCCGCCGTCTACGCCTCGATCGCCGGCTCGCTGCTCGCCATGATGAACGGCTTCGTCAATCCCGATCTGGCCGGCTTCCAGCATTCGGTCGAGCTGGTGACGATGGTGGTGCTCGGGGGCTTGGGCTCCATCGTCGGCAGCATCGTCGGCGCGGCGGTCCTCGTCGTGTTGCCGCAGGCGCTGACTGTGTTTCAGGAATACGAGAATCTGATGCTGGGATTCATCATCATCGTTGCGATGGTCTTCATGCGTGACGGCATCGTTCCGATGGCGTCGAAGCTCATCGCGAGCGCGCGGTGATGCTGGCGGTCAAGAACATCGGGATATCGTTCGGGGCGCTGAAGGCCATCGACGACGTCAGCTTCTCCGCCAGCGCGGGCCAGATCCTGACGGTGATCGGCCCGAACGGGGCGGGCAAGACGACGCTGTTCAACGTGATATCCGGCGTCTATGTCGCCAGTCACGGCAGCGTCGAGCTGGGCGGAGAGGACGTTACGAGCCTCGGTCCGGACGCGCTCGCGGCGCGCGGCCTGTCGCGCACCTTCCAGAACCTCCAGATCTTCCAGCGCATGACCGTGGTGCAGAACGTCATGGTCGGCCGCCACCTCAAGGAGCGCCGCAATCTCTTTGCCGACCTGTTGCGGCTGCCTTCCGTCGGGCGACAGAATCGAGAGACGCGGGAGGCCGCGCTGCAATTGCTGGACGAGGTCGGTCTTCGCGACAAGGCGGATGTGCTCGCCGGCGACCTTTCATACGGCGGATGCAAGCGGCTCGAGATCGCGCGCGCGCTGGCCACAGGTCCCCGCGTGTTGCTGCTCGACGAGCCGGCTGCCGGGTGCAACGCGGTCGAGACCGAGGACATCGACCGGCTGATCTGCCGCGTCGCCGACAAGGGCATCGCGGTCGTCCTGGTCGAGCACGACATGAAGCTCGTCATGAAAATCTCGCATCGCATTCTCGTGCTGGACCGCGGCAGGTTCCTCGCCGAAGGAACGCCGGCCGAAGTGCGCGCGAACCCGGTGGTCCATCAAGCCTATCTTGGCAACCGCGGCGCGAAGGAGGTGCAGGGTGCTTGAGATCGAAAATCTGCACAGCGCCTACGGACGCATCGAAGTGCTCAAGGGCGTCAACCTCGAGGTTCAGGCTGGCGAAGTCGTGGCCCTGATCGGATCCAACGGCGCCGGCAAGACGACGTTGATGCGAGCGCTGTCCGGGGTGCAACCGATCACGGGCGGCTCCATCAAATTTCTCGGCGAACGGATCGAGCGGCTGCCCGCGCACGCCCGCGTCAGGCGCGGCATGGTGCAATCGCCGGAAGGCCGGCACGTGTTCGGCCCGTTGAGCGTCGAGGACAATCTCAGTCTGGGCGGCTACGTCCGCCGCGACAAGGAGATCGAGACCGATCGTCAGCGAGTCTACGCGATGTTTCCGGTCCTGCACGAGAAGCGGCATCTGCTCGCGGGCGGACTGTCCGGCGGACAGCAGCAGATGCTCGCGATCGGGCGCGCGCTGATGGGCAAGCCAAAACTTCTCCTGCTGGACGAGCCTTCGCTCGGGCTTTCGCCACTGCTGGTCGATCAGATCCTTGCCGCGATCGCAGCGCTACGCGCCGATGGCGTCACGGTGCTGCTGGTCGAGCAGAACGCGGCGGCGGCCTTGGAGATATCCGATCGTGGTTATGTGATCGAGACCGGCCGCATCGCCTTTTCCGACAAGGCGTCGGCGCTGCTGTCCGATCCGAAAGTCAAGAACGCGTATTTGGGATTTGAGTAAGACATCATTCGCCGGCTTTGCGCACGTCGGGATGTCGTGGAATCGTCCGGGGCCTTTCGCGGCGTCGGACGGTGGCGGGAGCCTCGCTTCCGCCGTACGTGGGGCGTTTCCTCCCCTCAACTGGGTCGCGATGTCGTGACCGTACCCGCTGCCTTTGGGCAGCGGGCTTTTTTTGATCGATGCAGCTTCAACGCCGCTTCGGTCCGATTGGACCTAGCGATCCCACCCCACGCGCCTGTCGTCGTTGTCAGGTCTGGCGCAAGTGAAGCTCGATGCACTGTTACCGTTGCCTCCCGTGTATTTCGGCCATTGCGGGAACGGGCAGAGCGGGCGCGTAAAGGTCACTGCGCCAGCGGCATTGAGTTTCGAGGCGATCAACTGCTTCGGCCGGTCGGCATTTTCCACCCAATTGGCGATCGGCGTCAGCAGATCGATGGTGTCGGCACCGGGGCCTCCACCGCAATGGGTGACGCCGGGCAGGGTGTACAGGCGGACATTCTCCCTGCCGCGATCGTCAACGGCCTCCCGAAGGCGCTCGACGAACCGCACCGAACCGGCGGCCGGTACCAGCGGGTCCTCGCCGCCGGTCCAGACGATCAGCTTGCCGCCTTCGCCGACATATTTGGCAATGCCGCGCAGCGAACCCGTCATGTCGTCGATCATGTCGAACCGGTTCGTGATGTATGAGAAGTCCCTCTGGAGATCGAAGCTCGAAATGGGAAATGCCGGGTTGTTGTAAGCCATGGCCAGGAAGCCCTGACCGAGCCCTTGCCCGCCACCGGCCACCGCACTCAGCCCGCTCACGAGGTTACCGAGGCCGTAGGGTGCTCCGACCACCTCATGATTGAGCAGCAGATCGCTCTGGAGTGTCTTGACCGCCGTCACCTCGGCTGCCGTCAGGCATGACGGCGTGTCGGCGCCCTTGGCGCACGCCAGCGCTGCCGGGTCGAAATGGCATTTGCCGGGGTTGGAGATGATGCCGTCGGCAATTCCGTCGAGCGCATCGCACTTTGCGATTTGCGCGTTGTAGAGCGCTGTCAGCTTCGCCGGGAAAGTTGCCGGATTGACGGTGCTCGTGACGTTGACGACGCGGGCCCACACGGCTGTCAGGCCGGCCATGTCGCCGCCGCCGCCGCGCTCATAGGCATGGCCCCAAACGCCGTCACCGCCGATCACGCCATCATAGTCCTTGCCGAATCGCTCGGCGGCGACGGATGCATTCTTGCCGCCGTTCGAGCAGCCATCGAAATACCGATAATGTGCGGGCTTGCCGTAATAGGCATGGATCAGCGCACGGGCGACCGTGTCGGTGTCGCCGATCGCGGTGTAGGCGTATCCGAGGACGAGTTGTTGGTCGCCGGCGAAGGTGGGGCCGGGATACTGCGCCGCCCGGTGCCCGCCATTGGAAGCGCCGATGGTGTAACCCTGGGCGAGCAGGTTCACGTTGTAGGCCGCGGGTGCATTTGTCGCGATCGTACCGTCGAAACCGCCGCCGCCGAGATGGAGATACCGCCCCTTCCAATTCGCCGGCATCCGCACCTGGATGTCGGTCTGAGGCGCAACGGTGGCGAGCACGTTGCAATAGGCCGGCGTCGCGCCATTGGCGGGAACCATGGAAGCGCTGGTGATCGTCGTGTTTGGGATCGATAGCGACGCGAGAGCGGCGCATGGGGTTGTGGTAGGCGCCTGGCCAGCGGCTGAGGCGCTGGCAGCCAGCAATGATCCCGCGAATGCAACTCCAGCCGATGCCAAACGAGATGAGTTCGAGCGCGAGCCGCGTCTGCTCATTGGTACCCTCCCTGTTGAAATTTGGCTCCCCGATAGGGAGACCTATTGTGTGGCTAAGATTGACCGTCCGGTCGGTCAATGCAAGAGCTTTTGCGGGGCGGAGCAAATTTCGCGGGAAATGCCAGGGCGGACCCATGAAGCGTCCGCGCAATTCGAGACGAGACCTCGCGGGGCCAGGTAGGCCTGGCGCAAACCGGACACCTATGAGCACGTGCGATCCGGGCAGGGGCAGCCGCTCTTCGTTCTCGACCAAAATTTCTATTGTCCCTGGTTTTTGACGCCTCTAGCATTCTTCGCAACCGTGTCGAGACAAACTGCACCGGGAGGAAGACGATGCGCTGCATTCGTGCACTTCTGCTGGTTGCGTGCGTTCTCCTGCCGTTGCCGTTCCTGTTGGCGACTTCGGGCCATGCGCAGGGCATTCCGCAGAACATCCCCAGGAAGGAATTGCTGATCCTGGAAAACCCCGAAGGGACCGTCAAGAACGCCGGATGGTTCAATATCTGGGCCATCAATGCCGGATCGCAGTCGAACGGATTGCAGCAGGTCGCCCTCGATACGCTCTGGTACATTGATCCCGAGAGCGGCCTCGACGGCGTCTGGGACAATTCGCTGGCCGCCGACAAGCCGCAATACAATGCCGATTTCACCGAGATGACGGCGAAGCTCCGCAAGGGGATCTATTGGAGTGACGGAATCGAGTTCACCGCCGATGATGTCGTCTCAACGGTCACGACGCAGATCAAGAATCCTGTGATGCGTTTCAGCGCGGTGCTGGCCAGCAACGTGGCGACCGTCGATGCGCCGGATCCTTATACGGTGGTGTTCAAGCTCAAGAAGCCAAACTCACGCTTCCACGCCAACTTCACGGTGCGATGGGGAGCGGTGTGGATCCTGCCCAAGCATGTTTTCGAGAAGGAGGCAGACCCGACCAGGTTCGATTTCAACAAGCCGGTTTCGCTCGGCGCCTATGTGCTCAACAGCTACGATCCCGATGGCAAATGGTACATCTGGCAATTGCGCGACGACTGGCAGCGCACCACGCTCGGGCGGTACGGCAAGCCGGGGCCGAAATATCTCGCCTACATCGATCCCGGCCCACCGGACAAGCGGGTCATTGCGCAGCTCAACCACGAACTCGATGTGATCCATGACATCGCGCCCGAGGGCATGTTTGCTCTCGCCAAGCAAAGCAAGGTAACGCGGGCCTGGTTCAAGGGTTTTCCCTATGGCCATCCCGATCCGACGCTCCCGGCGGTGATCTTCAACACCCAGAACGAGCTGTTCAGGAATCCTGACGTGCGCTGGGCGTTGGCGCTCTTGATCGACATCAAGGCGGTGTCGATGGCGGCCTATCGCGGCGCCGCCACCATAACGGCCATCGGCGTGCCGCCGACTGGCGCCCATCCGGCAACCTATCATCAGCCGATGGAAGAATGGCTCAAGGGTTTTGAGATCGACACCGGCAAGCGCAAGATCAAGCCGTACGATCCAATGATAGGCAAGCAGATCGCCGAGATGCTGCGGCCTTCAATGGGCGAGCAGATCCCGTCCGATCCCGCGGAAATCGCCCGTGCCTTCGGCATGGGTTGGTGGAAGGTCGATCCGCAGGCCGCGCAGGAGCTTTTGGAGAAGGCCGGTTTCGCCAAGCGCGGCGGCGCCTGGACCACGCCGGACGGCAAACCCTTCATCGTCCGTGTCATGGTCGAAGGCGACCTGCGCCCGGTGATGACGCGCGCCGGCACCATGATCGTGCAGCTCTGGAAGCAGGCGGGCATCGACGCAAGGATCGATGTCGCCCAAGGAACGCTGCCGACGCGACGGGCGGCCGGCGATTTCGATACGTTCATCGGCTGGAGCGTCGAGACCTGGGGCGGCCACCCGGACTTGTCCTACTTTCTCGACAGCTGGCACTCGCAGTTCGTCGCCGAGCCCGGCAAATCCCAGCCGCTGCGCAACTGGCAGCGCTGGTCGAGCCCCGCGCTGGACAAGATCATCGAGAGCATCCGCACGGTGGGCTTCGACGATCCGAAATCGATCGAGCTCGGCAAGGACTACATCAAGCTCGCAGTGAAAGAGATGCCGACTATCCCGCTGATGGCTTACAATGTCTTCACCGCGATGGACCAGACTTACTGGACGGGATTTCCGACGTCGGAAAATCCTTACGCCAATCCGGTGCCGAACTGGGGCAATTCGCGCTATATGCTCGTCAAGCTCAAGCCGGCCGGCTAGGACGTGATGAGGAAGCGGCGATGGCATCTCTCGGACGGCCGGTCGTGTCTGTCCGAACGCTGCGGTCCGGCGTCCTGGGAGCGCCGATGATCGGATATCTCGCCTATGTGGGCCGGCGGCTTGCGCAGTTCGTGCTCGTGGTTTTCATCGGCATCAACCTCGCTTATGTCATAACCCATGCCTCGCCGATCGATCCCGTCGAGCAGTCGATCTCGGCGGTCACCTCCTATGGCAACACGGCTCCGGAGGCGATTGAGCAGATGCGCACCTCGCTGCGCGAGCTCTACGGACTGGGCGGCTCGCCCGTCGCGCAATATCTGGTGTTCTGGAAGAGGATCCTGGGCGTCGATTTCGGTCCCTCGATGTCGGCGTTCCCAACGCCCGTCTCCACCTTGATCGGCCGTGCGCTGCCCTGGACCGCCGGGCTGCTCGTGGTCTCGACCATCGTCGCCTGGGGACTCGGAAGCCTGCTTGGCGGACTTGCCGGCTATTACCGGAACAGCCGCGGGCTGAAGCTGATGGGCGTGATCGCCATGGGGCTGCACCCGATCCCTTACTACATCCTCGCGCTCGTGCTGCTGATCGTGTTCGGCTTCATCTGGCCGGTACTTCCGATCAGCGGCGGATCCGCGATGAACCTGCCGCAGACCTTGACGTTTGATTTCGTCATCAGCGTTTTGCAGCACGCCATCCTGCCCGCGCTCTCGCTGATCCTGATCGGCGTGGGCAGCTGGTTCCTTGGTATGCGCGCGCTGGTGTCCAATGTCGTGACCGAAGATTATGTCGTCTATGCCGAACTGGCGGGCGTCCGGCCCTGGCGTGTGTTGTCATCGTATGTGATGCGCAATGCGCTGCCGCCGCAGCTGACCGGGCTCGCCATCTCGCTCGGCGGCATCTTCAACGGTGCGGTGATCACCGAAAAGGTGTTTGGCTATCCCGGTGTCGGCTCGCTGCTGGTCGACGCCGTCTATGCGGGGGACTATGGGCTCGTGCTCGGTGTGACCACTGTCTCTATCCTCGGCGTCTCGATCGGCGTGCTCGTGATCGATCTCCTGTATCCACTGCTCGATCCCAGGATAAAGGTCAGCTGATGGCTGCAATCCTGCGCGACCTGCTGCGCTACAACGCCGAATTCCGGATCGGTGCCGCCCTGATCTCCGTCGTGCTGCTGTTGTCGGTGCTGGCGAGCTTCTCGCCTTATCCGCCGCAGGATGTCTATGTGGTGCCGCCGGATGTGCCGCCGTCGCTGACCTACTGGTTCGGCACCACGTCGCGCGGCCAGGACGTGTTCTGGCAGTTGACCTTTGCTATCCGCAATACCCTGCTGTTTGGCTGCACCGTGGCATTGATCAGCCGTCTGCTGGCGCTCGTGGTCGGGCTGGTCAGCGGCTACAAGGGAGGCTGGATCGATCGGGTGCTGATGTCGGTGAATGACACCTTCATCGTCATCCCTCTGCTGCCGATCCTGGTGCTGTTCTATTTCGTGATGCGCGATCGCATGTCCTGGCTGCTGTTGGCGCTGATCATGGCCTGCCTCGGCTGGGCCTATGACGCGCGGCTGATCCGCGCGGTGGCCATGAGTCTGAAGGCGCGCGAATTCACGCAGAGCAGCCTGTTCTCCGGCATGAGCACGCGCGAGATCCTGGTTCAGGAGCACTTGCCCTATGTGATGCCGATCGTCTTCTCGACGACGATGAACAACATGGTATGGTCGATCGGGTTGGAGGTGACACTGGCAGTGCTCGGCTTCACCGACATCAACACGCCGACGATCGGCGGCATGATCTACTGGGCCAACCAGCACACCGCGATGGTAGCGGGAGTCTGGTGGTGGATCGCCTTTCCGACCATCGCTGTGATCATGACCTTCATCGGGCTGTTCCTGCTGGCGGTATCGATGAACGACTATATCGATCCGCGCAGCCGTCTCCGCAGCTTCGGAGAGGTATCTTGATGCTGGCGGAGGCGACGCAAGCAGAGCCGCCCGAAGAGGCGCAGCCGGTCCTGTGGGTCCGCGACCTGAAGGCTCATTTCCGGACCGATCGATTCGGCATCAAGCGCGTCGTCAAGGCGGTCGACGGCATCAGCTTCGCGGTTCGCCGCGGCGAGATCTATGGGCTAGCCGGTGAATCCAGCTCCGGCAAGACCACGCTGCTCAAGGCAATCGTCGGGGCAGTCAGGCCGCCGTTAGAGGTGGTCGGCGGCCAGGTGGATTTCGCATTCCTGGCCGGCTACGGCGGCTTGCACCGCGCGCCACCGGCTGAGGTGGCGCGGATTCGATGGCGGCATTTATCCTATATTATGCAGGGCTCGATGAATGTGCTGAACCCGGTGCGTCGGCTCCGATCAGCCTTCGTTGACTTCGCCTATCCGCATATTGGCGGCAGCCGCCGGCAATTCGAGCGGGAGGTGGTCGCCCATCTGGCGCGCCTCAAGCTCGACGCTTCGGTGCTGGCGGCCTACCCGCACGAGCTGTCTGGCGGCATGCGTCAACGCGCCACCATCGCGCTCGCCACCATCTGCCGTCCTGATGTTATCCTTGCCGACGAGCCCACGACCGCGCTCGACGTCGTGGTGCAGAAGGAGGTGCTTGGTATGATCAGCAGTATCAGGCGCGAGATCGGCTCGTCGGTGCTGTTGGTGACCCATGATCTGGGCGTGCACGCGCATGTGAGTGATCGCCTTGGCATCATGTATGCCGGCCGCCTGATCGAGGAGGCCGCGAAGGTGGAGATATTCCGCAACCCGCTGCATCCTTACACGCGGCATCTCATTACCAGCCTGCCTCGGATCGGCGATGACGTCTCCCGCGAGGGACTTGTCGGCGCACCGCCAAATCTCGCCGATCCGCCTCCGGGGTGCCGCTTCCACCCGCGATGCCCGCTCGCGATGGAGATCTGCAAGTGCGAGGTCCCCGCAATGCTGGAGACTGCGCCCGGGCACCGCGTCGCCTGCTTTGCCGTCAACCGGAGCGAGGAGGCATGAGCGAGCTGCTGCTCGATGTGTGCCAGGTCAGCAAGACCTTCACCCGGGGAGGACTCTTGTCAGGCCAGCGAATTGCGGCGGTCAAGGACGTGAGCTTCCAACTCGACGCAGGGCGGCCCGAGATCTTTGCCATCATTGGCGAATCCGGCAGCGGCAAGACCACGCTCTCGCGGATGATCCTGAATATCGAGGCGCCCACCAGCGGCAAACTGTTGTTCGATGGCGTCGACCTTGCGACCATCCGCACCGGTGCCCATCGCCGTGCCTTCATGCACAAGGTGCAGCCGGTCTTCCAGAATCCGTTCGAGTCTTTCAACCCGCTGAAGCGGATCGAGCGCTATTTGTTCATGACGCAGCGCCGTTTCATCGCGGCGGGCCGGCAGATCCCGCCCGAGATGGCCGTCGACGAGGCGCTGCACAAGGTTGGACTGTCGCTGAGGGAGGTGCGCGGTCGATACCCACACGAGCTTTCCGGCGGGCAGCTTCAGCGGGTAGCGATCGCCCGCGCGCTGCTGGCCAATCCGAAGCTGATCGTGGCTGACGAGCCGGTGTCGATGGTCGATGCGTCACTGCGCATATCCATCGTCAACCTGTTCAAGACGCTGCGTGACGATCTCGGCATCTCCATCATCTGTGTCACCCATGATCTGGCGACCGCCTATTACATCAGCGACCGCATCATGATCATGCGGCAGGGCAGCGTCGTCGAAAGCGGCGACGCGAGAACGGTGTTGATGGCACCACAGCATCCCTATTCGCGTCAGTTGCGCGAAGCTGCGTTATTGCCTGAAATTGCGGCGGCCCTTCCTGCCGACATAACCTATCTCACCAGCCCCAGGCCATCCGAGAGGCGAACATGAGAAAAGCAAATGTTCTGATGGATCGCGATTTTGCCATCGGGCACACGGACCCGCGTTTGTTCGGCGCCTTCGTCGAGCACCTTGGGCGCTGCGTCTATGGCGGCATCTACGAGCCCGGTCATCCAACTGCGGACAAAAGCGGCTTTCGCGGCGATGTGCTGGCGTTGGTCAGGGAGCTCGGCCCGACCATCATCAGGTATCCCGGCGGCAATTTCGTTTCTGGATATAATTGGGAGGACGGCGTCGGCCCGGTGGACAGGCGTCCGGCGCGTCTCGACCTCGCGTGGTTTAGCACCGAGCCCAATAAATTCGGCACCAATGAGTTCATCGACTGGTGCAAGGCCGCCGAGGTCGAGCCGATGATGGCGGTCAATCTCGGCACCAGGGGCGGGGATGCCGCCCGCAATCTGGTCGAATACTGCAACCATCCGGGCGGGTCGGCGTGGTCGGATCTGCGCCGCGCTCACGGATGGGAGAAGCCGCACAATGTCAGGTTCTGGTGTCTGGGCAACGAAATGGACGGTCCATGGCAGATGGAGCACAAGAGCGCCGACGCCTACGGCACGATCGCGCGCGAAGCGGCCAAGATGATGCGGTGGGTGGATCCGACCATAGAGCTTGCGGCGTGCGGCTCGTCTGGGCGAAACATGCCGACATTCGGCCAGTGGGAAGACGCCGTGATCGAGCACACGTTCGATCATGCCGAGTACATCTCGCTTCATACCTATCTCAACAATTACAAGCAGGACGCTGCATCCTTCCTCGCCAGCTCCGACCTGATGGACAACTTCATCGACGAGGTTGTCGCGCTGGCGGACGCGGTGGCGGCCAAGCGGCGCTCCAGCAAGCGCATGATGCTGAGCTTCGATGAATGGAATGTCTGGTATCGGACCCGCCGCAACCGAGCCGATCGGGTCAAGGAGGGCTGGCCGGTGGCGCCGTCGATCCTGGAAGAAATCTACACCATGGAGGACGCGCTCGCCTTCGGTGGCGCCTGCATTTCGCTGCTCAATCACGCCGATCGGGTGAGAACGGCCTGTCTTGCGCAGCTCGTCAACGCGATCGCACCGATCATGACCGAGACCGGTGGCAGCGCATGGCGCCAGACCATTTTCTTTCCGTTTGCGCATATGAGTCGCCTCGGACGTGGCAAGGTTCTGCGCACCCAGGTCGAGTCGGACACCTACGATTCGTCATATTTCGATCCGCGCGGCATCCAGGAATTCACCTTTCCGGTGTCGAACGTGGCCTATCTCAAGATCGCGGCGGTCGCGGGGGAAGCGGGCGGTCTTTCGCTCTTCATGCTCAATCGCGATCTGAAGCAGGAGATGGAGGTGAGCCTTGAGGCCCGGAGCTTTGGCCGACTCATCGTGAGTGAGGCGCTCGAATTGTGTCACGACGATCTCCAGGCGACCAACACCAGGGACGCGGCGGGGCGGGTGAAGCCGGAGCCGTTGCAGGGCGTCGCCATCGACGGCACGCGAATGCGAGCGACGCTGAAGCCGGCGTCATGGAATGTAGTCCACTTGTCGGCCCAGTAAAATTACAGGCAGGATTTGCCGGTCGATCGCCGCGCGAGATCAGTTCAAACCGTCTCGAACGTTCCGCTGATCAAGGACTTTGCGGATCAGCCGCGCCAGCTCCGCGGGCCGGTAAGGCTTGCTCAGCAAGGTGATGTCAGGGTCGAGGCGGCCATCATGCGTCATGGCAGCATCCGGATATCCGGACATATAGAGCACCGCCACGCCGGGCCGCTGCCGCGTGACGGCGTCAGCAAGCTCGCGTCCGTTCATGCCGCCGGGCATGATGACGTCGGTGAACAGCAGATCAAACGTCACATGCTCGTTCAACAGAGCCAGCGCATCGGGACCATTGGCTGCGGTCATCGTGCGATAGCCGAGGTTCTTGAGTTGCGCCACCACATACCCACGCACCAGCTCATCGTCCTCGACGATCAAGATGGTCTCGCTGCCGCCTTGCGGCCCGGCTGTCGCGGCTACACTCGGGAGCGCGGCTCTTGCGACGCCGCGTGGCAGATATAGTGTGATCGTCGTTCCGCGCCCTTCCTCGCTGTCGATTTTGATGTGGCCGCCGGACTGCTTGACGAAACCATAAACCATGCTCAATCCGAGCCCTGTCCCCCTACCAAGTTCCTTGGTCGTGAAGAACGGCTCGAACACCTTGTCGCGGATCGCTGCCGGAATGCCAGCGCCGGTGTCGCTCACAGTGACCATGATGTAATCCCCGAGCATCCCTTCTGGACTGGTATCGAAAACCGACGGTTCAAAGCTCACATTGGCGCTGCTGAACACGATCTTGCCGCCGGCAGGCATCGCGTCGCGGGCATTGACGGCGAGATTTATCAGGGCAGTTGACAGCTGGCTTGGATCGATCAAGGCGTGCCAGCAATCGGTTTGCAGCGTCGAATTGATCGCGACCTGTTCGCCGAGCGTCGGTCGCAGCAGCCTCGCCGTATCATCGATGAGGTTGTTGATGTCGGTATCGCGCGGTTGCAAGGGCTGCTTACGAGCGAACGCCAGAAGCTGTCTGGTCAGATCGGCGCCGCGGCTCGCGGCCTCGTCGATCATGCGGCCGATGGAAGCAAGCTCAGGCTCGTCGGAAAGATGATCGATCAGGATTCCGATAGTCCCCGTGATCACGGTGAGGAGGTTATTGAAGTCGTGCGCCACTCCGCCGGTGAGCTGGCCGATCGCGTCCATCTTCTGCGATTGACGCAGCTGCTGCTCGAGGCGAAGACGATGAGTGATGTCGCGCCCGATGACGATGATCAGCTCCTGCCCGCCGGTCGACACGTGGGCCGCCGACATCTCCGTGTCGACACCCTTGGTGCCGGCCAGGCGCAGCTGAATCAATCCGGCCGAACCGGGCGTGAGCAAACTGTCGAGCTGGTTTGCTCCCGCGGGGGCCACAACAGACCGGAACGAGCGCCCGATAATGTCTTCACGGGATCGTTCGAGCATGGCCTCGGCCATGCGGTTCGCTTCGATCACCATGCCGCCTTGATCAAGCACCAGGATCGCGTCATGGGCCTGCTCCATAAGCAACCCATACTTCTCTTCCGCCTGCTTTCGCGCGGTCAGATCGAGCACGAAAGAGATGCTTTGATTGGGCGATCCCGCCACCGAGGCCGAGCCGATCAGCACGGGAATCCGGCTGCCGTCCTTTCTGAAGAACTCCTTCTCGCGGGGCGCAACCTCTCCCGTCAAGCGGAGTTGATCAATCCGTTCGACGTCGAGAGTTTCGTGTTTCGCCGGCGTCATCTCCTTCCAGCTGACCGCTCCGGACACCAGCTCCTGCCTGGAGTAACCGGTCATGCTCAGGAAGGCGTCGTTGGCATAGCTGATGTTGCCGTCTGCATCCCAGAACAGGATTCCGATGATGTTGGAATCGACGAGGCGTCGGATGCGGGCCTCGCGTTCCTGGAGATCGCGGTAGAGTAGGGTGTTCTCGAGCGAAATCGCGGCCTGAGCTGCCAACATCTCCAGCACCGCGACCCGGTCCGGTGTGAAGGCGTGCGTGGCCAGGGTGTTCTCGAAATAGAGCAACCCGGTCAGCTTGGCCTGCTTCATCAGCGGCAGGCAGAGGATCGATCTGGGACGCCGACGATTTACATAGTCTGCATCGCACAGCGGATCGGGCCGCGACGTGTCATCGAGGATGAGGGTCTTTTGCGTGCGAATGACATAGCGCAGCAGCGGCTCCGGACAATCGGGACCCGAAACGGGCGCCTGGCGCATCGCGACTGCGAACTCGTCGCCGTTAGACTGTCCCTCCGCTTCGATCCGGAAGTCATCGTGACGTGACAGGATCAACAGGCCGCGATCCGCGCCGGCGTTTTGCAGCGCGATTTTCATCAATGTCTCGATGAGCCGCGGCAGCTCAATTTCGCTGGATACGGCCTGCGACGCCTTGACCACCGAGGTGACGTCCAGTTGCGGAACCGACTCGCTTGCCTTCCCGGCAGCGCCACCGTCTTCCGCCACATGCAGCCGCGGGTAAAGACGCTCGAGCTGCTTCACTTTGGCATCGGCGCCCCAACGGCGATAGCCATAGCGAGCGTCGCGCAGATAAGCTTGGGCGATCTTCTCGAAACCGCGCGCTGCATAGAAACGCCCGGCCAATTCGTTGGCGATCGCCTCGTTATGGACAAAGCCGCTCGCGCGCGCCGCGCCGATCGCTCGATCGTAGCAATGCATCGCATCGAGCTCGCGGCCTTCGATGCGCGCGATCTCCGCCTCGACGAGCGCGGCGCGGTCCGCAAAATCCTCCGGGTTGATGTCGGCCCATTGCTGAAGTTGACGATGGTGGACGGCTATGGTCTCAAGACGCAGGGTGCGCTCCGCGGCGGTAGCCGCATCGTCGAGAGCGGCGTGCGCCAGCGCAGCGTAAAAGTGCAACTCCGCCCGATCGAACAGCGCCTTCGATGTCCACAGCAGCTCTTCGGCCTTCGACGTCACGGCAATGGCGGTCGGATCGTCAGCAAGGACGCGCGCCTGAAGCTTGCGGATCCAATACCAGTAAGCAGCGTGCACCAGCTGCGGATCCGCCTCCAGACGGCGCTCGAACTGCTCCTCGCTGAAATCGGCATCGTCGAAGCTGCCAAACTTGGGCGTCAGGCCGCGCAGCGTGCGGATCAGCTGCAACTGCCCGGTGATCCTGTCGACCGCGAGGTCAACCCGTGCCCGGCGCGCGAAGTCGATACCGGCTTCGGCCTCCCGCTGCACCTCCACAAGCGGATCGCCGCAGGCGAGAAGATGCGTCAGGAGGTGATGACGGGTAAAGCTCGCATAGTTGAAGTCGCCGTCCTGCTGCGCCGCGTCGAAGGCCCGCCGCAACAGCGGCCGCCCCGTCCGGACATGCCGCGTCCAGCTACCGAAGCCCAGATAGACGCGCGCCTTGAAGCGGCCCAATCCGTGCCTTTCTACCAAGTCAAGGCCGAGCTGGGCGAAGCGATAGCCCGCCTCGTAGTCGCCAAAGTCAGGCCCAAGCACGGTGCCGAGTACGATATAAGCAAGGCACGATGCGTCGGAGTTGCCGAATTCCAGGCTCAGATTTGTCATGCGCGCGATGATGAGGCGGCGCAGGTTCTCGTCGATGAACCAGGCGGGCGACACCAACACGGTGAGGACGTCCATGGTGCCGCGTGCGACCGGATCGGTCATCCGGGGCAGCTCCAGCAGCGCCTCGACCGGGCGCTCACCGATATGCCGCCACATCCGCTGGTATTCCTGCTCGACCTCCTCCGACGTCGGCTGCGCCGGCCACACGATGCCGACGCGGCGTAGATAGGCGAGGCCAATTTCGACGTCGCGGTCTTTTGGCTCCATTTGCAGTCGCGTGACGGCGGCGAGGTCGGGAAGAGTGGCTGCACGGCCCGCCAACTCGGCGAGGCGCGCTTTCGCAGCCTCGTGCTCGCCGGTCAGGAATTCGCACTCCGCACGTTGCATCGCCAGCGCGAAGCTGAGCGCATATTGCCGCTCCCAGCGGTCATCCGTCAGCATCGCCTCGCCGGAGCTGAAGTGGGCGAGCGCCATGGCAAAGGCCGTCGCCACCTTGGCGCGCCGGCCGGCCAACAGGTTCAGCTCGGCCAGTCTATCCCGCTCCTCCGTTGCGCTGATCAACGCCGCGCCGCGATTGAGCTGGCTCACGATTTCAAAGACGTTTGCCTCGATTGCTTCTTCTGCCGTGCGCGCCGCGAGCAATCGGCCGATCCGCAGATGGGTCGCGGGTCGGTCGTCTTCGGGGATCATCACGTAAGCCGCTTCCTGGAAGCGATCGTGGACAAATCGATATGCGCCCGCCTGGGGCTCGACCAATTCCTGGCGGACGGCCCGCCACAGGGCTGCATGCACCTGCTCCTCTGAAATTCCAAGCACGATCGAAAGCATCGCGGTCTCCGCGATGTTTCCGAGGCAGGCCATCTGCTGTAGGGCGGCCTGCGTCGCAGCCGGCAGTCGGGTGATCTTCCCGAGCATGAGGTCCACGACGTTATCGGTGTATCGCTTGGCGTGAATGCGATCGAGGTCCCAGGACCAGCATGCTGCGTCGTGGTCGAAGGCCAGCAGTCCCTCATCGGCAAGCGAGAACATGAACTGAATGGCAAAGAACGGATTGCCGCCGGTCTTGTCGAGCACCATCTGCGTGAACGGCGCCGCCTGCTCCGGCTCGCAGCGAAGCGCATCCGCAAGCAACTGCCCGAGATGCTTCCGGCCGAGCGGCGCAAGCGTGATCTCCGTGACCGTTCCGCCCGCGGCCTTGATGACGTCGAGCATGCGCATCAGGGGATGAGCGGCATCGACCTCGTTGTCGCGGTAGGCGCCGATCAGCATCAGGTGGTTCAGATCCGACCGCGTCAACAGATCCTCGAGCAGGTCGAGCGTTGCTGCGTCGAGCCATTGGAGATCGTCGAGAAACAGCACAAGCGGATGTTCGGGGCGGGCGAAGACGCCGATGAACCGCTTCAACACTCCCTGAAAGCGGGTTTGCGCCTGCTGCGGCGGAAGCTGCGGAACCGGCTGTTGTTCGCCGATGATGAGCCTGAGTTCGGGGATCAGGTCGACGATCAGCTGTCCATTTGGGCCCAGCGCCTCCAGAAAGTCGCGGTGCCACGCGCTCAGCTCCGTATCACTTTTGCCGAGAAGCGGCCGAACCAGGCTCTGGAATGCCTGTGCGAGCGTCGAGTACGGGACATCGCGTTTGTGGAGATCGAATTTGCCCGATGCGAAGAGCCCGCGCGACGGTACCTGAACCTTGTGCAGTTCATTGACGACCGAGGATTTGCCGATACCGGAATATCCCGAAACCAACACCAATTCCGGCACGCCGCTCCTGACGATGCGGCTGAAGGAGGCGAGCAAACTCTCGACCTCGCGCGCCCTCCCGTACAGCTTCTCGGGGATCAGCAGCCGATCCGGCGTGTCGTGCTGGCCAAGCGGGAATTCGTCGATGCGGTGCTGAGCCTCCCATTCGGCAAGACATCGCCGCAGGTCCCTCTCGGCGCCGGCCGCAGTCTGGTAACGCTCCTCGGCCATCTTGGCGAGCAGCTTCATGATGATCCGGGACACCGCAGGTGGCACATTCTCCAAGCGGTCGCTTGGCGGTGCTGGCTTTCTGGCGATATGGCAGTGCACCCACTCCATCGGATCGGTCGCGGTGAAGGGAAGCGCGCGGGTGAGCATTTGGTAGAGCGTGACACCGAACGAATACAGGTCGCTGCGGGAATCGATTGAGCGGTTCATGCGCCCGGTCTGCTCGGGCGCCATATAGGCGAGTGTGCCGGCGATCGATTCGAGGGGCGCCAGGGACTGTCGTTCTCGCGGCCGGCGCGACGCAAAGCCGAAGCCGGTAAGCCGCACGCTTGTTTCGGTGCGATTCACCAGGATGTTGGCCGGTTTGACGTCCTTGTGCACCAGACCGCACTGATGGACTTTGCCCAACGCTCCTGCGATTTGGATGGCGAGGCGCAGGAAGTCTCCCATCTCCATGGGTGCGTCCATTAGCCACGTGAGTGGCTCGCCGCCGAAGTCTTCGAGCACGAGAATGGTTCGGGCGCGATCGTGCAGAAGCTCCAGCGGCTTCGCTGCCCAGGCGCCGTCCAGTTCGTCCTTCAATCCGAACTCGTGCGCAAGACGATCAAGGCTCTGTGGACTTGGATGCTCCGCTGCCGGGAGCACGGCCAGTACGATATTTCGCTCGCCGTCGCTGTTTTCACGGCAGGCGCGGCACAACAGAATTCCTTCGTCGTCACACAGGACCTGCTGACCGTGGACCCAGCCTGCGCCCAAAAACGATGAAAGGTTCATGTCGGTAAACCATGCGCGGCCGAACTCCGATCCCGAGCCGAACGGCTCGCCCGGTTGCTCCACACTAGCCCCCTGAAGTCGCCGCGCTGCAGCAATGCGACGTCAGCAAATCTCTCTATTCGCTCGCGCCGGTCATAAGAGGCAGGGCGAACGCGTGACGAGCGGCACAACTGGCCGGCCCTCACGCCCGTACCCCGGCATTCGATTCAATCAGCTTATGGAAAACGCATTTAAAACGTATCACTTGTCTCAATTTCGTCAACTTGCCCCGTCGCAAGAGCGGATTGCCAATTCTACATGCAAAAGTCTGCTTCCGGAAATTCAGCAACCTAGAGGGGTGTATTGGTTGGAGCTGAATTCGGTATCACTCTCATGCTACGATTTTCTCCCTGGAACGAGCGCAGGCAGCGGAAGTGACCCGACGTGATTGAACAGGAATACGACACGATCATCGTCGGCGGAGGCTCAGCTGGAGCGACGCTGGCCGCGCGCCTTAGCGAAGACCCGACGCATCGCGTGCTGCTGCTCGAGGCCGGGCAAGATCTGCGCACCGCGACCACGCCGGAACACATCCGCATTCCGAACCCGATGCACGCCATCGGCGATGACGACTTCCGCTGGCCGAGGCTCCTGGCGCGACGCACCGAGCGGCAGCCGCCGCTGCTGCTCTGGCGCGGCCGTGCCATGGGCGGCAGCTCCACAATCAACGGCCAGATCGCGATCCGCGCCGTGCCCGACGATCTCGACCGCTGGGCGGCCGCGGGCTGCACGGGCTGGTCGTGGGACGAGATCCTGCCCTATTTCTGCAAGCTCGAGACCGACAAGAATTTCCCCGACGCGTCCTATCACGGCGATCGTGGTCCGATCCCGGTGTATCGAGCTCCGATCCCCGATTGGGGCAATGTCGACCGGGCGTTGCGTTCGTCCGCGCTTGCCCTCGGCTATGGCTGGTGTGAGGACCACAACGCGCCGACCGGCACCGGCGTCTCGCCCTATGCCATCAATAGCGACGCCGGACTGCGGATCTCCACCAATGACGGCTATCTGGAGCCGGCGCGCGGCCGCGCCAACCTCGACATCGTCGGTCATGCCCTGGTCGACACCATCACCTTCGAAGGCAACCGGCTGCACGCCAGCGGCGTCCGGGTCCGCGTGAACGGCCAATCCTATACGCCCCGCGCGGCGCGTGAGGTGATCCTCTGCGCTGGCGCCATCCATTCGCCGGCCATCCTGCAACGCTCCGGCATCGGGCCTGTCGCCCTGTTGGAGACGCTCGGCATCCCGATCCGCGCGGACTTACCGGTGGGTGAGAACTTGCTCGACCATCCGATCGTGAACGCACTGCTGCATTTGCGCGAAGGCAGCCAAGTGAGCACGCTGATGCACCGGCACACCAATTGCTGCCTGCGCTACTCGTCTGGCCTCGCAGGCGCCGGCGACAACGACATGATCATGATCGCCGGCAATCTCGCACGCTCCCGGCAATCGATGGCTGATGTGGCGCTGGGACGCATCGCCGTCTCCGTCTATCAGGCCTTCAGCCAGGGCTATGTCCGTATCACCACGACCGACCCCGACGTCGATCCGGAGGTCGAGGAGCGCATGCTGTCTGACCCCCGCGATCTGGTGCGCCTGCGCGACGGCGTTCGCCGCCTGCGCGATATCTGCCTGCAACCTGGTGTGACCGATATTGCTCACCGCGTTGATTATGGCGCCAGCGGTCGCCCGATGGACGAGCCGCTTAGCGACACAGAGCTGGATGACTGGCTGTTCGCCGAGTGCAGCGACGCGCAGCATGCGAGCGGCACATGCCGCATGGGCGCACCGGACGATGCGCGCTCGGTCGTCGATCACGAATGCCGAGTGATCGGATGCACGGGGTTGCGTGTGATCGACGCCTCGATCATGCCGGAGGTCCCGCGCGCCAACACCCATTTGACCACGGTCGCCATTGCTGAGTGCATGGCGGATCGGTTGAAAGGGGCGAGGTAAGAGGCAGTGCCGCCGGCCACCGAGTGATTGCTTGAAGATGAAATTCCGAGTCTGGATCGGACTTCGCCGCAACGCGCCTCTCAGCGTCGATTCCTAGAAATCCGAGACCTTTCCGACGCTGAGTCCAGCAAAGCGATCTGGCCGGTAGGGCCTTGGATCCACGATTGGCGCCGCGCCGGTCGCAATGTCGGCGATCAGATGGCCCGCCCCAGGACCGATGCCAAAGCCGTGGCCGCTGAAGCCCGCAGCCAATATCAAACCAGGCAAACGCGATACCTCGCCAATGACTGGCACGCCATCAGGCGTCGAATCGATGTAGCCCGCCCATGCAGCAGTGATCTTCGTGTCCCTCAGTGCGGGTAGCAGCTCGAGGGCGCGTCGATGAGTGAGTTCGATTGTGCTTCGATCAGGCGCCGGATCGAGAATACGAACGCGCTCCATCGGTGTCGGACCATTGATGTGCCAACGGCGTAGCGTTTCATGTCCCGACCGCGCGCCTTCGAGACCACCGGGGAGCAGACTGCGCCGGCGTCGCAAGAACATCGGCAGGAATTGCGGAGCAAAGCGGAGCTGCTGGGCAGTCGGATCGATGCGGCCCCGGCCGCTGATGGCGAGTGTATAACCGCCATCGCCGCGTTTCGTAACCGAAATGGCCGCGGTGTGGAGCGCGTCGGGCAGGCCCTTCGTACCGCCGGAGACGGACAGAATGGACGAGCGGATCGAGGCGAGCGGAAGCCGGATACCGGCCTGCTGGCAGAACGACGAGGACCACGCGCCGCCCGCCAATATGGCGACACGCGTGCGAATTGTGCCGCGCTCTGTCACGACCGCGCTCACGCGGCCGCCCTCGGTCTCTAGCCCGCGCGCCGCGCACATCTGGTGCACGGTGCTTCCATGCCTGAGGATGGTCCGCGCCACCGCCGGCGCAGCATTGGCGGGATCGGCGATGCCGTCGGTTGGCGAGAAGACCCCGCCCTTCCAGGCGCGCCCCGTCGCGGCGCCGCGCTGCGTTGCCGCGGTCGCATCGAGCATGTGCGTGGTGACGCCGACCGTTCGCGCGAACTCGCGCCAGCGTGCCCAGCCAGCGAGCTCGGCCTCGTCGTTGCTGAGATACAGAAGGCCGCAGCGGGAGAAACCCGTGCTCTCGCCGCTCTCAGCGCCAAAGCTCTCCCACAAGTCCAGGCTCTTGGTCGCTATCGGCAACTCTCGAGCATCGCGGTTTTGCTGGCGGCACCAGCCCCAGTTTCGGCTGGACTGCTCGGCTCCGATCCGTCCCTTCTCCACGAGAGCGACGCTGAGGCCTCGCAGGGTGAGATAGTAGGCCGCGAACACCCCGATGATGCCGCCCCCGATGACCACCACATCGGCGCTGGAGGGAAGATCCGGCGAGGTCTCGATATGGCTGAGTGGCGCGGGCATCCTGGCTTCCTGGATTTCGGTCGTCGCAGCATAAGTCGTGCATCGCCGCGGGCGGCGCTGGATTCGATGGTAGCCCAGCATTTTATGCTGTATGCTCGCTGTGCCACAAAACAGCGTCCTGGCTGGAAGATACGATGTCAGCGATAAGACGATGGATGCGGGGTGAGTGAGCTTTCGGCTCGTTGTGCCAAATTTTCTGCTGTGCCTCTTGGCGCGTGCTCAACGGAGAGACACCAATGAAGCTGGATCGGATCGACATCAAGATCCTCCACGAGCTCCAGAAGAACGGCCGCATCACCAATGTCGAGCTCGCCGAGCTGGTCAATCTGTCACCCAGTCCATGTCTCATGCGTGTGAAGAGATTGCAGACCGAGGGCTACATCGAGGGCTACGCGGCGCTGATCAACGTGCGCAAGCTGGGACAGACGTTGACCGTGTTCACCGAAGTAACGTTGAAGAACCATAGACAAATCGACTTTGCTCGTTTCCTGGCGGCGGTCGACAAGGTCGACCAGCTGATCGAATGCCATCTCGTCTCGGGAGGTTACGACTACATGATGAAGTTTGTGACCGCCAGCATCGGCGAGTACCAGACGATCATGGAGCGCCTGACGGACATGGATATCGGCATCGACAAGTATTTCAGCTTCGTCGTCCTCAAGTCGCCCATCGTACGCTCGCAGATGCCGCTGACCAGCCTGTTTTCGGCCTGATCGCCAGCGGCACCAGCCGCTTCTACTGATGACTATAGGCGCGTACCTCTTCGGGATTCTGTTCCAGATTGTCGAGCCAGCCAGGATCGAGCTTGGGCACCGAAGAGAACAGCAGCCGCGTATAAGGGTGCTGCGGGGTCGCCAGTCCGGTCGACGCGATCTGCTCGACCTTCTGGCCGCGATACATCACGACGATCTCGTCGCAGATCGCCTCGACGACCGACAGGTCGTGGCTGATGAAGACATAGGAAATGCCGAGTTCGCGCTGCAACTCCTTCAGCAGTTCAACCACCGCAGCCGCCACGACCGTGTCGAGCGCCGACGTGATTTCGTCGCACAGGATCAGCGTCGGTTCGGCCGCAAGTGCTCGCGCAAAATTCACCCGCTGCTTTTGGCCGCCTGAAAGTTCTCCTGGCAATCGATGGCGCACGGATTTGGGGAGACGGACCAGATCGAGAAGCTCGCTGACGCGCGCATCGCGCGCCTTGCCCCGCATGCTGTGGTAGAAGGTGAGGGGACGCCTCAGGATGTCCTCCACCGACTTCGCCGGGTTGAGTGCGGTGTCGGCATGCTGGAACACGATTTGAATCTGGCGGAGTTCGTTGCGGGTGCGATTGCGGCCGGCCTTCCCCAATTCGCGACCGTTGAAGATGATGTCGCCGGCATGAGCGGGCAGGATCCCGGCAATCGCCCGGGCCAGCGTTGACTTGCCGCAACCGGACTCCCCGATGATGCCGAGATTTCGCCCCCGATCCAGCCTGAGGCTGACCGCCTGGACGGCATTGATCAGCGGCTGTCCATCGCGCGAGCGGGGTCCGTAGCCGACCGTCAGATTGTCGACCTGAAGTAGCGGGCGCTTCGTCGTGCCCTCGTCTTCAGGCTCCCGCTGCTGAGTCTTCGGCCTGAACGCGGCCAGCAGCTGCCTTGTATAGGGGTGCTGGGCCTCTTCGAGGATATCATTGGTCGTCCCCATTTCCTGGACAGTGCCGTCCTTGAGCACGACGATCCTGTCGGCGATCTGGGCCACCACGGCCAGATCGTGTGAGACGTAGATGCCGGCAATGTTGTGCTGCGCCGTGACAGCCTTGAAGGCCCGCAGCACCTCAACCTGCGTCGTGACGTCGAGCGCCGTGGTGGGCTCGTCGAAGATGACGACCTTCGGCTGGCCGATCAGAGCCATCGCGGCGGCAAGGCGCTGCAACTGACCGCCCGAGACCTGGTGCGGATAGCGGTTGCCGATTGTGTCCGGGTCCGGCAGCGACAGTGCCTTGAACAGTGAAAGCGCTTTTGCTTGCGCCTCGGCAGGCGACATGAGCCGGTGGATCCGCGCCACCTCGACAACTTGATCCATGATGGTGAGCGCGGGGTTGAAGGCGGCCGCAGCGCTCTGTGGCACGTAGGCGACGCTCGTGCCGCGAATGCCGGCGCGTTCCGCTTCCGAAAGCTTCATCATGTCAACGCCGGCCAGGCGCACCTCGCCGCCGGTGATTGCGCAGCCTGGCCTTGTGTAGCCCATGAGCGTCATGGCAATCGTGGTCTTGCCTGAGCCGCTTTCGCCGATAAGGGCGAGGATCTCGCCTTCGGCGATGTCGAGGCTGACACCCTTGATGATCTCGACCCGTCTGCCGGCGTCGGTCGTTGCCTCAACCCTGAGATTGCGGATCTCGACGAGGTTTCCCGTCATTCGGCGCTCCGGTCGCGGATCCTGCTCGGCAGGTTGTCGATCAGAAGATTGACGCTGATGGTCAGACTCGCGATGGCGAGCGAAGGGAAGATCACTGCCGGTGCGCCAAAGGGCAGGCCGCCGATGTTTTCACGAACCAGCGCCCCCCAGTCGGCATAGGGTGGTTGCACGCCGAGTCCGAGGAAGGAGAGGCCGGAGAGCAGCAGCACGATGAAGACGAAGCGCAAGCCGAGATCGGCAAGCACGGGACCGAGTATGTTGGGAAGGATCTCGGAGGCGATGAGATAGGGCAGGCCTTCGCCGCGAATGCGGGCGACCACCACGAAGTCCATCGTGTTGACATTGACGGCGAGCGCGCGGGCGAAGCGATAGGCGCCCGGGGTGTAGATGACCGAGAGCGTCGCAATCAGCGCAGGGATCGACGAGCCGACCGCGGCGACCACGACGAGGCCGAACAGCTTGCTGGGAATCGAGTTGAGCGCATCGAGAAATCGGCTCAGGACGGTGTCGAGCCATCCTCCGGCAACTGCCGCCGTCATGCCGAGTGCGACGCCGCTGAAACAGGCGATCGAGACGGCGGCGAGCGAGATGCCGAGCGTGTAGCGCGCGCCCATCAGGACGCGCGAAAAGATGTCGCGGCCGAGATAGTCGGAGCCAAACCACAGGTCTCGACTGACAGGTCCGAAATAATCGGTGTCGACGATCTCGCCGACGGAATGCGGGATAATGCGCGGAGCGAAAAGGGCGATGCCGGCCCAGAGAAGGAGTATGCCCAGCGCCGACAGGCCTATGAGATTGAAGCGATAGCCCAATCGCATGCCGAGCCGGCCGAACAAGCTCGGTTGCTTCATCGGAGCCTCGGATTGGACAGGACTGCGATGATGTCGGCCGCCGTGATCAATGCCAGATAACCCAGGCAGAAGATCATTGCGCATGTTTGGATCAGCGGCAGGTCGCGGGTCGAAACGGCATCGACCATCAGCTTGGCGATGCCTGGATAGTTGAAGATGGTCTCCACGATAATCACGCCGCCGAGCAAATAGGACAGGGAGAGCGCAATCGAATTGACGATAGGGCCAAGCGCATTGGGCAATGCATGTCTCAGCACCAGCCGGGGCCGCGAGGCGCCCTTGAGGAGCGCCATCTCCACATAGGGCGTGTTCAACGTCTCGACCACGGCGGCGCGCGTCATGCGGATCATCTGCGCGGAAACGCCGATCGTGAGTGTTGCGACCGGCATGGCGTAGATTCGCATCAGATCATAGAACGACTTGACCTCGTTGGTGAGGGAAAGGGCCGGCAGCCATTTGAGATAGACTGCGAAGAGCAGCACCGCGAGCGTCGCAATCATGAACTCCGGCACCGAGATGATGCCGATGGTCCCGATGGTCACGATGCGGTCGTACAGCGTGCCGCGCCACATCGCAGAGGTGATACCAAGTGTCAGCGCGAGCGGCACGGCAATCGCGGCGGTCAATCCGGCGAGCTTCAGCGTATTGACAAACCGTCCGCGTATCAGGGTGGCGACCGGCACATTGTTCGCATAGGACGTGCCGAAATCACCCTGAAAGAGGCCGGCCATCCATCTCAGGAATCGAATGATCGCGGGATCGTTGAGATGCATCGCCTTGCGCAGGCCCTCGACGGCTTCCGGCGTCGCGGATTGCCCGAGCAGGATCGTAGCTGTATCACCGGGCAGGAGCGCGGTCGCAGAGAAGACGGCGAAGGAAACGATCACGAGGGTAATCAAGGCGATGAGAAGCCGCCTCACCACAAGCGACGAAACCTGTCTTCTCACATTCGCGCTCCCGCACCACGCTCGTCATTTGCTTCAGCCCCGGTTCCCATGGCCGGAGCCGTGACCTCGCCGACGCCGATCAGGCGGTAAGCCAGACGTACTCGGCGAAAGCGTAGCCCATCATGCCGCCGAGCGGGTTGGGCTCCAGTCCCTTCAGCTTGGCAGTGATGGCATCCACGTTGGAGATGTAGGCCGGAATGATGGTGCCGGCTTGTTCCGATACCAGGACCTGCATCTCATTGTACATCTCGCGACGCTTGGCCTGATCGAGCGAGCCGCGAGCTTCGAGCAGCATCTTGTCGAATTGTTCCGAGCTGAACCGGCTCTCATTCCATGGCGCATCCGACTTGTAGAGCAGGGAGAACAGGATGTCGGGCGTCGGACGCGGGTTGATATTGCCGAAATGGATCGGCGCTTTCAGCCAGTAGTTGCTCCAGTAGCCATCGGAGGGCACGCGCTTCACGTCGAGCTTCATACCGATCTGGGCGGCGGTTGCCTGGACAATCATCGCCATGTCGATCGCCGAACCGGCCGCCTCGGAGGTGATGATCTCGATGGTCTGACCGAGGACGCCGGCCTTCTGGAAATGGAATTTGGCCTTGTCCAGGTCGAACGATTTCGGCTTGAGAGTCGCATTGTGGTAGACGTTGGCGGGCGATACGGGCTGGTCGTTGCCAACGACACCGAAGCCGCGCAGGGCCGATTTGACGATCTGTTCGCGGTTGACCACGTATTTCATGCCCTCTACGAAATCGCGGTTGTTGCCGGGCGCCATGTCCATGCGCATGTTCAGGTCGGTGTAGGTCCCCGACGTGCTGGTGGACAGCACGAAGCCGCTCTGGCCGTCGAGGAGGCGCACCGATCGCGGGTTGATCGAGGCCGCGAGATGAATATCGCCGGACAGCAGCGCATTGATCCGGGCGTTTTCATCGGGGATGGCGAAGAACTCGAATGAATCGACGTTCGGGCCGCCTTTGAAATAGTTCGGATTCCGCATGCCGACCGAGCGCTCGCCGGGGGTGAACTGCTTGCACGTGAAGGCGCCGGTCCCGTTACCCGAGGAGAAATCGGTGGTGCCGTCGGCCACGATCATGAAGTGATGCATCGACAGGATCGTCGGCAGATCAGAGTTGGGGCTCGCCAGCGTGACCTCGACGGTGTTCTTGTCGACGGCCTTGAAGTCGGTCATCTGGGAAGCGATCGCCGCGACCTTCGAACCGGTCGCCTTGTCCAGATGGCGCTTCAGCGAAAAGATGACGTCGTCGGCGCTGAGGTCCTTGCCGCTGTGGAAGGTGACGCCCTTCTTCAGCTTGATCGTCCAGGTCTTGGCATCGCCGCTTTCGATCGACTCGGCGAGCTCCATCTGGGGCACGCCGGTCTGGTCGAGAAATGTCAGGCGGTTGTAGAAGGAGCAGCAACGCACATAGTCGGTCGAGAGCGAGGCTTTGGCCGGGTCGAGCGTGTCGGCGGTCGAGGAGGACCAGGCCGCCGCTTTCATGGCGCCGCCCTTCACGGGCGTCGCCGCCACCGCTTCCGACGCGCGGCCGAAGACAGCGCTGGCGGCAGCCAGAGCCACACCATTGGCGAGCATCAACTTCAGAAGGTCGCGGCGCGAAGCCCCGCGACGAATAGCGCTCTCGACCATGGCATCGTCTGAACAAGACCAGTTCGTCGTCGTGTCGCTCATGTTAATCCCTCGTCGCTGGAAGGCTACGGCTCATGCTGCGGTGAGCGGCAGATTGTTCTGTCGCGCAATTGGGGTGGACGCCGGCGCGGTCCCGTCAAAACGACCATGCCGCGTCTCCACTCAGGAGTGCATTCCTTCCCGCGATCGAAGTCTCGCAGGATAGTCCCGCGGCTTCGGTCGAAAAAACCGTGGGCCGCGGCACAAAATTGCGAAGATGCCTCGCTTTCTAGTATTTCGAGCCTGCGTGCAGCTGACTCCTTGTGCATGCCTATTAATATTGCAGCGCGGCGCAAACTTCAGCATAGGCCAGCGATGCAACCGGGTGGACGAGATGTGCTCGATCAAACTCGATGAGCGAATTGCTGAGCATCAAAGTCTCAGCTTATCCGAAAGCCTGACTGGCGAGGGCGAATGTGGTCAATGGCGCGCAGCTGGATCGCGCAACGACAGGGCGCTGCATGGCAATGCCCTCGTCCACCCGGACGAGTCCCCTGTCTGCGAGCCAGGCCCCTAATTGAGAGGACTCGGCAGTATCCACGCGAACGAAGCGTCCTTCCCGCTCGGCCATGAAATAGGCGAGCAGAGCCTTCCCATCGTCCGCGTTCGTGGCCACGACGGGACCGATCACCTCGCCTCTGCCGAATCGGCGCAGCGCCGCAAATCCGGTAAGCCCCTGGCCGTTGCAGAGCACAGCGAGTTGGCCGACCTTCGCGAGCGTACGAAGCAGATCTCTCCGGTCTGCGCCGTACGCGCTTCTGTCGAGCTCGAGGATCCCGAAGATATCGCGCGACTCGGCCGGCCGGGCTTTAGTGGGCGGGGCGACATGCAGGACCTGTCCTTGATGCTGGACGATGGTTCCGGCCCGGCAAAAGCCGAGCTTTTGATAGAGTGGCAGGCCCTCGCCCGTTGCAATGAGCCTCAGCGCGCGCGAACCCGCCAGCGTGGTGACGGCCTTCATGAGCTGACGGCCCAATCCGCGCCCGCGGGCGGCTTCATCGACGATGACCATGTTGATGGTTGCGACATCCCTCTTGTAGGGCGTCATCAGAACCGTCCCGAGCACGGTTGAAGCATTCGCCGCCATTGCGACGAATCCCGCGCTCAGATCGAGTGCCATTTGCCAGTCCTCGAGGCGGTGCGGCCAGCCGGCTTGACGCGAAAGGCGCAACGCACCTTCGAGATGTTCGGGGCGGAAGGCGCTGAGCGATATGGTGCTCGGGATCATCGACCGGTTTTTCTGTCCGGCACCAGTCTCGTATTTTGGCGATACGCAGATCGTCTGAAGGCCGCCGCACGAACGACATCTTCCACCGCAGCCGGCGAAAAAGCCGCATCTTATGCCGCGCTGGCGCTCTATTGTTGCGGTCCTGACATCGTGCGAGCGCACCAGGACAGGAATGATGAGCCAGTTTCGCCCGAAATACGTGACCTTCGACTGCTACGGCACGCTGACGAATTTCCAGATGGCGGAAGCGGCGCAGGATCTCTATTGCGCGCATCTCCCTGAACCGCAGATGGCTGCGCTCGTGCGGGATTTCGCGGCGTATCGGCTCGACGAGATTCTCGGCGACTGGAAACCCTATGCCGACGTGATCCACAACGCGCTGGAGCGCGCCTGCAAGCGCAATGACGTTGCTTTCAAGGCCGAGCATGCACGGATAGTCTACGACCGGGTGCCGAGCTGGGGGCCGCATCCCGACGTTCCCGCCGGCCTTGCCAAGGTCGCCAAGGAGATTCCGCTCGTCATCCTCTCCAACGCCATGAATGCGCAACTGCCGTCCAACGTGGCGAAGCTAGGAGCGCCGTTTCACGCCGCGTTCACGGCCGAACAGGCACAATCCTACAAGCCTCGCATGAAGGGCTTCGAGTTCATGTTCGATACGCTGGGCTGCGGGCCTGAGGACGTGGTGCACTGCTCCTCGTCCTTCCGCTATGACCTGATGACGGCTCACGACCTCGGCATCAAGAACAAGGTGTGGGTCAATCGGGGGCACGAGCCCGCCAACCCCTATTATGGCTATGTCGAGATCAAGGACATCGGCGGTCTGCCAGGTGTGTTCGGGCTCTGAGCCGGCGGGATCTGTCGTGAAATACGTCTCCTACTGGCACGATACCGCACCACGCTTCTCCGGCGGCGCCGAAGGTCCCGTCGAGGGGCACTACGACGTTGCGGTGATCGGCGGTGGCTTCACGGGTCTGGGAGCTGCGCGCCAGTTCGCGAAGGCGGGTACGAAGGTTGTCGTTCTCGAAGCGGACCGGGTGATCGGCGGCGCATCGGGCCGGAACGGCGGGCATCTCAACAATGGTCTGGCCCACAGCTATCTCGCTGCCAAGACTGAATTGGGCAAGGAGCGAGCCATCGCGCTTTACCGCGCGCTCGACGCCTCGATCGACACGCTCGAAGCGTTGATCGCGGAGGAGGGCATCGCGTGCGATTTTCGCCGCGCCGGCAAGCTGAAGCTCGCCTCCAAGCCGAAGCATTTCGATGCCATCGCGCGCAATTTCGAAGTGGTCCATCGCGAGGTTGATCCGGACACAGCATTGCTGTCCGCCCGGGATCTCGGCGCGGAGATCGGCTCGCCCTTCTTTGGCGGAATGCTCTCGAAGAAGAGCGCGATGATGCATATGGGTCGCTATGGCGTCGGACTGGCCGAGGCCGCCAAGCGCCGCGGCGCGATCGTCTTCGAGCAGGCACCGGTCACGGCGCAGGCGCGCGAAGGATCGCGGCATCGCCTGACGACGCCTCGCGGCAGCGTCACCGCCGATCAGGTGCTGCTTGCGACGGGCGCCTATACCACGCCCAATTTCGGTTACTTCCGGCGACGCCTCGTCGCCGTCGGCAGCTTCATCATAGCGACCCGGCCGCTGGACGCGGCCGAAATCGCGGCCGTCATGCCCGGCAATCGCACCTGCGTCACGTCGATGAATGTCGGCAATTATTTTCGCCTGGCATCCGACAATCGTCTGATATTCGGCGGACGGGCGCGCTTCTCGGCGACATCGGACCAGCGCTCCGACGCAAAGAGCGGCGCCATTCTCGTTGACGGTCTCACGCGAATCTTTCCGCAACTCGCCGGCATAGAGATCGACTATTGCTGGGGTGGCCTCGTCGACATGACCGGCGACCGCTTCCCGCGCGCGGGCTATCAGGACGGGCTGTGGTATGCGATGGGTTATGCTGGCCATGGCGCGCAGCTGTCGACCCATCTCGGCATGATCATCGCCGATGCGATGCTTGGACGCGAAGACCGGAATCCGATGAAGGACCTCGACTGGCCTGCGGTGCCCGGCCACTTTGGCAAGCCGTGGTTCCTGCCGCTGGTGGGAATGTACTACAAGATGCTTGATCGCATTCAGTAGCCTGACGGGGACAAATGCGCGCGCTCGCAGAGGGCCGATCTGTCTTGAGCGTTTGCCGGGATAGCGGGGAGGGCGCGGATGTGCGCCTTCTCCGCTCCGTGGCCGCTTAGCCCAATCCACCGATGTGGAAGGTCTTCATCTCGAGGTATTCCTCGATCCCGACCTGCGCGCCCTCGCGCCCCAGGCCGGATTGCTTGACACCGCCGAACGGGGCCACCTCCGTCGACACCATACCGGTGTTGAGGCCGACCATGCCTGCTTCCAGCGCTTCCGCAACGTGCCAGGACCGCTTGAGGTCTCGGGTGTAGAAATAGGCGGCAAGACCGTAGGGTGTAGCGTTTGCGATGGCAATCGCCTCCTCGTCGGTCTCGAAGCGGAAGAGAGGCGCGACGGGACCAAATGTTTCTTCATGCGCCAGCACCATGTCGGTGGTGGCCTCGGTCAGGACGATCGGCGCGGCAAATTGCGGACCCTTGGGCAAGGTCGCGGGTTGAGCGGCGATACGGGCGCCCTTGGACAGCGCATCGGCGACATGGCGGTTGATCTTGCTGATCGCCGCCTCGTTGATCATCGGTCCGATAGCCACGCCCGGCTCGAGGCCAGATCCCACCTTCATGGCCTTGACGCGGGCGACGAGCTTGTCCGCGAAGGCGTCGTAAACGCCGGCCTGCACAAGGATCCGATTGGCGCAAACGCAGGTCTGTCCGCCATTGCGGAACTTCGACATGATTGCGCCCTCGACCACGAGTTCGAGATCGGCATCGTCAAAAACGATGAAGGGTGCATTTCCGCCGAGCTCGAGGCTCACGCGCTTGATGCTGTCCGCGGCACCGCGCATCAGCAGTGAGCCGACGCGGGTCGAGCCTGTGAACGAGATCTTGCGCACCTTTTCGTTGGCCATGATCTCCGCGCCGATCTCGCTCGGCAGGCCGGTGACGATGTTGATGACGCCGGCGGGAATTCCGGCGCGCTCGGCCAATACCCCGAGAGCCAGCGCCGAATAGGGCGTGAAGTCCGATGGCTTGATCACGACTGTGCATCCCGCCGCGAGCGCGGGGGCCACCTTGCGCGTGATCATCGCGTTCGGGAAATTCCAGGGCGTGATGATTGCGCATACGCCAACCGGTTCCTTGAGAACAACGATGCGCCGGTCGGGCGTTGGTGACGGGATTGTCGTGCCGCCGATCCGCCGGGCTTCCTCCGCAAACCATTTGACGAAGGAGGCACCGTAGCGGATCTCGCCCCTGGACTCTTCCAATGGCTTGCCCTGTTCGAGCGTCAGAATGCGCGCCAGGTCATCGAGATGCGTGATCATGAGCCCATGCCAGGCTTCCAGAAGCGCGGCACGCTCGGCGCTCGTCTTGGCGCGCCAGGCGGGGTACGCCTCGGCCGCAGCGGCAACGGCGGCGCGAGTCTCATCTCGCCCCATGTCTGGTACGCTACCAAGAGCAGTCTGCGTCGCCGGCTCGATCACGTCGATCGTCTTGCCCGAGAGCGCCCCGACCCAATGGCCGCCGATCAAACCCTGCTGGCGGAAGAGGTTCTTGTCGTTGAGTTGCCGCATGTCTCATCCTTCTCCTGGGATCAGCCGAAAGGCATCACGCCACCGTGACGTAGATCTTGCGGACGGTCTCGATGGTCTTCCACACGCCCGTAAATCCGGGCTTCATGACGAAGCTGTCGCCGGCTGTGAAGGTCACGGGATCGCCGCCGTCCGGGGTGATCTCGATGGTGCCGGAGATGATGTGACAGAACTCGAAGGTCTCGCCCTTGATGGAACGCGTTTCGCCGGGCGTCGCTTCCCATACGCCGGTATGGACGAGTTCGCCCTTGGCCGCGTCTTGTGCCCAGGTCTTGTAGTGCGGTGTGCCGGCAATGAGCCGCTCTGGCGTTGGACCGGACTCCTTTGGAGCGAAGGCCGGGTTGGGATCAATCGATTTCAGTAGCAAATTGGGCTCCTTTCAGTAACCACGAGTTCGATCCACGAGCCCGATCAGATCGAGGCCCGCCTTGTATCGCTTGATGTTGTCGATGACCGCGCGCGCAGCGGTCTCGGCCTGAGTCGCACTTGCCACATGCGGGGTGAGCAGCACCTTCGGATGAGTCCAGAACGCATGATCGGAGGGCAGCGGCTCCGGCTCAGTGACGTCGATGACGGCGCCGGCGAGCTGACCGTCGTCCAGAGCGGCCAGCAGCGCGAGGTGATCGAGCTGCGCGCCGCGTCCCGCATGAATCAGCGCCGCGCCTTTCGGCAGCCGCGCAAACACACTGCGATCCAAGATCCCGTGGGTGTCTGCCGTGAGAGGAAGCAGGCAGACGAGGATGTCGGTCTCGCCGAGCATTTGGCTGAGGCCAGCGTGGCCGCAATATGTCGCAACGCCCTCTATCGTCTTGGCTGATCGGCTCCAGCCGCTCAAAGGAAAGCCGAAGGGCTTCAGACTCTCCAGCACGGCGCGGCCGAGCACGCCAAGTCCGAGCAGCCCAACCCGCCGGTCGGTAGCCTGCTTCTGCGGCAGAGGCCGCCACTGGCGTTGCCGCTGCAAATCGAGATAGGCCGGGAGGTTGCGGTGGAGCGCCAGCACCGCGAGTGTGACATATTCCTGCATCATCCGGATGATGCCGTCTTCCACCATCCGGACCACCTTCACCTCGGATGGTATCGATGTTAGCGGAAATTGGTCGATGCCGGCCCCAACTGAAAACAGCAGTTCGAGATTGCGATAGCGTTCGAGCCCATGGGGCACCGTCCAGCTGATCACGTAGCGAACCTGATCGGGATCGATCGTGGCGGAATCGATTGCGAAGGGCAGGTCGGGGAGCTCGCGAGCGAAGGCGTTGCGAAAAACGGCTCCACGTTCGGCGTCGGAATTGAACAGAAAAGCCATTGGTCGATTTTGCAGGGGCAGAAGATGGCGAACTCGCCGGATGGAGGGAACATAAGCGGACGAGGGCTCGTTTCCATGCCGAATGCGATTGCGATTTGGTGGATTGTTTCGCGCCGCGGTCATTTTGAAATGCATTCTGCGGCGGCGTATGGCTTATGCTGATCTCGCCTGGGCCGCTCGAGTGCGCCCGGAGTGAGATCATTCGATCGATATTGGGCTCATCGAGAGGGAGCCATGGAAAAGCGCATCTCCAGTTCGTTTACAGTCGATACTTTTGAGGCACATGCGGCCGATATCGATACGGTCGAGCTTGACTGGCTCCATGCGCTGTCAATTGGCGTCGGCTGGCCGCATCGCGCCGAGGACTGGCAGTTTCTGCGTGAGGTTGGCCACGGCATCGTGGCTCACGACGAAATCGGACGGGTACTCGGATCGGCCATGTGGTTTCCCCATGGCTCAGACTTCGCCACCGTTGCCATGGTCATCACCTCTCCGCGTCTTCAGGCCCTCGGCACCGCGCAGTGGCTGATGAAGCGCGTTCTGTCCGAATGCAAGGGACGCAATCTGCGCCTCAATGCCACGCGTGCAGCGCGCAAGCTCTATCTGTCGCTCGGCTTCCGCCTTGAGAGAACGGTTTTCCAGCGTCAAGCCGAGGCGCGGCGACCCGATGAGATGCCGCGCCCTCCCGAAGGAGCCGAACTGCGTCGTCTGGATCAAGCCGATCTTGCGGGTGTCGCTGAACTTGATGCGCAAGGATTTGGTGCATGTCGCCTCGAGCTGCTCGCAGCTCTCCTGCAGCAATCCGTTGGCTTTGGCCTCTACCGGCGTGGCCGCCTCGAGGCCTTTGCGCTCTGCCGTCCGTTTGGGCGAGGGCATGTCATCGGTCCTGTGGTGGCTTCGAACGACAGAGACGCGATTGCTGTGGTGGCGCCGCATGTGACTGCCCATGATGGAGAGTTTCTGAGGCTTGATACGCACCTTGCTGACGGGGAATTCTCCTCCTTCGTCGCTCGGTCGGGCCTGGCTGTCTTCGACACCGTTACGACGATGTCGTTGGGAGGACACTTCCGCGATCCCAACGAGCGTTCTGAAGAGATGCCCGTAACCTACGCGCTGGCAAGCCAGGCCCTTGGTTGAGGGCATATCGCGCCGCTCGCTGTCGTCAGCACAACGATCGGCACGGTACTAGCTCCGCAACGGAACGGCGGTTGGCCCATTCAAGCGTGAATTCGAACATGCGTTCCGCTCACTTCATGTAATCAGGCAAAGTGAACCCGTCATAGAACCGGTCGGCCTGGATCGCGACCTTGAACGTCGGCGATTTGTAGCCGGCGACGATGTCCTGGGCCCATTCGGAATTGGCGTTGGCCTTCTTCACCGCAAGCACGTTGATGTAGGGCGTCGTCATCTTCTCCAGTGCAAAGGCGTTGGTCAGCTTCAATCCGCTGAAGATCGCGAAATTGCCCTGGACGGCGGCATAATCCACATCGTCGAGCGCCCGCGGCGCCTGCGCGGCCTCGAGCGGAACGATTTTGATGCCGCCGGGATTCTTGATGACATCGAGCTCGGAGACCTCGACCGGCTTGCTATCGCGGATCTCGATCAGGCCGAGGTCGCGCAGCACCCACAGCGCGCGCTGCAGATTGACGGGATCGTTCGGCACCGCGACGCTGGAACCCGGCTTGATCGGCGAACCCAGCGGGTGCTTCTTCGAATAGAGACCCATCGGTGGTGTCGGGACGTGAACGATGCCGACGAGATCGGTCTTCTGCCGCTCGTTGTAGGAATCGAGGAAGATCGTGTGCTGCATTACATTGGCATCGATCTCGGATTTGAACACGGCGTTGTTGGCTTCAAGGCCGGTCGAGAATTCGACATAGCGGATCTTGTAGCCCTTCTTCTTCAGCTCGGGCTCAACCCCGATCTTGAACTCATCGATATACGGCCCCGGCACGAAGCCGACCCTCAGCTCGGGTTTCGCGGGCTGCTGGGCCAGAGAGTCTACGGCGGCGAAGGGGGAGAGAGCCAAAAGGCCGGAGAGGAGAAACAACGCTGTCTTCATGTCTGTTGACTGATCTCGAGTTTGAAGGTGAGTGCGGGTGCGGTCTCAGGCGATCGCCTTGACCGCGTTGGAGTAGACGCTCGCCGGCCGTACGAGGCCGTAATGCTCGCGCAAGGTCGTGCCGGTGTATTCCTCGCGGAACAGGCCGCGCTTGCGCAGGATCGGGACGACGTGCTCGGTGAAGGCATCGATGCCGCCGGGCAGCCAGGGCGGCATCACGTTGAAACCGTCGGCCGCGCCGCCTTCGAACCAGGTCTGGATATTGTCTGCGATCTTTTCCGGCGTTCCGGCGATGACCCAGTGGCCGCGCGCACCGGCGAGGCGCTGCACCAGCTGGCGGATCGTCGGCTTTTCGCGGTCGACGATGTCGACCACGAGCTTGAAGCGGCTGGCGACGCCGCGCGCGCTCGCGGTGTCGATCAGATGCCGGGGGACGGGACCGTCGAGATCATATCCGGTGAGATCGACGCCGATCATCTGGCGCAACTGGGTCAGGGAATATTCGGGCTGGATCAGCTCGTTGAACTCGTCCTGAAGGCGATCCGCCTCGGCCTGCGTGCTGCCGATAAAGGGGCTGATGCCGGGCAGGATCTTGATCTCATCGGGGCCGCGGTCGAAGGTGCGGGCTTGGCGCTTGATGTCCGCATAAAAGGCTCTGGCCGACTCCAGCGTTTGGTGAGCCGTGAAAATCGCCTCTGCGTAACGGGCGGCGAAGGCGCGGCCGTCGTCGGAGGCGCCAGCCTGCACATAGACCGGCCGGCCCTGGGGGGTGCGAGAGATGTTCAGCGGACCGCGCACGCGAAAATGCTTGCCGACATGGTCGAGCGTGTGGATCTTGCTGGTGTCGGCGAAGATGCCCGAGGCGGGGTCGTTGACGAGCGCGTCATCCTCCCAGCTGTCCCAGAGCCGCGAGATCACGTCGAGATATTCGCGGGCACGCTCGTAGCGCTCGTGGTGCGGGGGATGCTCGGGCAGGCCAAAGTTCTGCGCCGCCTGTGGCGCGCTGGTGGTGACGATGTTCCAGCCGGCCCGGCCGCGGCTCAGATGGTCGAGTGACGCGAACAGCCGTGCCAGATTGTACGGCTCGGTATAGGTCGTCGATGCCGTCGCGATCAGGCCGATGCGGCTGGTGACGGCCGCGATCGCCGCCAACCACGTGATCGGCTCGAAGCGAAAGCGCTGGGCGTAGCGGACGTTATCGGCCAGTGCCGGTCCGTCTGCAAAGAAGATGGCGTCGAACTTGCTCGCCTCGGCGCGCTGCGCCAGCTCCTGGTAATAGGTGATGTCGAGAATGCGATCCGACGCCGATCCCTTGTAGCGCCACGCGGCTTCGTGGTGACCGCCGGGGTAGATGAAGAGATTGAGGACAAGCTGCCGTTGGTTGCTCATGGTTCGGATGTCCGGATGCAGGCCGTCAATGCGGCACGATTGGACCGAACTCTATGGCGTCAGCGAGAGCAATGTCGATGAAATGGATTTGCGTTGTTGAATGCGAAGCGAGCATGAATCTAGCGGCAATGCCGCGAGACGGAGATGATGCCGCGTTAGGGTGTTGAGAGCTGGCGGGCGTCTAGGCCGATCGTGTTCCGGCCGTGGCCTGTGTCACCACGCTGTTGGCCGGCACATCCCTGGTCACCCAGACATTGCCGCCGATCGTTGAGCCGCGGCCAATGACGATGCGGCCAAGGATCGTCGCGCCGGCATAGATCACGACGTCGTCTTCGACGATCGGATGCCGCGCGTCGCCCTTGATCAGATGGCCCTCGTCGTCGGTTGGAAAGTGACGGGCGCCCAGCGTGACCGCCTGATAGATGCGCACATTGTCGCCGATGATGGCGGTCTCCCCGATGACGACACCGGTGCCGTGGTCGATGAAGAAGCCGGAGCCGATGCTGGCGCCGGGATGAATGTCGATCCCGGTCCGGGTGTGCGCGATCTCCGCCACCAACCGCGCAATCAGCCGCGCGCCGAGCTGATGGAGGATGTGGGCCAGGCGGTGGTGGATGATCGCGGTCATCCCGGGATAGCCGATCAGGATCTCCGGAAAGTTTCTCGCCGCGGGATCGCCGACGAAGGCGGCGCGGAGATCGCTGATGATCAGCCCGCGCACGTCGGGTAGCTGGGAAGCGAATTTGCGCGTCAGCTCGACCGTGTCGTCGCGCCGGAATCCGGGCGTGAGCTCGTCGCCGATGAAGAGCGCAGCACGGTGAATCTGGTCGCAAAGTCCGTCGAGCGCGATGCTGAGACGGTTGCCGACGAAGTAGTCGATATTCTCGCCGTCGAGATCGAACTGGCCATAGTGACGCGGGAACAGCGCTTCGGTCAGGCCGTCCAGGATCGCCTGAAGCGCCTCGCGCGAGGGGGCGCGGCGGGCCTCGCCATCCCGGCGGATGCTGTGGGTCTCCTCCCGGGAGACGCGGAGCGCGGCGACGACCCGTTCGAGCTGCCACCGCCGCTGCGTCGGGCTATCGGGGGCGCGCGCCTCGTCGTCGGATGGTTCGTGGGGGATTTCGTGCTTCATACCGCCTCAGTCCCATCGGGGTGGTGTCGGATGATAATGTCACCTGACATGGGCCAGGGGAATACTGATCTCGGCAAGCAGATCGAGGTCGACATCGTGATTGATCTCGATGTATTGCCCGTTCCAGTAGACCAGTCCGGACAGCTGGGATGACAGCTCGAAGCTCAAGAGACTTCCAACGATGATCCCGTGCGAGTAGCGCTCGATGATCTCTTCGACCCGGCATTCGACGGTCGCCAGCGAGTTGCCAAGCAGCGGCACGCCCGACGTCCCCGCAGACCACGGAACGCCTTCGAAACGTTGCGGGCCCTTGAGACGACCGTTGCTGAACCGGCTCGCCAGCTCCTGCTGGTCGGAGCCCAGGATGTTGACGCCGAATACGCCGAAGCGCTCGATCAGCGCGAAGGATGACGCCTGCCGGTTGACGCTGACCAGCACGCGCGGCGGACTCGCGCTCAGCGATGTCAGGGACGTGACGGTCATGCCGTTGATGTCCTCGTCATGCCCGGCCGTGATGATACTGACGCCGCCAGCGAGGCGGCGCATCACCGCGCGGAACTGATGTTCGATCTCGTTGCCGTCGGTGACGAGATGGATGTCCGACCTTCCCATGTCAGTCTCTCCTTGCGTCGGACCGTCGCATGCCGGCATCGGCTTCCCTAGAAGAAGCCCTTCGCCGGCAACGGCGTGCCGTTGATCTCGTGTTCACCGATCGAACGCGCCTTGTAGGTCGTCGGATTGTGCGACGACAGCGTCCGTGCGTTGCGCCAGTGTCGATCGAAGTTGGTGACCTTCTTGGTGGCCGACGCGCCGCCGACATCGAACAGCAGGCTGCCGCCGCGGATGGCGAAATCGTCCGCGATGATTTTTGCCTTGGCCGAGAGCAGGGCCGCCGCGTGAGCTGCCTCTGCCGCGTTGGAGGCACCGGTGTCGAAGGCGTCGGTCGCGACGTCCAGCGCTTCGGCCGCCGCGAGCACGACCGTCTCGGCCGCAAAAGCGCCGCTGGCGATCTGGCCGACCGTCTGCTGGAGAAGCGGGTCTTCGGTCGGGATTTCAGTCGGCGCGTAATAGAACGTGCGCTTGCGCGAGCGCACCAGCGTTGTCGCATCTCGCAGCGTCGCGCGCGCAATGCCCGCAACGACCGCCGTCAGGAACAGCTGGGCGAACGTATTGGAGTAGGGCACGCCGTAGCCGGTATCAGGCGCATCGAACACCACTTCCTCGCGCTTGACGCTGACGTTGCGGAAATGGGTCGTGCCGGTGGCCGTAAGACGCTGCCCGAGCCCGTCCCAGTCGTCGACCAGCTCGATCCCGTCGCGCTTGATCGGCACGATCGTGGTGCCGGTCGCGCCGGACGGATCGGCAGCGCGGACCAGGACATAATCCGAGTACAATGTCCCGGTGCTGTAATATTTGGTGCCGTTCAGCAAATAATCGTCGTTCCCATCGGGTGTGAACGTCGTACCCGGCGTCACATTGCCGACGAGGGGGCTTTCGAGCTCGGTCGTTGCAAGCCCGATGATGGCTCCCTCGGCGACCGCCTTCTGCCATTGCCGGCTCTGTTCATCCTTGGGAGTGCGTACCAGCCGCTCGACCACGCTGAAATGGTTGCGCAGGATATGCGCCACATTGGCGTCGGCCTCGCCGAGCCGGATGACGAATGCGATGAGATCACGGATCGTGCTGCCGGCGCCGCCGGCGCCTACCGGGAGCCGCAGCGCGCCGAGACGGGCGTGGCGAATGAGATCGATCACGTCGAACGGCAGCACGCGGTCGCGCTCGCGATCGCTTGCGCCTTCGGCGATGTGGTTGAGCAAGGCCTCCAGTTCCGATGAGCGGGTCTTGAGCGGTTCGGACGGCGTCAGAGAGGGCGTGGATACGGTCTTGTTCATTGCCTCGGCCTGTTGGAACGGACTTAGAGCTGGGCGAGGTGATCGGTCACCTTGACCGGTTCGGGCAGAACCTTGCGGGCGACGAGCCAGTCGGCGGCCTTTTGCAGCTCGCCTATGAATTGCTCGTCGTTGACCGCGAAGTAGCGATACTGCCGCTTCATTGCGATGAACCGGTCGCGAACCTCGTCGCTGTATTTCCCGGCTTTCTGCGCGATGTACTCGGCGTCCTTGCTGTTCTCCGAGACCCACTTGCCTTCGGCGCGGAACGCGTCGGTCACCGCGCGGACCAGTGCAGGGTTGTCGGTCGCGAATTTGCGGGTGGTCAGGTAGGACGTGTAGTCGATCTGGAATTCGAGGTCGCGGCCTTCCAGGAAGATGTCGTGCGCCTTGTATTCGAGTCGGGCGATGTCGACGCCGGGGCTCCACATCGACCAGGCGTCGACCTTGCCGGCGGCAAGTGCCGGCGCGGCATCCGGCGGATTGAGATAGACGAATTTCACCGCGGAGCGGTCGACCTTGTGCTTCTCGAGTGCTGCAACCAGCAGGAATTCGCCGAGGCCCGAGCGATTGACCGCGACCGACTTGCCGACGAGATCCTCGATCCTGTCGATGCCGGAGCCGTCCTTGGCGATGATTGCCGTGGTGCGGGGCTCGTAGACCACGAACTGCGTGAACACCAGCGGTGAACCGGCAATGATGGCGGCCAGCGCAGGCGTGGTGCTGCCACCGAAGCTGAAGTCGGCGCTGCCGCCGGTGACAGCCTGCAAGGTCGGCGCGTGGTTCGGGAAGGGCCCAAGCCATTCGACCTTGATCCCGTCCCTGGCGAGCTGCTTCTCGAACTCGCCGCGCTCCCTGGCGATCAGGTTGAGGCCGCCCAGACCCCAGGTCAGGCGGACCGTGTCCGTGGTGCGGCCGGGCGCGGCCTGCGCGAGCTCAGAGATGTTCATGCCGGCGAGCGCGCCAATGCCGAAGGCTGCGGAGCCGAGGAAGCTGCGCCGGGAGGGTTTGGCGATGGAGGAATCGGACATGTTGGCCTTCCGGAGAACCTAGTTGGGAGAATGAGAGATCACGCCAAGCTCGCCGAGCAGCTCCGCGCGCGAGATGGATGCCGAACCGTCGCGCGCCGCGCGATGCTCAAAGGCGATTGCGCCATCACGCATCACCAGGATGCGGTCGGCGAGGGCGATCGCCTCGTCGACGTCGTGGGTGACCAGCAGGACGCCTGGCTGATGATTGGTGACCAGTTCGCGGACGAGCTCATGCATGCGAATTCGGGTCAGCGCATCGAGTGCGGCAAACGGCTCGTCGAGCAGCAGGAGCTCGGGCTGCTGCACCAGCGCCCGAGCGAGCGCCACGCGCTGCGCCTGTCCGCCGGAGAGGTTGCGCGGCCAGTCGTCGAGCCTGTCACCGAGGCCGACCTCGGTGAGCGCTTCGGCGGCGCGTTCGCGCGCGTCTTGGGCCTGCAAGCCGAGCGCGACGTTGCGCCAGAGGTTGTCCCAGGGCAGCAGCCGATGTTCCTGAAACACCACTGCCGGCCGGCGGGGCGCCACGATGCGTCCGCCCTGGACGGGATCGAGGCCGGCAAGGGCCCGCAACAGCGTGGTCTTGCCGCAACCGCTCTCGCCCAGCAGGGCGACGAACTCGCCGCGCTCGATGCGCAGGTTCAGCTTCTCGATGACGACGCGGCTGCCGTAGCGGCGGACGAGATTGCTGACAATGACGGCCGGTCCTGACTCGGAAGGCGCTGCGTAACGCGGAGCGACATGAACGTTCATCGCGCCGCTCCGTAATTCGGATGCCAGGCGAGCAGGCGCCTTTCGAGCAATCGGGCGATGGCGTCGGCCGCGATGCCGATCAGCGCATAGATCACGATGGTCAGGATGATCACGTCGGTGCGCAGAAATTCGCGTGCGTCCATCGCGAGAAAGCCGATACCCGACTGCGCGCCGATGGTTTCGGCCACGACCAGTGCAAGCCATGCCGTGGCCAGAGCATAGCGAACCCCGGTCAGGATCGACGGCAACGCGCCGGGAAGGATGATGCGGCTGATCAGTTGGATCGAGCTCAGGCCCTGGACCCGGCCGAGCTCGAGCAGCTTGGGGTCGACCTGCCGGATGCCAAGCACGGTGTTGATGTAGATCGGAAACGTGACGCCAAGCGCCACAAGGAAGATCTTCTCCGCTTCACCGACGCCGAGCCAGACAATGACCAAAGGCAGCGAGGCGAGGAAGGGGATGGCCCTGATCATCTGCACGCTGCGATCGATCGTAGCCTCCGCAATCCGCGAGAAGCCGACCAGAATTCCGAATGCGGCGCCGACCGCCGCACCCAGCGCGAAGCCCGCCGCGGCGCGCAGCAAGCTCACACCGAGATCGTTCAGCAAGGTTCCGGTGGTCACCAGCTTGAACGCGGTGCGGATGACCTTGCTGGGTGCGGGCAGCACCTGCGGCGAGAGCCATCCCGCTTGCGCAAGCGCTTCCCAGACGATGACCAGCAACACGGGTGCAAGCCAGGACAGAAGCAGAAGGCCGCGAGCGCCAAGCCTGCTTGCCGATGCGAGCGATGTGTCGCTGCTTTGCGACGGCAGGCCGCCATCCGCACCGATCACCGTGCGTTCGATTTGGCTCAGTTCGATATTGCTCAAGATTTGAGACCTCGTTCAGCGCAAAATGTCCCACGAAATCACGCCGGCAGAAATAGAGCGCTATTTCAATTGTCGTCCGCTCCGGAGTGATCTGCTGTCGTCACGGCGCAGGTCTGCGACAAAGAACATCTTTTGATGGCGGATATGCTTGATCTCGCGCCGGCCATTGGCGAGAACGAGTAACGATTGCTAACATGAGCCGGGAAAGTCACGGGAGAGTACGATGGCGAGCTCACCTCTTCGCTTCGGGATCTGGGCGCTGGTGCATGGCCCGCGGGCCGCGCATCAGGATCCGGAAGAGCCTTATGATGCGTCCTGGGAACGCAATCGGGATCTCGTGCTCGCGGCTGAAGAGCTCGGTTATGATTCAACGTTGATCGCGCAACACACCATCAATCCGCATCAGGAAGACCTCGATCAACTCGAGGCCTGGAGTGCGGCGGCGGCGATTGCGGCGCTGACGAAGCGCATCGAGATCATCGCTGCGATCAAGCCGTATCTCTATCACCCCGTTGTGCTGGCAAAGCTCGCGCTCGGGATCGAGAACATCAGCCGTGGCCGGTTTGCGCTCAATCTCGTCAATGCCTGGAACCGCCCGGAACTGGAGAAGGCGGGGATCGGTTTTCCGGAGCACGATGCCCGTTATGCTTACGGCAGGGAGTGGATATCTGTCGTCACCCGCCTGATGGAGGGTGAGCGTCTCAACTTCAGCGGGGAGCATTTCAACGTCACCGATTACGCGCTGCGCCCGACCAGCCTGTACCGCAAGCGCCCGGCCATCTATGTCGGCGGTGAATCCGAGCCGGCGCGCGATCTGGTTGCCGGCCACGGCGACGTCTGGTTCATCAACGGTCAGCCTCTGGAAGATGTGGCCGGCCTGATCGCCGATGTCGCGGCGCGTCCGCGCGGTGCAACGCCGCCATTGCGTTTCGGCCTTTCTGCCTTTGTCGTCGCCCGCGAAACCCGGGAGCAGGCGCAGGCCGCCCACGCGCGGCTGCTTAGCCTGGCCGCAAAGGACGCGCCGATGAAGGCGATCCAGAAGCAGAATACCGACCCCAAGGTCGTGATGATGCAGACCATGCAGAAGACGCCGCGCGTCGGCAGCAATGGCGGCACCGCAGCGGGACTGGTCGCGAGCTATGACGAGGTTGCGGCGCGCATCGAGGCGTTCCATGCAGCCGGTATCGAACTCTTCATGCTGCAATTCCAGCCGTTCGAGGCCGAGATGCGTCGGTTTGCACACGAGGTGATCCCGCGCGTGCGGGCGAGGCAGTCGGCGGGACTTGCCGAGGGGCTGGTCCAGTCGCGGGGATAGATCGTGGAAGCGGCTAGGCCGATGCCACCTCCGGCGTCTGCTTCGCGAAGCGGCTCTCCGGTCGCGGCAGGCCAAAATGATCGCGGAGCGTCGATCCCGTGTATTCGGTCCGGAACAGCCCGCGCTTCTGAAGGATCGGCACGACGGTATCGACAAAGGTCTCCAGCCCGGACGGCAGCACATCCGGCATCAGGTTGAAGCCGTCCGCGGCGCCGGCCTTGAACCAGGCCTCGATATCATCGGCGATCTGCTCCGGCGTGCCGACGATGATGCGATGCCCGACGCCGCCGCCGAGCGCGCGGATAAGCTGCCGTACCGTCAGATTGCCGCGCCGGGCGAGATTCACGGTGCCCTGGAACATGGTGTGATTGGCGTTGACCGGCAACGGCAACGGATCGGGCAGGGGCTTGTCGAGCTCGAGCAGTGCAGGGTCGATCTGGAGCGTGCCGGCAAGCCGCGCCAGGCTGTATTCGATCGGTACCAATTCCCAGAGTTCGTCCTGCCGCCGCCTGGCCTCCGCTTCGGTGCTGCCGATGACGGTGGCAAGTCCCGGCAGGATGACGATGGAATCTCCGGAACGGCCGTAGGTGGCGGCCCGTGCGCGCAGATCGCGGGCATAGCTGACGCCTTCCTCAATGCTCTGTGCCAACGTGAACACGGCTTCGGCGTAGGCGGCCGCGAAATCGCGGCCGTCGTTCGACCCGCCCGCTTGCACGGTGACCGGGCGTCCCTGCGGCGATCGTGGGACGTTCAAGGGACCCGCCACCGAATAATGCGGGCCGCGATGGGCGATCGGGTGCACTTTCGAGGTATCAACGAAGCGAGCGCTGGCCTTGTCGCCGACGAAAGCGTCGTCCTCCCAGCTATCGAACAGCGCGTGGATGACTTCGGTGAATTCCTTGGCGCGTTTGTAGCGCGCTTTGTGCTCGGTCACGGACGAGAGGCCGAAATTCCGGCCCGAAGCAGCGTCGGCCGTCGTGACCGCGTTCCATCCCGAGCGTCCGCCGCTGGCATGGTCGAGCGTCACGAAGCGGCGGGCGATGTTGTAGGGCTCGTTATAAGTTGTGGACACCGTTCCAATCAGCCCAACATGTCTGGTCGCGGCCGCGACAGTCGCCAGCACGATCGTCGGTTCCAGCGACGTGAACGACCGATAGTCGATGCGGTCGTTCACGGCCGGCGAGTCCGCCAGAAAGATCGCATCGAATTTACCGCGCTCTGCAATCTGCGCCACACGCACGTAATGGCCGAGATCGAAGAAGGCGCGCGGATCGCTGTCCGGCAGCCGCCATGCCGACGGATAGACGCCGGAGTGAAGCAGGTTGACGTTCAGGTGCAATTGGCGTGGCAGCATAGCACGTTCCGTCGGTGGCTTTGCGATAGACGCAGATATCGTGCCGCGACCGTCGAATGAAGCGCAAAACTGTCGTATGCGCGAATTCGCAACGTTCGCTGTGCGGTGGTCGCTCTCGGTAGGGAAAGGCTGCGCTGGAGTGTGGCTGGGCGAGAATATCATTCGCGAGCCTGATTTCCACGATCCGATCTTGCCGCTGTTTTGCCCGACGAGTCAAAGGGCCTGAGCTTGATGAAATCAGGCTTGCTTGGTGGTTTGCCCTCGCCACGGAGAGCTGCGTCGCATTCTGCGCCCGCGTGTCGATTCAACCAAGCCTGACCTGGGCTTAAGCCGCCCCACCCCCGGCAACCGGCCGGTGGCGGTTCTACTGTGCATGGGGTTGTTTTTCAGATTTTTGTTTTTGAGCAAGCGCCCTTTGCCCACTCTGGGACTCTTTTGTGCGAGTGAGTTTGTTTCCAATTCGGCGAACGATCAGGAACAAACGAATTCCGAAACCGCGATCAGGCAGCACGCGCATCGCTATTTTCCCTACCCGCTCGACAGCGCAGAAATCCAAACGCATCCTTCGATCGACAGGCGAGGCGGACCGAGCGCCGCGCGAGCCCTTGAGAGCGAAGGAGTTGCAGATGGCTTTGGAGACCCGGAACTTCGAGACGCTGGCATTGCACGGCGGATCGTATCGCGCCGATCCGGCCACCGGCGCCGTGGCGGTTCCGATCTACCAGACCACGTCGTTCCAGTTCGAGAACACCGATCACGCCTCGCGCCTGTTCGCGCTCGAGCAGCTCGGCCCGATCTACACCCGCATCGGCAACCCGACGCAGGACGCGTTTGAAACGCGGCTTGCTGCGTTGGAGGGCGGAGCGGCTGCGCTTGCCGTAGCGTCGGGGCAGACCGCCACCGCATTTTCGATTCTCAACATCGCGCAGGCTGGCGACAATGTCGTCTCCTCGACCGATCTTTACGGCGGGACCTGGACGTTGCTTTCGCAAACGTTGAAACAGTTCGGCATCGAGGTCCGGTTCGTCGATCCAGCGGATCCCGAGAACTTCCGCCGCGCAACGGACGCCGGGACGCGGGCCTATTTCGGCGAGACGCTTCCCAATCCCAAGCTCAACGTCTTTCCGATCAAGGAGGTCGCCGACATCGGCCGATCGCTCGGCGTTCCCCTCATTCTCGACAATACGGCGTCGCCCCTGATTGCACGTCCATTCGAGCACGGCGCTGCGGTGGTGGTCTACTCCACGACCAAGTATATCGGCGGCCACGGCACTGCGATCGGCGGCGCCATCGTTGATGGCGGCAATTTCGACTGGGCGGCGCACGCCGATCGCTTTCCGCTTCTGAACAAGCCCGACGACGCCTACCACGGCGCGATCTGGACCGAGGCCGCGAAGCCGCTCGGCCCGATCGCCTACATCCTGCGGGCGCGCGTCAGGCTGCTGCGCGATCTCGGTGCATCGATCGCGCCGCAAAACGCGTTCCAGTTCATCCAGGGGCTCGAAACCTTGCCGCTGCGCATCCGTCAGCACAACGAGAATGGCATCAAGGTCGCGAACTTCCTTGCCAGGCACGTCTTGATCTCGAACGTGATCTTTCCCGGCCTGCAAAGCGGCGAGAACCGGCGCAGGGCGGACGCCTATCTGAAAGGCGGCTATGGCGGCCTCGTCGGCTTCGAGCTGAAAGGCGGCGTCGAGGTCGGCCGGCGCTTCATCGATGCGCTAAAACTGTTCTATCACGTCGCCAATATTGGTGACGCGCGGTCGCTGGCCATTCATCCGGCGTCGACGACGCATCAACAACTCACCGCGGCCGAGCAACTCGCCGCCGGTGTCACGCCTGGCTATGTGCGCCTGTCGGTCGGGATCGAGCACCCCGACGATATCCTGGCGGATCTCAGCCAGGCGCTGACAGCCGCCGACGCCGGCGCCGGTGCGCGCAAAGCAGCGTGAGAGCATGGCGTCATCGCCACCCGAAGAGTTGTCGATAAATGCCGACGTGCTGATCGTCGGCGGCGGGATGGCGGGCGCCTGGGCGGCGACATCCGCTGCACAGGCCGGGGCGAAAGTCGTTCTGGCCGACAAGGGCTATTGCGGCACCAGTGGCGTTACGGCCGCGGCTGGGCCGGGTCATTGGTGGGTCCCGCCCGATCCTCCGGCGGCGCGCGATGCGGCCGTGGCCAATCGTGTTGCGAGCGGCCTTGGTCTTGGCGAAGCGGAGTGGATGTATCGCATCCTCGACCAGACCTGGCGCACGTTGCCGACGCTGGCCCGCTACTACAAATTCGGGGTCGATGACGAGGGACGGGTGAATTACCGCGCTGTGCGGGGGCCCGAATACATGCGCGCCTTGCGCCAGCAGGTGCTGAGCCACGGCGTCACCATCCTCGATCATTCGCCGGTCCTCGAACTTTTGGCGCGATCCGATAGCTCGATTGGCGGTGCCCGTGGCCAGCGCCGGCAGGATGGCGGGCGGGCGTACCAGATCGAGGCGGGAGCGGTGGTGCTCGCAGCCGGCGGGACCAGCTTCCTGTCCCATCTTCTGGGATCGTGGACCAACACGGGGGATGGCTATCTCATGGCGGCCGAGGCAGGTGCAGAGATGTCCGGCATGGAGTTCACTGCGGCCTACACCATTGCGCCGGCGCATTCGACGATGACGCGAACCATGGCCTATGCGTTTGCGACCTATTACGACGCCGACGGGCACGAGCTCGATCTTCCGTTCGGCCCCGACCAGACTATCCGTCTTGCGCGCGCGCTCCAGCGCGGCCCGGTCTACTGCTCGCTGCATCGTCTGCCTGATAACATCAAGGCGCGGCTGCATACGATCTCGCCGAACGTGCCGCTGGTGTTCGATCGCTGGGGCATCGATCCATACCGCGACCGGTTCGAGATCACTTTGCACAATGACGGCACCATTCGGGGCATCGGAGGAGTGCGGGTGCACGATGTGGATGGCACGACATCGGTTCCAGGCCTGTTCGTGGCCGGTGACAATGCTTCACGCGAGAAGGTTGCGGGCGCGATCTCCGGCGGCGGCAATGTCAATTCGGCCTGGGCGCTTTCATCGGGTGTGTTCGCCGGACGGGCCGCCGCGCGCGTGGCACGCGGCGTGAAGACGGGCACGAGCCGTTTTCGGCTACTTGGTCTCGGGCGCGAGCCGCGCAGGCGCGTGCAGACCGTCGATCTCACTGCGATTCGAGCCAGCGTGCGTGCCGAAATGCATCCGTTCGACAAGAATCTGTTTCGCACCGGAAAGGGACTTGCAGCATCCGCGCGTGCGCTTGAAGGCTTGTGGACCGAATTGGCGGATCACGACCACACGGGCACGATCGCTTCGCGCGAGACCGCGGCGCTGCTGGCAACCGCGCGCTGGTCGGTCGCCACGGCGGCAACACGCAACGAGAGCAGGGGCCTGCACCGCCGCGAGGATTTTCCTTCACTGGATCCCCGATCTGCAAACCGATTGCTGAGCGGCGGCTTGGATCAGGTCTGGGTGGCCGCCGATGGTCCGTCCGCGACGACCGGAACGGGTCAACTCGAGGCGGCATCATGATCGAACTCATCCTCGCGGACCGCTGTACGGATTGCGGGACATGCATCGAAGTCTGTCCGGCCAACGTGATCGATCCCGGGCAAGCCGGCCTGCCGGTTCTCGCGCGCGTTGAAGACTGCCAGACCTGTTTCTTGTGCGAGCTCTATTGCCAGGCGGATGCGATCTATGTCGCGCCGGATTGCGATCGCCGCGTCGATGTGAATGTGGAGGAGGTGGTGGCCTCCGGTCGTCTCGGCCAATACCGGAAGCATTCCGGCTGGGACGAATGGGCCGATCGCTTTCCGAACGAGCAGTGGCTGATGGAAACCGTATTTCGTCGCGCTGGTGAGGCTGCGGCGCAGCCGAAAGGGGCGCCGCTTGACGTCATCGAGAGGAAATAGCCTCAGTCGGCTACACAGAGACGAATTCGTTTGCCTTGCCGAGGCGTGTTGTCCTCCTGTTACAAGACACCCACCATTTTTGAAATGACTATCTTGCGTCGAGCGCCTAGCATGTCCTGATCGTTACCATCGTGAGCTGACATGAACACTCCCCGCGTCGAAAGTAGATCCGCATCCACCAGCGTGCGATCACCGATCATCGTCAATCAGCTCGGCGCGGACATTCGAGCCGCGCTGGCCGATCACTGGTCGCGCCCGCTGATCATCGATCACCCTGCCGATCTCGCACCATGGGAGGTTGCGCCGGAGGCGGACGTGTTGCTGACGCGGCCACTGGCGGGCTGGCACAAGGCGCCTGCGGACAAGCCAGCGGGCTGGCCGTTCGGCCTGCGCTGGATCCAGACCGCATCGACAGGAGTCGATTTCTTTCCGGCGTGGCTGCTCGACGGTCCCGTCGTCACGGTCGGCCGCGGCATCTCGGCCGATCCAATCGCGGAATATGTCCTTGCGGCGATCCTCGGCTTCGAAAAGCGTATCCACGACATCCGGCCACGCAGCCGCGCCGAATGGAAGATCACCCCGCTGGGCTCGCTCAGCGGCAAGACGGTCGGAATCGCGGGCTTCGGCGCCATCGGCCGCGCCGTCGTCGAGCGCGTCAAGCCGTTCGGCGTCAACATCAGGGTTTTGCGACGCTCGGCCTGGCCATATGGTGTTCCGGGCATAGAGCCCGTCGAAAGCATCGAGCAACTGGTCGAGGTCTCCGATCATCTCGTCCTTGCCCTGCCGGCGACGACCAAGACGAATCGTCTGATCAACGCTGACGTATTGGCGCGGGCCAAAACATCTCTGCACCTGATCAATGTCGCGCGTGGGCGGATCGTCGATCAGGGCGCGCTGTTGCAAGCGCTCGACGAGGGGCGGATCGCCGGCGCGACGCTCGATGTCACCGACCCCGAGCCGCCACCAGAGGGCGATCCGATCTATACCCACCCCAAGGTCGTCCTGACCCCTCACGTGTCGTGGACGGGTGGAGAGGACACCAAACGACTGGCCGACAAGACGCTGGTCAACCTCGATGCCTATGCGCATGGCGTCCCGCTGGCCGATGTCTTCGACAGGAATCTCGAATACTAGAGAAGGAGCCGCAACCATGAACAAGGTCGTCGACAAGCCGAAGAAATATTCCCTGGTCGAGCGCACGCCGGCGGCGTCGTTCGAGGAAGAGCGGCTGCACCGCAAGCAGCGGCTTGCCGCCACGTTCCGCCTGTTCTCGCGCTACGGTTTCGATCAGGGGCTCGCGGGCCATGTCACCGTGCGCGATCCGGAGTTTCCCGAGCGGTTCTGGATCAACCCGCTGTCGAAGCATTTCAGCCAGATCAAGGTGTCCGATCTTCAGCTCGTTGATCACGACGGTAACATCCTGATCGGCGACAAGCCGATCAACCAGGCCGGCTTCGTGATTCATTCGGCGATCCATGCAGCGCATCCGGAGGTGATCGCGGCGGCCCACACCCATTCGACCTACGGCAAGGCCTGGTCGGCGCTCGGCCGTCTACTCGATCCGCTGACGCAGGATTCTTGCGCCTTCTACGAGGATCACGTGCTGTTCGATCCCTTCTCCGGCGTCGTGCTGGAGGCGGAAGAGGGCCGCAAGATTGCGCAAGCGTTGGGATCGAAGAAGGCCGCCATCTTGCAGAACCACGGCCTGCTCACGGTCGGACCAACCATCGAGGCTGCGGCGTGGTGGTACATCGCGATGGACAATGCCGCGCGCGCCCAGTTGCTTGCCGAGGCCGCCGGCACGCCAAAGACGATCCCGCACGAGATCGCCAGCCTGACCTCGCGGCAGGTCGGCACCCACAAGGGCGGCTATTTCAGCTTCCAGCCGCTCTGGGACTGGATCACCGAGGCGGAACCCGACCTGTTCAACTAGGACCACGGCTTCCAGGCCGGGCAGTTGCCCGGTTCGCCGGAATTGCGTCAGGCCGCGACATCGTGAGATATCACGGTGCGCGGCTTGTCTCGTTCACGCAGGCCGATCCTGCAACGGTGAGGAGCAGTGCGACATGACCATTGGTCTGCCAAGCGAAGTCGAAGTCATTACGTTGTTCGTCGATGACATTGCTTCGGCGAAAGCCTTCTACGCGAAAGTGTTCGCGTCCGAGACGGTCTGGGAAGATGCGGTCTCATCCGTGCTGAGATTTGGTGGGCTCCTGATCAATCTGCTCGACGTGTCTCGGGCGCCTCCGCTTGTCGAGCCGCTGCGTGTCGCGCAGTCCTCCGCAGGGGCGCGCGCACTCCTGACGATCAGGGTCGTCGACGTCGATCAGGTCTGCTCAGCGCTGCGGGCGATCGGCGTCGATCTGCTTAATGGCCCGATCGATCGCCCCTGGGGACGGCGAACTGCGTCCTTTGCCGACCCTTCAGGTCATGTCTGGGAGATCGCTCAGGTGATTGCGCCGAAATAGCGGCCCGTTGCCGGCCCGTTGGTTCGTCAGAGCTTCCTGCAAACACGATTGACCAGTTCGATGAACCAGCGCAGTGCCGGGTCAGTCATGGCGCGGCGGGTGTGGACGAGGTCGATGGTGAAGGCGTCGACATCGTAGGGGAGCGGAACGACGGACACGCCTGCCGATGAGGCGAAGCGTCGGGCGATGCGCTCGGCCATGGTTGCCACGAGATCGGTGCCGGCAACCGCAAACGGCACGACCACGACATGGGCGAGCGTGACCGCCGTGCGCCGTTTGTGTCCGTGCCGGGCCAGCATGGTGTCGATCGCGCCCGGAAGCCCGTCGCCGCCGGCCGATGAGAACAGGACATGCGGAAGGCGGGTGTAGTCGTCTTTGGTGAGCCGGGCCTTCTGCCTGGCGCGCTTCGCATCGCGAATGCAGACGAAATGCTCCTCGAACAGCGTCGTCCGGGTGATGCGCGTGGAAGCGGGAAGATGGCCGCCGATCAGCGCGTCGATATCGCCATGCTCGAGGCTTGCGACGCTCAAAGCCGTGTCGATGATGGGACGCACCACGAGATCGATTCCAGGCGCTTCCCGTCGCAGTGCCGCGACCAGCGGCGGCACAACGATGAGGTCGCCATAGTCGGTCACCGCAATGGACATGCGACGGCGGGCGGCCGCGGGGTCGAAGGCTGATTCAGGCGCCAGCACGCCTCTGATTTGTCCGAGTGCTTCGCTGATCGGCCGGCCCAGCGACAGCGCCTTGGCCGTCGGCCGCATGCCCGAGGCCGAGCGCACGAACAGATCGTCGCCGAACAGCGCCCGCAGGCGGGTCAGCACGCTGCTCATGGACGGCTGGGCGAGGCCAACGCGGGCGCCGGCGCGGGTCACATTGCGCTCCTCCATCAGCGCCTCGAAGGCAACCAGGAGATTGAGATCGACGGAAGCTAAATTCATTTGAGCAATGGTAAGCATATCTAAAATCGATTTCAAGAATGCCGCGGAGAGTGGTCTATTGGCGTGGAAGACCTGATTGGGCGAGGCGTATGCGATCCTCCCTCCTGCTCGTTATCCCGCGCGGACCGACATTATTGGCCCTCGGCGTCCTGCTAGGGCTGGTGTGTCCGGCGCTCGCGGATCTGGCACGCCCGCTGATGCCCGCCACAATCTTCCTGATCGTGCTCGGGACACTGCTGCGGATCGATGGCGGGGCCGTCATCGCGGCGTTGCGCCGGCCGTCGCTGTCCGTGCTCTTGCCGGCAATTGTCATGGTCGGCTGCCCGCTGATGATCGGCGCGACCGGTCGTGGCGTCGGCCTTGCTCCGGAACTCGCGCTCGCGATCGTGCTCGCCGTCTCGGCTCCGCCGTCGAGCGGGACCGCCGCGGTGGCACGCATGCTCGAGCTCGACGGCGCGGTGCCGCTCGTGGTGACGGTGTTGTCCATGGTGCTGGCGCCGGTCACGATCCCACTTCTCGCCGGTTGGTTCGGCGGGCTCGAGATCAGCGCGTTTGAGCTCGCGATGCGCCTGGCGCTGTTGATCGGCAGCGCCGAGGGCCTTGCCTTCCTGCTCCGCCGGCATGCGGCGCCGGTTCTGGCCGCTCATGGCGATGTGGTCGACGGGATCATCATCGCCGCGCTTCTGGTCTTTGCGGTGGCGACCATGGCCGGCATTCGCGCGCAGATCGCCGCGGATGTGCCGGCGGCAATGCTCTGCGTTGCCCTTGCGTTCGCCTGCAATGTGGCCCTTCAAATTGCGGGGGCCGTGTTGCTGCCGGGAATGCTGCCTGAGCGCCTGACGGTCGGGCTCATTCTTGGCAATCGCAATGTCGGGCTGGTCTGGTCGGCGCTTGGCACTGCCGCCTCGCCACGCATGGCGCTATACTTCGCCGCGACCCAGTTTCCGATCTACATCCTGCCGCGCCTGATCGAGACCCTGATCGGCCGTGACAAACGAAAGGCCAGGGCATGACCACATCCCGTCTCACCCGCGAACACGCAGCCCAGTTCGCCGGCATCGCCCTCGGCCATGTCGGGCGCGAATATCCCAACAATGTGGATCATGCGCTGGCTGAGCCTGCGGATGCGCGCACGCCGAGTCAGCTGCATCCGATCTTCTACGGTAGTTATGACTGGCACTCCTGCGTCCACAGCTACTGGATGCTGGCGCGACTGCTGCGCCGCTTTCCCGACCTCGCATCGGCACCCGACATTCGCGCATTGTTCGACGCGCAATTCGTTCCCGAGAAGGTCGCCGCCGAGTGCGCCTATTTTGCCCGTCCGACTGCCCGCGGCTTCAAGCGGCCCTATGGCTGGGCCTGGCTGCTGAGATTGGCGACCGAGCTCGAGCTCCAGTCCGACGATCGCTGGGCGCGCAGCCTTGCACCGCTGGCAGAGGTCGTCGCGCAGCGCTTTCGTGATTTCCTGCCGCGCGCGACTTATCCCGTACGCGTCGGTACGCACTTCAACACAGCGTTCGGTTTGCGCATGGCGGCAGACTACGCCGGTCTCAGGAAGGATGAAGCGCTCGCCAAGCTGCTGCGTGAAACAGGGCTGCGTTGGTATGGCGAGGATCGCGACTGCCCGGCCTGGGGTGAGCCCAGCGGCGACGATTTCCAATCCTCAGCCCTGATCGAGGCCGAGTGCATGCGACGGCTGTTGTCGCCGAACGAGTTCTTGCCGTGGTTCGACGGGTTTCTGCCGCGCCTCGTCGAGAAGCAGCCGGCAACGCTGTTCCGCCCTGCGACGGTCACCGATCGCACTGACGGCAAGATCGCCCATCTCGACGGGCTCAATCTCAGCCGAGCCTGGTGCTGGCGCTCTCTCGGCGATGCCTTGCCGGCAAACGACGCGCGGCGTGTGATTGCCCATGAGGTAGCTCAAGAGCATCTGGCCGCGGGTCTTCCCCATCTCGCCAGTCACTACATGGGCGAACACTGGCTGGCGAGCTTTGCCGTACTCGCCCTCGATGACGCGAACTGAGCGGACGGGGGCCGTCCGCGGTCATTCTGCGGCGGCCATCAGCAGAGGGCGCGGTGCTTGTGCGGCATTGGCGACACCTGACGGGATCGAGGCCAGCAGCGACCTCGTATAGGGCTGCCGGGGATTGTCGAATATCTCGGTGACGGTCCCATGCTCGACGATGCGTCCCCGGTGCATCACCGAGACGGTGTGGGCGAGCTGGCGCACCAACGCGAGGTCGTGAGAGACGAACACATAGGTCAGGCCAAGGTTGGCCTGTAGCGAGAGCAGGACTTCGACGATGTCGGCCTGGACGCTGACGTCGAGCGCGGAGGTGGGTTCGTCGAGCACGATCACATCAGGCTTGAGCACCAGCGACCGGGCGATGGCGACGCGCTGACGCTGGCCGCCTGACAAGGCGGCCGGCTTGCGGGACAGCAGGTACTCGCCGAGTCCGACATCCGCCAGCGCCTCGTGAACCTGCTCGTCGCGCTCCTTGCGCGTTCCGATCCTGAAGCGGTCGAGCGGTTCGCGCACCAGCCGCTCGATCGTCCAGGTCGGGTCGAGCGAGGTGAACGGGTTCTGGTACACTAGCTGAAGGTGGCGCCACACCGAGCGCAGTGCCTCCGGCGAGCGACCGGTGATTTGCTCGCTGGCGACCGAGATCGTCCCGCTGTCGGGTTGCTCGAGGCCCAGCAACAGTCGGACGGCCGTCGTCTTGCCCGAACCGGATTCGCCGACCAGCGCGTGCGTGGTGCCCGCTGGAACGGCGAACGTCAAATTGTCGACGGCCGTCAGCGTCTTGCCGTCGACGGTGAAGGTCTTCGTGACGGCGCTGACCTCAATCTTCGGTGCCGTCCCGTCGCCGGTTTTGAGGGTACCAAAACGCGTGTCGCGCAGCGCGGCGTAACGGTCGGGGTTGAGGGACGGGACGTCCGCGCGCAGCTTCCTGGCGTAGGCCGACGCCGGCGAGGAGAAGACAGACGCGGTTCGGCCAGCCTCCTGGATGACGCCGTCCTTGAGCACGACGAGCGCGTCCGCCCGCTCGGCGGCGATCGCAAGATCATGCGTAATGAGCAGCAGGCTGATCTTGAGATCGTGTTGCAGCCGTGTCAGCAGATCGAGGATCCGCTTCTGGATCGTGACGTCGAGCGCGGAGGTTGGCTCGTCCGCGATCAGCAATGCCGGCCGTGGAAGGATCGCAAGACCGATCAGCACGCGCTGAAGCATGCCGCCGGACAGCTGATGCGGATAGGAGTCGTAGATGCGTTGCGGGTTGTCGAGGCCGACCTCGGCGAACGTCTCAAGAATGAGCTGCTTGCGGATCGCCTTGTCAGGCTCGTCGAGCAGCGCGGCGGCCTCCTGGGCCTGGGCGCCGACCGTCCGTACCGGGTTGAGTGAGTTGGCGGGATCCTGCGGCACGAATCCGATGGCTCGTCCCCGCAGCGGCCGGAAGCCGCGCTCGGATATCCCAAGCACCTCCTGGCCCTCGAATGCGACCCGGCCGGTGGCGCGCCCGCCGCTCGGGAGCAGCCGCAACAATGCGCAGGCAATTGTCGACTTGCCCGAGCCGGACTCCCCGATGAGAGCGAGGCTCTCGCCGCGGCCCAGTTCAAACCCGACATTGGTCACGACCTCGTGCGGCCCGTAGGAGACCGACAGGCCGTCGACCCGCAGCAGTGGAATTGGGCGTAGCGGCACTGGCGTAGTTGGCTCGGCACCCGTGGGTTTGTTGGAGATCAGTCTGTCTTGCGCAGCCATCGGCTGATCCTGTTCACAGAGAGGACGGTCGCGATCGTGACGAAGGCGGGCGCGTACACCAACCACGGCCATTTGAGGTAGTCCTTGCCGATCGAGATCAGCAGGCCCCAATCGGAGGCGGGAGGCGGATCGCCGTAGCCGAGGAAGGCGAGGCTCGCGATCACCAGGATCGAAAGGCCGAATTGCAAGACTGCGAGCGGGAGCACCGAGCGCGATGCGTTCGGCAGCACGTGTCGCAGCAGAATGTGCCAGCGCGAGCCGCCCATCAGGAACGCCGCCTCGACGAAAACCGCCTGCCGGGTTTTGATGACCTCCGAGCGCATCACTCGCGCGAACACCGCCACTGCCGAGATGCCGGTTGCAATCGCAGCATTCGTGGTGTCGAAACCGATCGCAGTGACGACGATCACGGCCAGCAGGAAGTTCGGGATCGCCAGCAGCACGTCGACCAGGCGGGCGAGTACGATGTCCACCCAGCCGCCGAGGAAGCCTGCGAGCAGGCCGATGAGGCCGCCGATGACGGCGGCGATGGCGACCGCGATAAGTGCGCTCGTCACCGAAGACGCCGTGCCGTAGACGACGCGGGTATAGAGGTCGCGACCGAGGTGATCGGTGCCAAACCAGTGCGCCGTATTCGGGCTCAGCAGCTTCTCAGCGGGAACACCGACGATCGGGCTCTGACTCGTGAACAAGTCTGGCGCCAGCGACCAGGCAATCACAAACGCGATGACCGCGAAGGAAAGTGCGACGGTCGGTGGCACGCGAAGAGCGGTCAGCCGGCTGATCGTCGTGACGCGCGAGGCAGAGGAGAAGGAAGCGAGGGTCATGATGTCACTGCCGCGGGTGTTGCCGCGGCACTATCGTCGGCGGCGGTTGGGCGGACCCTACGACCGCCGATCAGACTTATGCGCGGGTCGAGCAGCGGATAGACAAGGTCGGCAATCAAATTGACGAGCACGAACACGACTGCCGCGAGCGAGACGACCGCCTGTAGGACAGGCAAATCCTGCGTGCTCACCGAGCGCTGCACCAGGCTGCCGATGCCGGTGCGTCCGAACACTGTCTCGGTGATCAGCGAGCCGCCGAGCAGCTCACCGATGGCGAGTGCGATAACGGTGACGACCGGGAGCGAAGACGGTTTGAGCAGATGTTTTGCGAAGAGGCGCATCTCCGTCAGACCACGGCCGCGCGCGACCGCAGCGTATTCCTGCTCAGATTCCTTGTCGAGGTTCGCGATCAGCACCTCGGCGATCCGCGCGGAAACGGGGATGCCCAGCGCGACCGCGGCGAAGAAGGTCGCCCAAAAGCTGTTGGGTGCGATCACGCGGAACAGGCCGAGCTGGAAGCCGAACACGTGGATCAGCACCAAGCCGATGACGAAATTGGGCACCGACAGGAACAACGACGGGAAGCCGCGCAGCAAGCCCTGGCCCAATCGTTTCGGAACAAATTGCGTACCATAGGCGATCGTCACCGCCAGCAGCAGCGCGATCGCGAACGCAGCAGACGCGAGGATCAGCGTTGATGGAAGAACCTCGGCGATCAGAGTTGCGACGGGTCGGTTGGACCGCATCGACAGGCCGAGGTCGCCGATGACGAAATGAGACAGTGATGTCCAGAGCTGAACCGGAATCGGCTGGTCCAGACCCTGGGCGGCAATGATCGCTTTGATTTCGTCCTCGGTGAACCCGTTTTGGGGATCACGCAGGACGTTTGTGATGGGATCGCCCGGCAAAATGCTGACGACGACGAACGTAAGGACGTAAGCGAGCAGGATCACGACGAAGGCCTGCGCGAGGCGCTTTGCGGCATAGACAAGGTAAGCATTGCTCATGCCGGCTCCCTCGTCGCGTTATTCGCTCGCATTGCGCCTCACTCGCCCTTCGTGGCCGTGTAATAGCTGGCGTAGGCGATGCCGTTATAGACCTCGCCCTTGAGCCTTGGGGACTGTACGTAGATCCGCTGGACGATCTGCGTGCGCGGGATGAAGTAGCCCTGCTCCAGGACGTAGGTCTGCAACTGGTCGAGCAGCGGATCACGAATTTCGGTCGAGGCGGCGCCGGCGATTCTGTCGCGCAGCTCGTTGAGCTTCTTGTCGCTGCCGCCGAGGTTGAACCAGTTCTCGCCATTGTTGGCATCGGTGAGGATGCTGGCCACCGTGCCGGCGTCAATGAAGCTGCGCGTCACCTCGTAGGCTGGCACGGTCGGGCCGCCGAACCTGACCTTCTCGCCGAATGTCACGACGTCGTAGGCGCGGATGGTGACCTTCCAGCCGATCTTGCCAAGTTGCTGCGCGATGAGCTCGTCGATCGACTTGGCCGTGGCAAGGTAAGGGTTGGAGTAGAGCGTCAGCGTCAGCTGCTTGCCATCCTTGGCGCGGATGCCGCCGGCGCCCTTGGTCCAGCCCGCTTCTTCGAGCAACTTCTCGGCCTTGCCGGGATTGTAGGCCAGGAGGTCGCTGTGGTCGGTCGCGCCGGGCACATTGCTCTGGATGAAGGACGTCGCCAGCTTCCAGTCGGGCGTGTAGATCGTGTCGATGATTTCCTTCCGGTCGATCCCGGCCTGGAGCGCCTGGCGTACCTTCAAATCGTTGTACGGCTCCAGCTTGGTGTTGATCGCAAGGCCGTTGACGAAGCCAAGATAGCGTGGGGTTGCGGTGGTGAAGCCCGCGTCCTTGAGCGATTTCAGTTCCTGCGGCGAGGGGCTGTAGGCGACATCGGCTTGACCGGACTGAACAGCGGCGACCCGCAGCGATGGCTCGGACACGATCTTGTAGGTGATCGAATCGAGATAGGCCGGGCCGGTGTGACCGACGGCTGCCGGGCCCCAATTGTAGTCCTTGCGCTTGACCAGCTTGACGAAGTCGCCCTCTTTCCAGGAGACGACTACGTACGGCCCGCTGCCGGCAGTCTTGCTGAGGTCGGCCTGCTGAGTTGCGGGCTGCGCGATAGTCTTCGGGGAGATGAGAATCGAACCGTGATAGCCGAGCGTCGGGATGAAGCCGAGCGTCGGCGCCTTGAAGAAGACCTTCACGGTGGTCGCGTCAACCGCCTCAGCGCGCTCGTAAGTCTTCGGGAAGAGGCCAACCGGGTTGATGCCTTCACTCTTGCGCCCGGCATACCAGATGTCGAGGTTGGTGACGACGGCCGATGCGTCGAGTGCGGTGCCATCGGAAAATGTCACACCCTTCTTGAGGTGCAGGGTGAACCGTGTGGCGTCGCTGCTCTGCTCCCAGCTCTCTGCGATCCACGGACTGACCTTGCCGTCGGCATCGACATAGACGAGCTTGTCGGTCACGTGGCCCCAGATGTGGCCCTGGAAGCTGGAGATGGAGCTGTTGTTCGGGATCCAGGTGCTGCCGAGCGAGTCAATGAGGAAGGTGATGTCGCCGCCATTCGGTGGACCACCGGCGCTTTGAACCGGAGTGATATCCACCATTGCCACCAGCGCAGCGGCTGCCAGCGCAGAGGTGGTGATCAGCAGGTGGCGTCGGGAAAGGGAGAGCGAAGAAAAGCGTTCGGTCACGGATGGCTCCTGCTTCACCAAGCGGATCTGGGAAGATGTGCAGGAGAAGCGAAATGGAGCGGCTTGGCCATTCCAAATTTCGTTTGAGACGGGCAACAAATGCCTCTGAACAAGGGCAGATGAGCATCACTGCTATTCGCCCTTCAAAGCGAAGCGTTCGGCCGGGCGCTTCGCCCCAACGGTCGCGCTGTCAGAACTGACTGGCGCATGTGCCGGTTGCTGATCTCAAGCGCGCCGTGTCGAGGTGGGGCTTATCACAACGAGTTGCCTTCGTTTTTCGCCTTCGTTTTGGTGCGCGCAGGTTCGTCGTATCCCTTGCGCCGGCTGTGGTACATCAGAGCCGTCAAGCCGCAACCGACAACCACCGCCAAGCTCATCGCCACGCCCAGGATAATGTTGCCGTAGAGCGGCATCGACGGCGTGGCTTGCCAGATCGCTACGGCATACCAGAACACCACGATGAGAAGCGCTGCCAAAGCAGTTAGCAGGAGCCATTGACCCTTGTTGCGCATGGTATGCTCCAGAACTCGAGCGAAGGCGTCCCAGGCCTGGCCGCGGACGATTGCAACCGCCGGCCGATTACCATCGCCAGCCGCAATGGCGGCGACCACGACGCCGCCAGCAAACCCAGCGGCGGCGCCGGCGCGGCGGCGGCCGACCCCAGCCGGGACCGGGCGGTGGTCCCCACCACTGCGCTTGCGTCACAAGGTTGGAGTCATGTCCGGCTGTGCCAAGCCCGGAATCAACGGGCAGCGCCTCTGCGGTATCAATCAAGCGAACGGCAAGGCCGCCGATCGCGACGGCAGCAATCGCCTTCGACCCAAAGCCAAGGAAGGCACGACGGCTGGGAGCGTTCATATGAGAACTCCTCTTGTTACGCGGCTCTCCCCACAGAGGGTCAGCGATCGGTTCGCGATTGCCTCCAACGGTAGCCGCCAACCCGCGGTGTCGGTATCGGATGAAACCCTGAGCGACACGGCGGAAATGTTCGAAGGTTCGTCGGGTCAGGTACGGTCGCTCATCTCGCTCCGCGCGCGCCAAGCGTCAGGTTGGTGATCCCGGCGGCGAGGTTCAGTCCGATGGACCGTTCGACGGAGAGCGGCTGAAGCATGATGGATCGACGCGAGCCACCGATGAGGACATTGGCGCCTAGGCCCGGACCCAATGCGACGTTGCCGCTTGCGCCGACATAATTTCCTCGCAAGCTGCCAGGGCCGACGCGCGAGTTCCTGGCGAGGACGGCCCAGGACAGAACACCCGCACTGGTGACGCCGATGTCAAGACCAACGCGCCTGATCCTGCCTTCGTACACGTACTGTCGCGGCGGCTGCCCACGCGCGTGAAACACGCAGCGCAGCGCCTGCGCCGATCCGAGGACAAGTCCGACACGTGGTGCAGTCGCGCACAGCAGCCTGCCGGCCCTGAAGGTCTCGGCGCGCGCTGGCGAGGCGATGGCCCAGATCAGGATGGAAGCGCCAATGGTCGCTAGAAATTGCTTCATTTGATGTCATGCCTCCAGTTGGTTGGTCGTGACGGGCGACACAGGTTCTCGCGGGTGTTGCACGTGGCCGCCGCCCAAATAGTCCTCGATATAGAACCTGACGATCGCGACGCGGCCGACGGCGACCAATGGCATCGCGAGCGCGATGCCCATGACGCCGAACAGCGCGCCGAGGAGGACGATTGCGACCAATGTCCAGGCGGGCGGGATCTCGACCGCCTGACGTTGGATCAGGGGCCCGATCACATAGCCCTCGATCGATTGGATGACGGTGTAGATGACGACGGCCCAGACCAGCAATGAACCGCCGATCGGCATCGCCACGAGCGCGATCGGAATTGCGGCGACGATAGGCCCGAGATAGGGAACGAAATTCGACAAGCCGGCCTGAAGCCCAAGCACGAAAGGGCCCGGCAGCCCGATGAGGTAGAGCGCGAGCCACACGCACAGCGTCATCAGCGTGATCCGGACGAGCAATCCGACGAACCAGAACCGCAAGACCTTGCCCATCTCGTCCATGACCGCGCGCGTTCTGTTGCGATATGACAGCCTCACCAGCATCACAATGCTTTCGCGGTGGCTGGTCGGATCAAAGGCGAAGAGAATTCCGAGGAACACGATTACCAGCGCACCGGTCAGTACGGTCGATGCGCCGCCAAGGACAAGGCGGGCATGACTGAGAAACCGACCCTGATCGGAGAACAGCCATTGCGCGAAATCTCGCCCCCATTCCGGACCGAGCAGGTCCACGCCGTACGCCATGAGATGTTCCTGGAGGACGTCGAGTTGCGAATCCATGACTTTCAGCAGCAGGCGTGTCTGTTCCGGCAACTTGCCTGTGCCCCAAGCGAGTCCGAGTCCGGTCAGGGCGACGAGCACCAGAAGCACCAGCGTCAGCAGCCAGGCGCGGCCAAGTGGGAGAACGCGCGCCAGAGTTCTCGCGACGGCATCGAGAAACGCCGCGAACAGCACGGCGGCGAAGACGATCAGAAGGCTCGAGATGGTTTGCCACACCAGAAAGAGGCCAACGCAGGCAGCGAGCAAGGCGAGGCCGACCGCCAGGGAACTTCGCGGTCGTCCGGCGTTTGCTGTCCGCGCGTCATTCATCGATCGAGCCTGGTCCCGTGGGCAAAAAAGCTGCGATGTGGCGTCAGGTGCGAACGCGTCGGCTGCCATAGTGCGGATGGGCGCCGCCGCGATGTCGCCAGTAGCGGTGCTTGGTCGGATTGGTATTCGTGTTGGGCCTCGCGCTGTCCGACACGGCGGCGCCCGTTTGTTTTGGCTCGGCCGCGGCCTTGTCGCTCGGCTGGGCGATAGACGGAGTTGAAGGCTGCGTCATCGTCATTCCGCCAAGGACAAGAACAAGGCAGATAGTCCGTATCATCATGTTCGCCTCCAATTGACTGATGCGACGATCAGATCGAGATGGCTCCGACTGCGAGTGCATAGATACCAGCAAAGGCCGCGATCAGGATTGATCCGAATGCGACGGCCTCGAGGGGCCTGAAGATCGTCTCCTTGCGCTCGCGCTTCGCGAGGAAGAACAACAGGGTGCCGGGCGCGTAGAGGATCGCCGACAGCAGGAGAAATTTCGGGCCGCCAGCGTAGATCATGGCGGCGGCATACACTGTTGCGACGGCGGATCGGATCCAGTCGACCCTCCGGACGCGCTCGTCGGCATGATAGGTCTCGCCGAGGTGCGCCAACTTCAGGCCGTATGCTGCAACGAAAAAATACGGAATCAGAGTCATCGAACTCGTCATCTTCAGCGCGAGCGTGAATGCATATTCTGCAAACCAGGTGACGAGAAGGAAGGCCTGAATGACGCAATTGGTCAGCAACAATGCACCGGCTGGAACCTGATGCGCGTTCACTCTGGCGAGAAACGAGGGCATGGTGCGGTTCACTGCTGCGGAATGGAGAACTTCCGCGGCGAGCAGCGACCATGAGAGATAATTGCCAAGGATTGAGATCAGCAGGCCGATGCTGATGAAGACGCTGCCCCAACGGCCGACCATCGCTTCCATCACGCCGGCCATCGATGGCGTCGCCAGCGCACCCAGCTCGTCCCGCGGCAGAATGCCGTAAGACAGTAGAGTCACGAGGACGAGAAGGCACAGGACGCTCAGGAAGCCGAGAACCGTTGCGATCCCGATGTCAGAGCGATTCTTGGCGTAGCGGGAATAGACGCTCGCTCCCTCGATTCCGACGAAGACGAACACGGTGAGCAGCATCGTGCTGCGAACCTGAGCGAGGACCGAACCTGCGGTTGGATGCTCTGTTCCCCAAAAATTCAGGGAGATGAGGTCCCCCCGCATCGCGAAAATGGCCACCCCGATAAACAGAACGATGGGGATGATCTTGGCGTACGTTGCAATAGTGTTGAGCGTGGTCGCTCCCTTGATGCCCCGGAGTACTAGGATGTGCACGGCCCACAGCAGGAGGGACGCCGAAACGATCGCAACCGGCGTCGTACCGTCGCCAAAGATGGGGAAGAACTGTCCAATTGTCGCTTTGATGAGAATGAGGCAAGCGACGTCCGCGAGGCAGCAGCCGATCCAATAGCCTGCTGCTGCCGCAAAGCCGATGTAGTCGCCAAACCCGGCCTTGGCGTAGGCGTAAATGCCGGCATCGAGGTCCGGCCTGCGGCGCGACAGTGTCTGGAATACGAAGGCCAGCATGAGCATGCCGGTGCCGGCGATGGCCCAGGCGATCATTGCCCCGAGAACTCCGGTGGCCCTTCCGAATGAGGCCGGCAAGGCGAAAATCCCGGAGCCGATCATGGATCCGATCACGAGCGCCACGAGCGCATTGCGCGACAGCTTTTGATCGACCTCGGTCGGTGAAGGAGCCATGAGCAAAATGGCCTTCCGATCGGACATGGGGCGAGGGCGGCAGGCAGCTCCGATCGCGCGATGCCGTCAGGCTTTCGGCGAAAATCTTAGAGACGGCTTTCCCGACCGCAAATCCGGGTTTCTATGTAGGAAGCAGGGGTAGGAAATGGGCCGGTGCGGACCACCGCGAGCGAGACGCCTCAGGCGTTCCGCAAGGGTGTCGTCGCGATCCGGTCGTGCCTGGCCATCGAACCGGAAGGGGGAACCCGAGCGATAAGCACGAAGCTCGAGCGGAAGAATTCACCGGCCCTTGCCAGCTCGCTCGCGATACGCGTTGCATGCAGGACGGCAGCATCCTGATCGGGGTACTCGTATCCAGTCCCGTCGGGAAAAAGCCCGTGGCGATCGACGATGTGGAAGAAGTAGCGCATGGCGCCGGATTAGGTCCGGACGTTGTCGACTTCCAGTGACAAATCAGTAAGGAGCCTCCAACAAAGGGATAAGGAACCGGGCGCAGGCAGCGGCAGCTTCAGGCAGCATGCAAGGGATAGGTGATTTGCCCTCTGTCACTCAGGTGATCATCGGATGCGCGGGCGACGCCCGAGGCCTTAGGTTCGGCTCCGTCGGACGGCCGTGGAGGCGAGCGATGTCAAACTATGATCAAAACCTGGCGGCCCCTGGTGCCGGCCCCGGCACATCTGCGGTCGATGCCGGCATCAGCGCCTACATGCTCCGCATCTACCGGTACATGGCGACGGGCGTTGGCTTGACGGCCATCGTCGCCTGGCTGACTTACCAGCTCACCGGGCCTGAACTGCTGCAAAATCCGCTGATGTGGGTCTTCATCCTGGCGCCGCTCGGTTTGGTGTTCTTCATCAGCTCGCGCATCAACACACTGTCGGCGGCAACGGCGCGGCTTCTGTTCTTCGCTTATGCCGCCTTGGTCGGCGTGTCGCTCTCGACACTGCTGCACATCTACACGAGCGCCTCGATCACGCGCGTCTTTGTCATCGCCGCGTTGATGTTTGGTGCCCTCAGCGCCTTTGGCTTCACCACGCGTCGCAACCTGTCCGGCGTGGGCACGTTCCTGTTCATGGGCTTGATCGGCATCATCATCGCAAGCCTGATCAACCTGTTCCTGAGGTCGACCGCACTTGATTGGTTGATCTCGGTCGTGGGCGTTGGTGTGTTTGCGGGCCTGACCGCCTACGACACGCAGAGGATCAAGGCGATGTACGACGGTAATGACAATGAAACCACGACAGGCCGAAAATCCATCATTGCGGCGCTGTCGCTTTACCTCAACTTCATCAATCTGTTCATGATGCTGCTGCGATTGATGGGCGGCCGACGGTAGGCGGTTCAGGCGGCAGGTCGCTCCTGGGCGCTGGCGAGCGCGTCGCGCAGAATCTTCTCCTTGGTCTCGTCCAGGGAGGTCTTCAGCACGACGCCGCCGGCATCCTTGATCTCGTTGAGCACCTTGTCGGCCGTCATGTTCTTGATCAGGACGAAAAGGGCAGCGTTGCCGGTGTGGAGCGAGGTAGACAACTCCTTGATGAAGGCGTCGTTGATGCCGAAATCGGACAAAGCGCCGCCGAGCGCACCGGACGCGGCGCCGATCGCGACACCGATAATCGGATTGAGGAAGAGCACTCCGACCAGAAGTCCCCAGAAACTGCCGGTGATTGCGCCTGTCGCGGTGGTGTTGACGAGCTGGTTGAGTTTGATGTCGCCGGACTCGGTCTTGACCGCGATCACGGCGTCGCTGATGGTGATGAGATACTCCTTTTGCAACTTGAGCAGCCGTTGCCGGACGTGTTCGGCCTTTGCCTCGTTCGGGTATACGATCGCGACCAGATCAGACATGAAAACCTCCCGCATATTCTCCGCGGGATCGACCTCCCGCGGCAGGACTGACGCCGAGTGATAGTGTGAACTCGAGACTAGACGGCGTGCCGCTCGATAGGCATCCGAGAAAACCCTCAGGTGTGGAGAGAATGTTCCCGATCATACAGACGGGGGAGTTCTTCGGTTCGCTGCGAGTGTTGGCATGTTTCAGTTTGAGGCGAACATCGACGCGGCGAGTAGCAGGGCCACGAGGAGCAGGGAGATGCACGCTACAGGCCATTGACGAAGAACCTCGTCGCCTCTTTCGACACGCCTACCGACTTCAACAGAGCAGCGTCGGCACAGGCCGACCACGCTCCTCAGCGTCTTCCAGCTAGCCGAGGAGATCACCGGAAGTGGCCCGGGACTGAGCAGGATCGCAAGCGCCGCGCCTCCCAGCACGGGCAGGAGCAGTTTGACGAGTCCGTCGATGCCGAACAGTTTCAATGCCGCGCCATATGGGACCGGCAAATAACGTTCCCAAGGCATCAGACCAAACAGCAGCGAGCAGAGCGCCAGCGCAAGCGCCGGCAGGTCGCGGCTGAGCGGCGTCGGTCCGGTGAGCACAACTGGCTGATCCGAGGGCATGAGCGCATGGGCCAGGACCAGAACGACATAGCCGGTCGTGAACATTCCTCCGGCCTGGAGCACGACGGCCCACCACCACTGTCCAGTCCTTGCAGTCTCCTCGAGCAACAACTCCTTCGCAAGAGACGCGCCGCTCGGTTGAATGCCCATCAGTGCGATGCCGCCCAGCGCGAAGGCGAGAACGCTCAAGGGCAGGGCTCGCGCGACGCCGCGCAGCCCGGTAATGCGATCATGGCCCAGCCCGGCATAGATCGACCCGACAGCCAGGAACATCGCCGCCTTCGCGGTGGCATGCGAGACCGCCTGAAGCAGGCCGCCCGCAAGGGCTCCGCCGCTATCGAGCTTGCCCGAGGCATCGACGGCGAGTGGAAACATCAGGAAGAGATACCCGATCTGAGCCAATGTCGAATATGCGATCAGCAGCTTGAGACGCTCCTGCCGCAGAGCGACAATGCTACCGACCACGATCGCGCCGGCTCCCAGTGCGGCGAGCAATTGCGTGACAGCGAAGCCAGGCAGGCCGGGCATGACGTTGAACCAGAGCCGCAGCAGGATGAAGAACGATCCCTTCACGACCAGGCCGGACAGGATCGCGCTCGCAGCCGCCGGCGCGCCAGCGTGAGCGGGTGGTAGCCAGAGATGCAATGGAAACAGGGCGGTCTTGGCGAGGAGGCCGGTCGTCATCAATGCTGCTGCGATGAGCACGCCGGGCACCGCGGTGACGCGACGCGACAACAGCACGATGTCGAGGGTGCCGTAGAGGCCATAGAGCAGGGCTGTGCCGAGCAAGTAGAGCACCGAACCGAGCAACGCGAAAAGCAGATACCGCAGCGCAGCCCGAAGCGTTTCGGCGCGCCCCTCGAGGCAAACCAGCGGCACCGCGGCGAATGTCAGTAATTCCAGGGCGACATAAAGGGTGAAGAGGTCTCCGCCGACGAAGATCGTGTTCAGCGCCGCCCATATCGCCAGCAACAGGATCCAGAACGCGAATGGCGCGCGCGCGTCCGCGGCTGCGGGACGAAAATCGGTCACGGCAAAAACGGCAACCGCGCAGATCACGACCGCCGTCGTCGCGAGCATCACTGTCGACAACCCGTCCGCGCGCAACGCCACGCCCAGCGGTGGCGGCCAGGCACCGAGGAGATAGACGAGGGGGCCGTCGCTTTCCGGCGGGGCCAGCAGAATGGCTGCGGCGATCGCCAACCCGATTGGAATCACGGTGAAGGCGACCTGCCGAACGTGCCGGTCACCGAGAACGAACGCCAGCAGGATGCCCGCGACGGGCGCGACGATCGAGAGCACCAGCAGGAAGCCTCCCGCGGTGGTCGCCAGCGCGGGCGCGGGAGGCAACATCAATCACCGGATGGATCGGAGTGCGGGCTCGTCGGTGCTGGATCATCGAGCGTCGTGGAGCCAGAGGTCTTCAACAACCGAAGCAGCAAGGCGATCGCGAGGGCTGTCGCGGAAAACGCCACCACGACCCCCGTGATCACCAGGGCTTGCGGCACCGGATCGTTGCCAAAGCCCGCTGCCGCGCCCCGCCGTCCGACGATGCCGAACAGGAGAAACACGCCGCTACCGAGCAGATTGAACGCGATGATCTTGCGAAGCGGTTGCGGGCTCGTCATCAGGCCGTTGAGCCCTAGTCCGACCGCAGCGGCGGCGCACAACCCGAACACCGTCACGCCACTTGTCACTGTGAACTCCTTTCCGGTGCGCCCGCGAGGAGGAGCCCGAGTGTCGCGGCGATCGTCAAAATCATTGCGACCTCGATGCCCAGAATCAGCGGCTTGGCGAATGCGGCCGGGTAGGAAAGGAATGCCGGTCCGAGCCAAAGCCCACCGAGCCCAATGGCAAGGAATAGACCGGGTCCGGCCACCAGGATGAGCCGTAGCCATCGGCTGCTCACGGGTGGCGTATCTGCCAGTCCGGCCATGATGACCAGCAGCCACATCGACGCGAGAACTGCGCCGCCCTGAAACGCTCCGCCGGGGTGATCGGCTCCCGTCCACAGGATGTAAACGCCGACGACGATGCCGGCGGGCGGCAACAGTCGCGCAAGGAACGCGAGAACGCCGTTCGGATCGGCTTGGTGGCGCGGTCCCGGACGACCGCCCCAGGCCCGATCGGACGCGAGCGACCAGACGCCGACGATGGCGAGCAGGAGCACGACCTTCTCGAGCATGGTGTCCATGCCACGGAATGCCATGAGCACGTTGGTGACGGGGTTGGTCATTCCGGTCGCTCCGGCATTCGCGACGACGGTCGGCGCCAGCGTCGGTGCCGGATCGGGGAGAAGCAGGATCGCAAAAGCGAGTGCTGCAGTGATCGATGCGGACAGTATCGCCGCGCTCATGCGTACGATTGGGCTGGCTTGTTCAACTGTCAACGCCTCGGCGTCGCGCAGCCGGGCAGCCGCCCCCAACAGCACGACACCGCCGAGGCCTCCGCCGATGGCGGCTTCCGTCAGGGCTACATCGACAGCATCGAGACGAACCCAGATCAGCGCAGCCAGGAGGCTATAGGCGACGAAGCCGACCGTTGCCGAATAGGTTTCAGCGACGGCGATTGTCCAGATGGCGAGGCCCAGCACCACGGAAGCGAGTACGATCTCGAACACTGTGGCGATGTTCATCTGGTCGTTCCGCTCTGGCGTACCATGCGCGCGATCAACTGCGAGACAGTGGCGCCTGCGAGCAGCGCAAGCATCCAGATGCTGATCAACTTCAGCCCATCGCGCAGGCTTCCCGATTGCGGGAGCAACCCGAGCACGACGAAGCCGAGGCCGAGGTTGTCGGCTTTGGTCAGTGCGTGCAGGCGCGTCAGGGTGTCGGGGAAGCGAAGCAGGCCGACAGTGCCGGCCAGGAAGAAGAACGCGCCCACCGACACGCCTGCAATCGTCATGATGTCACGTGCGACGCTCATTCGTCCTCCGCTGAACCAACTCCGTCGGCTTCGAGGCGGGGAAGTCCCTTCTTGACGAACGCGATGGAGGCAAAGGTGGCGAGCAGCGCCAGGATCAAGGCCACGTCGACGGCGGCCGGTACGCCCGTCACGGTGCCGAGCAACAGCAGCGCGGCAATGCCCGCCGTTCCGATCAATTGCGTCGCCATCATGCGGTCGGCATCGCCCGGTCCACGCAATATCGACACCAGGCCGAGCGCCAACATCGCCAGGATCAGGCCGACGGCGGCCGTCAGGAACTCAGTCATTGTAGAGGGCTCGAACCAGTGCCGCTTCCTCGGCGGCGAGATCGGAGACGATCGGCTGCTCGACGTCGAGGCAGTGATAAATGATCTGCCCGTTCTCCTCGCCGGCCGGGACCGTGCCAGGCAGCAGGCTGGTGAGTGTCGTGAATACGTTCTGCCGGACGCCGCGTGAAAGCCGGGTTGGATAGGCCACAAACCCCGGGTTCAGCCGCATCCGGGGATTCAGCGCGCGTCCCGCAACTTCTGCTCCGGCGACCACTGAGTGGTACAGGAAAAGCAGCGCCAGACGGACAATGGCTCGAGGCGACCGCCGCGATTTGCCGGGTTCCAGCAGATGCAGGCTGGTCCAGGTTGCTGCGGCGATCGCGACCGCCGCGGCAGGAAGATCTCCGGGATGGGCGCCGGCAAGCACCAGCCAAAGGCAGAGGAACAATGCGGCTCGGGTCGCCGCGACCGGCCACAATTGTCCAACCGCGACGGCCGCGCGCCCATGTCGATCAACTGAAGAGCCTGTCATGTCGGCTTCCTCGATTGCCCCTGGTTTACGTCGTCGAACTCTGCCGTGCTTGGAAGAAAGGCTTTTTCTGGTGGCAAGCCTAAATTCCGGCGGCACGTCCGCGCCCGGTGCCTCTATTCGCGGGTCATGCGATGCATCGAGGCGCAAACCGGCATAGCGATACATCATCATCCAAAATGGCTCCGATGGCGCCCACGAGCGGATCGTCCGGCGCCATCGTTTTGGGTAGGATCTCGCGGCTCTGCTGCGCAACTAGCGCGACGCTTGTCGAGCGAAGCAGGTCCCGCCTCTTCCGCTCCTGGACGCGCGGCACTGCTCCTCGGTGGAATACCTGCAGTTGGTCATTCCCTTGAACTTGGAGCACCATTGATTCTGCTGTGCCTGCGCCTGTGCTGCGACGGGCGCGATCGCCAGTGTCCCCAGTATTGCGGTTGCAACCAAGATAAGCTTTCGCATTTGAATCCTCCTGATCCGTCGTTTCGGTTGGAGCCACGTTCAAGCGTTGTTCTTCAAGCGTATGCTTCACCTGACGATTGCATCATGTGATGTTAGCGGAACCGGCGATATCGGGTGATTGCCTGATCATGTCTCAGGAATCTCCCAAGGCTCAAACCGCGGCTAACCACGATTACATCCGGCTGCACCGAGTAGATTTACCGATGTTGATGCCGGGGCCCTTCGGCAAAATGTCGATATCAATGCCGGGACCCGCAATCTCGGAAAGGCCGATCTGCCCGACAACATTCCACGCCCGGAACGGAACAGCCCATGGTCATGCGCGGCAGCCGATCCACGCTCCGATACGTCGTCGCATCGATGTTGGTCGCAGCAATGTCGTTGATGCTGGCAGGCTGCGGAAGGGAAGCGGAAACGAATAACGCGCCTGCGTCGCGTATCGTACGCACGGCCACCGTGGAAAAACGCAAGATCACGACACCGCTGACATTCTCCGGCCGGATCGAAGCCGAGGATGAAGTGAATGTCGCATTCCGAATATCCGGGCGGCTGTTGAACAACGACGCCAAGATCGGCGACCGGGTCAAAAGCGGTCAGGTGCTGGCGCGATTGGAGTCCCAGAATGAGCTGAATGCGTTGCGGCAGGCACAGGCATCTCTTGCCGCCGCCCAGGGGCAACTGACGCAGGCGCGCAATCACTTCGACCGTCAGGAGACGCTCCTGGCGCAGGGCTGGACCACGCGCGTCAACTACGATGCCGCGACCCAAGCGCAGCAGACGGCGCGATCGCAGGTCGATGCTGCCGAAGCCGCACTGAGTGCCGCGCATGACCTGGTCGGCTTCACCGAACTGAAAGCCGATGCGCCAGGCGTGATAACTGCTACCGGTCCGGGAGCCGGCGAGGTGGTGCAGGCCGGGCAGATGATCGTGAGGATCGCGCGGCAAGACGGCCGCGATGCTGTTTTCGACGTCCCCTCTCAATTGATCAGGTCGGCTTCGGCCGATCCGGAGGTCGAGGTCAGCGTGGCTGACGATCCGAGTATCAAGGCGAAAGGGCGCATTCGCGAGGTCGCCGCGCAGGCCAGTGCCGTGACTCGGACCTTCGAGGTCAGGGTCGGTCTGACCGATCCTCCGCCGGCGATGCGCCTTGGCGCATCGGTCGTCGGACGGGTGAGCACGAGTGCGGGGCCGATGATCGATATTCCGTCCTCCGCTCTGACCAGGATGAACCAGCGCCCCGCCGTGTGGATCGTCGATCCGACCACCAGTACAGTCTCCGTGCGCAATGTGGACGTTCTACAGTTCGACGAAGCCCAAGCGGTAATTTCGCAGGGACTGGACACCGGTGAAGTCGTTGTTACCGCCGGGGTCCAGGCGCTTCATCCGGGTCAGAAGGTCCGCGTTCTCGGATCAGAGCCATGAGCGGCATCAACCTCTCCGATTGGGCGCTGAAACACCGCTCGCTGGTCGTCTATATGATGATCATTGCGGTCGTCGCGGGTGCGCTGTTCTATTTCCGCCTGGGTCGGAACGAAGATCCGGCCTTCATCATCAAGACCATGGTCGTCCAGGCCGCCTGGCCAGGGGCTTCCGTGGAGGAGACGATGAAACAGGTGACGGAGCGCCTCGAACGTCGCTTGCAAGAAACGCCGCATCTCGACTTTCTGCGAAGCTTTACGAAGGCAGGCGTTTCGACCGTCTTCGTGAATCTGAAAGGTAGTGCCAGCGCAAGAGAGGTCACGGACACCTGGTACCACGTGCGCAAGTCAATCGGCGACATGCGCCATACGCTACCCGCCGGAGTGATCGGGCCCGGGTTCAACGACGAGTTCGGCGATACTTTCGGGATTATCTACGCCTTCACCAGCGATGGCTTTAGCCAGCGTGAGCTGCGCGACCGGGTCGAGGATATCCGCTCGAAGCTTCTGCTCGTGCCGGACGTGTCAAAGATCGAGCTTTTGGGCGAGCAGGATGAGGTGATCTTCGTCGAGTTCTCCACGAAGGAGCTTGCTGCCCTCGGCGTCGACCGGTCTGCTCTTATTTCGGCGCTCCAGTCGCAAAACATTGTGCGTCCGGCGGGAACGATACAGACGAGCACTGACAGCATCTCGATACGGGTATCTGGCGGGTTCCAGTCCGAGCAGGACATCGCGGACATCAATTTTTCCGCGGGTGGGCGCATGCTTCGCCTGAGCGACATCGCGCGCGTGCGTCGCGGCTACACCGACCCGCCCCAGCCGATGTTTCGGGTCAACGGAAAGCCGGCCGTGGGACTGGCAATCGCCATGCGGGATGGCGGGGATATTCTTGCACTGGGTGCCAACATCACAAAGGCGATGGCGCAGATTACCGCGGAACTCCCGATCGGAATCGAGCCCACCCTGGTCGCGGACCAGCCCGTCGTGGTCAATCATGCCATTCGGGAGTTCATGGTCTCGCTGCTTCAGGCGATCGCCATCATCATGGTGGTAAGTTTCATCAGCCTCGGCGTGCGACCCGGCCTGATCATCGCGCTCGCCATACCGTTCACGCTGGCGATCGTCTTGCCGATCATGGGACTGCTCGGCATCGACATGCAGCGTATATCGCTGGGCGCGCTGATCATCGCGCTTGCGTTGCTGGTCGACGATGCAATGACGACGACGGATGCGACGCTCACCAAACTGGCGGAGGGCGCCAGCAAGGTCGAGGCCGCAACTTTCGCTTACCGAACCCACGCGATGGCGATGCTGGCGGGCACGCTGGTGACGATCGCGGGCTTCATTCCGGTGGGCTTTGCCGCGAGCTCGGCCGGAGAATACACATTCTCGCTGTTCGCCGTCGTCACGATCGCACTGTTGGTGTCGTGGTTCGTCGCAGTCATTTTCACGCCGCTGCTTGGCGCTGCGATCCTCGTTCGGCCCAAGCAAGGCAACTCGGTGGATCCGGGCAGGATTTTCCGCCTGTACCGGAGCTTCTTGATCTCGGCGATGCGCGCAAAATGGCTGACCATCGCGATCTCGGTGGCGCTCTTTGTCGCCTCGGTCCTTGCGATGCCGCTGATTCCGCGGCAGTTCTTTCCGTCGTCGGATCGTCCGGAACTTCTGGTCGATGTCAGCTTGCCCCAGAACGCTTCGATTTACGCGAGCGAAGCCGCGGCGAGGCGCCTGGATGCGGCGCTCGCGACGGACCCCGATGTGGCACGATGGAGCACCTATGTGGGACGCGGCGCCATCCGCTTCTATTTGCCTCTTAACGTCCATCTCCCGAACGACTTCTTCACGCAGACCGTGGTGATCGCAAAGGATGTCGCCGCGCGCGAACGCCTCCATGCCAAGCTCGAAAGGATGCTGGCGGAAGAATTCCCCAAGGCCATCGCTTTCGTTTCTCCGCTCGAGCTCGGGCCGCCGGTTGGATGGCCGATCCAGTACCGGGTCAGTGGGCCTGACGTGGAACGGGTGCGCGAGCTCGCGCTTCAGGTCGGACAGATCGTGGCGTCGAGTCCTGAAACCAAGCAGGTGAATTTCGACTGGATGGAGCCCGATCGGCAGGTGCGCATTCGCGTCGATCAGAACGAGGCGCGCCAACTCGGCCTCAGCTCCCAGGCGATCGCGACCGTCCTGAACGCAGTCATCACGGGCACGCCCATCACCCAGGTCCGCGACGATATCTATCTGGTCAACGTCGTGGCGCGTGCGACCGACGAGCAGAGGGTCTCGCTGGACAGTCTGCGCAATCTGCAGGTGGCGCTGCCGGGCGGACAAACTGTTCCTCTCAGCCAGTTTGCGTCCTTCGAGTATGGCCAGGAGTTTCCGCTCATCTGGAGGCGCGACCGCATTCCGACTTTGACGGTCCAGGCTGCTATCGCCGGCGACCAACTGCCGGAAAGCGTGGTCGCCTCGCTGTTGCCGGCGATCGAGAAGTTCCAGAAGACGCTTCCGCTGCCGTACAGAGTCGTCGTTGGCGGGACCGTGGAAGAAAGCCGGACGTCGCAGGCATCCGTGCTGGCCGTGGTGCCCGTGATGCTTTTCGTCATGTTCACCGTCCTCATGGTGCAGCTCCGAAGCTTCCCGAGACTGTTCATGGTTCTTAGCGTGGCGCCGCTCGGCCTGATCGGGGTGGTCGCAGCGTTGATGCTTTCCGGCAGGCCGCTCGGCTTCGTCGCCATTCTCGGTGTGCTGGCGCTTCTCGGCATGATCAGCAAGAACGCCGTCATCCTGATCGGTCAGATCGACGCCGAACGCGCCCTGGGTAAGACGCCCTGGGAGGCCGCGGTCGACGCCAGCAGCTCCCGGTTCCGGCCGATCATGCTGACCGCCGTATCGACTGTCCTTGGGATGATCCCGATCGCGCCGACGGTGTTTTGGGGGCCGATGGCATTCGCGATCATGGGCGGCTTGCTGGTTGCGACGGTTCTTACCCTCGTCTTCTTGCCGACGCTGTATGTCGCGTGGTTCGGCGCGACGGAGTCGGTCGACGATCCTGCACTGCACAAGCCATGAGAGAGGTGTGGGCGAAGCCCGATAGGGGAATCCTTGCGTCCGGCTAGGTAGTCAACCCGATGTTCCCCGTCCCAAAGTGAGTGCACCTGTGATGATCGAAGCAGCTATCTGCGTCGCCGTGAGGGCATTGCAGATGACCGGGATGCCCCCATGAGCGCGAATACCGACATACAAAAGCTGCCACTGCGGACCCTGACCGCGATGGTGGTGGGCGGCATGGTCGGTGCCGGTGTGTTCTCGATACCGCGCAACTTTGCGCAGGCGACCGGTATTTACGGAGCCCTCATCGCGTGGGCCATCGCTGGCGCCGGCATGCTCATGCTGTGCTTCGTGTTCCAAACGCTGGCCAACCGCAAGCCTGATCTGGATGCCGGCGTCTATGCGTACGCGCGAGCGGGTTTCGGGCCCTATGTCGGGTTCTTCTCGGCATTCGGGTATTGGGCCAGCGCCTGCGTCGGCAACGTGTCGTATTGGATCCTGATTAAGTCGACGCTCGGTGCGTTTTTCCCCGCTTTGGGGCAGGGCAATACGCTGACCGCGGTGCTCATCTCCTCGGTCGGGATATGGGCATTTCATTTTCTGGTGCTGCGCGGCGTGAAGGAAGCAGCGGGAATCAACGCGGTCGTCACCATCGCCAAGATCATTCCGCTGCTGTTGTTCGTGGTGTTGTCGATCTTCTACCTCAAGCCGGCCGTGTTCGCGGACAACCTGTGGGGCGGATCGGCCGGGGACTACGGCAACCTGTTCGCGCAGGTCAAGGCGACGATGCTGGTGACGGTCTTCGTGTTCCTGGGGATCGAGGGCGCAAGCAATTATTCGCGCTTCGCGGAGAAGCGCGAAGACGTGGGCGTCGCCACCGTCACGGGATTTCTCGGCGTGTTGGCGCTGTTCGCGTCGGTGTCGATACTGGCCTACGGCATTCTGCCCCGCGCGGAGATCGCGCAGCTTCGCCAGCCCTCGGTCGGTGGTGTGCTCGAGGCCGCCGTCGGCCATTGGGGAGCGGTGTTTATCGGGGCCGGCGTGATCATCTCGGTGCTTGGTGCCTATCTGGCGTGGACGATGATGGCCGCGGAGGTGCTATCAGTGGCCGCCAAGAAGCTGGACATGCCAGCCTTCCTGGCACGCGAGAACGCCAATCAAGTGCCGTCGTCAGCACTGCTGATGACCACGTTGCTGATTCAAGCGGTGCTGGTCGCCACGCTGTTCTCCGACGACGCCTTCACCTTCGCACTGTCGCTCTGCAGCCACCTGTCGTTGATCCCGTACTTTCTGTCCGCGGCCTTTGCGTTGATGCTGGTGTTCCGCCGGGAGACTTACGAAAAGGATCCACGCGATCTCCGCAAGGACGCCATCATCGCGGTTCTGGCGACGATCTACACGATATTCTTGTTGTTTGCAGGCGGGACGAAGTTCCTGTTGCTCGGCTTCATCATCTACGCGCCCGGCACAATCCTCTACTACATCACGCGGAAAGAGCAGGGCAAACAACTCTTCACGCCCGCCGAGTGGGTCTTGTTCGCGGTAGCAGTGATCGGATGTGTCGTCGGTATCCATGGCCTCGCCACCGGCTATATCAGCATCTAGCCCCAATACGAAAGGAGCCACCAATGGTGAATTCCTCAGCCTTCGGCGTTCATTCGGAGGTCGGTCAGCTCCGAAAGGTGATGGTGTGCTCGCCCGGTCGCGCGCATCAGCGGCTCACGCCGTCCAACTGCGATACGCTGCTGTTCGACGATGTGCTCTGGGTGGACAACGCCAAGCGCGATCATTTCGATTTCATGCAGAAAATGCGTGACCGTGGCGTCGACGTCGTGGAAATGCACAATCTGCTCGCGGAAACCGTCGCCATCCCGGAGGCGAGGAAATGGATTCTCGACAATCAGGTGGTTCCCGATCAAGTCGGACTCGGTCTCGTTGACGAGCTTCGCTCCTATCTCGAGGGCCTCAAGGCGCGTGAGCTCGCGGAGACTCTCATCGGCGGTGTGTCGACTCATGATTTCCCGGAGGCCCATGGCGGCGAGATGCTCAAACTGGTCCGCGAGGCTGCGGGCATGACCGAATATCTGCTGCCGCCGCTGCCGAACACGCTGTACACGCGGGACACGACCTGCTGGATCTATGGCGGGGTCACGTTGAATTCGCTGTATTGGCCAGCGCGGCATGAAGAGCCGATCCTCGCGACCGCCATCTACAAATTTCACCCGGATTTCGCTGGCAAGGTCAATGTCTGGTGGGGTGATCCGACCAAGGACCATGGCCTTGCGACCTTCGAAGGCGGCGACGTAATGCCGATCGGAAAGGGCAATGTCCTGATCGGCCTGAGCGAACGGACCTCGCGGCAGGCCATCAGCCAGGTTGCCGCTGCCCTGTTCGCGAAGAAGGCGGCCGAGCGCGTGATCGTGGCGGCCATGCCAAAGCTGCGCGCGGCCATGCATCTGGATACCGTGTTTACCTTCGCGGACCGCGATTGCGTGCTGCTGTATCCCGACATCGTCAACAACATCACGGCGTACTCCTATCGGCCCGCAAACAATTCCGCGGGCGTCGAGTTGCACAAGGACGAGAAGCCGTTTGTGGATGTCGTGGCCGAAGCCCTCGGCCTGAAGAAACTGCGCGTCGTCGAGACCGGCGGCAACGCTTATATGCGCGAGCGCACCCAATGGGATAGCGGTGCCAATCTCGTCTGTGCCTCTCCGGGCGTTGTGTTTGCCTACGACCGCAATACCTACACCAACACCTTGTTGCGGAAGGAAGGCATCGAAGTGATTACCATTGTCGGGGCGGAGCTCGGGCGTGGCCGCGGCGGCGGTCATTGCATGACCTGCCCGATCATCAGGGACGCGGTGGACTACTAAACAGGGCGGCCGGGTTTGGGGGTGACGGTTAGCGCGTCACAATCGAGCACGGGTTCCCTTCGCCAGAACAACCAAGGATTTAAAACCTCAACACCAACACGCCACAATTTTCGTTCATCGTGGCATGAGTCGTGGTGTTCGCAGAGCCGTGGGGATAGCCATGCGACGCTCATTTGCCGTATTGCCGGTTCTCGGAGCGTTCAGCGTAAGCAGCGCCTGGGCCGCTGAACTTGACCTCACCGAGATGAGGACGAGTACCGTGTCGGTGCCATCCTGGAGCGTTGTGGGCTCCGTCTCACCGACCTTCACCGACAACGCGCTGTTCAGCCGCGATAACCGCAAGTCCGATGGCTACTACGAGCCCGACATCAGCGTCAGGCTCGACGGTTATCTGACAAACGACCTGTCCTATCGGCTCTATGCGCGCGCGCAGTACGATGCTTTTGCGACGGAGAAGGATGGAAATGCCGCGATCGCGCGCCTGGGAGGGCGCCTGACCGAGAATTGGAACGGCTGGCGGTTCTCCGCCATTTACGAGAATCGCTACGATTTCGACGGCGTCTACCGTGACCTCGCGTTTATCTCGCACGACGTGATGGGTTCCGTGGCCCGCGACTTCCAGGTCGACAACGTCACGCTGTCGCCGCTGTTGCTGTTGACCTATCGGTTCTCCGATCTGGCGGAGGCGCGCCGCTGGCGCTTCGATGCGGTCCTCGGAATAGAAGTCAAGCTCGATCCCAAATGGTCGATTGTGAGTGCGCCGCTGTTCGAAGCCTATTGGTTCACGGACGGATTGAACAGGGGACGGCAGGATCAGCTCTATTCGGCCGATATCGGCGTGAGGTACAGTTTTGCAAGCAACCTGTCGCTGACGACCAGCGTGCTCTACGAGGTGCGGACGTCGAATGTTGCGTTGCGAAACTATCGGGATCTCCGGGTCGGTCCCCGGCTTGACTTCGCATTTTGATAGGTGTCTGGACGATGCGGACGAAATGGGTGTTTGTGCTGATCGGGTCGGCGATTGGAACGATGGCGATATCGGCCGTTGCTGCCGACCCGCGCGACTCTGTCGACCGTGGCCAGCGTCTCGATACCGATGCACTCAGGGACGACGTTGGCACGAACCGCCTTCGGGCCCCGTCCCATCCTCTCGTGATTGCACCCGTGCCGCAGCCTATTCCGACTGCGAAGGGAAAGAAGCGCACCAAAAGCAGCGACAGCAACCGGTAGATCACAGCCGTGCTCGATACACCTGGCTGACGGCGTCGATAATCCGTCTTCGCAGCGTACGACGTCCCGGATCTGTCAATCATTTTAGACAGTATTGTATCGCCTTTGAACGTGCCGCCGAATGGCGCAGGCATGGCTGGCACAATTTGCATATCGATATGTCGAAATCCATCTCACTCATGCGTGATTCTGTTGCCAGAAAAATACTACCTAGTGGTGTGTATGTACTGAGCGGGATATAATTCCCCGAGTTGAACGTCATGTAGTTACTGATTGATGGGTGTCTCGTGGGCGGGGAGGGAGAGACATTTTCGGACGGCTCAGTTTTGAATTTGAAAGTTCTTCCGAAGAGTGAGTGAGTTTCGTGAAAGTATTCGGTCTTGATGCCGGCGAGCCGAAGAGACCCAGCGTTACGGAGCGGATGGCGTTTGAGTTGGCGGGCGGCCGTCTCTACTGGGACCACGCTTCGGACCTTCTCTTCGCGATACATACTTTGCATGATGGGCGCTTCGGATATGAGGCGATCAATCCGGCCTTCGAGGCGCGCCTTGGTGTTTCGTCCTGGGAAGTTCGCGACCTTGATATCACCGAATGCATGGAGAGCAGCGACGCCAAGTCCGTTGGTGATGCGCTCATCGCCTGCATGGCCCGGGGAGCCGAAGTCAGGATTCGCCATTGTCTTTCGCTTGGTGGCCCTCGATGCAAATGTGAGACAACCGTAGCTCCAGTCTTCGATTCCATAGACGGTATTGTCGTCCGTGTGATCGGTAGTCATCGGATATTGCGCGAGGAGCCGCTCGGGAATGGAGCGCCGGGGCGAGCCGACGAGTGGGGGAGCGTTAGCCTGGCCTCCATCCAAGAAGATATTCAGCGGCGGATTGCTTCCGATCTGCATGATTCAACCTGCCAGCATTTGATCGCCGCCAGCCTTGGAATCATGCGAGTCCGGGCCCACCTCGCCGGCCCGATCGATGCCGAGCGTCTCTGCGACGATATCGACGCCTCGATCGACGAGGCCCTGAAGGAGATCCGGTCGTTCTCTTATCTGCTTCACCCCCAGAGTCTGACAGCTGAAGGGTTGAAAGCGACGATCGAGCGCTACGCCGAAGGGTTTGCTGCGCGAACATCGTTACGAATCAGCACGAGGATCCTGGCCGACGTGGATCGATTGTCCCGCGACAGCCAGTACGCCTTGCTGCGCGTCACCCAGGAAGCGCTCACGAATGTGTTTCGTCACGCAAAGGCGACCGAGGTCAAAATCGTCGTCGATGCGACCGATGGACATTTTCGGCTCAAGATCAGCGACAACGGACGCGGTTTCCTTGTCGGCGATGTGAGACGCGGCGCCAAGGCAGGAACTGTCGGCGTCGGAATTCCGGCAATGCGGGCGAGGCTTCAGCAACTCGGAGGCACACTCGATGTTCAATTCAATCCGACGATGCGCCGGTCCGGGACGTTGTTGTGCGCGATCGTCCCGTGTGGCGCCGCGATGAAGAAGCGCAACTGTCGAAGCCGGACCCACACCATGGCAGCTTATCGAGGTCCGCAATGATCTGGTCACCGCCGTGATGCGATCCTCGCCGGCCGATCTCTGACGTTCGGCGCCGTAGGTCCTTCTCGGCGAATTGGAGTGCCTCCAGCCATGAAACGGATTCTTATCGCGGATGATCACGAGGCGGTGCGGTCAGGCCTGCGGGCGGTACTGGCTCTGCGGTCGGATTGGGAAATCGTCGCGGAGGCCAAGGACGGTCGTGGGGCGATTGCCGCTGCCATCCAAACCCAACCCGATATCGCTATCGTCGACTTCTCCATGCCTCGAATGACGGGCGTGGAGGTCGCCCGTCGGATCAAGGAGTATCCTCTTCAAACCGAGGTGCTGATCTTTACGGTACATAACTCGTACCTTCTTGCGCAGCAGGCGTTTGAGGCGGGAGCTCGCGCGTTCCTGGTGAAATCTGACGCAAACAAGTTGTTGATGGCCGCTGTCGAGTCCCTCCTGATCCACAAGCCGTTTTGTACCGGAAATTGCACCAAGGCAGATATGGAGGGACACGGCGGGCTTACGCCCCGAGAGCAGCTTGTCGTCAAGCTGGTTGCAGAAGGTAACAGCAACAAGAGCATCAGTTGCATGTTGAACCTGAGCGTCAAGACGACCGAGGCACACCGGGCGGCTGCGATGCGTAAGCTTAGCGTGAACTCCACCGCAGGACTGGTCCGGTACGCGGTTCGCGTCAGATTGATCGAGATCTGATCGGACCTGCTTTCAGTACATTTGCTGTCGAACATGAGGGTTATGTTGGATAACCCTTCCAGTGACCGCGGCTAGAATGGCGGGATGGAGCCAGGAATCTCTGTGAATTGCCGCTAGGTTGCGGGCCGCACGGGAATAGCGCTGTGAAACGCATCGTGATTGCGGACGATCATGAAGTTGTACGTTCCGGCCTTCGTGCAATCGTTGAAACCTGTTCCAGCTGGAGCGTCATCGGTGAGGCGGCCAATGGCGAAGAGGCGGTTGCACTTGCGTTAGAGTTGCGGCCGGATATTGTGATCGTCGACTATTCGATGCCGCTCATGAATGGACTGGAGGTCTGTCGCCGCCTCAAGTCGATGCATTTGCGTACCGAGGTTCTGATCCTCACGATGCACGAGAGCGAGGAACTGTTGACCGAGGCGATTCTGGCGGGCGTACGCGGCTTCTTGTTCAAATCCGACGCGAGAAATCACCTGATTTCGGCCGTCGAGGCATTGCTCGACGGTAGGCCATACTTCACCAGTGTCCTTCTGGAGAAGTTGCTTCATGATTATCAGGTGAACAAGCAAGGCCAGCCGGACGCGCCGCTCCTCACGTCTCGGGAACAGGCCGTCGTTCAGCTCATCGCGGAGGGACATACCAACAGATCCATCGGCGCTGTCTTGAAATTAAGCGTAAAGACTGTCGAGACCCATCGTGCAGCCGCGATGCGCAAGCTCGGCATGTCATCAACCGCCGAGCTTGTCCGCTATGCCATCCGCAAGAAACTGGTCGCACCCTGAGTTCGACGATCGAACAGGCGGGGTAGCTCTCGTCTCTCGATCGAGGCTCGGCCAGCTGTGCTCAGGTGCGCGTAGAACAGCGGTTCAGTTACAGCAACAGGTTCGTGTTGGACGATATTCATCGAGCCTACACATACAGGACGAGGCTATTGGTGTGTCCGCTTTTGCAAGAGCGGCTGCCAGTTTCGACGACAGGAGTGGCAGCTCGACCGTTTCCTCTCGCCTTTGCAGGCATTCTACCAGGCCGTGAAGGGCCCACACGTTGTCCGGATGCTGAGTGCAGCGTTGCACTCTGTTGGTAAGCCCGAGGTCGTCGCGGTAGATATCCTCCGCTTCGGCGTAGTGTCCCTGCTCCATCAGGAGGGCGGCGAGCGCGTGGCGCGGCGGATGCATCCAGGCCCAGGGCTCGGTATAGCCGAGATTGTCGTCGCGCCGGACTGCCTCCCGCAGATGGCGATAGCCGGTCTCGTAATTTCCCTTGTGATACTCCAGCTCGCCCTCGAGCATGGCTTCACCGACCGACAGGACGTCGAGCGCAAAATTGCTGAGAAAGCGTCTGGACGGCGGCACGCGGCTCTTGGCGAGCTGGAAGAGCCGTCGCTCCTCGTCGGCTTTCGCGAAGTCCTTCAGCGTCGCATGTGCAATTGCGCGCGCGTAGTGGTGCATCGGGATCGTAACCAGGAAGATGTTGCTGTCAGCCGGGACCGGCTCATCGATGATCTCCTGCCAACGTCCGAAGCGGATCAGAACGTGCATCTTGACCGAGTAATAGCCTTCGGTCGTATTGGCCAGTTTAGGGCGATTGCGGACGCCGAGAATGTCGGGTGTGAGCATCTCGCGTATCTTGTCGGCCGCTGCGATGGCTGGCGCAAATTGGCCCAGGAACATGCAGGTAAACATCATCAGATGCAGGTCGTGACAGCGTGCGGTTACGTAGAAATTCAATGAGCCGGCGTAGTCGGCGTACATATCGTCGGCCTTGATGGCCTTCTCGCTTGCGATCTTGGCTCGCTCATAGTCGCCGCAAAGGACGTAGATGTGACCCGGCATGTGATTCATGTGCCCGGCGTCAGCGCACAAATTCGACAAGACATCGGCCGATCGCAAGGCCCGTTCGGGTTCGTTCGACATCTCGAGCAGGTGAATGTGAAGATGAACGATGGCCGGATGCAGAGGAGTGCCCTGTTTGTCGGCCAATGCGATTGACTTGTCGCAGATCTGTGACGCCTCCACTGTGTCCGCGTTTCGCGCAGGCAATCCCGACTTGACGTCCCAGAGCTTGCGCGGCGTCCGCGTGATCAGTGCCTCGACGAACAGCGCCATGATGTCGTGGTCGTCGGGAAACGCATGGTGGACCCGCCGCATCGCGGCGGCGTAGTCATCGTCCCAGCGATCGTACTGCTCCGGTTCGACGTGGTGCGGCTTCTGAAACCGCTTCGCGAGGGCTTCGACCAGATGACGTTCGGCATCCTCCCGTCCCTCGCTTAGTGCGAGCGCGCGCTGGACATGATGGAAAGCCACTTTCGTGATGTGGTCAGCCTCGATCTCTCCCAGGTCGCGCCAGATCAGATTGTAGAACGGGCCCGATCCATACGCGACGCCCCAGTGGGCCATCACGCAATCCGGATCGAACGCCAGCGCGTTGTAAAAACATTTCACGCCCTCTTCCTGGTTGAAGCCGAGGCACCAGTTCAGTCCCAGGTTAAACCAATGCTGCGCCTCGGGCGACGTCGTGGCGATCGTTCGGCCGTGGGATCCGAGATCGAATGGATACGCGTCGGCCGATTGTCGTGGGACGGGTTGGGTGCGAAGATCGGATTGTCCCGATGCAGAACTATCGGCCTGGATTTGCATCTCAATTCCCGTTACGTCGAAGCTGTTCGCCGCGCGCGCCCTGCGTGCAGCGTCACGACGATTCCTCATTGTTCTCCGGGCCTGTCTTGCGCTTCGTCTTGTCGAAGACCGGCGCCACCATTCCGGGTATGTAACTGTCGGAGATAAACGAACGGCAGTGGCTTTCGAATGCCTGGAGCAACCGCGATTTGCTTACGGTTTTCAGGGTGGCCGTGCCGATCACCATCGGCCGATTGTCTCCAATCAGCCTCACGCGCTTCAGGCGTTTTCCGTCCAGGGCCTGATCGGATCTCGGTCTGATGTTGAGAAGCGAGTATCCTAGTCCGTTAGCCACCATCGTCCGGAGAACCTCGATGTGCTCCGAACGCGCATAAATGTTTGGTTCGAGGCCGTCCTTCATGAACAAGGCAAGGAAATATTCCCGGCTCAGCGGCAGATCGAGCAGGATCATCGGATGCTCGACCATCTCCTCCAGCGTCAATGCGGTCCGGCTCGCCAGAGGATGCGACTCGGCCAAAAGGACGTGCGGGGGCAGCCGGGCCAGTGGCATGAAGTCGATATCGGCAGGGACTTGCAGGTCATAAATGATCGCGACGTCGATGCGCGATCGCCTCAGATCATCGAGAAGTTGCTCAGGATTGGCTTCCATGTGGGCAACCTTCGTCGTCGCGAAGGCAGTGGTAAAGGAGTGAACCAGTTCGGGGACCAGCATCGGGGCGAGCGTGACCATGCACCCCAGCGATACCGTCCCACGGATCTGGTTACTCGTCTCGGACGCGAAGACATACAGGCGCTGGGCCTGCGCGACGACATTCTTCGCCTCGCGCAGCAAGTCCCGCCCGGCGGGCGTGAGTGACAGGCCTTGAGCATGGTGACGGATGAAGAGTTGAACGCCCAGCTCCTTCTCCAGGAAGGAGATTGCGGTCGAGATCGACGGCTGGGAGATATGAATTCGCTCGGCTGCCAAGGTGATGCTCAGCGTTTCCCCTGCAGCGATGAAATACTCCAATTGGCGAAGCGAATACCGCATGGAACTGACTCTATTGGCCCAAGATGGGGCGTCAAGTGCCGTCATCTGCGCGGAATCCTGTGGGTTTGGCCGATCCCGGAGCGCGGGTGGCCAGGGTTGCGGCAAAGGGTTGTCGCCAGGGACTCTGGCTGAGCTTCGCGCGCCGCGTCCCAGACTTAAGTCTGGGACGGCGCTGTCGGCGGATCGCGCGGAGGGGTGAGGATCGACGGCGATCGATGATGTCGCGGCGGCCATTCCTGACGTATCCGAAACAATGCCCGGCCGTCACGAGCCGCGCGGCTTTCCCTGAGGGAAGTGCAGGTCAATCATTGGACACCAGAATATCTGCCTAGCGGACCGTCGATCAAGAAAAGCTTTGTTTCGATCTGGTTCGGTTTTCTTGAACCGCATTGCTTTCGATCACGCTCCGACACGCCGTCTCCAGATTGCGTACTCGAACCGCGCTCAGACCGGATCGGCTGGTTCAAAAATCGCGATCCAATGAAGAGCAAAATACTGTCCGCCTTTTTCTCGAATGCACCGGTCAAACTGGCGATTGCCAGGGATACGGTGCAGCATGCTCCCTTGACTTCAGAATTATGTCTATACAAAATTGTGGTCGTTCTTCAGGGGAGAGCATACCGAATGGATCGTCGACAGTTCTTGGAGCTGGCTACCGCGGGTGCAGCTTCGTCGCTCTTGGTTCTTCCCGCCTACGGCCAATCCAAATCAAGCCGCATCGTCATCGTGTCGGAGTCCAATTCGAATACGCTGGACGTTCACACGCCGGGGGCAAATCGTGCGTCCTACGGACTTTGCATGATGACCTACGACCGGCTGATCCAGTTCGGTACGAAGATTTTGCCGAACGGAGTGCCCAGCTATGACTACGACAAGCTCGAGCCGCAACTCGCGGAAAGCTGGGAAATCGCGCCTGACAATTCCGCGGTCGTCTTCAAGCTGAAGCAGGATCTCAAATTCCATGACGGGGCGCCGATAACCGCGCGTGACGTCAAATGGTCGTTCGACCGCTTCGTATCGGTCGGAGGTTTCCCTCAGCGTCAGATGGAGCAGGTTTCACTCACTGACGTCAATCAGTTCGAGGTTGTCGACGAGCGTACTTTCAAGATCAAGCTTCTGAAGCGAGACAAGCTTACGCTCCCCAGCCTCGCGATTGTTGTGCCCGGCGTTTACAACAGCGAGCTTTGCAAATCGCACGCGACAACCGCCGACCCCTGGGCGCTGGAATTCACCAAGATCAATTCAGCGGGCTCAGGCGCCTACAAGGTCGAATCCTTCAAGCCCGACGAGCAGATCATTCTGACGCGGTTCGCGGATTGGAAAGGAGGGACCCTGCCCAAACAAGAGCGGGCTCTCTATCGGTCCGTGCCCGCGGCCGGCACCCGCCGGGCCTTGGTCGAACGGGCGGACGCCGATGTTGCGAGTGATCTCCCGCCGCGCGACGTGGCCGACATTGCTGCCGCCAAGAAGATCAAAATCGAGTCGGCGCCGCAGGCGAACACCCTCAGGTATCTTGCGCTTTCGACGATAACCAAGCCATTCGACGACGTGCGGGTAAGACAGGCGATCGCCTATGCGATTCCCTACGAAAAGGTGATCGAGAGCGCGGTCTACGGACGGGCCAAGCCGATGTTCGGTGCGTCTACAGATGCGCCTCGGGACGCTTCCTGGCCGCAGCCGTTCCCCTATAGCCACGATCCCGACAAGGCCAAGGCGCTGCTTGCCGATGCAGGCCTTGCGGGCGGGTTCGAGACCAAGCTCTACTTCGACGCTGGAGCGGCAACAGTCGACGAGCCGGCCGCGCTCATCATTCAGGATGCACTGGGCAAGCTCGGCGTGAAGCTGACGATCGAGAAAATTCCGGACTTCTTTGCGAGACGAAGCCAGAAGAACTGGCCGATGGCGATCGACGTTTTCGGCGCCTGGTTTGACGGAGCGGACTTCTACTTCCGTTGGCTCTGGCACGGGCAAAATACCGTCTTCAATGTCGCAAGCTATAAAAACCCCGAGATGGATAAGCTGCTCAACGCTGCGAGACAGGCGCGAGAAGGAGCCGAGTACGAATCGATCGCGAAACAATTCATCAAGCTCGCGATGACGGAAGTACCCTACATCCCGCTTTATCAGCCGGTGCTGGACGTCGCGGTTCAGCAGGATGTCAACGGGTACGTCTATATGTTCCATCGTCAAGTGGATGCGCGCACCCTGGCAAAGGCCTGAAAGTTGTTTCCTCTGCTGCGATCGGTCATCAAGCGGGTCGCGTTTGCGGTGCCGACCATCTTCGGCGTGGTTTTGGTTTCCTTTGCCCTCACGCGATTGCTGCCGGGGGACCCGGCGGTCTACTTCGCCGGCGCGGCGCCTACTCCCGAAGCGATCGCCGACATACGCAAGGCCATGCTTCTCGATCGGCCCCTGCTGGAGCAATTCGTCTCCTACGTCGTCAATCTGCTTCATGGCGATCTGGGAAAATCGCTGATAACGGGTCAGCCCGTTGTCAAGGACCTGGCGGCGCGAATGCCGGCGACGCTCGAGTTGACCGGGCTCTCACTCCTGATCGCATTGCTGGTTTCGATTCCGCTCGGGGTCATCGGAGCGCTTCGGAAGGGAAGCCTGATCGACCACGCTGCCAGGTTCTTCTCGACGACGGCGTTGTCGATGCCTTCTTTCTTCACGGGCCTGTTGTTGGTCTTCGTCTTCTATTATCTGCTCGGTCTTGCGCCGGCTCCTCTGGGCCGGATCGATCCACTTGGTCTTCCTCCGCCTGTTAAGTCCGGCCTGATCGTCATCGACGGATTCCTTGCGGGCGACTACGAAAGCGTGACGGACGGCCTCGCCCATTTGGTCCTTCCATCGATCGCGCTTGCGCTTTCCGGCATTGGACCTCTGACCCGGATCACGCGAGGAGCGATGCTGACGGTGCTTTCCAGCGACTTTATCCGGGCTGCCCGTTCTTACGATATGCCGAGGTGGCGACTGGTCTACGTCTATGCGCTCAGAAATGCCATGCTGCCTGTTCTGACCACGGCTGGCTTCGTGTTCTCGTTTCTGATCAGCGCGAATGTCGTGGTCGAAAAGGTCTTCTCCTGGCCTGGAATCGGATCGTACGCTCTCCAAGCCCTCGTGGCGTCAGACTATGCGGCCGTGCAAGGCTTCGTGCTCAGCGTGGCGCTCCTCTATGTCTTGATCAATATTCTGATCGACGTCCTTTACGGGATCGTCGACGTTCGCGTGCGCCTTGCGGAGTAGGACATGGAGTTTGCTGCAACCCTCCAGGACGGCTTGCGTCGAGACCCTCTGACCGCGACCACGATGGCGATCATCGTGATCATCTGTCTCGTTGCGATCTTTGGTCCGTTCGTTGCGTCTCATGATCCCCTCGCCACCAATCCTTCGATAGCGCTCAAGCCCCCAACCTGGGAACACCCTTGCGGCACTGATCAGGTGGGCCGGGATATATGTACAAGGATCGTCTACGCCACACGTCTCGATCTGTTCATTGCGCTGTCTGCGGTGGGGTTAGGGCTCATCATCGGGGGCCTGATCGGGAGTCTCGCCGGCTTCTTCGGTGGAATCGTCGACCGCCTGGCCATGTGGATCGTAGACACGATCATGGCATTCCCGCTCTTCGTGCTCGCTATGGGAATCGTCGCCGCACTCGGAAACAGCCTCGAGAACATCATCTATGCGACAGCCATCGTGAATGTGCCGTTTTATGCTCGGACAATGCGAGCTGAGATGAAGCAACGCCGCGAGATGGGCTTTGTGGAGGCGGCGAGAGTGAGCGGGAACGGCCCTTTCAGAATTCTTGCCGTTCACCTCGTTCCCACGGCCGTACCCCAGCTCATGATTCAAGCGACGTTGACGATGGGCTGGGCCATGCTCAACGCTGCCGCTCTGTCCTTTATCGGTCTCGGGATCAGGCCTCCGACGCCGGAGTGGGGGATCATGGTGGCAGAGGGCGCGAGCTTCATCATTACGGGCGAATGGTGGGTCGCGCTCTTCCCGGGGATGACTTTGGTTCTGGTGGTTCTATCGCTCAACCTCGTGGGCGACGGCTTGCGCGACGTCCTCGATGCCAGGGAACGACGCTAGTGCTCGAAGTCAGGAACCTGTCGATCGAATTTTCCACGCGCCGCGGTACGGTCAAGGCGCTGGATCGGATCGATTTGAGTATTGCTCCCGGCGAGATTGTCGGCCTCGTCGGCGAAAGCGGCTCCGGAAAGTCCGTTCTGTCCTACGCGATATCGGGTTTGCTGGATCGGTCCGCCCGAATCGCGAGCGGTGAAATCCGGTGGCACGGAGCCGTCATCGAGCCGGTCAGGGAGCGGCGGAGCACGCATGCCGCGATCGCCCAGATATTCCAGAATCCCCGGGCGAGCCTGAATCCGATCATGACCGTGCGCCGTCAGCTTGGCGATGTTGCGGGGAGGGACCGGGTGCTGTCGCTCCTCGAAAATGTCCGCATCGATCCAAATCGCGCGGACCATTATCCGTTCGAACTTTCAGGCGGTCAGTGCCAACGCGTCGGGATCGCGCTCGCTCTTGGCTGTGAACCTGAACTTCTGATCGCGGATGAACCGACCACCGGGCTCGACGTGACAACCGAAGCCGCGATCATGGCTCTCATCGGAGATCTTTCGCAACGGCGTGGGATGGCGACCTTGCTGGTCACGCACAATCTGGCGCTCGCTGCCGCGAATTGCGATCGCATCGCCGTGATGCACGCCGGACAACTCGTCGAGTGCGGGCCTGCCGAGCAGTTGGCTTACTCGCCGATGCATCCGTACGCGGAACAATTGCTTGCATCCGTTCCCCAGCATTCCGAGAGCGCCGACGATCTTCGGACGGTACCGGGCCTGCTCCCCGACTTGGCGGGGCCTTTGCTGCCCTGTCGCTTTGCGCCCAGATGCGATCGTCACCAACCGGATTGCGATGCATCGCCTCTATCCTTGATCGCCCGTTCTCCGCAGCATTTTGTTGCGTGCAGGCACCCGCTATGTTGAAAGTCTCGCGTCTCACGAAATCGTTCAAGGGGCGAGGATGGCGGTCGCACGACGTTCTCGCGGTCGACGACGTCAATTTCGAGATTGCTCGCGGGGGAAGTCTCGGCGTCGTCGGCGAAAGCGGGTCGGGAAAGAGCACGCTGGCGCGGATGATCTCGCGCCTGATCGACAATACTGGCGGCAGCATCGCATTCGAGGGAATCGACATCGGCGCGGTGTCGCCATCGTCGTTCGTGCGCCGTCCAGAGAGACGGAGGATACAACACGTCTTTCAGGATACGGGTGAGAATCTGACGCCGCATCTGACTGCGGGCGCAGCTATCGCCGATCCGATTCGAAGGCTCGTCGGGTTGGCCGACGAACGGCAAATCCGTCTGAAAGTGGAAGCTCTCGCCACCAGCGTTGCACTTAATCCGGAGCTGCTGAATCGCTACCCTCATCAGCTATCGGGAGGACAGAAGGCGCGCGTGGGAATTGCGCGCGCGCTTGCCTCTGCCCCGGATTTGCTGATTCTGGATGAGCCGACCGCCGCCCTCGATGTCTCGGTTCAGGCGGCCATTCTGAAGCTGCTTCATGGTCTGAGGAGCGAATTCCGCCTCGCTTATTTGTTCATAAGCCACGACATCGAGGTTGTCAGACTGATGTGCGAGGATGTTATCATCATGCGCCTCGGTCGTGTCGTCGAACAGGGGCCTACGCGGCAGATTCTCAAGGCTCCCCAGAGCGACTACGGGCGTGAGCTGCTGGAAGCTGTCCCTCGCCTTAACGACCGAAAGCATGCCTCGCGTGCCATGATCGCGCCAAGCTGACGAGAGAGATCAGATGCTGGAGCTGACCGCCAGCCTACCGATGTATAATCTTCCCGAGTTGGCGGGCAAAAACGCCGCTTTCTGGGAGGCGTTGTCGAAAGAAATGCGGGCCCAGAAGCTGGCCTCCATTCCACCAGATCTTGTGTTCTCGCGTCCCGCCGTTCCGGATGCCATTGGCTCGGAGGTCTTATTTTCCCAGGCCTGTGGCTATCCTTTGCAGACCATCTACAGCGGTCAATTCGCCTTTCTGGGCGTCCCGACTTACGACTTTCCGGGCTGCGGTCCGTCGACACATCGGGCCTTTGTCATTGTGGGCAAGGAATCCCCCTATCGAACCATCGAAGACCTGCGCGGCGCCACGTTCGCGCTCAACAGTATCCATTCGAATTCAGGAATGAACCTGCCAAGGCTATTGTTGGCCCGGCATGGCGTCAAGGCGCCCTTCTTCGGAACGGTCGTGGCGACGCGCTCGCATACCGAGAGTATCAGGCAGGTCCAAGCGGGCGATCTGGACGCAGCCTCGATCGATTGCGTGACCTACGGTTTCTTCAAGGAGCTGTGTCCGGAGAAGGTGAGCGCCATCCGCGTGCTCGCCGAAACGCCGGAGAGTCCGGCCATTCCTTTCGTAACGTCGATTGCGACGCCACCCGATCAGATTGAAAAGCTGCGCGCTGCCTTGTTCCGCGTGGCGAGCGATTCCGTATACCGGCCGGTGCTTGACGGTCTCCACATCAAGACAATTACCGCTGCCGATCCGGCGGAATATGCGCGCGTCATTACCTATGAACGCGAAGCCGCCGAACGGGGATATGCTGAACTGAAATAGCGGATGATGCTGTCCTGAGCCCGGTGGCGGCTATCGTGGCAGTCCGCGAGCGGCCGGTTCAGGGCCTACAGGCGGCCGCAGACTGTTCTGTGGATTGGATTTTCCGAGGATGAACCTCCGAAGAACGTTTTGGACGTGCTCTTTTCCCGGGAGCATCGTCAGGAGCCGTCTGCTTCCCGGAGGGACCCCGTCTTGGGATATCAAGAGACGAGGGAGATCGAAAACGCAAATCTTGCTGTTTGAGCACCAATGCGCGCGTCACTGCGGCCATAACCTGCCGTCCCTAACGACGGGATCATCGATGGTCCGTGTAGCCGACGACCTGATCGGGGGTGTTTAGGAGAGGCCTAAGCAGTGCGACGAGAAATCATAATTTCCCGCCGCCGTGTTTGCTCCTAAGTAGACTTCGTAGCCGTGTTGTATGCGCGCCTCGTTCGAACGAGCCGGGAATGAAAACGGTCATGCCGATAGAAGAAGTTGACACGGTTGTCGTCGGAGCAGGTCAGGCCGGATTGGCCATGAGCGAGCATCTGAGCGCCGCCGGCATCGCTCACGTCGTTCTGGAAAGGCACCGAATCGCCGAAAGGTGGCGGACGGCGCGATGGGACTCACTGGTCGCAAATGGCCCCGCATGGCACGACCGCTTTCCCGGCATGGAATTTCCGGGTCATCGAGATTCGTTTCCGTCCAAGGAAGTGGTGGCGGACTATTTTGTCTCCTACGCCGAAATGATTGCCGCCCCGGTGCGGTGCGGCGTGGACGTCACATCCGTTTGCCGCCTTGAGGGCCGCGCGGGTTTCCGCGTCGAAACGTCTGTAGGGACATTCGAAGCCAACAACGTTGTTGCAGCGACCGGTCCTTTTCAGATTCCCCTGATCCCCGACGTCATACCCAAGGACGCGCGCGTCACCCAGATACACTCGAACGAGTATCGCAACCCGGCGCAATTGCCGGACGGAGGCGTGCTGGTCGTCGGCGCGGGATCATCCGGTGGGCAGATCGCCGACGAGCTTCTCCGTGCCGGCAGAGCCGTCTATCTTTCGGTCGGTCCGCACGAGCGGCCGCCGCGATCCTACCGCGGGTATGATTTTTGCTGGTGGCTGGGCGTCCTCGGAAAATGGGATATCGAGACAAAGACGCGTGGCACGGAGCATGTCACGATTTCCGTGAGCGGCGCCCGCGGTGGTTACACCGTAGACTTCAGGCGGCTCGCCGAGGAAGGAATGATGCTCGTAGGCTCGACCAAGTCTTACAGCGACAGCAAGGTGACTTTCGCCAATGATCTCCGGGAGAACGTCGCGATGGGAGATCAATCGCTCATCTCGCTACTGGATGAGGCGGACGACTACGTCAAACGCACCGGCCTCGAACTTCCCGAAGAGCCCGAGGCCCGTATCATCCCACCGGATCCGGAATGTCTGACCGATCCGCTGCGTGAGCTCGATTTCCGTGCGGCTGGGGTAAATACAGTCATTTGGGCCACGGGCTATTCGTCGGATTACTCCTGGCTCAAGGTCGACGCCTTCGACCCGGCAGGCAAGCCGAGGCATCAACGAGGCATATCGCGTGAGCCCGGAATATTTTTCCTGGGGTTGCCGTGGCAGTCGCGCAGAGGCTCAGCGTTCATCTGGGGAGTCTGGCACGACGCGAAGTACCTGGCGGATCGGATTTCCACGCAGCGGCGCTATCGCGACTATCATAACGAGAGGGCCGGGGAGATCGATCGCGGCAAAGCTGCGGCGGCGCCCCGGACATCAAACCCGGCGATTGCGGAATAGAGAACAAAAGGAAGAGCTGAGTGGCACATCACCGAATCCGGAAGTTCAACACCAAGGACACCTATCCGGAGCAGAAACTGGACAATGATCTCTGTCAGGCGGTCGTTACCTCGGGTGGAAAGATCGTGTGGTTGCGCGGGCAGTGCCCGCAGAATCTCGACGACGCCGCGAACATCGCGAGCCATGACCCCGTAGAGCAGACCCACAAGGTCATGCAGAACATCAGGCAGCTCATCGAGGAAGCCGGCGGCAGGATGGAACACCTGGTCAAGGTCGTCGTCTATCTGACAGACGTGCGGCATCGCGAGGCGGTGTATCGAACCATGGGCGAATACATCAAGGACGTTTATCCGGTGTCGACTGGCCTGGTCGTCCAGGCGCTGGCTCGGCCGGAATGGCTGGTCGAAATCGATGCTACCGCCGTGATTCCGGAGTGACCGAATGACGCGCTTCATGAACATAGATCGCAGACAATTTGCCCTCGCAACGTTCGCGCTCGCCGCATCCGCACGCTGGCCAGCCAGCGCCGCGGCCAAGGAGACCGTGCGCATGGGCCAAGCCACGACGACGTTGGGCTTTCTCCCGGTGTGGGCCGCGCGTGCCTACGATACGTTCGCAGCGGAGCAAGTTGATCTGAACTGGGCAGCCATCAACGGGGGAGACCCCGCCTGCCTGGCGGCGCTCGACAGCGGGGACATCGACATCGCCGCGACAGGTAGCGATTCAGTTCTCGAGGCGGTTGCGAAGGGACAGCCGTACCAGATCATCTATTCGCTGATGTCGAAGATCTCGCTCAATTTGACCGTGTCCGAAGCGATGATCAAGCGAACGGGCATTTCCAGGAGCATGCCGATCAAGGAACGCATCGCTTGCCTCAAGGGCGCCGTGATAGGGGTCGCCGTGGTCGGAGGCGCTCAGGACCGGACCGTTCGCTGGCTGGCGACGCGCGGCGGCCTTGACGGTCGCAAGGATGTCCAGGTCGTCCAGATCGGTTCGGCCGCAGCACTTGGAGCGGCCCTGGAGAACGGGCGCATCGATGCATTCATGTTGTCGCCGCCCGAAGGACCATTGGCGGAGGCGGCGGGATACGGCCGAACTGTCATCGAGCCCGATACCGATATTTCGGGCTGGAAGGGAATGCCGAGTCTCGTGCTCGTTGGCCGCTCTGACGCGAACGAAGCCGCACAGAAGAAGATCGTCGCGACGGTACGGGCGATGAATTCCGCCAACCATGCGGTGCTCTCCGATCTGGAGGGGAGTGCCGACAAGATTGGCGGAAAATTCTTCCCGAAGCTGCCTCAACCAGTGATGCGCGTCAGCATCAAGACGCTCGCTGACGGAATCCGTGACGACGGTTTGCTCAACGAAGAGCGTGCCAAGCTGTTGTCCCAATTCGTCGAAGACTCCGGACGAACGCCGCCGGCGCCGGGCTCATTCTGGACCAACAAATACGTCGAACTCGCGAAGAATGCCAAATAGGGGGTAGCCGCCATGGCTCGTGTCGATTTCCGCTATCTCGATCGGAAGCAAGTGCGTTCGCTTCTGCCTCCGATAAAAGTCCTGCTCTCGCTGATCGAACAGGGCCTGTCCGCGCACGGACGGCGGGACGTTGTCCTGCCTCCGAAGGCCCACATCCAGCTGGATGACCGGTACAACGGCCATTTCAACATTCTGGTGGGCTGGGCAGGCCCAAATGATACGGCAGGCGTCAAGGTCATCGGGGACTACGTCGATAACTACAAGCACGGGCTTCCTTCCGAGGTCGCCATGCTCACATTGTACAATCCCAGAACCGGCGTGCCGCGGGCCTTGATGGACGCGACAGATTTGACGACGGAACGAACCGGTGCCGTCACGGGTATCGGAGCAAAATATCTCGCCCCCAAGGGAGCGAAGATCATCGGCCATGTCGGCGCGCGGGGCACTGCGTTCGCGAATATCGCGATCCTCGCCAAATTGTTCGAGATCGCCGAAGTCCGTATCACCAGCAAGAGGCCCGAAACGCGCGAGACCCTGGCGCAACGCGTTCGGCAGGAATGCGGCATCAAGGCCGTGGCCGTCGCCACTGCCGAAGAGGCTTGTCGCGGCGCCGATATCGTCGTCGAGGCGACCCGTCTGGAGAAGCCCGAGATACTGATCCGCGACGAGTGGCTGACGCCGCACTGCCTTCTCATTTGCTATGGCTGGAAAATGGCCGTCGATCCGGACACGGTCAAGACAGCCTCGAAAGTGATCGTCGATGATTGGGAGCAGTGCTGCAAGGGCGGGCAGTTGCATCCGATGATCGAGAGCGGCGAACTCACGCGCGCCAAGCTATACGCCGAGATTGGCGAGGTGACGTGTGGTTCGAAGGCCGGGCGTGCCGATGCCGACGGTCGCATCGTGTTCTGGCATCGCGGCTTCGCCATCAGCGACGTCATGCTGGGCGCGCACATTCTGGACTCGGCCGCTTCAAAGAACATCGGCACCGTCTTGAACCTGTTTGACCTTCCAGATGAGTAAGACGGTGAACGAAGCCCTCGCGCCACAGACGACACGTGAAATGAGCGGTGCGGACGCGGTTGTCGACGCGCTGCTCAAGCACGGGTTGACCTCGCTCTACTGTCTTCCTGGCATCCAGAACGACGCCTTGTTTGTTTCCTTGTTCGATCGCCGAAATGAAATCCAGGCGGTGCATACCCGACATGAGCAGGGCGCCGCCTACATGGCGCTGGGCGCGGCACTGGCGACCGGCAAGCCTGCCGCTTATGCCGTGGTCCCAGGCCCGGGCGTGCTCAATACCGCAGCCGCGCTCGGGACGGCTTACAGCGCCGGCGCGAAGGTCCTCTGCCTATCGGGTCAGATTCCAAGCCATGCAATCGGCAAGGGACTTGGCTATCTGCACGAATTGCCCGACCAATTGGGCATCCTCGAACGGCTGACGAAGTGGGCCAAGCGGACAACGGCGCCTGGGGATGTGCCGGCCGACTTTGCGGAGGCCTTTGCAGCGTTACGGTCGGGCCGTCCTCGTCCCGTAGCTATCGAAGTGCCCATGGACGTTTTGTCCCGGAGAGCCGAAATCAAGGCCGCATTCGTGCGCGAGCCGGACGTTGCGCCGGCTCCCGAGGACGACGCTCTCGCGAGAGCGGCCTCCCTGTTGTCCCGTGCCGAGCGCCCCTTGATCTTTGTCGGGGGCGGGGCCCAGGAGGCTGGTCTGCCGTTGAGGCAACTTGCGGAAAAGCTCGGTGCGCCCGTAGTGGCTCATCGCATGGGGAAGGGCGTGCTGGACGATAGGCATCCGCTCAGTCTTAATCTCACCGCCGGTCACGCCCTCTGGAAGGGCTGCGACGTCGTCCTTGCAATCGGAACAAGGATGCATTTGCCGCTGACGCAGTGGGGATCCGACGAAGAGCTGCGGGTCATCAAGGTGGATGTCGACCGACTGGAGATGTCATGCGGCCGCCAGCCCGAAATCGCCTTGTGTGGCGAGGCTCACGATGTCCTGCAGCGGCTCAATGACCAGATACGAGAGCCGGTCGGGGATCGTGATAGTCGGGTCGCATCGAGCCGTGCCTTGAAGGAGGAGATCGCGGGTAAGCTCAATGTGCTGCGTCCGCAGTTGGACTATTTGCGCGCGATCCGAGATGTGCTCCCCGACGATGGCATCCTCGTCGACGAATCGACACAGGTCGGCTACGTCTCGCGCATCGGTTATGAAACGCGGTTGCCGAGGACCTATCTCTCCTCCGGGCATGCGGGAACCCTGGGCTGGGGATTTCCAACAGCGCTCGGCGCGCAACACGCATTACCGGATACCCCGGTCGTGTCGATCACCGGCGACGGCGGCTTCATGTTCAACGTGCAGGAGCTTGCTACAGCGGCCCATCACAACATTCCTCTCGTGACGGTGCTTTTCAACGACGGCGCATTCGGGAACGTCCAGCGTATGCAGCGTGAGCTCTACGGACAGCGCGTCATCGCAACAGACCTGACCAACCCGGATTTCGTGCGGATGGCGGATAGCTTTGGCATCGACGCCATGCGCGCTGAAGGGCCGCAGGCCTTGAGGAGTGCCCTGGCAAGAGCCATCGAGGCTCGTCGTCCCTCCCTGATCGAAGTGCCATGCCGTCAAATGCCGGAGCCTTGGCCGTTCCTTCAATTGCCGCGGGTTCGCGGGCGCTCGTGACACAAATTGTGGTCCGCCGGATTTGGATTTGCGAAGCGCATCATACGGAAATCGTAATTTTCTTCGCTGATCGGCAAGCGATAATCGCATGATCGTGGGGCGATGTTGGGCTCGGAGCTCGGTATGACGATCTCAATAAGTGGACGCTGTAATCAGACGGGGCAGCTTGGAATCGCGATCGCGTCGTCCAGTATGAGCGTGGCGGCGCGATGCGCCTATGCCCGCGCCGGAGCCGGCGTTTGCGCCACCCAAAATATCACCGATCCGCGCTTGGGGCCACGCGCTCTTGCCTTGATGGAGCTCGGGCTGGACGCTGATACGATCCTTGCCGGGATTCGTGCAAACACGGAACACATCGAATTCCGCCAACTTGGGATTCTCGATCATTCCGGGCGGACCGCATGCTATTCCGGACTCCATAGTCTCGGCATTTTCGCAAGTGCCCACGGTCAGAATGTGATTGCGCTCGGCAACCTCCTTGCGAACGCCGAAGTGCCGAAGCGCATGATGTCGGCATTCAACGAGACCGCCGATGCTGAACTCGGCGATCGGCTGGTCACTGCCATGCAAGCTGGCCTGGCAGCTGGCGGCGAGGCCGGCCCAATGCTTTCGGCGGGCATGATTATTGTTGACCGCGTTCCCTGGCCGATCGCAGATATCCGGGTCGACCTGCATGATGAGCCGATCACCCGACTGTCGGAGCTATGGAAGGCCTGGAGGCCGCAGATGGATGACTATGTAACCCGGGCCCTTAAACCTTCGGCGGCGCCAAAGTTTGGAGTTCCGGGCGATTTGTGAAGTCGTTCGGACGGGATTCGTTTGCCGTATCTCTCAGCCTGGGCGAGTTGCTCTGCTGTCGTTCTGCGTCGTCCGTGCCCAATATTCCGTCACGTCGCTCCGGAAGTCGGAGATAAACTCAGAACCTGCGGGGAGGCGGCCAGCGCAAAGGCCCCTGACGAGTCTTGAATGGAGCAGGTTCGGACGAGACCAGCTTCGTGTACCCGGTAGTAAGTCGAGAAGGGGGACGTCTTCCCGATTGCCAATCTGCATGTGACCCGTGCGACGTCTGAAGAATGGATTACGAGAAAAATGACCGAAGCAGCAAGCGCAAGCGTTCTCCGATTCAGTGCGATTCAACAGAGCTTCGCAAGTCCAATCGGAGATGCACCAAACGTGGTCATCAGCGATGTCGGCTTCGAAGTGAAGCGGGGCAAGTTCGTCAGCGTTATCGGGCCGAGCGGTTGTGGGAAGAGCACTCTCATCCAAATGGCCGCAGGGCTTCTCAAGCCGTCGGTCGGCATGGTCTTCCACCATGATCGAGAGGTCACCAGCGTGAATCGTACCATCGGCTTCGTGCCACAACAGGCGCAGTTGTTGCCGTGGAAGACGATGATCGAGAACATCGAATTTCCGTTGTTGCTGCGTGGCATGACTCTAGCCGAGCGCCGCGCGAAGGCCATGGAGGCTATTAAGCGCGTCGACCTCGCCGGCTTTGAATCGCACTACCCGTATCAATTGTCGGGCGGTATGCAGAAGCGTGCATCCATCGCACGCATGCTGGTCTACAAGCCGGATACGATCTTGATGGATGAGCCGTTCGGTGCGTTGGACGCGCAGACCCGCATGGTCATGCAGCATGATTTGCAGACGATGCTGGCTACCGAAGGTGCAAGCGTGCTCTTCGTCACGCATGACATCACCGAGGCGGTATTGTTGTCGGACAGCGTTGTCGTGCTAAGTCGCAGGCCCGCGCGTGTCATCGCCGAAATTCCCATCGATTTGCCACGACCTCGCGACATGTTCGAACCTTACGCGACGCCAGGCTTTGCCGAAGCGTACGATCGGGTGTGGTCCGTATTTCGAAGCGAACTCAACATTAGGCGTGCGGCATGAGCGACCAGATGACACTGACTTCACTCCGCGCGCCATCGCCGAAACGAATCTGGGCGCCCGTATGTCGGGCGCTTTTGTTGGCAGCCCCGGGCGTCACGTTGCTCTGCTTTTGGCAATTTGCGTCCGGACGATTGATACGCGAGACGTATGTCAGCAAGCCGACGGAAATCGCATGGCGTCTTATCGACCTATTCTACACCGGTGAAATCTGGCCAAGCCTCCGCGTGACAGGGGAGGAATTGGTTCTATCCTATGTGATCGGCGTTCTGCTCGGGCTGTTGCTCGGATATGCGCTTGGGCGTTCTCCGCGCGCGGCCTCAATCTTCGAGCCCTACGTGATGGCATTCTACGGAATACCGAAAATCGCCTTGGCGCCCTTGTTCGTCATTTGGTTCGGTATCGGCATTTGGTCGAAGGTGATGCTGGCCGGCACAATGGTGTTCTTTCTCGTCTTCTATAATGTTTTCGCCGGCGTCCGATCGGTCGACCGGGATGTCGTTAATTTGGCCCTGGTTTTGGGGGCAAATGAACGTCAGCTGGGTCGACAGATATATTTACCCGCTGCCGCGCCGTTTCTGTTGCTGGGGATGCGTATGGCCATACCCTATGCTGTCATCGGCGTGATCGTGGGGGAGTTTACCTCGTCAACCGCAGGGCTCGGTCTGTTTATCAATTATGCGTCTTCGACTTACGATCCGGCCGGTGTATTCGCAGGCATTTTTATCCTCTTGGCGTTCGTGATGGGGATGAATGCGTTGGCCAATCGCCTCGAGCGCAAGCTCCTGAAATGGCAGCCAACCTCCCAGAGGATTGCCTCCGAGCCAAACTAGGCCGCGCGTGCAGCATGCTCTGATCTTTTCGGACTCGTTGTGCTGTAAACTGGAAGAGACCGCCTCATGGATCCAATCTATCTCACTTATCTCAATCGCCAGGACATCGAGGCACTGAAACTGTCCGATCAAGAGGTTCTGGACGCGATTGAGTCGGGTCTCGCGAGACAGGGCCGCGGGGAGGCGGTTATTGAGCCGCGTGTTCATCTGGAGCCAAAGTTGGCCGACGGCCATTTCAACGTTCTTCGCGGAGTTCTCGGCACCGCCAACAACGCCGCAGGCGTGAAGATCGTTGGTGACTTCGTCGATAACTACAAGTCTGGAATGCCTTCGGAGTTCGGGGTGCTTCTGCTGTTCGACCCGCGCAACGGTGTGCCGAGAGCCATCATGGACGCGAGCGGCATAACGGACATGCGGACGGGAGCGGTGACGGCAATAGGCGCCAAATATCTCGCTCGGAAGAATTCGAAGATACTGGGGCACATCGGGGCGCGAGGCACCGCGTACTGGAATGTCCGCCTGTTGGACCACCTCTTCGCCTTCGATGAAATTCGCGTCCATTCAAGGCGACCGGAGAGTCGGAATGAGTTTGCAGAGCGATTAAGTCGAGACCTCGGGAAAAAAGTGGTTGCGACCGAAGACTGGCGAGCTTGCGTTGAAGGGGCAGATATCGTCGTTGAAGCGTCGCGCCTTGTCGAACCTGAACCGATGCTCCTTACGAGCTGGATCAAGAGCGGAGCCTTCGTCGTTCCCTATGGGACCATGAGCGCGGTCGAACTGTCTCTGACCGATATCATGAGCAAGCTCGTGGTTGACGATTGGGGCCAGTGCAAGTCCGGAAAGTTTGGAAGTCTTCGGGCCCATGTTGAGGCCGGAAAGCTGTCCGAAGAATCGCTCCACGCCGAGCTCGGCCAGATTGTCGCCGGGCTGAAGCCTGGTCGGGAAAGCGAAGACGAGACCATCTTGCTATGGCACCGTGGCCTCTCACTGAGCGATATTGCGCTCGGGCATGCGATGCTGAAGAAGGGAGAGCGTCTCGGTATCGGGCAACGCCTGAGGTACGCTTAGCCGGAGAAATCGAAGGCGGACGATTTTTGCTTCCAATACTCGCGCACGAGCTCTGAAGAGAGCCACACCAGTACCAGAGAGAATTTCGGCAGCGCGAGCCTGTCGGTATTTTTGTCGGTATCCAGCGGATTCCGCGAAAATAAATTCAGTGATTTCATTCGGTTACATGCCCATTTCCATTACCTCGGGGGTAATGGAAGGGCTGAAATCCGCATGCTAGGTTTTCGACCATGAGCGCACATGCATCCACGGCACGCACCGAACATGGCCAGCCGGTCCATATAGGCGACCACTTACGCGAGTGGCGGCAGCGCCGGCGCATGAGCCAGCTCGATCTCGCAGGCGAGGCGGAGATCTCTGCGCGACATCTGAGCTTCGTCGAGACCGGCCGCGCCGCGCCTTCGCGCGACATGGTGCTGAGGCTTGCCGAACGTCTCGACGTGCCCCTGCGCGAACGCAATGTGCTGCTGGTCTCAGCCGGCTATGCGCCGGCCTTTCCGCAGCGTCCGCTGGAGGACCCCGCCTTGAAATCAGCCCGTCAGGCGATCGACCTCGTGCTCAGGGCACATGAGCCCAATCCGGCGCTGGCCTATGACCGGCACTGGAATCTGGTGACCGCCAATCGCATGGTGGCGCCGCTGCTCGAGGGCATCCCGGAGCGGCTGCTCGGCCAGCCCTTCAATGTGCTGCGGCTCGCCTTTCATCCCGAGGGGCTGGCGCCGCGTACCGTCAATCTCGCCGAATGGTGCGCGCATCTGCTCGAGCGCCTGTACCGGCAATGCGAGGCGACGGCCGATCCGGAGCTGATCAAGCTCTACAACGACCTGAAGAGCTATCCGATCCCGGCACGTGCGGGCCCGCTGTCGAGTGACAATGTCGCGATCCCCTTCAAGCTGCGCCATGACGGGGGGATACTCAGTTTCTTCTCCACCACCATGGTGTTCGGCACGCCGGTCGACATCACCCTGTCGGAGCTGGCGCTGGAGACGTTCTTTCCGGCCGACGAGCGCACCGCCGAATGGCTGAAGCAGACGGCCGCAAATATGGCCTAGCGCCCTTGCCTCGGGCGCCGTTCGGCTTATCTTCCGACAAAACGGCAAATGCCCGAAGGAGGCGTGTATGAGCGCACTGAAGCCACTCCAGATCGATGTCGTCTCCGACGTGGTGTGCCCGTGGTGCTATATCGGCAAGCATCGGATCGAGAGCGCGCTCGCGCTCGTTCCCGACGTCCCGGTCAAGCTGCAATTCCGCCCCTTCTTCCTCAATTCCTGGGTGCCGCGCGAGGGTATCAGCCGCGAGGAATATCTCACCCAGAAGTTCGGCTCGGTCGAGGCCTACAAAGGCATCGCCGGCCGCGTCGTCGCAGCCGCAAGCGAAGAGGGGCTCACCTACCGGCCGGAGCTCGTGGCGCGTCAGCCGAACACGACCGACTGCCACCGCCTGATCCTCTGGGCCGAGGCGATCGGTAAGGCACCCGAGATGAAGCAGCGCCTGATGGAGCTCTATTTCCGCGACGGCGGCGATCTCACCGATGTCGACGTGCTGGTGCAGGCGGCCGCCGATATCGGCCTCGACGCCGATGATGTGCGTCGGCGCCTTGCCACCGACGAGGACGTCGCGCGCGTCACGGCCGATGCACAGGAAGCCGCGGAGAAGGGCATCTCCGGCGTGCCGACCTACGTGTTTGCGCAGAAATACGCCGTCTCCGGCGCGCAGGATCCCAACATGCTCGCGCGCGCCATCCGCCAGGTCTCGGCGGAGATCAACGCGCAGGCGGCGGAGTAACGTTCGCTTATTTGCGGAGCAGGCGGATCGCGCGTCGCGCTGTCTCGCGCGCGATGCCGCGCGCAATCAGCGCGGCATGGATCAGCGCCACGACCGGATCGTTTCGCCTCAGTGGAATCAGCACGTCGCCGATCGCGAACCGGCCACGCCAGATCGGGTTGATCATGGGGTGATCGGCGCTTGCAGTGGAATCGGCACTCGCGATGGCTGGATCGGCGCAGAGATGGCGGGTGAGGTCGAGCGTCAGCTGCACGCCCGGCGAATATTTTGCAAAATGTTCGTCGATGCCGAGCTTGAAGAAGAAGGCGCGGTCCTGATGGCGCAGCACGATGCCGGCCGCGACAGGACTCGTGCCGGCGCGGAGCGTGACAATCTCGCATTGCGCGGTCTCCGCGAGCGCCGGGACGGCGCGGCGGATGAAGGTCGCATCGCCTGTGTCCTGGGCCAGCGCGGTGCCGCGCTTGCCCTTCCAGCCGCTGGCTTCGAGCTGCAAAAATGTTTCGAGCGCGGCCCTGATCTCATCCGGCCTGCGCGCAACTTCGAAGGTGACAGGTCCATGCTCCGCCAGGCGGTGGCGCTGCCGGCGCAGCTCTTTGAGTTTTTTCGTACCGAGCGCATCGTGCAACAGCTTGTCGCCATCTTGTGTCGCATCGAGACTGGCGCGGATGTAGGAGGAGAGCACACGCGGCTTCAGGCGGCCGAGAGCGTCTCTCAGCGATTCCATCGCGGTACCTTCGAGCGCAACGTCGCGCAGGATCAGCGCATGTGCGCCGGCCTCGCGCGCCCGCTGCAACAAGCGCGTCGATGCCTCGGCCGCAGCGTCGCGGTCGATCAGCGGGCTGCACAGCGTGCCGTAGGGATGCGCGCTCACCAAAGCGGGCAGGGGAATGTTCCAGGCCTGCCAGAGCGAGATCACCGGCATCAGCCCGGTCAATCGCGTCGAGGAGCCGTCGAATGCGGACAGGGCCTGCGCACCCGTGCGGCCGCGCGCGGTGGCGCTGACGGCAAGCTCCCAGGCGGGCAGGTAATAGCCGTTCGGCTCGATCGCCCGCTGCGCAAGCGCGCGCCATTGACCCGGCTCGATCGCGGCGAGTGGGACGAGCGCGTGCGTCGTCGCGGCATCTCTTGCAGATGCCGGATTGATCGCAGCCTGGTGCGCGATGTCGACCACGTCCCGTCGTCCCCGTTCACGCCGGCATGAGCCGCCGTTACGCGGTCATGCTTAGCGCAAAGATTGGAAAATACCGTTGGGACGTCACTTCAATTCGAGTGGTATTGTTAACGTCTCATTGCCGATAACGGCGCCTGCTCGGTCGGCCCGACGTTCGTCTCCTCAGGCGAGGGAGACTCGGTCTTCACATTGACTGTGACCGCCATTTCAAGTTCGTCGTCAGCCTCTCCCCAATATGAACCGGAAAGAGGAATGGCCTGCTCGGGTGTCCGGGCGACGCCGACTCTGATCAAATCACGGTTTCCGACGATCCCGTTGGTCGGATCGAACTCGACCCAGCCCGAGCCCGGGACGTAGATCGAGCACCACGCATGGGTTGAGCCTCCGCCGAGCCGTACGGGTCCGTCGCGGTCGGGCACATAGACGTAGCCCGTGATGAAACGGGCAGCGAAGCCGAGCGAACGGGCGGCTTCCATCATCAGCAATGCGAAGTCGCGACAGGTGCCCTGTTGCAGGCCGAGCGTTTCGGAGGGCGTCTGCGTTCCCGGCGAAGCTCTGCGCCGATATGAAAAGCCCTCGGCGATCGCCTCGTTGAGCGTCATCAGCAGCTGTCCAGTTGGCCGGCTCTCGCCACGCACAATGAATTTGGACAACCATTCGTCGACGGACGCGTCGCTAGCATGATGGCGGCGCATGTAAGGCAGGAGGTCCGGCAGCTCGTGCTCGTCATAGCGAAACGGATGCTGACGGGCGTATTCCTCGATTTGGAAGTCAGGGATGCTTTCTGGCGTGTGCTCGAGACGAATCGTGGTGTCGAATTCCAGGATTTCGCTCGCCGCCGCAAAGTCGACCAGCGTGACGCAGTTGCCGAACACGTCGTGGATCCAGCGGATCTCGACGGGCTCGGGACGTATCGCGATCCGGCAGTCGAGCAAGCGCTGATCAAAACTGTCGCGCGGACGAAACAGCAGTTGGTGCCGCCCGGGCCTAACCGGTCGCTTGTAGCGATAGGTCGTGTGATGGTGGACGGAGTAGATGGTCATCCTGCGCCCTCGGGCCCGCACTATATGACCCTAAATTCGCGGCGGTTCCAGCGTTGCAGGCGATTTTGTCCGCGAAAGGCCCGGTATCCCGCCTGGCCGCCCTGTATTTCAGCAGCTCTGCCGAGGAACGAAACGGGACTTGCCGAGCTTGACGTGCCACGGTTAACGGTGACGCCTCGGGAGACGATCTTGAAAATACGTGCGGGTTACGACATCGCATTCAACTGCGTTCAAGACGTTCCAATGGTGCTGATGCTGACTGTCCATCCTACCCGCCAGCACGATTTGCTCACCGATCATACTATCCAAATCTCTCCTCACGTAGCCGCCAGAAATTACGCGGACGCTTTCGGCAACGTCTGCACGCGTCTGGTCGCTCCCGCGGGCCAGATCGAGATGCGCAGCGAATTCATTATCGAAGACAGCGGCCTCCCGGACGCGGTGGTGCCCCATGCCGCGCAGGCCCCGCTTCACGACCTTCCGGACGAAGCTCTGGTCTACCTGCTGGGCAGCCGCTATTGCGACACGCAGAAACTAACGGAGCTCGCTTGGGCTTTGTTTGGCAGCGTCAACGGAGGCTGGCAGAGGGTCCAGGCGATTTGCGACTATGTCCACAATCGCATCCAGTTTGGCTATCAGTTTGCGCGAAGCGACCGCATAGCATCTGAAGGCAACGCGGAACAGATCGGAGTCTGCCGCGACTTCGCGCATCTGGCGGTGACACTGTGCCGCTGCATGAACATTCCGGCCCGCTATTGCACCGGCTATCTCGGCGATATCGGCGTGCCGCTCGATCCTGCGCCGATGGATTTCAGTGCCTGGTTCGAAGTCTATCTCGGTGGACGCTGGCACACATTCGACGCGCGCCACAATCATCCTCGCATTGGACGTATCGTCATCGCACGGGGGAGGGATGCCGCCGACGTCGCGATTTCCACGACCTTCGGCCCCGCCCGGCTGGTGCGATTCACAGTATTGACCGAGGAACTCGCGCAGAACGACACCGTTCGGATCGAGTCGTCCACGAGGCAACTGCAACATCAGTTTGCTTGAGGCCTGCGAAGCTTTGCTCGGCATCGCGCAACTGCCGTCGTCGAGCGCGTCGTCACGCCGGCCGATCCGCGCGAAACCTGAATGAGACGCCAAGAATAGACAGGACCGGACGAGCTGTTTCGTCCGGTCCCGTCCTGCATGACTTGATCGATTACCAGCGGTCGCCGCCGACCCCGACGCCCACACTGACGCCGGGCGCGCGAATGCCGACTCCGCCGCGCGGACCATCGTCCCAGTCGCGATGGCTGCGGCGCTCGTAATAACGGTCGCGCGGCATGGCGTCATAGGAGTCGCGAACGATCACGCGCGCGCCACCACGGGTGCGATAGCAATTGCCGGCGTCATCGCAGACCAGCCGGACCTCCTGAATGAGATCGGGACTGGTGTATTCGCTGGTCGTGTAAACATCGGCGGCCTTCGCGCCGCCGGACGCGGCCAGCGCGCCGACGCCCGCCAGCAGCGCAATCGTGAATGTCCTCATCATGTCCTCCTCCGAAACTGCCCTCGGTGGTAACAAGAAAGGGAGGCGGTGATCGTTCCGGCCGATTTACAGGTTTTTCCCGAAACTCGATCTCGCGTCAGCGCCAGCTGAGCCTAGATCGGCTCATAAACCTCGGACCCGCAGATGTCGTCGATCTCCGCGCGTCGCCGGTCGACGACTTTTCCGCTGGCAATCGTCACGATGTAGGTCTGGAGGCCGAGCGCCGAGCCGGTGGCGGAGGTCAGTTGCGCGCGGACGCAGGCCGTCCAGCCCAGTCCGCGCACCTCGTGATGGGGCGGGGCGACATGCACCTCGCGCGGATAGGAGGTGTTGATGAAGACCACATCGATCTGCTCGCGCACCACGCGCTTGACGTCCGGGGGCGGTTCAGGCGGCGCCTGCTCGGCCTCCTTGAGGCGCATGAATTCAGGCACGGGCGCGCGGCTGTCGGCAAAGCCGCAAGCACCGAGCGCGAGTGCGCCGGCGATCAACGCCACATGAGCAACAATCCGCAACATTCGTGAAGGTCCCCTGCGGGCCAACAGATAGGCGCGAATGCGACCCGGCGAAGTCCCGACCGATCAACATTTGCTGAAGCGGTGGAACCCGCAGGATTTGCTATTATGGGATTGCAGGCTAGTTTGTACCCCAGACGAGAGGGGATTGCAGGCAATGAGGATTTTGGTCATAGCGGCCGCGGTGTTGGCGCTGACGGCGGCCTCGGCGCAGGCCCAGATGGGCGGCGGCGGCCGGCGTGGGGGCAACGAGGGGCCAAAGACGGACAACAAGCCTAAGGTCGACGAAAAGGCCTACAAGGCCGCGCTCGAGCGCATTCCCGAGCCCAAGGAGAAGTATGATCCGTGGAGCGGCGCTCGCCCGAGCGACCCCGCGAAGAAGTCGAAGTAAAGCGGGCGGGGATTGCTGACCCGCCTGCGATACCTGGTCGGCCTTCTTGCGCTCCTGCTGCTGGCGGCGCGACCGTGCTTCGCCTGGGAGAGTTGGGGCAGCGATCCCGGCGGCTCGCGCTTCTCGCCGTTGCAGCAGATCACGCCTGACAATGTCGGCAATCTCGTCCGCGCCTTCGAATTTCACATCGGAGATCTCGCGACGCGGCCGCCTGCGGTCATGCGGCGAACCAAGTTCGAGGCGACACCGCTGTACGTCGAGGACAGCCTGGTCTTCTGCTCGCCCTTCAACGAGGTGATCGCAATCGACCCGGGCACGGGTGCGCAAAGATGGCGCTACGATCCGAAGATCGCCATCAATCAGCGGCCCGCCAATCGCTATGTCTGCCGCGGCGTCACTTACTGGATCGATGACAAGGCGCCTCCCGATGCCGCCTGTCGCTCGCGCATCTTCATGGGCACCAACGATGTCCGCCTGATCGCACTCGATGCGAGGACGGGAATTCCCTGCGGCGATTTCGGCAAGAACGGTGAGATCAAGCTCGACATCGGCATGAAGCTGGAATGGCCCGGCGAATTCCAGATCACCTCGCCACCAGCGGTCGGCCGCGGTGTCGTCGTGGTCGGCTCCTCGATCGGCGACAACCGCCGCGTCGATGCGCCGAGCGGCATGGTGCGCGCGTTCGATGCGCGCAGCGGTGAGCCGCGCTGGACCTTCGAGCCGCTCAAGCGCGACGGCATCGAGGCCGGCCACGCCAATGTCTGGGCGCCGATGTCGGTCGATGAAGCACGCGGACTGGTGTTCCTGCCGACCTCCTCGCCGTCGCCGGATTTCTGGGGCGGCAAGCGCCCGGGCAATAATGAGCACGCCAATTCCGTCGTGGCGCTGCGTATCGAAACCGGCGAGCTCGCATGGGCGTTCCAGACCGTGCACCACGATGTCTGGGATTACGATCTGCCGGCGCAGCCGACGCTCACGCGCCTCGACACCGGCGAAGGTCAGCGCGACGTTGTGATCCAGCCGACCAAGCATGGGTTTGTCTTCGTGCTCGATCGCGACACCGGCAAGCCTGTGTGGCCGGTCGAGGAGCGTGCGGTGCCGCAAGGCGGCGCCGAGGGTGAACAACTTTCGCCGACGCAGCCGTTCCCGACGCATGTGCCTGCGCTGACGTCGCAAAAAATATCGACCGAGGACGCGCTGACGATGCTGCCGGGTCTGAGTAACTCAGCATGCGAACGGCAATTCGCGGAGGCGCGTAACGAAGGGCTGTTCACGCCGCCCTCGACACAAGGAACGCTTGAGTTTCCGTTCACGGGCGGTGGCGTGAACTGGGGCAGCGCGGCCTTCGATCCCGTCCACCAGATCCTCTATGCCAACACCAGTCGCGCCGCGCATCTCATCAAGCTGATCCCGCGCGCGGATGCGGCCGGCTTCAACCCGCCGCCGGGGCATGATTTCGGCCAGCAGCAGGGCGCGCCGTTCGCCATGTCGCGCTCGGTCGTGACGTCGCGGCTCGGGATGATCTGCGTCAAGCCGCCATGGGGCGAGATGGTCGCCGTCGACCTCAAGGCCGGCAAAACGCTCTGGCGCGCCACCGTCGGCACCACCGAGGATCTGGCGCCGCTCGGGATGCCCTTGCCGTGGGGTACGCCGCTTCTCAGCGGCGTTGCGGTTACGGAAGGCGGCCTCGTCTTTACCGGCGCGATGGATGCCTATTTGCGTGCGTTCGATGCGCGCAGTGGAAAAGAGCTGTGGCAGGGGCGGCTGCCGGTGCCCGGCGTCGCCAATCCCATGACCTATCTCTGGAAGGGCGAGCAATATGTCGCGATCGGAGCCGGCGGCCATTCCGAAGCCGGCACGTCGATCGGCGACAGCCTGGTTGCGTTTCGCCTGGCGCGGTCCGGCGAGGCGCCGTCATGGTGGTCGCGCACGATCGATCGCCCCGGCGGGCGATTCTTTGCGGCGTCCTCAGTGATCGTGCTCGCGATCGTCGCGCTCGTGATCGCGGTGCTTCGCTGGCGGCGCCGGCGTCGTATCAGACGAGCGTAACGTTGCATCGTGCATGCGATACGAACGGCCATTCACATCATATGCACTACTGTACGAAAGCGAGGCCGATGCGCTTGTCGTTGCGCCATACCGCACGACAATCTCGTATGAAATTGTCGCGTGAAATCGACAGCGTGAACGATTGCGGCAATATGGCAGGGTTTTCGAGATCGATCGCGGCGCCGCTTGCCGACATGTTGCGAACCGTGCACGCGATTCCGCTGTCGTCAAAGGTGATCGCGCCACCCTTGAAAACACGGTAACGCTGCGCTGCACGCTTCTCGATCATTCGCGTTAATCCATAATGATGATTGTGAAGTAGTGCATAGAAATTACGTTGAACTAAACTCAATACTGGCGCTACTTGCACAGCGCTTCAGACTTCGTTTACGAAACTGAAGCGGAGTGTCCCTCCGCCGACTTTCCCCAAAAGCCTTTTACCTTTATGGCGTCCCGCGCCGATGGAGATACTGATGAAGACCACGCTTTCTCTTCTGTTCGCCGCAGCCCTCGCGCTGTCGTCAATGCCCGCCCACGCCACCAAGATCGATCTCGCGACCATGAGCTGCAAGCAGTTCGTCGAGAGCGGCGACGACACCATCAAGATGGTGCTGACCTGGATGGATGGCTGGTACAAGGGTGACGAAGACAATGCGATCATCGACACCGACGTGTTCGTCGAGAACGCCAAGAAGTTCGGCACCTATTGCGGAGCCAATCCGAACGTCAGCATCGTCACCGCGGCCGACGAAGTGCTCGGCAAGTAAGGTTTGAAACGCAACGCCCGAGGCGGGTGCCGCTTCAGTCGTCTGCGTGATCGCCATCCAGAGCCGCGGTGCGCCTGGCGTGCACTGCGGCTCTCGGCTTTTAGGATCATCCCGGCAGCATCGCGAACGCGCTCGACACCATCGCCACCTGCTTGTTGTCGGTGGCGGAAAGCAGGGTGACGCGGCCAAAGCTCATGGTGCGTCCGAGCCGCACCACGCGCGCATCCGCCAGCACATCCGAGGACGAGACCGCGCGCATGAAATGCGTGGTCTGGTCCACCGTGGTCATCGGGCGATAGCCGCGATTGGCGGCCAAATTCGCGATCACCATCGCGGTGTCCGCGAGCGCCATCAGCGCCTGGCCGCACATCACGCCGCCGTGCCGGCACAGCCGTTCCGAAAACGCCATGCGCAAGAGCGCGCCCGGCTGCCAGTCCGGTGCATCCGGCGGCGGCACGTGATCGATACTTTCGACGGAGAGGTTGAGATCCTGGACCCAGGGCGCAAAGACCTCGCCGAGGATGCGTCTGGCGTCGGCGATGCCGAACTCGGCTTCTGGCTGTGATGGCATAATGGCCGTTTCCTCGTCTGTTGCCGGATGTTTCAGCCATTCTGCCCGCTTTGGCGCGGCAAAGTCACCCGGTCTGCGTCGATCCCGTCGGCTTGAAAATGCCTGACTTCGCCCGATATGATGCCACCCTTGGGAGCGGGTGGACGATGTTGCGTCGATGTGTCCTTGTGTTTTGCCTGGCCGCGCTCGGCCTCGCGCTGAACGGGTGCACCCGGTGCGGCCCGATTTGGGACGACTGGCTGCATTCGCCGAAATCGTGCAAATCGGACCGGCTCTAGCGGGCCGGCAGCGGTGCTCGAGGCTGTAACTGGGATAACAAGGCGCGGGTGATCCGCCCCTCTATCGATGATCAAGGAGTGAATGATGAAGCTTTTCCGTATGGCGGCGGTGCTGCTGGCTGTGCTGGCGGGCCCGGCCTATGCGCAAATGCCCAATCTCAATTTACTGCAGGAAGGCCCGGGCAAGACCCCGGAGGAAAAGGCCGCGGATGCCGAGCGTGAGAAGGCCTACAAGGAAACGCTGAAGAAGATTCCGGACGCCAAGGCGTCCAACGATCCCTGGGGCGGCATGCGCTCCGATCCTCCGAAGCAGGCGGTCGCGCCGAAGGCGTCCGCCGCAACCAGCGCGCCAAAGAAGACAAAGGCCGGCACCGCCGCCGCCAACTGACCGTGGTCCGGATCGGAGGTCGGCGACGTCTCCGGCCGGGACTCCACTTCGCCCGGCCTGCGTCCTACATTCGCAACGAGGGTTGCGTTGAGGAGGCAGGATATGGCGGATCGTCCGCGGGATCTCGCCGAGCGGATGGCGCGCCGGCACAAGGCGTCCGTAAAGCCGGGCGACAAGGCCGGCGACGGCTATCTGCGCGAGAGCTTCACCTTGCCGCGCGCCGCGGCGCGGGCAAGAGCGCAGGCCTTCTTCGCCCGCTACCCCAAGGCCGGCTATATGAGCGAAGTCGAGAACTGGCGTGAATTGCCGGGCGGCGACATCGAATTCACCATGCGGCGGCTGCCTAGCGCCGACTAGCGCCGGCCGGGCCTAGTCGAGGGATTCGGCGACGATGCGGATCCGGAACACGGGTTCCTTGGCTTCGTCGAGCAGCTCCATGTGCCATTCCGAGTTTTCCTGGAGCTTGCGGGAGATGCCCGCGGCCATGTCGGCGCAGACGTTGGTCATCTCCTTCCAGGCCGAAGAGCGATCGGCAAACTCCGTCGCATGGTCGGCGCAGCCGGAATAGCGGCCGTTCCGGATTCGAAAGAAATAGAGCGGCATGGCTGGCACCGATCGCGTGATGGCCGCGCCCCGAGGCCATGAGGACGCCCAGTGCAATCCCAAACCGCGGGCAGATCAATTCCGGTCCTCTACGGAATACGCCGTCGCAGAGCGCCCCGACGTGGCTACGCGCGACAGGGCCTATTGCGGCGCACAAAGCCAATCCGGGTCCGCCGATGTCGGTCAGCCGATGCACGCCGTCTTGCTCAGGCCGTCTTGCGCGCGATGGCCTTCAGCTCCCGATCGATACGCAGTTGCACACGACGGATCGCGAGAAGTTCGATCTTCGTTTCGGTCCGACCCGCCTTGGTCTGGTCGCCGATCCGGAACTGCCACTGCCAGACGCCCGGGATCGCTGTCTTTGCAACCGTGAACTCCACGCCCCGGTGATTCATGGTCACCTCCACGTTTCACTTTCCATGACGGCTAACATGTTGGGAGTCACAATATTCCGCCGCCACGTAAAATTTGCCGTTAAGTCGTGGACAGTTCACCGAAATCCTGGAAGCGCGCACGGGTCGAAACAAGCGAAATCAGATTCCGAAAGACCGGACGCCGTCGCAACCCGTGGAACCGCCGTCGCCGCTGTGAGACGCTGCTAGCCATTAGGTCAGGAACTCTGTTCATGGCCGGAGAACCACGGATCATTCAAATACGCGCTGGTTGCAGCGGGAGAGCATCACCAGCGCGGTTCCAATCGCTCGTCTGCGGCGAAGAAACTCCGGCGCGATGCCTGCACTTTGTGGAACCAGTTTCGCGCGCGATGTCGGCACCGCGGCCATTCGAAGCGAATGCGCGCGTCCCACAGTTTTCCACTTTTGCGTGCGCGGCGACTATGCTCTGGTGATGCTCGGAGGCCGCTGAGACGGGCGCAAAGAGGAAGACGTGAACTGGCTGAGACATCTCGTTCTGCGCTGGGGCGCACGAAATTTCTCTCTGGTCTGTCCGCATTGCCGGCGGCCTGCTTCCTCCCTTGCGTTCAAGCGTGGACGCTTCATGCTCGGTGACGAAAAGCTCGTCTGCGAGCAGTGCGGCAACGCCAGCGTCGTCACCTTCTGGCGTTTCGAAGGCCTGTCGTGCCGGGCCGATCGCACTGAGGCGCGCCGACATGAGCCGCTGGCGAATTCACGACACTGATGTCACGCGAGCGGTTAGCTGCGGCATGTGCTTTGCTTTGTCCGACGACGGCAGGCAACATGAGTGCACCATGTTCGGCATTCCCCGTCGCTACAGTCATTTCGTCTTCGGCGTCATTCAGTCCGGCCTGACCTCGCTGATCGCGGCGGGGATCGCGAGCTTTCCGGCGGCGTCGGCGTTGCTGTTCGTGCAGCACTGGATGGTGTCGTGGCTGATTGCCTGGGCCGCGATGCTGCCCATCGTGCTGCTGGCGGCGCCCGCGATCCGCGCGTTCTCGCTGCGGCTGACGCGCGAGGAGGGCAGCGCCTGAGCGCGCCGCGGCAAGAAAAAACCCCGCCAGGGGAGAGCCGGGCGGGGTAGAAGGTTATTGGAGGCTGAGGTGCTGGGCTGCAACACCATAGCCGAATGACCTTAGCCCGCTCAGCTTACGACAGCCTGACGGACCGCGATGGATCTGAGGCGAGCTGATCGGTCGCATCGCGATTCGGGCGCCAGACACAGAAAACCCCGCTCGGGGCAGAGCGGGGTCATCGACTGGTATGGAGGCCCGGTGTTGGTCCACCGGGCAAGGCGACGCTAGACGAGTCTGCTTACAGGCGCCTTACGCAAGCTTGTGCAAGCTCGCGGCAAAGCGTTTAGAGACGCTCTCACGTCCCAATTCAGACATCCGATCGCACAACTTCAGACACATCCGTTGGCGAGACTTGGCGCGCACGGCGAAGCCATGGGGGAAACGTGGCGCGCCGATAGCGGGGTGGCATCATGGACAAGGTAGAGCGGTCATTTGCCGCCGCGACGGCGGCTGGCTTTGTGGTGTTGGTCATCGGCATCGTGCTGCTGGCGGTGATGTAGGCGCGGGTGGACAGGCGGCCCAACCAAAAACGCGAAAACAACCCCATGCACAGTAGATCGCTGGGCGAATTCGCTGCTTGGTCAATGACTTAAGCGTGGTATTTAGATACCTGAATCGCGCAGAATCAGCCTCCGGGAGCTTTACATGCGGACGCGCGAGGCCGGGCCCCTTCTCGAGGGGAACAGGCATTGGGCTCCGGTCCTGGCGAGCCTAGTGCACCTTGATCGCGTTCAGGGGAAGCCGGAGCTCGGCGGCGCGCTCTTCGCGGTCCTTCTTGCGGAACTCGTTTTCCTTGCGTTCGAACTTCACCATCTCCTCATGCGCCGCCTCCAGCAGGTGATTGCGCCTGATCGCATCGTGGTGCGCATTTTCCGTCATGACCGAAATCCCCACTGTGGCGGTGCCATCCGATAGAAAGCCGGACACCGCGGAAAAGTTTCGGTGCCGCAGGATTGCGGAATGATGATGGCGTTTCGCTCGCGCGTCCTTGATGTGCATCGTCTTCAGTGGAATTGGGGCTGGTGCAGTACGATGAGATCGCGAGCTGAGGCGGCCCTCTTGAAGGAATTGACCCGATGTCAAAAGAATCTGTGACCAGCGATTTGTTCGACCGATGGGAGTTGGTCTGGCACGAAGACCGACACGATCTGGTCCCGACTTGTGTTGGGCCGACCTACATCAGGCATGAGGCGACCGGCGATCGGACAGTCACCGCAGAAAGCTACGCGGCGGAACGTGCCAAAATGAAAGAGGCGCGCCCCGGCGTTCGCGTGGCGGTCTACGATCACATGTTCGTCGGCGACCGCGCGTGGTTTCGCTTCACGTTCAGGTGGCGCGACCCGAACAGCAACCTACCTGTCACGCAAGCCGGCATGCAGTCGTATCGGCTCGAGGACGGGAAGCTTGCGGAGACGTGGATCGTCCTCCAGCCGCTCGGCTCAAACTGGCCCGATCCCGTTGCACAGGACCATCGGACCAGCCCGGTCCCGGGACATCAGGACACTGCCAAATCCAACTTGTGACACTGGACTTGAATTCGGACAGCACCAATGAAAGAGGTCGCCAAGCGAGGCGGCCTCTCGTCATGTCTGAGCCGAGTGCCCTAGTGGCAAGGTTTTCCCAGCATCTGCGCGTACCTGCTGTGGCAGCCGTCGTGCAACTGCCACCTCTTCGTGATTTTTGGGCCGAATTTCGGGGCACACGATGTCTGCGCTTGCGCCGCAACCGAGCCAGCGAAGATGAATAGTGCGAGAGCGACCGTGACAATCGACTTCATCACTCCTCCTATGGTTGTTCAAACGAGACGCCATGTAGCGCTACAAATATAAGCGTTACACATTGTAGCATTAAATGCAAGCTTAGGCGGGTGCCGGAAATGCGGATTCCGGCACTGGGCATGAACCGAAGCGAATTTTGTTGCCTTAGTCCGGCGCCTGTAAGCCCGGCGATCTCAGCCACTCGCTCATGTGCGAGCCTGTCTCGGCTTGGCGGGCTTTGCGGAGGAGGGCTTCGCGCTCAGAGCCGGGAGGCAGCTTTCTGGCCCGCTCTCTTAACCGTGCAGCTTCCTGGGCGAGACGTTCTTCGAGGGAATGGATTTGCTTGAAACGACGGCGCTCCATGACACAACCTCGTCTTCCGGGTCCTAACCGCTGGGTTTGAGTTCTTGCGATCCTAATATGCAGGCGGCCCGCTTTCTGTTCCAAAGTGAACATTTCGAATTGGGCCGCCCCAAAAATTCGGCCACGGCGGTCGGAAGCAGACCAGCACCAAAAATCGGGTACGGGCCGCGCCGTCTTAATGTTCGTGAAATACTCGCCGAACTGGCGCGTATTCATGGACCGGCTGGATAAGGAATTTCCACAATGGGAGGCAACTTTATGCTGCCGTTCCCGGACGATTATAAGCCACCCGAAACGGAAGAGGCCGCCAACTGAGGCGGCCTTACTTCATGGAAAAAACGCCACCCGCTTAATCTGTGTCGCGGGCGGCGGCTTTCCAGCCCCGAGGGGGATGATGCAAAACCCCGGTACCAGCAAAAATTGCATATCCGCATCGCGAGGTCTGAGCAAAATTGCTCACTCCAAATCAGGCCACTCCCCAAATCAAACTAGGCCACGGCGGTCGGAAGCAGGCCTGCACCCGACTCTGGAATAGGCGCCCGCCAAGGCGTATATTGCTCAGAACGGTTGTCGCGTCGGGCTCATCCCCGGGGCGGTGATCGGTGGTCGTTTCCGCGCCAACGGCGACGGCCCCACTGGTTTGATGGTGGAAGCGGTCAGATTCGAACTGACGGGACCCTGCGAGGGGTTTGGACGCCCAAAGGTCCGCCGAGGGGTAAGCTCGGTGCAATAGGCCACTCTGCCACGCTTCCGCACACAAAAACGCCCCGCCAACCGAAAGGCCGGTGGGGCGTTTGCTTGTGTGTGCTTGAGCAACCATGCCAGCATAATGCACCGTTGCTGGCATTTTTCAAGGCGCATTGCAAAGTCCCGTGAAAAATACTATCATGCTGGCATAGTAATGGAGATGCCAGCATGAAAGAGGTTTCTGGGAAGGCTCGGGGCGGCGTCGCTCGGATGGAGGGAACGACCGCGAAAGAGCGGAGGGCATTGGCCACCAAAGCTGCGGCTGCAAGGTGGGGTAACGACATCAAGAGTGTCGCGCATGGGGACGATGACCATCCCCTTAGAATCGGCGAGATCGAAATCCCTTGCTACGTGCTCGATGACGAAACGCGAGTTCTTTCCCAGAGAGGCGTTGTCGTTGGCGGCCTTGGTATCCAATACGGCGGTGGGTCAGTTCGCGATGGTGCTGATCGACTAACGTCTTTTCTACAGGGAAAAATTCTTTCCCCGTTTGTTTCCAATGAGTTGCTCGCGCTGGTCCAGAACCCAATAAAGTTCCGCTCACCGGGCGGACTGGCGCACGGATACCCAGCAACAATTCTAGCCGATATATGCGATGTCGTTCTAAACGCGCGTAGTGCTGGCAAACTGCAAGCGCAGCAGATGCACATTGCTGAGCGGTGCGAGATTTTAGTTCGCGGATTCGCGCGCGTGGGCATTATCGCGCTGGTTGATGAGGCGACGGGTTTTCAGTACGCGCGCACACGAAATTCACTTGCGCGTATCCTTGAGGCTTTTGTGACTAAGGAATTGCAACCGTGGGTTAAAACATTTCCTGATGAGTTTTACGCGCAACTTTTCCGATTGCGTGGGCTCAAATATGATTCTGACTCCGTCAAACGCCCGCAGTATTTCGGGACGCTCACAAACGATATCGTTTGGAAGCGAATTGCGCCGGGAGTGCTAACAGAACTAAAGCGCGTGATCCCGAAGGATGCAAGCGGTCGGCGTAAAGCTACGTTGGCGCAGGCACTCACTCGCAATATTGGATATCCCAAGCTCCGGGAGCATTTGGGCGCAACGGTTGCCTATATGACCGTAAGCCCGGACTATCCGACGTTCATCAAGACGCTTGATGCGCACCGGCCGCGCTTCCACGACCAGCTTGAACTTCCTTTCGAGTACAAACCCGATGAAGACGACGGAAAGGGACTTTAATGAAGTTCGCTCATCGCGATGTGGAATACGACGTTCACGCACTCACCAGCGAGAAATGGGAATGGATTGCTTATCCCAAGATCGGGGTTGGCTCGAAATTTGGCGGCTTAAGTGGCCCGACCGAAGCTGATGCAAAAAAGTCAGCGCGGCTCGGCATAGACGAGTTGCTAGATGGGAAAGAGGCCGCCAACTGAGGCGGCTATACTAATACGTGTTCCGGTTATAAATACACGGTCTGAGAACAAATACGGTTCTATATAATCCTATAAATCGTTCTTATCCGGAGAACTACGGGGCATCTCTAGGGCCGCCAACTAAGGCGGCCTAGTCTGTCCCATCTAATCTATTCGTTACATGAACAGACTTTGGCTGTCCGCGAACGAAATCAGGCCACTACGAAATTCAACTTAGGCCACTAGGGGTTAAAACAGGCCAGCGCCAAAATCCGCAAAAGAACATATTGCGAACTTGGAACAAATAGGGTACATTGCTTTTATCGACGAGCCGCCCCGCCAATCGTTTGTCCCTCAGCCGAATCCTCGCCATAAGGAGCACGACCCGATGTCCACCACTGCCCTGCGTATCGTCGAAGGATCCTCCATGGACAAGACTAAGGCCTTGGCCGCCGCGCTCTCCCAGATCGAGCGCCAGTTCGGCAAGGGCTCGGTGATGAAGCTCGGCAAGAACGACCGCTCGATGGATGTCGAGTCGATCTCTTCGGGCTCGCTGGGGCTTGATATTGCGCTTGGAATCGGCGGCCTGCCGAGGGGGCGCGTCGTGGAAATCTACGGGCCGGAATCCTCGGGCAAGACCACGCTGGCGCTGCACACGGTGGCGGAAGGGCAGAAGAAGGGCGGCATCTGCGCCTTCATCGATGCCGAGCACGCGCTCGACCCAGTCTATGCGCGCAAGCTGGGCGTCAATATCGATGAGCTTCTGATCTCGCAGCCGGACACCGGCGAGCAGGCGCTGGAAATCTGCGACACGCTGGTGCGCTCCGGCGCGGTGGACGTTCTGGTGATCGATTCGGTTGCGGCGCTGGTGCCGAAAGCCGAGCTCGAGGGCGAGATGGGCGATGCGCTGCCGGGCCTCCAGGCCCGCCTGATGAGCCAGGCGCTGCGCAAGCTCACGGCCTCGATCAACAAGTCGAACACCATGGTCATCTTCATCAACCAGATCCGGATGAAGATCGGTGTGATGTACGGCTCGCCGGAAACCACCACCGGCGGCAATGCGCTGAAATTCTACGCCTCGATCCGTCTCGACATCCGCCGCATCGGCGCGATCAAGGAGCGCGACGAGGTGGTCGGCAACACCACGCGCGTGAAGGTGGTGAAGAACAAGCTGGCGCCGCCGTTCAAGCAGGTCGAGTTCGACATCATGTACGGCGAGGGCGTCTCCAAGATGGGCGAGATCCTCGATCTCGGTGTCAAGGCCGGCATCGTCGAGAAGTCAGGCGCCTGGTTCTCCTACGACAGCCAGCGCCTCGGTCAGGGTCGCGAGAACTCGAAAGCGTTCCTGAAGGCCAATCCCGACATGACCGCCAAGATCGAGACCGCGATCCGCCAGAACTCCGGCCTGATCGCCGAGCAGATTCTCGCCGGCAGCCCCGAGCGCGACGCCGATGGCGAAGAGCCGGCGGAAGAGTAGACCTTAACGCGAAGAGTTTTTCGCGAGGAGCGGGCGCTGAGGACGTTGAGTTGCCGACGTCTTCAGTGCCCGTTTCGTTTTGCGTTGTAGTGACCAGGTGGCGCGATGAAGCGTCTAATCTTGACTGGCTGGGGCGGTGGGAGTGAGCTTGCTCGATCGGGTTTGACCGAGATCGTCATACCGTTCCATTTTCAATTTGCGTGGGGGCCGCTCCCTCGGGCGGAAAAGCTTTCAGCTTATTTTGCAGCCTATACCAAGGATATTGATCCAGCCGGTCACTGGTCGGATTGGGTCCGCTGGCCACCGGGCGCCAAGGGGCGCTCATTGTCGCTGGCCGAGTTTTGCGAGCCGTATGACGAGATCGAACTCTGGTTCGGAGCAACTCCCCGAGATCAACTGCAACTCGTCTGGTTGCTCGATCACCTTGGCAGTTGTCCTGAACTGGCGCAGAAGCTTGGGCTACGATTGCTGGACTCCGATCTATTTTTTTATCCTGATTGTGATTTCGCCGAGTTCGACCGCTCTATTCCCCTTGTGGACGTCACTGCGGATGGGTTCGAGACTGCTAGGTCGGCTTGGTCGGCCTACCGCGCGCCGACCCCCGAGGCCTGCATTTATCTCCTTCACCGTGATCTGAGTCCCTTGCTGAGGCTACGGCCTGCCTTGCTCGAGCTTCTGGCAGAACTGCCGTCTCCGTTGACAGGACTTGGTATGACCGAGTTGCGATTTCTGGAGATGCTTGCGAGAGGGTATGCGAACACGAACGCGTTGTTCCATTTGCGCTCGCAACGGGGCACTTATGTGTTCGGTGAGATCGAACTGGGATATTTGCTCGAAGGCCTCGCGCTTGGTCCCAAGCCGGATGTAGCCGGGTTGGGCGACGAATTACGCACCATCGACCATGGCAACCATAGAGCTCGGCACGCGGTCTATCTCCGCAGCCGGCTGTCGTTGACGGAGTTCGGAAAAGCAGTGCTGGCCGGGGAGGAAGATTTCAGCCGCTATAATCCGATCGATCGCTGGTGGGGCGGCACGCGGCTGACCAATGATCGGCTGTGGCGCTACGGCCCTGTCTTGACAAAGCCGTGAGACCGCGAACATGACCCCGGCTGACCGCGACGACCGACTCGTCCACCGCAGGTGCCATCCGTCAGGCCGGCCTTGCCGATATCGTGAGAGGCAATCGTGTCACATTTGATTTTAGCCACGAACGATCTTGCGGAAGACGTGCTTCGGCAGTCCGGTGTCGCGAATCTCGCGCTCGGATTCTATCTACGTTTCGTCTGGAGGAAATTGCCTTCCGAAGAACGACTTTTGAAAGGGTTGGAGCGGCGTTCGGAGAAGCATTGCAATCCTGGTGATCATTGGCTCGACGACGTTTGTCGCGGCTCGCTCAACGGTTTCGGCACGCGCGATATCGGTTTCCTTGAGCTGTGTGCAAAGTTCGACTCAATTGAAATATGGGTCGATCCCCGGCCCAACGATCAGCTTGTGCTCGTCTGGCTGCTGGACCTGCTGCGCCCCTACAAGGAGATCACGACGAAGCTGAGCCTGGTGCACACGGACGACATTGTTGCAAACTATGCGCCGGAGTCTGTCGCAAAATGGAAGCTGCCTCCTTCAAGGTGACCGACAACCATCTGGTGACGGCAAGCCGCGCCTGGCGAGCTTATCAGGCTGAAACGCCAGAATCCTGTTTCGATCTGCTGATGACGGATCTCATGATTCTGCCGAGACTTCGATCGGCACTGATTGCGGTGCTTGAAGAGCTTCCGGACAGGGGGACGGGACTCGGTGCCAGCGAAATGGATCTCCTCGACTTTGTGAACGAGGGGCACACTGACCCGAGGATCGTCTGCGAGGCGAGGTGGCTTCGCGATGTGTTCGACGGATCCGACGCGCAAGATGCTTTGATCGAACTGGGGGAATATTCGGTCCCGCCGGTCTTGTTGGGCGATCCGGCGTTCGACAACGAGGACCGCTACTTCGGCAGGAGCGAGTGGAAGGTTACGCTGACTGAACTCGGGCGTTCACTTCTGGCGCGCGAAGCCGACATGTGGCGCCACAACCCAATCAAGCGCTGGTGGGGCGGTACTGAGCTGACCAATGACCGGCTCTGGCGGTGGGATCGCGAGAACAGATTGTTGGTTGCGCCTTAGAGGCGCGTTCACTGCCGTAGGGTGGGCAAAGGCGCGCAAGCGCCGTGCCCACCAAATTCCAACGTGGCGAAAGGTGGTGGGCACGCTCCGCTTTGCCCACCCTACGAAACCTCCGTCGCGTCTTACTCCGCGGCTTCCGCGTAATCGCTCACCGGCGGGCAGGAGCACACCAGGTTGCGGTCGCCATAGACGTTGTCGACGCGGCCGACCGGGCACCAGTATTTGTCGGTGCGCGAGCTGCCCGCGGGGAAGCAGCCTTCGGCGCGGGTGTAGGCGCGGGTCCAGTTATCGTCCGCGATGTCGTGCACCGTATGCGGAGCGTGCCGCAAGGGCGAGGCAGCGATCTCAAAGCGGCCGGCCTCGACCTCGGCGATTTCTTTCCGGATTGCGATCATGGCATCGCAGAACCGATCCAGCTCCGCTTTGGATTCCGATTCGGTCGGCTCGATCATCAGCGTGCCCGGCACCGGAAAGCTCATGGTGGGCGCGTGGAAGCCGTAGTCGATCAGGCGCTTTGCGATGTCGTCGACGGTGACGCCGCTTGTTGTCTTCAGCGGACGCGGGTCGACGATGCATTCATGCGCGACGCGGCCTTTCTCGTTCTTGTAGAGCACCGGGAAGTGCGCATCGAGCCTGGCTGCGATGTAGTTGGCGTTGAGGATCGCGATCTCGGTGGCGCGCTTCAGACCTTCGCCGCCCATCATCAGGATGTAGATGTATGAGATGGTCAGGATCGACGCCGAGCCGAACGGCGCGGCCGAGACCGGGCCGACCGCTGCGTCAGCCTGCGTCGCAGGATGACCGGGGAGGAACGGCGCGAGATGCGCCTTGACGCCGATCGGGCCCATGCCGGGGCCGCCGCCGCCATGCGGGATGCAGAAGGTCTTGTGCAGATTGAGATGGCTGACGTCAGCGCCGTAATCGCCGGGCCTGGACAGGCCGACCTGCGCGTTGAGGTTGGCGCCGTCGAGATAGACCTGGCCACCATGGCCATGGACGATGTCGCAGATCTCGCGGATATGCTCCTCGAAGACGCCATGCGTCGAGGGATAGGTGATCATGACCGCGGCGAGATTGGCCGAATGCTTCTCGGCCTTGGCGCGGAGATCATTGACGTCGACGTCGCCGTTCTTTTCGCAGGCGACCACCACAACGTCCATGCCGACCATCGCGGCCGAGGCCGGGTTGGTGCCGTGGGCGGAGGAGGGGATCAGGCAGATCTTGCGATGCGCCTCTCCGCGCGCGGCATGATAGCCGCGGATTGCGAGCAAGCCGGCATATTCGCCCTGCGCGCCCGAATTCGGCTGGAGCGAGATCGCGTCATAGCCGGTGATGTCGCACAGCCATTTCTCCAAACGCGCGAACAGCGCGTGATAGCCCTTCGCCTGCTCGCGCGGGGCGAACGGGTGCAGGGAGCCGAATTCCGGCCAGGTCAGCGGCATCATCTCGGTGGTCGCGTTCAGCTTCATGGTGCAGGAGCCGAGCGGAATCATGGCGCGGTCGAGCGCGAGGTCGCGATCGCTGAGCTTGCGCATGTAGCGCAGTATCTCGGTCTCCGAGCGATGCGCGTGGAACACCGGATGGGTGAGGAAAGCGGTCGCGCGCTTCAAGGCCTCCGGCAGTGCCTCGCGCGTGGTCGCATCTAACTCGGCGTAAGTGAGCTTGCCGCCAAACGCGCGCCAGACCGCCTCGACGGTTGCGGGCGTCGTGGTCTCGTCGAGCGCGATGCGCAAGGTGCTGTCGCCGACACCGAGATTGATCTTTTCAGCGACGGCGCGCGCGACGATCTCCGCACGCTTCGCGCCGGCATCGACCGTCACCGTGTCGAAGAAGCTTTCGGCTTGCGGCGCGAAGTCGAGCTTGCGCAGGCCGGCTACGAGCACGGCGGCGCGGCGATGCACGGTCCGCGCGATCTGCGCCAGCCCTTCGGGGCCGTGATAGACCGCATACATCGAGGCGATCACGGCGAGCAGCACCTGCGCGGTGCAGATGTTGGAGGTCGCCTTCTCGCGGCGGATGTGCTGCTCGCGGGTCTGGAGCGCGAGGCGATAGGCAGGCGCGCCGCGCGAATCCACGGAGAGGCCGACGATGCGGCCGGGCAGCGAGCGCTTGAGCGCATCGCGCACCGCCATGTAGGCCGCGTGCGGCCCGCCATAGCCCATCGGCACGCCAAAACGCTGCGCCGAGCCGATCGCGATGTCGGCCCCGAGCTCGCCGGGTGAGGCGAGCAGTGTCAGTGCCAGGAGATCGGCGGCCATGATCGCGAGTGCGCCCTTGGCCTTCAGTGCTGTGATCGCAGGCCTGAGGTCGCGCACGGCGCCCGAACTGCCGGGATATTGCAGCAGCGCACCCAGCACGTCGGCCTTGTCGAGATCGGTGAGGGGATCGCCGACGATCAGCGTCCAGCCCAGGGGTTCCGCGCGGGTACGCATCACCGCCAGCGTCTGCGGATGCACGTCCTTGTCGACGAAGAAGGCCTTTGCGTCGACCTTCGAGTGCCGTTCGGCGAGCGCCATGGCTTCGGCCGCAGCAGTCGCCTCATCAAGCAGCGAGGCATTGGCGACATCGAGCCCGGAGAGGTCGCAGATCATGGTCTGGAAGTTGAGCAGCGCCTCCAGCCGGCCCTGGCTGATCTCGGGCTGATAGGGCGTATAGGCCGTGTACCAGGCCGGGCTCTCCAAAATGTTGCGCTGGATCACCGCGGGCAAAATCGTGCCGGAATAGCCTTGGCCGATCAGCGAGGTGAAGACCTGATTGTCGCGCGCCAGCTCGGCCATATGCGCGATCGCCTCGGTCTCGCTCAAGGGCTTGCCGAGATCGAGCGGCGCGGCCTGCCGGATCGAGGCCGGCAGCGTCTCCGCCATCAGCGCGTCGACGCTCTTGGCGCCAACGGTTTCCAGCATCGCGGTCACGTCACGCGCGGAGGGGCCGATATGGCGGCGAACGAAAGTGGTGGTGTCGCCGTTGGATTTGCGGTGCGCGGTCATCATGGGTCCTCGCTTTAGATGTCGTCGTCGCCGTCATGCCCCGCGAAGGCGGGGCATCCAGTATTCGCAGGCGTTCGTGATTGAACCGAAGGGCCGCGGCGTACTGGATCGCCCGCCTTCGCGGGCGATGACAGTGAGTACGGGGTGGCGGCTCGGCTCATAATCCTCACGCCGTGTGTGCCTTGTAAGCGGCTTCATCCATGAGGCCGCCGAGCTCGCTCTTGTCGGCAATCTTGATCTTGAAGAACCAGGCCTTGCCTTGCGCATCCGAATTGACCAGCGCCGGCTCACTGCCGAGTGCGTCGTTGACATCGAGCACTTCGCCGGAGATCGGTGCGTAGACGTCGGAGGCAGCCTTCACCGATTCCACGACGGCGGCGGCTTCGGCCTTCTTCAATGTGCGGCCGACCTTGGGCAGTTCGACGAACACGACGTCGCCGAGCTGCGACTGCGCGTAGTCGGTGATCCCGACGGTGGCGACATCGCCGTCGATGGCCAGCCATTCGTGGTCGGAGGTGTACAGCGTCGTGGTCATTTTCTTAAGTCCTCAGCGTTTGTAGGTATTTTTCACGAAAGGCATGGCGGCGACCGTGAGCGGCAGACGCTGGCCGCGCACCTCGGCGAAGAGATTTGTGCCGAGTGCGCTGAGTTGCGTGGGCACGTAGCCCATCGCGACCGGCGCATTCAGGCTTGGGCCGAAGCCGCCCGATGTGACCTTTCCGATCGGCTCGCCGCCGGCGCTATCTGCAAACAGCAGCGCGCCCTCGCGCACCGGCGCGCGGCCCTCGGTGCGCAGGCCGACGCGGCGGCGGCTTGCGCCCTGGTCGAAATGCGCCAGAATCTTTTCCGCGCCGGGAAAACCGCCGGCGCGTGCACCGCCCGTGCGGCGGCTCTTCTGCACCGACCATTCCAGCGCGGCCTCGACCGGTGTGGTGGCGGTGTCGATGTCATGGCCGTAGAGGCAGAGCCCGCCTTCCAGTCGCAGGCTGTCGCGGGCGCCGAGCCCGATCGGCATGACGTCAGGATTGTCCAGCAGCGTTTTGGCGAGGCGCTCGGCATCGCCGGCGGGAACCGAGATCTCGAACCCGTCCTCGCCGGTGTAGCCGGAGCGCGAAACGAAGCAGTCGATGCCTGCGACCTTGTGCGGGCCGGCGTCCATGAACTTCATGGCGGGCGCCTCTGCACACAATTTCGCCAGCACCGAGTCCGCCCTCGGGCCCTGAAGCGCGATCAGCGCGCGCTCGGTCAGCGAATCGATGATGCAGTCGTCGGGGAGATTCGCGCGCAGATGCGCCTCGTCCTCTTCCTTGCAGGCGGCGTTGACCACCAGGAACAGATGATCGCCGAAATTGGCGACCATCAGATCGTCCAGAATTCCGCCGTCCGCATTGGTGAACTGGGCGTAGCGCTGTCGCCCCGGCGCAACCGCGACGATGTCCTGAGGCACCAGCCGCTCCAGCGCGCGGGCGGCATCCTCGACCTTGCCTGACTTTGGCCTGAGCGCGATCTGGCCCATATGGGAGACGTCGAACAAGCCGGCTTGGCTGCGGGTATGGAGGTGCTCCTTCAGCACACCGGCGGGATATTGCACGGGCATGTCATAGCCCGCGAACGGCACCATCTTGCCGCCGAGGGACACATGCAGCCCGTGAAGGGGCGTCGTCTTGAGGGAATCTTGGTCGTCGCGCGAAAGCATCACAGGGCCCTCGGCGGTTCCCGAGGACAATTCCCCGCGGACACCACCCGAAGCCCCATCTGTCGCTGTGCCTGAGAGTATTATCCCGTCGGCGGACGCTGTCCGGGCTATGCCCGTCGGCGCCTCTTTCCAGATGCTGTCAAAGCCACGCGGTCCTTTTGCCTGAGAGTTTCCGGGGCGGTTGCTCCTTCGGCGCCGGCACCAGTGCCGGTCTCTCCCGACGTGGCCGTACGATACAGATGGGTAAAGACCACAGCCCGGCCAAGCCTGTCAACGCGCAGCTAGCGGCTTTCAACGGGATTGCGCGCCTGCGGCAACCCTCTGATCTCTCTGCACAGTTTCTGGACAGCGAAGCTGGCCTTGTCTAAAAGCGCTTCTGTCCGCAGATATCAGCCCAAACTTGCGGTTTGGATGGCGTATAGCGGGCCCAAGCACACCCGATTGGATGAACATGAGCGGCGTCAACGAGATCAGGTCGACCTTTCTGAACTTCTTTGCCGAGAACGGCCACGAGATCGTGTCGTCCTCGCCATTGGTGCCGCGCAACGACCCGACCTTGATGTTCACCAATGCCGGCATGGTGCAGTTCAAGAACGTCTTCACCGGCGTCGAGAAGCGGCCCTATCAGCGCGCCACCACCTCGCAGAAATGCGTGCGCGCCGGCGGCAAGCACAACGACCTCGACAATGTCGGCTACACCGCGCGCCATCTCACCTTCTTCGAGATGCTCGGCAACTTCTCGTTCGGCGACTATTTCAAGGAGCGCGCGATCGAGCTGGCCTGGACGCTGATCACGAAGGAATACGGGCTCAAGAAGGACAAGCTGCTCGTCACCGTCTACCACACCGACGACGAGGCGGCCTCCCTCTGGAAGAAGATCGCCGGCTTCTCCGACGACCGCATCATCCGCATCCCGACCTCGGACAATTTCTGGGCGATGGGCGACACCGGTCCGTGCGGCCCGTGCTCGGAGATCTTCATCGATCGCGGCGAGCACATCTGGGGCGGACCTCCGGGCTCGCCGGAAGAGGACGGCGACCGCTTCCTCGAATTCTGGAATCTCGTGTTCATGCAGTACGAGCAGGTGACGAAAGAGGAGCGCGTGGATCTGCCGCGTCCCTCGATCGACACCGGCATGGGCCTCGAGCGCATGGCCAGCATCATGCAGGGCGTCGACAGCGTGTTCGAGACCGATCTGTTCCGCCATTTGATCGATGCGACCGCGTCGGCGCTGGGCACCGGGCCGAACGAGCAGACCGTCGCCTCGTTCCGCGTCATCGCCGACCATCTGCGCTCCTCGGCCTTCCTCGTCTCCGACGGCGTGCTGCCCTCGAACGAAGGCCGCGGCTATGTGCTGCGCCGGATCATGCGCCGCGCGATGCGCCATGCGCAGCTGTTAGGTGCGAAAGACCCGCTGATGCATCGCCTCGTGTGGGCGCTGGTGCGCGAGATGGGCCAAGCCTATCCCGAGCTGATGCGCGCGGAAAATCTGATCGAGGAAACGGTGCGGCTGGAAGAGACCCGCTTCCGCAAGACGCTGACGCGCGGCCTTGCGATCCTCGACGAGAGGTCGGCCTCCTTGAAGAAGGGCGACATGTTCGACGGCGACGTCGCCTTCACGCTGTATGATACTTACGGCTTCCCGCTCGATCTGACGCAGGACGCGCTGAAGTCGCGCGGCATCAGCGTCGATCAGGCCTCCTTCACCGACGCCATGGAACGTCAGAAGACCAAGGCGCGCGCGTCCTGGGCTGGCTCTGGCGAGGCGGCTTCCGAGGCGATCTGGTTTCCGCTGCGCGAAAAGCTCGGGGCCACTGAATTTTTGGGCTACGAGACCGAGAGCGCCGAAGGCGTGGTCTCGGCGCTAGTGAAGGACGGCAAGGAAATCGACAGCCTCAAGGCCGGGGAGAGCGGCGCGCTGCTGCTGAACCAGACGCCGTTCTATGCGGAGTCCGGCGGCCAGGTCGGCGATACCGGCGTACTGACAGGCGAGGGCGGCATCAAGTTCCGCGTTACCGACACGCAGAAGAAGCTCGGCGATCTCTTCGTTCACGTCGGCACATTGGAGAGCGGCGAGCTGAAGCTCGGCACCGCGCTCGCGCTCGAAGTCGATCATCGACGTCGCTCCTCGATCCGCGCCCATCACTCCGCGACGCATCTCATTCATGAAGCGCTGCGCCAGGTACTCGGCGATCACATCGCCCAGCGCGGCTCGATGGTCGCGCCGGATCGCCTGCGTTTCGACTTCGTACATCCGAAGCCGATCACCGCGGAGGAGCTTGCCCGCGTCGAGGACATCGCCAACGACGTGGTGCTGGAGAACGAAGAAGTCACGACCCGCGTCATGGGCGTCGATGAGGCCCGCGAAGCGGGAGCGCGCGCCCTGTTCGGCGAGAAATATGGCGACGAGGTTCGCGTCGTCTCGATGGGCCGTACCGCGCGCGAGCGCGGCGTCAACGCGCTCGGCTGGTCGGTCGAGCTCTGCGGCGGCACGCATGTCAGGCGCACCGGCGATATCGGCCTGATCACGCTGACCGGCGAGAGTGCGGTCGCCTCCGGCGTGCGCCGTATCGAGGCACTGACCGGCAATTACGCGCGCAAGCATGCCAACGACACCATGGCACTGGCGAAGACTGCGGCGAACGAGCTGCGCACCTCGATCGACGACGTCCCGGCGCGCATCGCTGCGCTGATGGACGAGCGCAAGAAGCTCGAGCGCGAGCTGTCCGACGCCCGCAAGAAGCTGGCGATGGGCGGCGGCGCGTCTGCTGGCGATGGCGCAGCCGCGGGCGTGCGCGAGATCGGCGACGTCAAGCTGATGGCGCGCGCGGTCGAGGGCATCGAGATGAAGGATCTCAAGAGCCTTGCGGACGACGGCAAGAAGCAGATCGGCTCCGGCGTGGTCGCCATCATTGGCGTCACCGAGGACGGCAAGGCCGGTGTCGTGGTTGGTGTGACCGCCGACCTCGTCTCGCGATTCAATGCTGTCAACCTGGTGCGCGTCGCCTCCGAAGCGCTCGGCGGCAAGGGCGGCGGCGGCCGGCCCGACATGGCTCAGGCTGGCGGCCCGGATGGGGCCAAGGCGTCCGAGGCGTTGACCGCGATCGAAAAAGCGATGGCAGGCGCGTAGACCGTCGTGGGCCCCGCTCCGCGAGGACGTGGCTTGCGCGATCCCAACTTAAGGGATCGCCTGTACGAATTGCTGGAGCACGATCCGCTGGCGTACTCAGTGGGATCGCGCTTCATCCAGGTGATTATCAGCGTCATCGTGCTCGACGTTGCTGCGATGATCCTGGCTTCGGTGCCGGAGCTGGATGCGCGATTCGACGTGCTGTTCTCGGCCATCACGATTGTTTCCATCGTCATCTTCGCGCTGGAATATGCCGCGCGTCTGTGGACGGTGGCGGGCCACACGCCGCGCAAGGCGTCCGCGCTCGCCGACCGGCTCTCCTATGCCTTCTCCGCGCTCGGCATCATCGATCTCCTGGCGTTCCTTCCGGCAGCGATCGTGCTGGCCACCGGCCGCCACGCGACGCTCGCCGCGCTCGGCGTGCTGCCGTTCTTCAAGCTGATCCGCTATTCGCCCGCGATGCGTTCGCTGCTCGCAGCCGTCCATGCCGAGCGGCGCGCGCTGATCGGCTGCGTCGTCATCCTGACCGGCGTGGTGCTGACCTTCGCCTCACTGCTCTATGCGATCGAGCGCGACGTGCAGCCCAGCAAGCTTGGCACCATTCCGGACGCGATGTGGTGGGCGATCGTGACGCTCGGCACCGTCGGCTATGGCGACGTCGTGCCGGTGACTGCGCTCGGAAAATTCGTCTCGGTCTTTGCGATCATCAGCGGCTTCGCCATGATCGCGCTGCCGGTCGCGATCATCTCCACCGCCTTTGCCGAGGAGTTGAAGCGGCGCGACTTCGTCGTGACCTGGGGCATGCTGGCGCGGGTGCCGCTGTTCTCGCATCTTTCGGCAGCGGAGATCGCCGACATCATGCGGCTGCTCCGGGCCCGCACCATCGAGCAGGGCGAGGTCCTAGTCCGGCGCGGCGATGCCGCCTCGTCGATGTATTTCATCACCGCCGGCGAGGTCGAGATCGCGCTGCCGAGCCAGCAGGTGCGGCTCGCCGACGGCACCTTTTTCGGCGAGATCGCGCTGCTGCACAAAACCAAACGCAGCGGCACCGTCACCGCGACGCGCAAGACCCGTCTGCTGCTGCTCGACGCCCAGGACTTTCACGCCCTGATCGCGCGCATGCCGACGCTGGCCGCCCACGTCCACCAGACCGCGAAAGCCCGGTTGGCAGAGACCGGCGATCTGGCGGCGGCAGAGCTGACGCAAGCCGAGCGCGAGGGCACCGACCGCTGAGCGGTCAGCCCTTCTTCAGGAAAATGTAGTCGGCCGAGTAGGGCGCGCTTTTGAACTCGCCGGCCTTGTCGCATGCGCCGTCGAGCTTGCCGCCATGGGTGTTGATGCGCTGGACGGTGGTGACCGGCGTCAGCACGCCGCTGCCGCGGCGGGAGGCGACCTCCAGCTTGAGCCAGGGGATATCGGCGGCCGTTGCGCCCGGCGCATTGCCGATGGCCTTGCCAACCACGGCGCTGCTGTCAGCAAGCTCCCAGTTCGGCCCGGCATAGTGCCGGCCGACCGTCTTGCCCTCGGCAAGCAGCGTGGCGATCGGTTCGCGAAAAGCCCAGGCGAGCTTGCCGTCGGTGCCGGCCTTGCAGTCATAGACCTGCGCGCCCTCGGCATGGACGCTGAGCACGACGGTCTCGCCGGGGGCGGCGATGGCGGCGGGCAGCGGCTCCGCGGCCCCGGCTGGTCCAATCATGGCTGCGAGCAGCAGGCAGGGGACGGCGAACTTGATGATGGACATGGGCGGTCTCCACGCAATGATATCAAAACGAATGGGCCGCGCTTGGGCGCGGCCCATCATGATGTCTAACCCCGGTCAGGCGAAAATAATGCGCAGGCTTACGCCAACGCTTTCGTGAGGTTCTCGGCGACCTTGTCGAGGAAGCCGGTGGTCGACAGCCAGCGCTGGTCGGCGCCGACCAGCAGCGCGAGGTCCTTGGTCATGTGGCCTTCCTCGACGGTGTCGACGCAGACCTTCTCCAGCGTGTTCGCGAACTTGGCGAGCTCCGCATTGTTGTCGAGCTTGGCGCGGTGCGACAGGCCGCGGGTCCAGGCGAAGATCGACGCGATCGAGTTGGTCGAGGTCTCCTTGCCCTTCTGGTGCTCGCGGTAGTGGCGGGTCACGGTGCCGTGAGCGGCTTCGGCTTCCACCGTCTTGCCGTCGGGGGTGAGGAGGACCGAGGTCATCAGGCCGAGCGAGCCGTAGCCCTGCGCGACCGTGTCGGACTGCACGTCGCCGTCGTAGTTCTTGCAGGCCCAGACATAGCCGCCGGACCATTTCAGCGCCGAGGCCACCATGTCGTCGATCAGGCGGTGCTCGTAGGTCAGGCCCTTGGCCTCGAATTCCTTCTTGAATTCGCGGTCGTAGATGTCCTGGAAGATGTCCTTGAAGCGGCCGTCATAGACCTTGAGAATCGTGTTCTTGGTCGAGAGATAGACCGGGTAGTTGCGCAGCAGGCCGTAGTTGAGCGAGGCGCGGGCGAAGTCGATGATGGAATCGTCGAGATTGTACATCTGCATGGCGACGCCGGCGCCCGGGGTCTTGAACACCTCCCTCTCGATCACGGTGCCGTCCTCGCCGACGAACTTCATCGACAGCGTGCCCTTGCCCGGGAACTTGATGTCGGTGGCGCGGTACTGGTCGCCATAGGCGTGGCGGCCGATGATGATCGGCTTGCTCCAGCCGGGAACCAGGCGCGGTACGTTCTTGCAGATGATCGGCTCGCGGAAGATCACGCCGCCGAGGATGTTGCGGATGGTGCCGTTCGGCGACTTCCACATCTGCTTGAGGTTGAACTCCTTCACCCGGGCCTCGTCCGGGGTGATGGTGGCGCACTTGACGCCGACGCCGACCTTCTTGATGGCTTCGGCGGCGTCGATGGTCACCTGATCGTTGGTCTGGTCGCGGTATTCCATCCCCAGGTCGAAATAGAGCAGCTCGACGTCAAGGAACGGGGTGATCAGCTTGTCCTTGATGTACTGCCAGATGATCCGGGTCATCTCGTCGCCGTCGAGTTCGACGACAGGGTTGGACACCTTGATTTTTGCCATGATCGGGGAAGCCTCTTGGGAACGGCGCTTTTGGCGCGCCACGGGAATATCCGCCCCCTCCTAGCACCGGGACGCGGCGGGCGAAAGCCAAGGGATTATGCACTTTTAGCTCATCCAGCTTCCACAGATGGGGGGCGGGGAGCCGCCCTGCCGCAGGGGCAGCCCTGAAGTTACAGGCGAGATTCAAAAGTCGAATCCAACCCGTTATTTCCCTTGAGAATTTCGTCAGGACAGGCAAACGACAGGCGAGCGAGGAGCGGCCCCCGGGGCCCGCTTTGAATCAATTCCTGAGAGCGTCTCTCCAAGGCCTTGGAGAGGCAGCGTGAAAGCGAAACGAGATGTCGGGGACTGACAAGAGCAAGGCGGGCCTCGCCCTCGACGGTCCCATCGTGATCCTGGTCGAGCCGCAGCTTGGCGAGAACATCGGCATGGCCGCGCGCGCCATGGGTAATTTTGCGCTTCACGCCTTGCGGATCGTCAATCCCCGCGACGGCTGGCCCAACATCGCCGCCCAGCGTGCCGCGGCCGGCGCCGATCACATTCTGGAAGGGGTCGAATTGTTCGACACGGTCGAGCAGGCGGTCGCCGACCTCGACCTGCTGTTCGCCACCACCGCCCGTCCCCATGACCAGGCCAAGCCGGTGGTGGGGCCGGAAGCCGCCGCCGCCGAGATATCAGGTCACGTCGCGACCGGCGGCAAGGCCGGCATCCTGTTCGGCCGGGAGCGCTGGGGCCTGACCAACGAGGAGGTCGGGCTCTCCAACCGCATCATCACCTTCCCGGTCAATCCGGGCTTTGCCTCGCTCAACCTCGCCCAGGCCGTGTTGCTGGTCGGCTATGAATGGTTCAAGCGGGCGACCTCCGGCGAGCTGCCGCACGCCATGCCGGAGCGGTCCGAGCGCGCTTCGCAACACCAGATCCAGGCCTTCTTCGACAATTTGATCCGCGAGCTCGACAAGGTCGAATTCCTGCGGCCGGCCGAGAAGCGCGACACCATGCTGGTGAATTTGCGCAACATCTTTACCCGCATGGACCCGACCAAGCAGGACATGCACACCCTGCACGGGGTGGTGATGGCGATCGCCGAGGGACGCAAAGGCCCGGCCAAGGGCGGCGTGCTCGACGGCGAACAGGCCACGCGGCTGCGCGCGCTGCTGGCCGAGCACGGCCAGGCCGGCGCGCCCGACAGCGGCTCTACGGTGCGCGGGCTCGCGCGCCTGCTCCGCCGCAACCCGACCGACGCCGAGCGCCTGCTTTGGCAGGCGCTGACCCGCGACCGCCGCTTCGCCGGAGGGTTCAAACGTCAGACCCCGGTCGGCCGGCACATCCCGGATTTCGTCTCGTTCCCGCATCGGATCGCGATCGAGCTGGTCAATCCGGGCGAGGGCGAGACCATCGCGGCCGATCGTGCGGCGCGGCGGACGTGGCTGGAGGCGCGGGATTATCGGGTGATCGAGATGCGCGCTGCGGATGTCGAGCGGGATCTGGAGGCGGAGCTGGTGCGGCTGCAGGAGATGATCGAGCAGAGCGCGTAAGTCTCGTAGGGTGGGCAAAGCGGAGCGTGCCCACCATTCTTCGATCGATCAACTGAGGTAGAAATGGTGGGCACGGCGCTTCGCGCCTTTGCCCACCCTACGAGATCCAGTTAATCACCCGCGACCTAGCTGCACGTCGCGATCGACCGCAATCCATGTCGTTCGGGCGACGGCCAGCAACATCCCGGCTTCATTATGCGCCGCAGCTTCGGCCGTTCGTTTACGGCCGTCGCGGCCGGTTGGCCAAGCTGTGATGACGCAGCGTTCGCCGGGGCGCGGCCGTGCTTCGATCCGTGCCGACATTCGTCCCAGCAGGAGCGGCGCCTGGTCGAAGCTGTCGCTCGCCTGATTATAGTTGCAGGCATAGCCGGTGGGGCAATCGAGCGCCGACCAGAGGAATTCGGGGGCGACCAGGCCATCCTCCGCGGCCAGATTTGGATCCGGTGTCCAGCTCGCTGCAAGAGCCGGCTTCTGCGCATGACGCCCGAGCGGTCCGGCGAAGATGCGCAGGCCGTCTCCTTTCGCCCTTGCGGGACCGCACACGAAACATGTCGGCAGGGGATGCTCGTGCGGCTTGACCGGCGTCAGCAATTCGGCGGCGCAGGCTTCTTCGAAGCTGGCTTTCTCCAGGCGCGCAAGTTCAACACTTGCCGGTCGCCCGGTTGCGACAACCGTAGCGCCATCGCGAAGCTCCCATGTGCCGTCGGCGGTCGCGATCGTATCGAGCGGCTTCTCCAGGGGCGGCGGTGCGCGCAGCGTCACCTCCGCGCCGCCGGGAATGTGCATGGCCAGCCGGCCGCAGACATAGCCGCCGTTGCCGGAGTTCGGGGGACCGCAATAGCGCTTGTCGATGATGATCGGTGTCATGGGTCCGTTCCTTTCTCGCCGTCACCGGTGGACTTTACTTTATCTTGAGGACAATTCTTCCCTGAACCGTCCGATCGGCCACCGCGCGCATGGCGTCCCCGACCTGCTCCAATGGCAGGACGCGATCGATGTGCGGGCGGATCTTCCCTTCGGCCAGCAATTGCATCAGCATGTCATTCACCTGCGCGGCCTCTTCGGGGAATTTCTCCGCCCAAGCTCCGGCAAAGACGCCGACGATGGAATAGTTCTTCAGCAACGGCAGGTTCATCGGGACCGACGGTATCTCGCCGCTGGTAAAGCCGATCGGCATCAGCCGGCCGCCCCACTTCATCAGCCGGGCCATCTGCTCGAAAATCGCGCCGCCGATATTGTCAAAGCCGACATCGATGCCATCCCCGCCGGTGATCGACTTGATCCGCGCGCGCAGATCTTCGGTCCGATAGTTGATGACATCGCAGCTCCCATAATCGCGCACCACGGCAGCCTTGTCATCAGAGCCGACACCGGCGACGACGCGCAAGCCCAGATGGCGGCCGAGGTCGACGGCGGCGAGTCCGACCCCGCCGGCAGCGCCGGTGACAAAAACGGTTTCGCCGCGTTGCGCCCGTGCCCGCTCGACCAGCGCATAATAGGCCGTGCCATAATTGTGCAGGACCGTCGCCGCGGTCTCGAACGCAACGCCGTCCGGCAGCCGCACGCTCTTCGATTCCTTGGCGATCATCCGTTCGGCGTAGCCGCCGGTCCAGCTGCTGCACGCCACGCGATCGCCGGGACGAAATTTCGTGACCTTGTCGCCAACCGCGACGACGATTCCAGCCGCTTCCGTGCCGGGCACGAAGGGCGTCTGTGGGCGCATCTGGTAGAGGCCAGAGACCAGCAACTGATCCATGAAACTGACGGAGGCTGCATGGATGTCGACGAGAATCTCGTCGACGGCGGGCTTCGGTTCATCGATCTCGCCGATGCGCAGGTCGCCCGGCCCGGTGAACGAACTGCATAGAACCGCTCTCATTGTGGTGTTCCCATTTCGCGGCAGCAGGAAATGCGTAGCGACACACGTGCGAACATGGCTATTTTCCCTTATGGTGCCGGCGGTGACGGCGCCGCATACAACAACCTGAACCGCTCGCTGGCGATCGGGCTCGATCGGGCCTGACTGTTATCGCTGGACCGTCCCCTGCGCGTCCTCTGGGGATGCCGACAGGGAGGGACAATGTCATGGCCGCCTTCTCGCTCCGGACGATGGGATTCCCGGAGATTGTCGCCGACGACCGCCCGATCAAGCTGAACCTGCGCAAGGGTCTTGCGCTGCTGATCTATCTCGCCGAGGCCAAAGGCGCCGTCGCGCGGGACGTCATTGCCACGTTGCTGTGGCCCGAGACTGACCGCGAGACCGGCCTCGCGCGATTGCGGCGTCTGCTTCATCGCGTCGAGCTGGCGCTGGGTCAGCCGGTTTTCGAGACCGACCGCACCAGCCTGCGATGGTCTCCGGAGGTCGAGCTCAGCGTCGATACGCATCTGTTCGAAAGCGCCTGCGACCGCGGCGACTTTGAGGAAGCCTGCTCGATTTATAGCGGCGACTTCCTCGCCGGCTTCGCTCTCGCCGACTGTCGCGAATTCGACGATTGGGCGTTCTTTCGCCGGGAAGCGCTGCGGGGACGGCTCATGCACGCGCTGGAGCGTCTCGTGCAGGACAAGACTACCGCCGGCGACCACTTTGCAGCGACCGCGCATGCGGGACGTCTGGTCGAACTCGATCCGTTGAGCGAGGTGTATGGCCGACATCTGATCCGCAGCCTGCTGCTGGCCGGCGACCGAAGCGCGGCAGAACGGCACCTCGCAGCACTGACACAACGGTTGCGCGACGAGCTTGGGGTCGCGCCGGAAGCTGAGACCGAGGCCCTCATGGACCCCGGTGCGGCTTCATTGCTCGCCGCCCTTCCGACAACGCGCTACGTCCAAGGCGCCGGTGTGCACTTGGCTTATCAGACCTATGGAAGCGGCCCGCTCGATATCCTGGTCATGCCCGGCTTCGTGTCGCATGTGGAACGCGCCTGGGAGAATCCCGCGAACCGGGCATTCCTGACTTCATTGATGAGGCTCGGGCGACTCATCATGTTCGATCGTCGCGGTATCGGGCTGTCCGACCGGGTTGGATCAGCGCCGGGTATTGATGTCACCGCAGAGGATATTCGCACCGTGCTGCGGGCAGCGGGCGCACGTCGCGTCGTGCTGTTTGGCGCATCTGAATGCGGACCGGCCTGCATCCGGTTTGCGGTCGATGAACCCCGACTCACGACCGGCCTCATTCTGTTCGGCGCGTTGGCAAAGGGCTGTTGGGCACCGGACTATCCGCACGCGTTGCGCGCAAGCCAGTATGACGCTTGGCGCCAGCAACTCATCGCGCAATGGGGTAGCCCCGCCGGGATCGAAACTTTCGCGCCGAGCCTTGCCGGTGATCCCCAGGCAAGGGCTTGGTGGGCCGGGGTGCTGCGCGCGGCCTCCAGTCCGGGCGGCGTTTGGGCCGTGCTCGAGGCGTTTCGCGACGCCGACGTGCGACACCTTCTGCCGCAAATAACCGTGCCGACGCTGGTGCTGCACCGGCGGGACGACCAGGCCGTGCGTATCGCGGCCGGCCGCGATGTCGCGAGCCGGATCACTGGTGCTCAATTTGTCGAGTTCGATGGCAATGATCATTGGTTCTTTGCAGGCGATCAGCGACCGGTGCTCGAGGCGATCGAGCGATTCACTGGCGCATTGCAGCGAGATCGGAAGGCGGGGCGCACCTCGTAGGGTGGGCAAAGCGAAGCGTGCCCACCAATCTTCGATCGATCAACTGAGGTAGAAATGAATGGTGGGCACGGCGCTTTGCGCCTTTGCCCACCCTACGAGATCTTCGTAGCCCGGATGAGCGCAGCGATATCCGGGGAAAAGTCCCGCATGTCGCTGCGCTCATGCGGGCTACGCCGTGAGGACGGAGCGATCACACCGCTTCGAGCTGGTCCGCCGCGCGCTTCTTCTTCGCCTTTGACTGCCTGAGCAAGGGTCCCGCCGTGAGCGCGGCCGTATCGGCCACACCCGGATCGCGCGACACCATCGCGGCCACGATCGCGCCGTCGATCAACAACCCGAGCTGATGCGCGAGCACCAGGGGCTCCGCCGAACCCAGCTCGCCGGCGAGCTTCTCGATGTGGCCGAGCACGATCTTCTTGTGCTTCATCGCGATGTTGCGGAATTGCTTGGCGTCCTTGTCGTGCTCGCCGACTGCATTGATGAAGGGGCAGCCGTAGAAGCGCTCTTCGGCGAACCAGCTCTTCAGCGCGGGGAAGATGCGCGTGAGTTTGGTCTGCGCGTCGCCGCCGCCTGCTTCCATGGCGCCGATGAACCATTCGCGCCACTGCTTGCCTTCGCTCTCCAGCACCGCGTTGACGAGGTTGGTCTTGGAGCCGAACAGCTTGTAGAGCGTGGTCTTCGCGGTGCCGGCTTCCTCGATGATCGCATCGATGCCGGTGGCGTTGATGCCGTTCTTGCAGAACAGATGCGTCGCCGCGTTGAGCAGGCGCCCGCGCGCGGACTCGTCTTCGCCGGCGCCGGCGTGCGGCGAACTGGATTTCGTCTTCGATGACGTCTTGTTCGATGAGGGCTTGGCCATGAGTCCAAACTTACCCGCAGCCGCGCCGCATCAGCAAGCCGCATCTGTTCCGCGCTGAAAAGATTCGCAGGAGAAAGCACATCTGCTCCGCCTTTGAGCAGGAGGCGGCTGACCAATCCGCAGGCAGCCATCGCTAAGCGGCTCCAATGCTTCGCATTTTGATTTTGGCCGCCTCTGGCACGCTCCATGCAAGGAAACAGACCGTTCGGTACACTGCCGATTTCCTCGGCTGCCAGGGAGAAAACTGATGACTGCCGTCGTTCAAAAAACAGTGCTGACGGGTTGCCTCGCGCCCATCGACAAGAATGGGCTCGAGCAACTGATCGCCAACGGCAAGGCCAATCCGAAGGTCATCAAGACCTTGAAATGCAAGACGGTCGCGGAGGGCAAGTTCCGTCACGCAAACTACATCCGCAATCTGCCGCCCTACATCGTCGACGAGCCGCCGGGCCTTCTGGGTGACGACACCGCGCCCAATCCGTCGGAAGCCTCGCTCGCCGCGCTCGGCTCCTGCCTCGCGGTCGGCCTACATGCCAACGCCGTGCATCGCGGCTGGATCGTCAACAAGCTCGAGCTCGAGCTCGAAGGCGACCTCAACATCACCGCGGTCTGGGGCACCGGCGACACCTCGGACAAGCCGGTCGGTTTCACTGACGTGCGCGTCAAGGTCGACATGGAGTGCGAGGGCGTCTCGCAGGACGAGATCAACGCGCTGGTCGCCCATGTGAAGCAATGGTCGCCGGTCGCCAACACCTTCACCCGCCCGGTCAATCTCGAGGTCGGCATCTGAGCTGCCAGCGGCAATGGAAAAGGTGCGGGAGACGATCATGGGTTCACTGGCATTATCGCGGGTCGAAGCTTTAGATCAGCCCGCACCGTCCATTGCGGATGAGGTGGCGCGGATATCGCGCGAGCAGCTGGCGCCGCTCGCCGCCGGCATCGATGCCGGCTCGGTCTATCCGGCCGAAATATTGCGTGCATTCGGCACGGTCGGCGCCTGGGGCAGTCACATGCCGCACGAAGGGCCAGCCGATTTGCGTTGCGCCATCCAGGCGATGGCGGCGATCGGTGAGATCTGCGGCGCCACCGCCTTCATGGCGTGGTGCCAGAACACGCTGGTCTGGTACGCCGCCAACTCGACCAATATGAAGCTCGCCAAACGCTTCGGCGATGCCTTCTCGACCGGCCGAGTGCTCGGTGGTACCGGGCTTTCGAACCCGATGAAGAGCTTTTTCGGCATCGAGAAGCTCAAGCTGAAGGGACGCAAGGTCGATGGCGGCTACGTCGTCCGCGGCGCACTGCCCTGGGTCTCCAATCTCGGCCCCGACCACTACTTCGGCACCATCTTCGAGCGCGAGGACGAACCGGGCATCGCAAGCGGCGAGCCCGGCACCGTGATGTTCCTGGCCGACTGCGCCGATCCCGCGATCACGCTGACGCCGTGCAAGCCGTTCCTCGCCATGGACGGCACCGGCACCTACGGCGTGCAGTTCCGCGACGTCTTCGTGCCGGATGAGCTGATCCTCGCCGACCCCGCGGCACCCTTCGTCAAGAGAATCCGTGCCGGATTCATCCTGCTCCAGGCCGGCATGGCGCTCGGCCTGATCCGGGACTGCATCAACATCATGGACGAGGTCGACGGCTCCCTCGGTCACATCAACCGCTATCTGCCGCAACAGCCCGTGCATTTCCGCGATCTCGCCGCCGAACTCGAGGCGGAAACCATGGCGCTGGCGCGCGATCCCTACAACGAAGAGGAGACCTACTGGCGCAAGGTGATCGCGCTCAGGCTTCGCGCGGGTGAAGCCAGCGTCGCGGCGGCGCATGCGGCGATGCTGCATTGTGGCGCGCGCGGCTATCTCAAAAGTCACCGCGTGCAGCGGCGTCTGCGCGAGGCCTATTTCGTCGCGATCGTTACGCCCGCAACCAAGCAGTTGCGCAAGATGCTCGCCGACGCCTGATTTTTTACGTGCCCACCCCCGAAGACCCCCAACCTCAACGGAGAGGCTGCCATGACTGACGTCCTGATTACTGCCGTCGAACTTGCCGATCTCTTGAAAACCGAACCGTGTGTCATCGTCGACACCCGCAACCCCGACGCCTACGCCGCCGGGCATCTGCCCAATGCCGTCAACGTGCATGAGATTTTCACCTTTCTGGCGACCTCCACGCCAGAAGGCATGGCCGAGCTCAAGACGAAATTCGCTGACGCCTTCGGCGGCGCCGGTCTTTCCGGCAAGGAGACGGCTGTGATCTACGAACAGTCGATGAATTCCGGCTTCGGCCAATCCTGCCGCGGCTACTACCTTCTCACCATGCTCGGTTATCCCAAGGTGAAGGTGCTGCATGGCGGCTTCGACGCGTGGTCGGCCGCAGGCTTCCCCGTGACGAAGGACGTTCCGGCGCCCGCAAAAGCCTCGTTCTCGATCGTGCCTGAGGCCGGCGAGATCCTGATCGATGCGAAGACCATGCTTGGCGCCGTCGGCAAGCCCGGCATCGCCATCCTCGACGTGCGCGATGTCGACGAGTGGATCGGTGACAGCTCGTCGCCCTACGGCAAGGATTTCTGCCCCCGCAAGGGCCGCATCCCCGGCGCCGTCTGGCTGGAATGGTACCGCATGATGAAGCCGACCGCCGAAGGCCCGCGCTTCAAGTCCAAGGACGAGATTTTGGCGGAATGCGCCACCGTCGGCATCTCGACGACCACGCCGGTCTATCTCTACTGCTTCAAGGGGGCGCGCGCCTCGAACACCTTCCTGGCGCTGAAGAACGCGGGCGTGAAGGACGTGCGGATGTATTTCGGTTCCTGGAACGAATGGTCGCGCGATCCGTCGCTGCCGATCGAGCAGGGCCTGCCGATTGCGTCGGAGGTTACGACCAAGGCGGCGTGAGATTGCTACGCGGGGTCTGATCCGGTGCATTCGGATCAGACCTCAATCGTCATGAGCCGAACGCACGCGGACGAGGCGCGATGCCCAGCGCCTTGATCCGCGAAGCCAACGTGGTCGGCTTGATATCAAGCATTTCCGCCGCGCCGCCGGGGCCGAAGACTTTTCCTGCGCACGCTTCGAGTGCAGCGAGAATGTTCGTCCGCTCGTGGTCGCGCATCTCCGACGAGGTCATGACCGAAGGCCGCGCATCGGCCTTCTGACGTGCCGCGCCGGTCGGAGCTTGCGCTCCGGAGGGATCGGGCAGGTCGATCCGCAAGCGGCCGTTCTGCGACAGGATCGCGGCGCGCTCGATCACGTTCTGCAATTCGCGGACATTGCCAGGCCAGTCGTAGCGGGTGAGCCGCCGCGCATCGCCCTCCGACAGGCGCAGGTTCGACTTCAGCGCCTTGCTCTCGCGGGTCAGGAAGTGCTGGGCCAGCAGCGGAATGTCCTCCCGCCGTTCGCGCAGCGGCACCGTCTCGATCGGGAACACGTTGAGGCGGAAATAGAGGTCCTCGCGAAAACGCCCGCGCTGCACTTCCTGCTTCAAATCGCGATTGGTCGCAGCGATGACGCGGACGTCGACCGCGCGCGTGCGTTCCTGGCCGACCCGCTCGAAATCACCTTCCTGGAGGACGCGCAGCAGCTTGCCCTGCAATTCGAGCGGGATTTCGCCGACCTCATCGAGAAACAGCGTGCCGCCATCGGCGAGCTCGAACCGGCCGATGCGGTCACGCGTCGCACCCGTGAAGGCGCCGCGGACATGGCCGAAGAACTCGCTCTCGAACAGCTCGCGCGGGATCGCGGCACAGTTGACGCGGATCAGCGGCCGGTCGCTGCGGCCGGAGGCTTCATGGATGGCGCGTGCGATCAGCTCCTTGCCGGTGCCGGATTCGCCGGTGATCATCACGGCCGCGGTGGCCGGCGCCACCAGCTTGACCTGGCGCAGCGTCTTCTGGATCGCCTGGCTCTGGCCGATGATGCCGCGGGGATTGGTCTCGATGCGGATTTCTTCCTGGAGATAGGCGTTTTCGAGCTCGAGCCGCTCGCGCAGGCGGTCGACCTCGGCGAGGGCGGCGTGCAGCTTCTCGTCGGCCTCGCGCCGCTGGCTGACGTCGCGAAACACCACGACGGCGCCGACCACCACGCCGCGGTCGCGGATCGGCGTCGAAGTGTACTCGACCCAGGCCGGCGAGCCGTCCTTGCGCCAAAACACTTCGCCGTCGACCTGATGCACCGCGCCGTCGCGGAACGCCGCATAGATCGGGCAATCATGGTCGGGATAGTGGCTGCCGTCGTGATGGGTATGGTGCACGATCGGGTGAATTTCCTTGCCGACGAGCTCCTCGGCGGTCCAGCCCAGCATCCGCTCGGCCGCGGGGTTCACGAAGGTGGTCTTGCCCTCGGCGTTCACGCCGTAGATGCCTTCGCCGGCGGCGCGCAGGATCAACTGGTTCTCGCGCTCGATGTCCTGAAAGACACGTTCGACCCGCTGCCAGGTCGAAATCCCGCCGCGCATGTGGTCTTCGGCGGCGGCATCCACATTGCGCCGGTGGCGCGCTTCGAGATCGGTCAGGGTCAGCAGCACCAGCACGCGATTGTCGTGACGTACGAGGCAGCCGGCATATTCGAGCCTGAGATCCTGCCCGGTGGCATGACGCGGCGTCAGCGTCGTGGTCCAGTAGGCGCCCTTGTGCAGCACGGCCTGGGTGAAGACGGTCAGCGCCGGGAGCTGGCCGGTGTGAAGGGTGCTGGCCCTGGTCTGCCGCAACAAAGCGCGGTCGTAGCCGAGCAGGGTGCAGGCGGCCGGATTGGCGTCGATGATCTGGTCGCCATAGGGGTCCACCAGCAGCGTTGCCTCGACCGACGATTCGAAGGCCGCGGTCCGCGGGTCGATGGCCTGGGCCACCTCGTCGGGGCTAAGCATTGGCGTCGTTGCCATTACGTGATCTCGTAATTTGATTACGATTTTTCGTATAACACGAGTTTTCGTAGTGACCAAGTGCGACCGAAATCCCTGCGTCATCAAGGCACTGGCAGTGCTTGAGGGGGTGGCATGCTCCTTGCGTAATTCACCCCCGCAATGGCGCGCAGGAGGTCCGATGTCCACATTCGACAATCCGTTTGATCCCGACCGAAACCTTCGTGCCGGTTGTGTCTGTGGCGAGCATCGCTCAGCGGCGGAGCATGAGCAGGCCGCCTCAGCGCTGCGTTGCGAGCCGGTCGAGAGCGAGGAGAAGCGTTACGAGGGCGTGGTGGCGTCTGCCGTGATGCGCGCGATGTTTCCGCAGGACGCGGCGCGGCGCGCGTTCCTCAGATCGGTCGGTGCGTCGACTGCACTTGCCGCGCTGTCGCAGTTCTTTCCGATCAAAACGGCAACCGAAGTGTTCGCCGAGACCGGCGCACCCGAGAAGAAGGATCTCAAGGTCGGCTTCATCCCGATCACTTGCGCCACGCCGATCATCATGGCGGCGCCGCTCGGGTTCTACGCCAAGCACGGCCTCAACGTCGAAGTGGTCAAGACCGCCGGCTGGGCGGTGATCCGCGACAAGACCATCAACAAGGAATACGACGCCGCCCACATGCTGGCGCCGATGCCGATCGCGATCTCGCTCGGGCTTGGTGCGAATGCGATTCCGTTCTCGGTCCCCGCGATCGAGAACATCAACGGGCAGGGCATCGTGCTCGCCATGAAGCACAAGGACAAGCGCGATCCGAAGGACTGGAAGGGCCTGAAATTCGCGATCCCGTTCGACTACTCCATGCACAATTATCTGCTGCGTTATTATCTCGCCGAGCACGGGATCGATCCCGACACCGACGTGCAGCTGCGCTCGGTGCCGCCGCCGGAAATGGTCGCGAATTTGCGCGCCGACAACATCGACGGCTTCCTCGCGCCCGACAACATCTGCCAGCGCGCGATCTATGATGGTGTCGGCTTCATGCATTTGCTGTCAAAGGAGATATGGGACGGTCATCCCTGCTGTAGCTTTGCTGCGAGCCGCGAATTCATCACGACCGCGCCGAACAGCTTTGCCGCGCTGACGCGGGCCATCGTCGATGCGACGGCCTACGCGTCGAAGGCGGAGAACCGCAAACAGATTGCGGAAGCCATCGCGCCGGCCAATTACATCAACGCGCCGGTCACGGTGCTGGAGCAGGTCTTGACCGGCACTTATGCCGACGGTCTCGGCGGCGTGAAGACCGACGCCAAGCGTGTCGATTTCGATCCGTTCCCCTGGCAGTCGTTTGCGGTGTGGATGCTGACGCAGATGAAGCGCTGGGGTCAGATCAAGGGCGATGTCGACTACAAGGCGGTCGCCGAGCAGGTGTATCTCGCGACGGACACCAGGAAGCTGATGACCGAGATGGGCCTGTCGCCACCGGCGAGCAGCTACAAGTCGTTTGCGGTGATGGGCAAGAATTTCGATCCGGCGAAGCCGGAGGATTACGTGGCGAGCTTCAAGATCAGGAAGGCATCGTGAGGGGCCGTGCTGCCTCTCCGCTGTCGTCCCGGCCTAGTGCGCGTTGCGCACGGGGGCCGGGACCCATACCGCGTGATCTATCGATTGCGGAAGGCAGCGGTACCGAACAACGAGTCTTCGCCAAACGTCTCCCTGGGGTTATGGGTCCCGGCCTTCGCCGGGACGACGTGTGGAGAGGTCTTGCGCAATGACATCCTCCCTCCGTCTCCGCGCAGGCCTCGTCTCGATCGCGCTGCTCGCCGCATTCCTCGGCATCTGGCATCTCGCCACGCGCTCGACCGCGCCGGTCGCTGCCATGAGTCCGGAATACGCCAAGCTGATGGGCCTGACCGCGACGCAGGGCAAATCAGCCATGCCGGGGCCGCTCGATGTCGGCGCAAAGCTGTGGGAGCACCTCAAGCGGCCGTTCTACGACAACGGGCCGAACGACAAGGGGCTCGGCATTCAGCTCGGCTATTCCATTGCGCGTGTCGGCCTCGGCTATTTGCTCGCCGTGCTCGTCGCCATTCCGCTGGGCTTTCTCATCGGCATGTCGCCGTTACTCAGCAAGGCGCTCGATCCCTTCATCCAGGTGCTGAAACCGATCTCGCCGCTCGCGTGGATGCCGCTTGCGCTCTACACCATCAAGGATTCCTCGATCTCCGCGATCTTCGTGATCTTCATCTGCTCGATCTGGCCGATGCTGCTCAATACCGTCTTTGGGGTGGCGAGCGTGCGCAAGGAGTGGATCAACGTGGCGCGCACGCTGGAGGTCGGCACGCTCAGGCGTGCCTTCACCGTGATCCTGCCTGCGGCCGCGCCGACGATCCTGACCGGCATGCGCATCTCCATCGGCATCGCTTGGCTGGTGATCGTCGCGGCCGAGATGCTCGTCGGCGGCACCGGCATCGGCTATTTCGTCTGGAACGAGTGGAACAATCTCTCGATCACCAATGTCATCATCGCGATCCTGCTGATCGGGATCGTCGGCATGCTGCTCGACCAGATCCTCGCGCGCTTCACGCGCATGGTCACGTTTCCGGAGTAGATGTCGTGACCAACAAATTCATCTCCATCGAAGGCATCGCCAAGCGCTATCCGGGCGCGAGCGGTGCCACGACCACCGTGTTCGAGAATCTGTGGCTGTCGATGGCGCGCGGCGAGTTCTGCTGCGTGATCGGTCATTCCGGCTGCGGCAAGACCACGGTGCTCAACATCCTCGCCGGTCTCGACGCGCCGAGCGAGGGCGCGGTCATCGTCGACGGGCAGGCGATTTCAGGCACCAGCCTCGATCGCGCCGTGATCTTCCAGAGCCACGCGCTGTTGCCCTGGCGCACCGTGCTCGGCAATGTCGGCTATGCCGTCAGCTCGAAATGGCGCAAATGGGATCGCGCCAAGGTCAAGGCGCATGCGCAGACTTTCATTGATCTTGTCGGCCTGACCGGCTCCGAACACAAGCGACCGTCCGAGCTGTCCGGCGGCATGAAGCAGCGCGTCGGCATCGCGCGGGCACTCTCGATCACGCCGAAAATGATGCTGATGGACGAGCCGTTCTCGGCGCTGGACGCGCTGACGCGCGGCACGCTTCAGGACGAGGTGCGGCGGATCTGTCTGGAGACCGGGCAGACCGCGTTCATGATCACCCATGACGTGGACGAGGCGATCTATCTTGCCGACAAGATTTTTCTGATGACCAACGGCCCGGGCGCGGTGCTGGCTGAAGTCGTCGAAAACCCGCTGCCCAGGGATCGCGGCCGCACCGATCTGCACCGCCATCCGCTCTACTACGCGCTGCGCAACCACATCATCGACTTCCTGGTGACGCGCAGCAAGACATTCACCGCCGAGAAGCCCGATCACGATCCGCGCAACGTGCCAGTCGTGCACATCGGCAAGCCCGGGCTGACGATCGCATCCAGCGGCGAAGAGCAACGACAGACACGGATACCCGGGACCAATCCCGGACTGACTGCTTAAAAAAGGGAGAGCCTGACATGAAACGCGAAGACCTCACGGAAAAGCTGCTCGACATCAAGCGCGAGAAGGGCTGGAGCTGGAAGCACATCTGCGAGCAGATCGGCGGCTACTCGGAGGTGCTCATTGTGGGCGCCATCCTCGGCCAGATGAAATTGACGAAGCCGCAGGCCGCCAACGCCGCTGAACTGTTCGGCCTGTCGAAGTCCGAGACCACCATGCTGAACGAAACGCCGATGCGCGGCATGCCGATGCCGCCGACCGATCCCCTGATCTATCGCTTCTACGAGCTGGTCATGGTTAACGGCCCGGCGTGGAAGGCGTTGATCGAGGAAGAGTACGGCGACGGCATCATGTCGGCGATTGACTTCGACATGGTGATGGAGCGCCTGCCGAACCCGAAGGGCGACCGCGTCAAGATCACGATGTCTGGCAAGTTCCTGCCGTACAAATATTACGGCGCCAGCGGCAACGTGCCGGAGTATGGCTTCAAGGAGGGCTGATTGGGGCGAATGGCGAATAGGCCCGATTCGCTATTCGCCACTCCCCATTATTTCCCCGCCTTCACTTCAGCCGCCGCCACCGCAATCAGCTCGCTCATTTTGGCGCGAATCGCCTGCTCGGTGACCGCGACGCTCTTGGCGGCGAAATCGGCCGTGACCTTGCGCAGGACGTCGCCATCGCCGGCCTCCTCGAAGTCGGCCGCAACGACCTCTTTGGCGTAGGCCGCGGCGGCGTCGCCGGTGATACCGAGCTTTTCGGCCGCCCACAGGCCGAGCAGCCGGTTGCGGCGGGCTTCCGCCTTGAATTTCTGCTCCTCGTCGAGGGCGAACTTCTTCTCAAAGCCTTCCTCGCGCTTGTCGAACGTGGTCATGCCTGTCCCAATCCCCTGCTGAACGGAGCGGAGCCTGCGTTGCGGCGACCCCGGTGCATGCCTAGATAGGGGGCACGAATCGGCAAAACAACGAGCCGTTAAGCCGCAGGCAAGGTGGTATAAGTTGGCATCGGATGAGCCGGATCGATTGTGCTGGGACAGCCAATCGGATAGGTTGCCTAAAGCTTGGTTCCTGTTCTGTTTCCGCGGGTTCCAGGCTGTTCACGGCAGCTCCGCTGTGGGTCGTAATCCTAGTAACCGGAGCACACCAAATACATGGATTTCAACAAAACACGGTACATCCCCATGAGCCGTCGGCGTCGCATTTATGAAGGCAAGGCAAAGGTTCTTTACGAAGGCCCGGAGCCCGGCACCCTGATCCAGCACTTCAAGGATGACGCCACCGCGTTCAATGCGAAAAAGCATCAGGTGATCGAGGGCAAGGGTGTCCTCAACAACCGGATCTCGGAGTACCTGTTTCAGCACCTCAACGACATCGGGGTGCCGACCCACTTCATCCGCCGCCTCAACATGCGCGAGCAGTTGATTCGCGAAGTCGAGATCGTGCCGCTGGAAGTGGTGGTGCGGAACGTTGCCGCCGGCTCGCTGTCGCAGCGCCTCGGCATCGAGGAAGGCACGCAGCTGCCGCGCTCGATCATCGAATTCTACTACAAGAACGACCAGCTCAACGACCCCATGGTGTCGGAAGAGCACATCACCGCGTTCGGCTGGGCGACGCCGCAGGAGATCGACGACATCATGGCGCTCGCCATCCGTGTCAACGACTTCCTCACCGGCCTCTTCCTCGGCATCGGCATCCGTCTCGTCGACTTCAAGATGGAATGCGGGCGCCTGTTCGAGAACGAGATGATGCGGATCATCGTCGCCGATGAGATCTCGCCGGACTCCTGCCGTCTGTGGGACATCAAGTCGAACGAGAAGCTCGACAAGGATCGTTTCCGCCGCGACCTCGGTGGCCTGCTCGAGGCCTACACCGAAGTGGCAAAGCGCCTCGGCATCCTCATGGAGAACGAGCGTCCGGCGGGCTCCGGCCCGGTGCTGGTGAAGAGCTAAGGGGATTTCGACGTGAAGGCACGTGTCACCGTTACCTTGAAGACGGGTATCCTCGATCCGCAAGGAAAGGCCATCGAAGGCGCGCTGAAGTCGCTTGGCGTCGACGGCGTCGCCAGCGTCCGTCAGGGCAAGGTGTTTGACATCGAGCTCGCCGGCGCGGACAAGGCCAAGGCGGAGGCGGCGTTGAAGGACGCCGCCGACAAGCTGCTGGCGAATACCGTGATCGAGAACTATCGGGTCGAACTCTTGGGATGAGGCGAGCGATTGCCGTCATCGCTTGTTTGATCTCGGTTGCCTCATTTTCGAAAGCCTTGGCCCAGGATTCGACCTGCAGTCCCGTAATAGCTTCCGGTGCGGGTCTTCTCCAGGAATGCGGGAAGCAGCTTTATTCGTTCAATCTGAGTCTTTCGGAAACAAAGCTGGGCGTCTCTGGCATCAAGCGGGAGGCCGGCTCGGATATGCACGGGCGTTTTGGGTTTTCATGTACCGTTGAGCCGATGTGTGCGAACGAGCCGAAAGTCGGAGGGTTCTTCGTAGATCCGGCTGGATGGTTGAGTAGTTCCAAGGATGAGTGGGCCATTTTTCAGGTCCTGCAGAACATGCCCTGGCCCGGTGGTAGCCCGCCGCCAATACCCAACGCCTCCTGTCCGGTATTCGATGTTTCGATAGGTGGCCTGGATGGTCGGGCGGTTTGTATTAGTGAAGGGAAGGACAGCACTGTTCTGATCGTCGCGGCGGAGGACCGTGTTGGATTCTTGCTGCACATCTATCAGGCCGATACCCCTGCGTCCGTCCTGAAGGCAAGAGTGCTCGAAATGCTACCGCGGTTCGAGATCGAGCGAGCGACCGGTGAGCTAGGGCTAAAGAGGTGGCTCAGATGAATCCGCCGTTCTCGTCCTCCTGGAAAGCAATCGCGAGCGCGACACGGCACTGAAGCCGGTCTACAGCCATCCGACGCGGCGGAAGCGCCAGTACAATCCGATGCAGGTGAGCGCCATCATTCCCATCACGATGAAGTAGCCGTATTCCAGCTGGAGCTCCGGGATGTACTTGAAGTTCATCCCGTAGATGCCGGCGACTGCGGTCGGGACGGCGAGGATCGCAAGCCACGAGGCGAGCTTCTTGGAGACCGCGGTCTCCTGGGCCTGGCCGACCAGCAGGCTCGCTTCGAAGGCGAAGGCCAGCACCTCGCGCATGGAATCGATGCGCTCCTGGATGTTGCGGACGTGATCGGTGACGTCGCGGAACAGGGTCTGCATGGCCGGGCGCACCATTGACAGCTCGTCATGCTCCAGCCGGCGGCAGACTTCGACCAGGGGCCCGATGGCGTTTCGCAGCCGCAGCAAGTCGCGGCGCAGCATGTACAGCCGCTCGATCTGCGCCTTGGTGATCGCGTTCGAGAGCACGTAGTCCTCGATCTCCTCGACCTCCTCGTGAATGCTCTCGAGCACGGGAGAGTAGTTGTCGACGATGAAATCGAGGATCGCATAGAGGATGTAGTCCTCGCCGCGGGCGAGCGCGCGCGGGCAGCTCTCGCAGCGCTCGCGCACTGCCGTGTAGGAGGTCGAGGCGCCGTGACGGACCGTCACGAGATAGCCATCGCCGATGAAGATGTGAGTCTCGCCGAAGGCGATCCGGCCCTCGATCAATTGCGCCGTGCGCGCAACGATGAACAGGGCCTCGCCATATTGCTCGATCTTGGGCCGCTGATGGGCGTTGTTGGCGTCCTCGATGGCGAGCTCGTGCAGGTCGAACTGCTTCTGCACCGCGCCGAGCAGCGCCATGTCGGGCTCGTGCAGTCCAATCCAGACCACATGGCCGGGCTTTGCCCGCCAGCTGGAGGCCTCGCTGATGGCGATGTTGGCGACGCGCCGGCCGTCGACATAGGCGCCGGCGGCGACGACGCCCTCGGCGGACACCGGTTCGGATTGGGATGTGGGCAGCGACGGGACATTCATGGCATCAATCCCGGGCAAAATCGTTGGGCAGACGTGCCGTGGCTATGGCCTGTGTACAAGGCCGCCCGGCGAGGCTAGCACTGGTAAAATTCCCGTCAAATGGCTATGTCTCTTCACGATTTGGCCCCCCGCTGGCCAACCCGATTCCCAGCACGCGTTGGAACCTGAACCATGAAAGCCGCCATCCTCGTCTTTCCCGGAATCAACCGCGAGCGCGACATGGCGCGCGCGCTGAGGCTGATCTCGGGCCATGAGCCGACGATGGTGTGGCACGCCGAGACCTCGCTGCCGGCCGGCACCGATCTCGTGGTCGTGCCGGGCGGCTTCTCCTATGGCGATTATCTTCGCTGTGGCGCGATTGCGGCGCGGGCGCCGGTGATGGATGCGGTGCGCGATTATGCGGCCAAGGGCGGCCTCGTGCTTGGCGTCTGCAACGGTTTTCAGATCCTCTGCGAATCCGGCCTGCTGCCGGGCGTCTTGATGCGCAACGCGCGGCTGAAGTTCATCTGCAAGGACGTCCATCTGCGCGTCGAGCGCTCCGACACCCCGTTCACCCGCGGCTACAACGCCGGTCAGGTGATCCGCGTGCCGGTCGCGCATGGCGAGGGCAATTACGAGGCGGATGAAGAGACCATCAAGCGGCTCGAAGGCGAGGGCCGGGTGCTCTATCGCTACTGCTCCACCGATGGCGTGGTCGACGAGAGCCACAACATCAACGGCGCGGCGCATTCCATCGCCGGCCTCGTCAACGACAAGGGCAACGTGCTGGGCATGATGCCGCATCCTGAAAACCACGTCGAAGACATCATGGGCTGCACCGACGGCCGCGGCCTGTTCGCAGGCCTCGTTCAGCATCTGGACAAGGCCGCGTGATTTCATTCGTGTTGAAGCGGCTGTCGGCCGCCATTGCTGTCGTTGCGTTTGCAACTGCTGCGTTCGCGCAGGATTTTCCCAAGCGTCCGATCACCATGATCGTGCCGTTCGCGGCCGGCGGCACGTCGGACGTGATCGCGCGCACCGTCGCCGAGCAGATGGGCGTCGCGCTCGGCCAGACCATCGTGATCGAGAACGTCGCCGGCGCCGGCGGCTCGACCGCGCTGGCGCGCGCCTCCCGCGCCGAGCCGGATGGCTACACCATCGCGATCGGCAATGCCGGCACCAATGCCGCGACCTATACCATCTATCCAAAACTGCCGTTCACGCCGGATTCCTTTGTGCCGATCGCGATGGTGGCGAAGACCTTCGGCATCATTGCGCTGCGCAAGGATTTCCCAGCGAAGGATTTGAAGGAGTTCGTCGCCTACGCCAAGGCGAACCCCGGCAAGATCAATCTCGGCCATGCCGGCGTCGGCTCGTCGAACTACCTCATTTGCAAGAGCTTCGTGACGGCGGCCGGGATCGACGCCACGCTGGTCGGCTATCGCGGCGCATCGCCCGCGCTGACGGACGCGATCGGCAGCCAGATCGACGGTGTCTGCGATGCGGCGGCCTCCGTCTCGCAGTCGATCAACGAGAAGCTGGTGAGGGGGCTCGTGGTCGGCTCGACCGTGCGGCTTGCCACGTTGCCTGATCTGCCGACATCTGCGGAAGCGGGCCTGCCCGAATTCGAGGCGCAGGGCTGGAACGGCCTGTTCGCCCCCAAGAACACACCGCCGGCCATCATCGCCAGGCTGAATGCCGCCGCGCGCACCGCGGTGGAAACCGACGCGGTGAAGAAGCGTTTTGCCGAACTCTCGACCGTCGCACCCGACGACAATGAGCACACGCCCGAGTTGCTCCAGCAACTCGTGACGCGCGACGTCGAGAAATACCGGAAATTGCTTGCGGACGACGCCAAATAATTGCCGCGTCGATTCTCCGTCTCATGAACCTCCACAGCGATCGGCGCGACTGAATCCACGTCGCCATCAAGGCGCGTGCGTTCGAGGTCGCTTTTTTGCGGAGAGGAGCAACTCAAAGTTGTTCCGTCGCGCCAGTTGCGATATCAGGAATCTTGCGCTGTCGTTGTGCTTTCGGATGTCACATGCCCGTCGCTTTGATCGTTCTGCTGCTCGATATTTCGCTGATCTACCACGCCTCGCGAACCGGACGCCTTCAGCCCTGGGCCTTTATCATTCTGATGGTGCCGCTGATTGGCGCGTTCGCCTATATCGCGGTCGAGCTCATTCCAGAATGGTTTTCGAGCCCCGGCGCGCGGCAGGCGCGCCAGCGCGTCGCCAGCCGGCTCGATCCCGAGAAGCGCTATCGTGAGCTGTCCGATCGGCTGGCCGGCACGGACACCATCGCCAATCGCGCGGCGCTGGCGGAAGAGTGCGCGAAGATCGGCCGCTTCAGTGAAGCCGAGCAGCACTATGACCACATTTTGACACTGCCGATGGGCCACGATCCCCTCTATGCACTGGGCAAGGCGCAGGCCGAGTTTTCCGCCAAGCGCCCGGCCGACGCGCTCGCCACGCTCGACGATCTCCAGAAGCAATGGCCGGATTTCGACTCAGCGGATGCGCATCTGCTCTACGCCCGCGCGCTCGCCGAGGTCGGCCGCCTCGATGAGGCGCTCGAGGAATTTCACGCCGTCGCCGACTACTTCCCGGGCGCCGAAGCGCGGGTGCGCTACGGCATGCTGCTGCAAATGGTCGGCCGCACTGCCGAGGCGCGCCTGGTCTTCAACGAGCTGTTGATCCAGATGCGGCGCGCGCCAAAATATCTGCGCGAGGCGCAGGCCGAGTGGCTGTCGATCGCCGAGAAGCAGATCTCGGCGTGATCTGGCGAAAGAAGCCGTATCTGCCGGCGCATTCGGCTCAGTCTAAAGCGCGATGAGATTGGGATGAATCGTCATCGCGCTTTAGGTTGTTGTTTGAGCATGATCTTTTCGGAAAACCGCTGCACACTTTTCTGGATCATGCTCTAGTTCTTGCAGAGCGCCTCGCCCACGCTAATCCTTTCTGGAGTCGGCGATAGGCCGGAAAAATTGTCAACGGCAGCCGCCGCCGCGACCAGGCGGTCGGCGTCTTCCGATCTCAGAAACCTGCGCGCGACTTGCTGTTTGGCGACAGTTTTCACGGCGCAGGCATACCCCGCCTGGGTGCCGTATCGCTCCTCCAACGACGGCCTCGGATCGCCGGCGGCCTCTCGGTCGCTTTTCAGCTTGGCGAATGGGATGTAACCCCCGGTCAATCCGCCGCCACAAGGCTGGCCCTTGAAGAATCCGGTCGCCGTCGCATTCCATCCGGTATAGGTCCCGAGCGGTACCTGATGCAGGACCGAGGCCACGCCGGCCATTTCGTTCCCGTCCTGATTAACGCGAGGCATCAGAGCGGGGATGATTTGCCTGATGGTCGGCGGTTGTTGCGTGATGACGCCTGAAAAATTTTGGTAGTCCAGACTCTTTCCGAAGTCGTAGTCGAATAGCCCAACCGCCATACCGGTGGGCGATGGCACGCCGGGGATCGACGGAAAGTGCATGGCTTCCATCGTATTGGGAACGAGATCGCCACGAGCCAATGTTGGATAGACGCTTGGCGGCGGCTCCGTTCCCTTCACGACCCAATCAACCAACGCGATTTGCAGCGCGTTCATCGTTTCATCTTCGGGATTGGGGTTCTGAGCAAGAACGCAACCGGCCGCTGGCCGGGTCGGCAGATCAAAGCCGCCTGGCCCTCCGCCGTGCGTGGTGCCTGGGAAATAGTAGCGTCTTACGTTTGCGGGGAGAGGGAGGTCGGCATTCCCATCGGTCCCTGTTTCAGCGACCGTCATCAATCGGGCATTGTATTCGCTTGCGCCAAACGTGTCGAAAATCTTCGGGCACGTTGCAGTCGCTGTACAGCGGTCCAGCAGGCTCGCCTCATGGCGCCCCCGCTTGGAGTCCGTGTAGGAGGTCCACCACAGCACGCCTTCTCCGCCGGGCTCGTAAAGGGTGCCAGAGCCGCTCGGCAATCCAAAGCGCACGTTGGCGGACGTCAGCCTCCCGGCAATGTGGGGGTTGGCGCCGTCGAATACGCGGCGTTTTCTGTTCGTCCTGGTTGAAGCCGAGCAGGATGAACGTTTTCAACGCGTTCCCCGACTGCGAAATCCCTTGCACGACCGTGTGATGGATTCTTCCCGCAATCGGGTTTGGCGTCCCCTCATCGTCGGCGGCTTCAAAGCGGAAGAACGAAGCAACATCCCGCATGGCGGCAAAGCCAACACCCAATACCTTGGGGTCTTTTGCCTCGTAGACGAGTTGATAAAGCAGGTTCGGATCGAATCCATTTTTGAGACACAGCGAACGCGGATTAGGCTCGCCCGGAAAAGGAACTTTCGTGCAGTCGGCGAAGGCCCAATCGCTGCCAGGGATGCTGTCTGAGGCGCTAGTTTCGCCAGTGCGTGTTTCTGAGCTTCTCGTCATCAAGTGAGCTTTTGCCGTATCGAGTGAAGCGGCATCGTAAGGGATCAACGTCGCGAGCATCCCCAGCGGACGGGTGTTCACGCCCTTGGGCACGTTGGCGATACGTGCCAAAACGACCCCCGTGATCGAAGATCCGTCCGCATTGCGCGCGACAGGAACCTGGACGGTCCAATTGTCTGTCGTCTGCTCAATATCGCCCTGCCAACCGCTGATCAGCGCCACGTGGCCAAAATCCTGCGGCTTGGTGGCAGATGGCCCAATTGAACTCGGGCTGTTGTTCATGGCGACCGGACGACCGCGATTGACGACGTCGTACCAGAGCACACCGCTCGCGTTGCGCATGTCCTTCGGCTTGGTCAAAGTGAAACGAGATACGTATTCGACCCGACCGCGTGCATTCAGCGGTGCGTATTGGATGTCGGTGATGACGGCGTTGAGGGGGTCTTTGGGATCGAGTTCTCCGTAAGCGCGACCCGAGAGACTCTCATTGCGCCCGTCGGGAAGCGCGATCGTCTGATCGACGACAATACGGGCCACCCGCGCCGTCGCTTCATCGCCGATAGACAAGGCGATCATCAGAACACCAATCGAGATGCGAGCCGGATGAATCATTGATCAGGTTTCCTCACGGTCGAGCTGATGCAACGAACCTCGCTTGGCGTTGCCGCATCGGTCAACCGAATCCTGGTCTCACAGCGGGCTCGGGATCGTGCCTCCTTGATTGCGCCGCAGCAGATTTCGCAAGGAGCGCGTTCCAGTCAAATCAGGTGGCAACGGCACCCGCCGCCGGCACCTTCCGCTTCACCCGTTTGATCGTGCCGGAGAAGGTGAACAGCCGGCGCTCGCCGGCCGTCATCTCGCCCCGCAGGAAGATCAGCGAACCGCCGGCGCGGGTGACCTCGCCGGTGCACTCGATCAGCTCGCCCTCATGCCCGGCATCGAGGAATTCGCAGGCGAAATTGACGGTCACGCCCTTGCTGTTCAGCGCGTTGCGGCCGATCGCGAACAGACAATAATCGGCGAAGGCCATGAAGCAGCCGCCATGGACGTTCTGGGACCCGTTGAGGTGTTTCTTCTCGACCCGGAAGGCGCAGCGGACGCGGCCGTCCGCGTCCATCCGGTGCCAGAAGGGGCCGATATGGTTCTCAAAGCTGTCACGGATCCAGGTCTGCCAGCCCGCGAATTCCCCCTCGGTCGCAACATGCAGCTCCGGGCGGGCGGAAGGGACCGTTTTGGTCAATTCATGCAAGGAAATGGGCCTTCAATTGCGGGTCTTCAGTCCTTAAATCCGATCCGTCCGCGCCGTGCAATTCCTGTTCCTGCGCCCCCCGGCCGCAAAACGTGGGACAGCGGGAAAATGCGCCATAAAGGGCTTTTCGGAAGCCCCCGATGTTCCTAAGAACGGCCAACCGCCGCCGAAAGCCCCGAATCCATGAAGAACGAACCCAAGATCACCCCCGAACTGGTTGCCGCCCACGGGCTCAAGCCCGACGAGTACGAGCGCATCCTGAAGCTGATCGGGCGGGAGCCGACCTTCACCGAGCTCGGCATCTTCTCGGCGATGTGGAACGAGCACTGCTCGTACAAATCCTCGCGCCTCCATTTGAAGGGGCTGCCAACCAAGGCGCCCTGGGTGATCCAGGGACCAGGCGAGAACGCCGGCGTGATCGACATCGGCGACGGCCAGGCCGTGGTCTTCAAGATGGAGAGCCACAACCACCCGAGCTATATCGAGCCGTATCAGGGCGCGACCACCGGCGTCGGCGGCATTCTGCGCGACGTCTTCACCATGGGCGCGCGCCCGATCGCCTGCCTCAATGCGCTGAGTTTTGGCGCGCCCGAGCATGCCAAGACCCGGCATCTCGTCTCCGGCGTGGTCGCAGGCGTTGGCGGCTACGGCAATTCCTTCGGCGTGCCCACGGTCGGCGGCCAGGTGCGCTTCCACACCCGCTATGACGGCAACATCCTCGTCAATGCGATGGCGGTCGGCCTCGCCGATACCGACAAGATTTTCTACGCTGCGGCTTCCGGCGTGAACATGCCGATCGTCTATCTCGGCTCCAAGACGGGGCGCGACGGCATTCACGGCGCCTCGATGGCCTCGGCCGAGTTCGACGACAAGTCCGAGGAGAAGCGTCCGACCGTGCAGGTCGGTGATCCCTTCGCCGAGAAGCTGCTGCTCGAGGCCTGCCTCGAGATCATGGAAGCCGATTGCGTGATCGCGATCCAGGACATGGGCGCGGCGGGGCTGACCTGTTCGGCGGTGGAGATGGGCGCCAAGGGCGACCTCGGCGTCGACCTCAATCTTGATGCGGTGCCGACGCGCGAGACCGGCATGAGTGCCTACGAAATGATGCTCTCGGAGAGCCAGGAGCGCATGCTCATGGTGCTCAAGCCCGAGAAGGAAAAGGAAGCCGAGGCGATTTTCAAGAAGTGGGGGCTCGACTTCGCCGTGGTCGGCTACACCACGCCGAGCAAGCGCTTCGTGGTCAAGCATGGCGGCGACGTCATGGCCGATCTGCCGATCAAGGAGCTCGGCGACGAGGCGCCGCTCTATGACCGGCCGCATGTCCCCTCGGCGGCGCTGCCGGTCGTGCACGCGCGCGAGGTGCCTGCACCGATGGGCGTCGGTGCCGCGCTGGAGAAGCTGATCGGCACGCCCGATATGTGCAGCAAGCGCTGGGTCTGGGAGCAGTACGACCACGTCATCCTCGGCAACACCATGCAGCGCCCGGGCGGCGATGCCGCCGTGGTGCGCGTGCAGGACGGACCGAAGGGGCTGGCGCTGACCGTCGACGTCACGCCGCGCTATTGCGAGGCCGATCCCTATCAGGGCGGCATGCAGGCCGTGGCGGAAGCCTGGCGCAACATCACCGCTGTCGGCGGCAAGCCGCTCGCGATCACCGACAATCTCAATTTCGGCAATCCGGAGCGGCCCGAGATCATGGGCCAGTTCGTCGGCTGCCTGAAGGGCATTGCGGACGCCTGCCGCGCGCTCGACTTCCCGGTCGTCTCCGGCAACGTCTCGCTCTACAACGAGACCAATGGCCGCGCGATCCTGCCGACGCCCTCGATCGGCGGTGTCGGCCTGCTCGACGACTTCACCAAATCCGCTTCGCTCGCCTTCAAGGCTGAGGGGGAGGCGATCCTCCTGATCGGCGAGACCCATGGCTGGCTCGGCCAGTCGGTCTATCTGCGCGACATCTGCGGTCGCGAGGAGGGCGCACCGCCGCCGGTCGATCTTGCCGCCGAGAAGCGTAACGGCGACTGTTTGCGTGGGATGATCCATGCGGGCACCGCGACCGCCGCGCATGATCTCTCGGATGGCGGCCTGCTGGTCGCACTCGCCGAGATGGCGATGGCGAGCGGCATCGGCGCGAAACTGCTTGCGGCACCTAGCTCGCTCGTCTCGCAAGCCTATTGGTTCGGTGAGGACCAGGCGCGCTATCTCGTCACCGTGCCGGAGGCCGAGGCCGGCCGCGTGCTCGCCAAGATGCGCGGCTGTGAGGTGCCCTGCGTGCGGATCGGCACCACCGGTGGTGATGCGATTGCGATCGCGGGCGAGGCGCCGGTCGCGATCGACACGCTGCGGGCCTCGTTCGAGCGCTGGCTGCCGGAGTATATGGGCGGGATGGCGGCGTAAGACGCCGCCACAATCTCAGACCCGTAGCCCGGATGGAGCGAAGAGGTTGGGCAAGTATTCGCGACAGCCGTCTATGGGTAGAATATTGTTCGCATTGCGCTGGCGCGCCGCAACCGCCGCAGAATTTTAGTCATGCGAACCAGCGCGGCCGAGAATGAATTTCCACTCGATTGAGAGCTGATCGAATACTTGCCCGGCCTCGAAGCGCAATCCGGGACCACTTTGCTTGTGGCAAGACCCCGGATTTCGCTGCGCTCCATCCGGGCTACGATCACGTCTACAACACGTGCGAGGCGCCTGGAATCTTCCGTAACGCCGCCGTCACGCCCCAGCTCAGCAGCACCGTGAGCACGAAGCCGATCGCGGCCTTCATGATCGCAGGCCACTCGTAGTCGAACAGCGCGTATTGCAGCCACAGGGCGATCGGGTAGTGCACCAGGAACATGCCGTAGGCATCCGCCTGCATGCGGTCGAGCAGGTTCGGGCCCGGCGCCTTTGAATGCAGGAAGAAGGCGAGGATCGCGAGCAGGATCGCGGCCGAGAACAGCACGAACAGCGTGCCGTAGATCGCCTGATACCAGTGCGGCTGTACGTCGGGATTCCCGAGGATCTCGCGCTTGATGTAGATCATGCCCCACATCAGGCAGTACGGGATCAGCGTCGCGACCACCCAGAGCCAGCGGCTCTTCGGCAGTTGGCCGTCGGCGCCGAGGATGCCGTGATCGAAATTCGCCGCGCCCACGCTCACGCCAATGAAGAAATAGGCGAAGTAGAGCAGGATGCGGCTCGCCTGCACCGAGAACGGTCCGAACTCGAACCATCTGTTGCCGCCGAAATAGAGCAGCGCCGGCACGTAGACGATTGTTGTGATAACGACGAGTGTCAGCCAGAACACGACCGGCCGTTCAAATCCGCGAAGTGAAACGCGGTTGATCGGATCGACCAGGTGCACGGAGACCCGGTAGAGCAGGCTCGCGGTGAGGTCGAATGCGAGCAGCACCCACACGAACCAGACCGGGCCGCTTGGCCACGGTCCAACCGTCACCGTCTTCCACCAGAACGCTGTGAAGGTTAGCTCGGGGTTTTGGCGCAGTGCGATCGCGTAATAGGCGAGCGGGATGACCGTGAGGGCCGCGATCGCAAACGGCAGCCCCAGCCGCAGCAGGCGGTCGCGCAGGAAGACCGACGGCGCCTTGCGCGCGATGCCCGGCCAGGTGAACAGCCCCGACAGGAAGAAGAACATCGCCATGAAGAAGCTGTCGGTGGCGAGCACGACGATGTCGAAGCCGATCCAGGAGGTCGGGTCGGTGTGCCCGAAATAGGTATAGGGAATGACGGCGTGATGCAGCAGCACCACCAGCGTCAGGAAGGTGCGGGCGCGGTCGAGCGACAAATTGCGCGCCTTGGCCTTTGGCGCGGCGTGAACATCGGCGCCGACCGTCGCCGAATGTGACATCGTAATCATGGCCGCCCCGGTTGCGCTCCTGTCCCAACCGGACTCTGCAACCGGGAACCCGATTCAGCAAGTGCAGTTTCGGCCATTTATCGCGCCGAGCCGGCACTCTCAGGAACCAGTTCCGCGCCGCGAAGTTAGCGTTCACGATGGGCCGCGCATGGCGGCGCCGCTGGAGCTGGCGATGACGATCCTGAAATGGGCGCTGATTTTCCTGCTGATCTCGATCGTGGCGGGCGTGCTCGGTTTCACCGGCATCTCGGCCGCCTCCGCCGATATCGCCCGCTTCCTGTTCTACGTCTTCGTCGTGATCTTCCTGGTGCTGCTGGTGCTCGGGCTCACACTCTTCAGGGCGTAGCGACGCCGCATCCGCACACTCCTTCGTCATGCCCGGGCTTGTCCCGGGCATCCACGATCTTCCGTATCCGAAGCACCAGAACGTGGATGGCCGGGACATGGGCGAGCGGAAGCGACGCCGTCTTTCGGCGGCTATGGCCCCGCCATGACGGTGTAGGTGGGCGAGGCGACTACCCCACTTCCTCGATTTTCACCTTGTCGGGATAGAAGGCGAGGTGGCCGGAGATCTCCGTCATCGCGGGGTAGGGCGTCTCGTAGGTCCAGATCGCGTTGTCGAGCGTCTTGCCGTCGGCCTTGATGCTGTAATAGCTGGCGTCGCCCTTGTAGGGGCAATGGGTGGTGCGCTCGGTGCGCTCCAGCAGCGCCATATTGGCATCCTCCCGCGGCACATACTGCACCGCCGGATATTTGGCTTCCTTCAGCGTCAGCGCCTTGGCGCTCTCCGCGATCACGATATCGCCCGCGGTCACGCGGACGCGCCGGGGGTTTTGGGTGATGGTGATGGGGTGGTCGGGCCCTGGAAGCTTCATGATTTCACGCCTTTTCGATCGATCTGCCGTGCGCGGCACTTTGTCGTGCCTTTATCCTGCTGGAAGCGGGAATATAGTCGGTGGGTGCGTGACCTAGAAGACCGTTCACGCTAAGTTTGGCCCCGCCGGCAAGTTTGGCTTTCAGATCCGGACCCCGGCAGCGAATCGACGCCAAACGACACCAGAAGGAGCGAGACCCGAATGCCAATGGACGCCCACGATATCGAGGCGATGATCAAGGCAGCGATCCCCGATGCCGAGGTGACGATCCGTGACCTCGCCGGCGATGGCGACCACTATGCCGCGACCGTGATCTCGGAATCCTTCCGCGGCAAGTCCCGCGTCCAGCAGCACCAGATCGTCTATCAGTCGCTGCAAGGCCAGATGGGCGGCGTGCTGCATGCGCTGGCGCTGCAAACCGGGGTGCCAGGTACTTGATCTACTGCATCTGATCTGATCGCGCGACGGGGGGACGGTCATGGCTGCGGACAATTCGCGCGGTGCGATGTTTCGCGTGATCGTGCCGAACCAGCCCAGCCGCGTCACCAATGCCGAGCTGTTCTTCGACCTCGTCTTCGTCTTCGCCGTCACCCAAGTCTCGCACACCCTGCTGCACCACTTCACGCCGCTCGGCGCGGTCGAGGTCACGCTGCTGTTTCTCGCGGTGTGGTGGGTGTGGGTCTACACCGCCTGGGTCACCAACTGGCTCAACCCCGATCTGACGCCCGTCCGCATCCTGATCTTCCTGATGATGCTGGGTGGCTTGGTGCTGTCGACGACGATTCCGACCGCCTTCGACGGTCGCGGCCTCTGGTTTGCCGTCGCCTACGCGACTATGCAGGTCGGACGTACCGCCTTCTGGCTGTTTGCAACCCCGCGCCATCGCACCGCGGTCAGGCACAACGCGATCCGCATCCTGGTTTGGCTCTCCTGCTCGGCGATCTTCTGGATCCTCGGCGGCCTGGCCCATGGGGAGGAGAGGCTGTGGTTCTGGATCGTCGCGCTGACAATCGAATATGTCTCGCCCGCCGTTCGCTTCTGGGTGCCGAAGCTGGGGTTCTCGTCAGTCGAGGCCTGGGCCGTCGAGGGCGGCCACATGGCCGAACGCTGCGCCGGATTCATCATCATCGCGCTCGGTGAGGCCGTCGTCGTCAACGGTGCGACTTTTGCAGAGCTGGACTGGACATCCGACAACATCCTTGCCTTCGTCTCGGCGTTCGTCGGCAGCATCTCGATGTGGTGGATCTATTTCCACAAGGGCGCGGAGGCCGGCTCCGAGCGGATCTCGAAGACCGCCGAATCCGGCCGGCTGGCGCGGCTCGCCTATACCTATCTGCACATGCCGATCGTCGCCGGCATCATTCTGACCGCCGTCTCGGACGAACTGGTGCTGAAGCATCCGACCGGCCACTCGGATCTGCGAACGATCATCAGCACCGTCGGTGGCCCGCTGGTGTTCCTGGTCGGCACCGTCCTGTTCAAGCACGCGATCCGCGGGTTTCTCCAGCTCTCCCACGGCATCGGCATCATTCTGCTGCTGGTGCTGTGGTGGTTCGCCGCCGATCTGTTGCCGCTCTGGCTGTCGGTCGCGACGAGCGTGATCATGATCGTCGTCGCAGTGTGGGAGTCGGTGTCGCTGGGGTCGAAGCCGGAAGAGGCCGGAGAGCATTGAACCGCCGGCTGCGGGGAGGCGTCTAATCGCAAACCCTCCTCGCCATGGCAGGCCTTTGTGAAACTCCGTCTCGCTCTGTTGCTGGCATGCTGCGCAATATTGACCGCGCCGATTGCAAGCGCCGCAGGCCTGAGCCCGATCGACGAGCTCCGGCAGAATTTTACGGTCGGCGGGGAGCCGGTCCCGCCGAACATTTTCCGCGATATGGGCGACGGTGATCTTGCCGATTCCGGCAGCATCATCGTCACGATCGATGTCAAGGCGGCGACCGGCAGCAATCTCTATGCCGATCCGATCAGGCGCAACAGCACCTGGATCGCGCAGAGCAGGGCGAGCCCGGCTGACAAGGCTCTCACCGAGGAGGAGGCTTATCGCTACATCGGGATGACCGCGAACAAGCTGCTTGTCGTCACCACGAGTTACAGCGGTGGCGGGTCAGGCGTGTTCTATTCGCTGCATGTTCTCACGGCCGAACCGGTGCGCGCCTTCGACAGCGAAGGCAAGCGCTACGAGCGATTGAACGTTACCACAATCCGCAGCGTCGCCCTTGGCGACCGCTGGAATGGCGACGTCCGGATCGACGGCAACGCTATTCTAATCACGACGACCGGCGGTCTGCCGGCCGGTCAGGCGCGCAAGCCCTCAACCATGACCATCAGGGCCGAGCGGCCCTAAAGCATGATCCGGAAAAGTGCGAAGCGGTTTTCCGATAAGATCATGCTCAAACAACAAGCTAAAGCGCGATGACGATTCATCCTAATCTCATCGCGCTTTAGGGGCGCAAGTTTACTCCGCAGCCTCCAGCGCGTGCACCGAGAACATCTTGGCCGAATCCGTCCAGCTCTCGCGCACCCGCCAGCCGGCGCCCTGCGCCAGCGCGGCGAAGCGCTCGAGGCTGTATTTGTAACTGTTCTCGGTGTGAATGCTCTCGCCGGCCCGGAACGAGAAGCTCGTGCCGAGCAGCCGCGCGGTCTGGCTTTTCTTGCTGATCAGATGCATCTCGATGCGGTGCCGCTCGCGATTGTAGATCGCGCGATGGGTGAAGGCGGAGAGGTCGAAATTGCCGCCGAGCTCGCGGTTGATCCGCACGAGGACATTGAGGTTGAAGCGGGCGGTGACGCCGGCGGCATCATTATAGGCGTCGTGCAGCACGCGCTCCTCCTTTTCGAGGTCGGCGCCGATGATCATCTGCGCGCCTCGGCCGAGAATCTCGCGAGCGCTCTTGAGGAAGGCCTGGGCCTGCTCCGGCTCGAAATTGCCGATGGTCGAGCCGGGGAAGAACCCGACCTTGGGCATCGATGCGACCGCCTTGGGGAGCTCGAACGGCGTGGTGAAGTCGGCCGCCACCGGATAGATGCCGAGCGACGGAAAGTCCCGCTTGAGGCCGTTCGCCTGCGCCTTCAGGAAATCGCCGGAGATGTCGACGGGCACATAGGCTGCGAACTTGCACTGATTGAGCAGCAGGCGGACCTTCGTCGTCGCGCCGGCGCCGAACTCGACCAGCGCCGCGTGCTCCGGAATGATTTTTGCGATCTCGCTGCCGCGTTCCTTCAGGATCGCAAGCTCGGTGCGCGTCGGATAATATTCCGGCAGGCGCGTGATCGCCTCGAACAATTCCGATCCGGTGGCGTCGTAGAAATATTTCGGCGACAGCTTTTTCGGCTGCTGCGACAGGTCCTCGATGGCCTCGCGGGCGAAGGCGGTGGTCTGCTCGTCGGGAAGATGGGCTTCGGCCAAAGCGCTGGCGTGCACATTCATGATACTCTCCTGAACGCGCTGTCCGGCGCGCATTTGTCGTCGGATAGAATTTTACGCGTAGTCGGCGAGCCGCAATCCCGTGAACTGCCAGCGGTGGTGCGGATAGAAGAAGTTGCGGTATGTGACACGGCTGTGACCAGCGGGCGTTGCGAGCGAGGAGCCGCGCAGCACCAGCTGGTTGACCATGAACTTGCCGTTGTACTCGCCAAGCGCGCCTTCGATGGCGCGATAGCCGGGGTAGGGCGCGTATGAGCTGCGGGTCCACTGCCAGACGATGCCGAAGGCGTCGTTGAGCTGGCCGGCGCGCGCGGCGACCTCCCACTCCATCTCGGTCGGCAGATGCTTTCCCGCCCAGCGTGCGAAAGCGTCGGCCTCGTAATAGCTGATGTGGCAGACCGGCGCGTCGGGATCGATCGGCTTGATGCCGGCCAGCGTCATCACGTGCCATTGGCCGTCGATCTCGCGCCAATGGCCCGGGGCCTGCCAGTCCTCTTTGCTGGCGGCAGCAAAGCCGTCCATCAGCCACAGCGTTGCGGTCGCGTAGCCGCGATCGCGCATGAAGGCGAGCCATTCGTCATTGGTGACGAGATTGCGTGCGATCTTCACCGGGCCGACGAGGGCGCGGTGCGCGGGCTTCTCGTTGTCGAAATGAAAGCTGTCGTCGACATGGCCGACGGTGTGGATGCCTTCGTTCAGCGTCAGCCAGTCCTCGGCCGTTCGCGTCGCGGCCGGGAAGCGCCAGTCCGGATTGTAGGCCGGATAGACCGGGTTCTGCGCAAACGCGTGCAGGATGTCGGTGAACATCAATTCCTGATGCTGCTGCTCGTGATTAAGCCCGACCTCGACCAGCGGCGCGATGGCTCGGAGCCTGTCCTCACCGGCCTCGCGAAAGAACTTCACGACCGCCGCATCGACATAGCGACGATAGGCGCCGACCTCGTCGGCACTCGGCCGCGTGATGTCACCGCGGTGATTCCTGGCATGACGGGGGCCGGCGCTGACGTAGTAGGAATTGAACAGGAACGCGAAATCGGGGTGGAATAGCCGGTAGCCCGGGGCGTGCTCGCCGAGCAAAAACTGCTCCCAGAACCAGGTGGTGTGGGCGCGGTGCCATTTCGCCGGGCTCGCATCCGGCATCGACTGGATCTGCTGGTCCTCGGGCGAGAGGGGAGCGGCTCGGCGCTCGGTCTCGTTGCGGACGGCGAGAAAGGCGTCTTCCAGCCGCTGGGCGAGGTTGCCTGAGGCGGAGGACGGTGACGAAAGCGGGGCGGCGGCCGTAGCTGAGGCTTGTTTCGTCACGTTTTTCTCCAGACAGAACAAGAGAACGTTGTTTGCGTTGCCCGGTTCCAAAACCAAGGTTCGTCCTAGATAGGGGCTCCGTTACGGTATGAAAGTCCTCCCCGGCGATGATATTCGTGCCATCATGCAATAGAGGCAGGGCTGCCCAGGCCGGCGGCTCAGGGCCGGTCGCCGCCATTTTACTTTGGATGCACAACGGTTTGGGCTACATATATAGCCAAGTATCGGGTTAGATCGGCTGAGCCGGCCCGGAGTGATTGTTGAGGGCTCCGCCCCAGAAGGAAACGGATATGAGCATCGCGGAATTCATCGCCAACGAAGTGAAGTCGAACGACGTGGTTCTGTTCATGAAGGGTACGCCGCAATTTCCGCAGTGCGGTTTCTCCGGCCAGGTCGTCCAGATCCTCGACCACATCGGCGTCGGCTATAAGGGCCTCAACGTCCTCGAATCCGCAGAACTGCGCAACGGCATCAAAGACTATTCGAACTGGCCGACCATCCCGCAGCTCTATGTGAAGGGCGAGTTCGTCGGCGGTTGCGACATCATTCGCGAGATGTTCCAGGCTGGCGAATTGCAGCAGCTCTTGTCCGAGAAGGGCGTCGCTGTCGCGGCCTGACGCTTGACCACGCTGACGCGCCGGATCGGCGGCGCCGAGCTCGAGGTCATTGTCGCTGATATCACCACGCTGAGCGTTGACGCCATCGTCAACGCTGCCAACTCGTCGCTCCTTGGCGGGGGCGGCGTGGATGGTGCAATCCATCGGGCGTCCGGGCCCGAGCTCGTCGCCGAATGCCGCATGCTCCACGGCTGCAAGACGGGCGACGCCAAGATCACCAAAGGCTACCGGCTCAAGGCCGCCCATGTGATCCACACAGTCGGACCAGTCTGGAACGGCGGCACGCTGGGCGAAGACGATCTGCTCGCCTCCTGCTATCGCAGTTCGATGGAGTTATGCCGGAAGCATGAGCTGACTTCGGTGGCATTCCCCGCAATTTCGACCGGCATTTTCCGCTTTCCTGCCGACCGGGCCGCGAAGATCGCGATCCGCACAACGATCGAGACCCTGCCGACTGCGCCCTCGGTCGCCCAAATCATATTTTGCTGCTTCTCGGAGACGAGCGCCGCTCTTCACACGGACGTTTTGGCGCGGCACGGCAGCCCTTGTGCCGACTGACGCGGTCAGTACACTCCGCCGGCCCATGTTCCGGGGAGGGGATATGAATTTGCATTTTGGACTTCGCTCGCTTGTCTGCGGCGCACTGGTATCGCTCGGCGCGATATCGCTGGTGCGGGCGGAGGGCACCTACGAAATTCCAGCCGGCGCGCATTTCAACCAGGACAAGCTCGCCAAGGTCAGTGAGTTCTTCAAGAACGAGGTCGCGACCGGCAAGATCCCCGGCGCGATGGTGTTGATCCAACAGCACGGCAAGCCGGTCTATAAGGAATCGTTCGGCGTACAGGATGTGGTGAGCAAGGCGCCGCTTACGGACAAGACCATCTTCCGTCTGTTTTCGATGACCAAGGCGATCACCGCCGTGGTCTCGATGCAGCTCCTGGAAGAAGGCAAGATCAAACTCGACGATCCCGTCTCAAAGTACATTCCGTCCTTTGCCAATATGAAGGTCGGCGTCGAGAAGAAAGCCGATGACGGCACCAAGTCGCTCGAACTCGTGCCACTGAGCCGGCCGATGACGGTGCACGATTTGATGACGCACACCTCCGGCGTCACCTACGGCTTCTATGGCGACAGCCTGGTCCGCAAGGCCTATCGCGACGCCAACATCTACGCCGGCGATTTCGATCTCGCCGAATTCGCCGAGCGGATCGCAAAACTGCCGCTGCACAATCAGCCGGGCGGGCTCTGGCAATACGGCCATTCCACCGACATCCTGGCGCGAGTGATGGAGGTCGCGACCGGCAAGTCCCTGCTGACGATCGAGCGCGAGACGCTTCTTGATCCCTTGGGAATGAACGACACCCGCTTCCTGGTCACCGATCCCGAAAAGCAGAAGCTGATGGCGCAGCCGTTGCCAACCGACAGCGACTTCCGGGTCGGCCGCGAGAACGATCCGACCAAGGTCAAGAAATGGGAGTCCGCCAGCGGCGGCATGGTCTCGACCATGGGCGACTATACGCGCTTCGTACAGATGCTGCTCAATGGCGGATCGTTCGATGGCAAGACCTATCTGAAGCCCGAGACCTTCAAGTTGATGACCAAGGATCACATCGGGCCTGGGTCCGGCGTCGATCGCGATTATTTCTACTTCCCCGGTGACGGTTTCGGCTTTGGGCTCGGACTTGCGGTCCGCACCGATCCCGGCAATGCCAAGCCGCCGCCGCCCGGCGATCTCGGTGAACTGAAATGGGACGGCGCGTCCGGCTGCTATTTCGTGATCGATCCCAAGCAGGACATGTTCTTCGTCCTGCTCGAGCAGACCCCGACCGAGCGCCAGCGCGTGCAGCGGACATTGAAGCAACTGGTCTATGAATCCATGGAGAATTGACATGCGCGGGCGCCGCGCGCTGATCGCGGCGCTCGTGCTTCTGTTCGGCGTAGTCGGTGCGCAAGCAGGCTCCGAGGGACGGGGCGCGCATACGCTCTCGCCCGAAGGGCTGGCAAAAGTCTCCGACTACATCAGGAACGAGATCGCGACCGGCAAGTTTCCGGGTGCGATTATGCTGCTCCAGCAGCACGGCAAGCTGGTCTATTACGAGAATTTCGGCGTCCGCGACGTCGCGACCGAGATTTCGATGAGCGCGGACACGATCTTCCGGCTCTATTCGATGTCGAAGCCGATCACGTCAGTCATGGCGATGATGCTGGTCGAGGAGGGCAAGCTCTCGCTCGACGATCCCGTCTCGAAATATATTCCGGCCTTTGCCGACATGAAGGTAGGCGTCGAGAAGAAGGCCGAGGACGGCAAGATCGCGCTGGCGCTGGAGCCGCTCAACCGTCCGGTCACGATCAAGGATCTGATGCGGCACACCTCCGGGCTGCCTTACGGCTATTATGGCGGCGGCAAGGTGCGTGAGCTCTACGCCGACGCCAACCTCTTCCACAGTAATCTCACCAACGCCGAATTCGCTGCGAAGATCGCCACGCTGCCGTTCGTCGAGCAGCCCGGCACGATGTGGGACTATGGCTACTCCACCGACATACTGGGCCGCGTCGTCGAGGTGATTTCCGGAAAAACGCTGCTCCAGTTCGAGAAGGAGCGGCTGCTCGATCCGCTCGGCATGACCGAGACCGCGTTCTACGTCGCCGATCCCACGAAATTCCCGCGCATTGCCGAGCCGATGCCGGATGACCGCAACATCAGTCCGACGACGCAGGTTCGCGACCCCAGGCTGCCGCTGAAATGGGAATCGGGCGGTGGCGGTCTCGTCGGCACGATCGGCGACTACGCCCGTTTCGCACAGATGCTGCTGAATGGCGGCAGCTATGAAGGCCGGCGCTACCTCAAGCCCGAGACGATCGCGCTGATGGCGTCGGATCATGTCGGTCCCGAGACAAAGATCGCGCGCGACCAGAACTATTATCCAGGCGGCAGCTCGGGCTTCGGCCTCGGCTTCGCCGTGCGCACCTCGGTGCCGGAGGGTACCTCCTGGCCGCTCGGCGAATATCGTTGGGACGGCGTCGGCGGCACCTTCTTCTTCATTGATCCCGAGGACGATCTGTTCGGGGTCTTCATGGTGCAGACCCCGTCGCAGCGCGGTCGGATTCAACTGGCGCTGAAGACGCTGATCTATCAGGCGATGGGGCGCTGATCTCAAGCCATTTGCGACGTGCGTAGCCCGGATGGAGCGAAGCGCAATCCGGGACCGCTGCCGATGTGTCCCCGGATTTCGCTGCGCTCCATCCGGGCTACGGGACCTACGCCCCGCGCACGATCTCGCGCACGTAGCCAATGGCTTCCTCGATCATCGCCGCATTGACGTCGAGATGGGTGCAGGCGCGGATGCGGCCGTCCATCATCGCAAGCGTCACACCGCGCTGGCGCAGTGCGGCGACCATCTTGTCGCCCGCGATGCCGGCGCCATCGGGCTTGAAGAACACGAGATTGGTCTCGGGCTCCTGCACCTCGACGCCTGATATCTGTGACAGCCCGCGAGCGAGCGCGCGCGCATTGGCGTGGTCGTCGGCGAGTCGGTCAACATGATGGTCGAGCGCGTAGACGCAGGCAGCCGCACAGACGCCGGCCTGCCGCATCGAGCCGCCGAGGCGCTGCTTCCACTGCCAGACCGCGTCGATGAAGGCGCGTGAGCCGGCGAGCACGCCGCCGATCGGCGCACCCAGGCCCTTCGAGAAGTCGATCCAGGCCGAATCCCAGCCCGCAGTCATGTCGCGCGGGGAGATTCCGCTCGCCACCGTGGCGTTCAAGAGGCGGGCGCCGTCCATGTGGGTGATGAGGCCATGTTGCTTGGCGATCGCGACGATCTCGTCGAGTGCGGCCTTCTTCCAGATGGTGCCGCCGCCGATATTGGCGGTCTGCTCGACGCTGACGACCGTCTGCGGCGGCTGGTAGCGCGTGCGCGGATGCAGCGCCTTGCGGAAGGTCTCCGGCGTGAACTGGCCGTCGGGGCCCTTCAGCTGCGTGACCTGGAAGCCGCCGATCGCCGCATGTGCGCCGCCTTCGCGGGCGATGATGTGCGCGCTCTCATGCGCCAAAATCTCGTCGCCGGGGCGGCAATGTACCAGGGTCGCGGTGACGTTGCACATCGTGCCTGACGGCATGTAGACCGCAGCTTCCTTGCCGAGCAGCTCGGCGACGCGCTCGCAGAGCGCGTTCACGGTCGGATCGTCACCGACCTGCTCGTCGCCGACTTCGGCCCGCGCCATCGCCTCGCGCATTGCAGGCGTCGGCTTGGTCTGCGTGTCCGAGAGCAGATTGATGCGCACCGGCGGCGCCTTGGGATCGATCGGGGGAGGGGTGTAGAGCATGCCTAATCTCGCGTTATCTAGTCGAACAATTGCGGTCTGATGTCTTGCGCGCCATGAATAATGGCACGGATTTCGACGTGGTCGAGTTGCACGGTGTAGAAGATCAGATGGGATTGGAAGCGAAAACGTCGATAGCCGACCGCTAGTTCATCTACTTGCTGGCCGACAAGGGGGAAGTCGGCGAGAAGTCCGAAGGAGCGGATCAGACCGGCATAATAAGCCTCAGCCTGATACTTGCCGAAGCGGCTCTCGGTGAAGTCGTAAATGTCGATCAGATCGGCCCGGGTACGCTCCGATAACCGATACTCAGCCATGGCGGCGTTGGGCGACGCGTTGCCGGGCGGCGGCGAGGATGTCGTCGGGCGTGTCCGAGGTGAAGTTGTTGCAGTCGGGCTGGGCGAACAGCTCCTGATATCGGCGAACCTGCTCGTCGCGGGGCAGCTTGGCCCATGCCTCAAGCTCGGCCTCTGTTGGCGTTGCTGAGGGAGCGATGTTAGCGAGTTGGTCGGTCGTCTGGGACATCGACAGTACGTTACCACAACAAAAAGGCCCCGGAAACCGGGGCCTTTGAGCGATAGATTTACCGAATGATCAGCGCGAATAGAATTCGACGACCAGATGGGGCTCCATCTGCACCGGGAACGGCACGTCGGAGAGGGCGGGGATGCGCACGTATTTTGCGGTCATCTTGGCGTGGTCGACTTCGAGATAGTCGGGCGTGTCGCGCTCGGGGAGCTGGCTGGCTTCGAGGACGTGGGCAAGTTGCTTGGAAGCTTCCTTGACCTCGATCACGTCGCCGACCTTGAGCAGGTAGCTCGAGATGTTGACCTTGCGGCCGTTCACCTTGATGTGGCCGTGGTTGATGAACTGGCGGGCGGCGAAGATCGTGGAGACGAACTTGGCGCGGTACACGACCGCGTCGAGACGACGCTCGAGCAGGCCGATCAGGTTCTCGCCGGTGTCGCCCTTGAGGCGGCTCGCCTCGACATAGATGCTGTGGAACTGACGCTCGCTGATGTTGGCGTAGTAGCCCTTCAGCTTCTGCTTGGCGCGGAGCTGCACGCCGAAGTCGGAGAGCTTGCCCTTGCGGCGCTGGCCGTGCTGGCCGGGGCCGTATTCGCGGCGATTGACGGGGCTCTTCGGGCGGCCCCAGATATTCTGGCCCATACGGCGGTCGAGTTTGTACTTGGCTTCACTGCGCTTAGTCATCGCGTCCTCTTTGATTTCATGGTTTGAGGAAACGCGCCCTCCTGTGTGACAGACCTAGGTCCGGCACCGACAGGTCCGATCCCCAAAGCATAGGAGGCAGGACCACGGGTCGCGAAACGCTTCGCGGGCCGAAATCGGCCCGCGAGCAGGGGGCTTTTAGGAGAGTTTGGGCTGTCCTGTCAATGCGACTGGCCCCGAAATCAGGTCCCGACCGCCCGAATCGGCTTCGGCCCGGCCGCGCGCAATTCGGCAGCGATTTCAGTGTTCAGCACCTGTTCCAGCCGGGTCAGGACCCGGGCGATCGGGGCAGCGTCGGTCACCCTGTGATCCCAGCGGATCACGACATGGATGGTCTGGTCAGGTTCCACCACCCCGTAGCTGACGATAAAGGGGCCGGGAGTGATGGGGTGCAGCTCGCCGCCGCCATAGGCGGCCACGGAGCTCACCGCAAAGCTGCCAAACCAGTTGCCCCGCTGCCGGCCGAAATTCAGCCCCACCGCCCAGGATAGCCATCGCAGCGGCTGGGGCAGGCGGGTCGCCCGCATGATCTTGCGGAACATCGGGACATCAGCGATCGGTGCCGTCTTGGCGTGCCGGATCTCGGCATCGACTTCGGCCAGCGACATGGCCTCCGGGGCTGCGATTCGCTGCGGCAGCACGCATTCCTCGCCGTCCTCGACCCGGGCGATCGCGACCAGTGCTACGCTCTTGGGGAGCTCGTAGAGCGTTGGCCATGGCCATTTGGCGTAGACGGTGCGCAGGACCGGCTCATCCCTGGCAACCAGCGCGAAGGCTTTGACGAACATCGCGGCCCAGCCGGCTGGTGCGGCTGCCCCGGCACGGGCCTCGAGCAGCGGGCGGATATTGAGCGGGCGGGACAGCGACACGAAGGGCACACCCATCGAGGCGCGCATGAGGTCGATAATCAGGCGACGCGGTTGCGAAATGTTCTTTGGTTGACCGCGCATCGTTCTCCGGTTCCCGAGGACTGAAATTAGAGCGGCGAGGGGGGCTCCCGCTCGCCGCCTGCTCTAGCACGAACCAACCCGCCTGCGCCCGGTCGGTTCGCCGTATCAAGGCGCCGGCGAGGCCAGCTTGGTGCTGTAGAAAACATAAATTGATATTATTTTCAATGACTTATCTCCGTAAATCTCCGGCTTCGCCTCGATCACTAACACCGCTTAGCGCTTGATCCCCTCGAACGCCGCCATGATGCCGCGCTGGAACAGCGACCAGTCGAAGCCGAGCGCGATCGCGCGGTAGCCGCGGTCGACCAGGGCGTTGGCTTGATCTGCAGTGCGCGCCACGCCGCCGATCGGCACGCCGCTCTTGAGGATGCCGGCTTCAGCCCGCGCGATCAGCTCCAGCAATTCCGGATCGTCCATCTGGCCGCGCTTGTTGATGGAGGTGGCGAGATCGCCGGGACCGATCACCGCGACGTCGATGCCGGGCGTCGCCATGATCTCGTCGATGCGGTTGACGGCGTCGACATGCTCGATGGTGATCATGCAGATCATCTCGTCATCGGCCGCGGCCATGTAGTCGGGCATCGACTGGCCCCAGCGGAACGGCGCGTGGAACGGCCCCCAGAGCCGATCGCCGCGCGGCGGGTAACGTACGCTGCGCACCGCCTTCTCGGCGTCGGCGCGATTGGTGATCATCGGAAAGTTGATACCGAAGGCGCCGATGTCCATCGGCGCCTTGGCAAGCCATGGCTCGTTCGCCGCGATCCGCACCAGCGGCGTGCAGGGCGTGCCGGTCGTGGCGGCGATCATCGCATGCGCTTCGGTGAGCCCGATCGGCCCGTGTTCGAGATCGACGATGATCCAGTCGAGCGAGCGCGCCATGATCTGCACGGTCTGCACGCTCGGGATCGTCGCGATCGCACCGAAGGCGGGGCGGCCCTCGCGCCACAATTGGCGGAGACGGTTCAGCGGCGTAGTCGGGACCGACATGGGATGACCTGCGCGGAGATGACGACGGCGCAACCTAGCAGTGCGCCGTTGAGCCGCAAAGTCAGGCCAGCGCGCGGCCGCCGAAGAACGGCGTCAGTGCTGCCGCGAGAGTGTGCGCGCGGTTCGAGGTGAAGATCATCTCGGCGCCTGATTGCACGATGCCGCCCGTGTGCGGGCCGAGCAGGTCCGAAACGCGGCGGGCGATCGCGGGCGCCGGATCGATCCAGTCGACTGGCCAGGGTGCGAGCTTTTCCAGTCGATCGAGCAGCAGCGGGTAATGCGTGCAGGCGAGCACCACCGTGTCGGTGCGTGCGCCCGCGTCGTTGGCATCGCCGACGAAGCAGGGGGTGAGCTCGGCGAGGATGTCGCCGTCGGCGATTGCGTGGCCGCTGAGTGCGGCTTCGGCCAGCGAAGCGAGCTCGGGCGAGCCGACCAGCGTGACCTCGCAGCCTTGCGCAAAATCACGGATCAGCGCCTTGGTGTATTCGCGCTTCACCGTGCCCTTGGTGCCGAGCACCGAGACGCGGCGGGTCCTCGACTGCGCGCAGGCCGGCTTGATTGCCGGCACCGTGCCAACGAAGGGCACGGAATAGGCGGCGCGCAAATGCGACATCACCAGGGTGGAGGCGGTGTTGCAGGCGATGACGATGAGATCGGGATCGTGCGTGCCGATCAGCTCGCCCATCAGCGGCACCACGCGGGCGATGATCTCGTCCTCGCTATGGTGGCCATACGGGAAGAAGGCGTCGTCAGCGACGTACACGTAATGCGCGTCCGGGCGCGCGGCCACGACCTCACGCAGCACGGTGAGCCCGCCAAGGCCGGAATCGAACACCAGGATCGTCGGGGAATAAGTCACGTCCTCACCCTATCTCTGCATGGTTACCATTGGGTTTTTTGGGCCGTTTTGCGGCGGCCGGCCCGGGAGGCCGATTTGGAACGATTCCATTTCACGACTGCCGCGTGTTCCCGCTATCAGCAGCCATGCTGCGCTGCGGTTTTGGGACATCCGCAAATTTTCGGGGAGCCGACATGATCAGAAACACGAAGGCCGGCTGGGGCAGCGTCGCCCGGGGGCTGCACTGGGTTTTGGCGCTGGCGATCATCGGCATGATCGGCTTCGGCTGGTGGATGAATCACATCCCGGCGCGTCCCGACAAGTTCTTCTATCGCTCGATCCATGCCGATATCGGTTACATGATCCTGCTGCTCACCGTGCTGCGTCTGGTCTGGCGCGCCATCAACCCGACGCCGGCACTGCCGGCCGAGACCTCGCGTTGGCAGAAGATCGCCGCCCATGTCAGCCATGGCGCGCTCTATCTCGTCGTCATCCTGGTCGCGACGCTGGGTTGGGCGCATTCCGGTGCGCGCTCGCCCAATTACTCGGATTTCTTCGGCCTGTTTCACGTGCCGCAATTCACCTCTCCGGACAAGGCGGCGGCGGACGCCTATGAGGACCGCCACATCTTCTTTGCCTATGTGCTGCTGGCGCTGATCGGGGTTCACGTGATTGCCGCCCTCTGGCACCACTTCATCCGCCGCGACCGCGTCGTGGCGCGCATGGTGACGGACGAGGCGGGGTAGGGGGCTGCGCGCGCAATGACGGAGTGCGCGGAACTTCCCCGAGCTTCCCGCATTAGAACGGTTCACTCACGTGTGGCCGTCATTCCGACGCCCGGCGCGAGAGCGGTGCCGGAGTAGGGCGCCACCTCGCCGAACGCACAATCCGAGGCTGGTGGCGGGCGCGGGTAGCTTGCGAGACGAGATTTCCGTGTTGTTGAGTGGGGCCCAAGTGGGACTGCGCGAAGAACTGCCTCAATCCCTTGCCGGCGTGTTCATCACGGCTGAGCTCGGCCGCCGGACAACCACGCCGCGCAATCACCTGCGCGAGAAGCTCGCGATCCAAGATATCGCCGACCGCATGTCGGACCAGCCGACGCAGATACTGCCGCAGCTTGTGAAGCTCGCCATGGAAATCTCCGGCGCAGAATCCGCCGGCATCAGCATCCTCGAACAGGACAAGGAGCTGTTCCGCTGGTTCGGCCTTGCGGGCGTTCTCGCCGCCTTCGAAGGCGCGACCACGCCGCGTAACGACAGCCCCTGCGGCGTCTGTCTTGATTTCGACGGGCCGATCCTGATGGACCGCCCGGAACGTGTCTATGCGTGGATCGCGGACGCGAACATCACCGTGCCGGAGGTGCTGCTCGTGCCTCTGCGGGTCAAGGGCAGTGGTGCCATAGGCACGCTATGGCTGGTTGCGAAGGAGCCGGGGTACTTCGATCTCGGCCACGTCCAGGCCACGACGGAATTGGCCGCGTTTGCGGGCGTGGCCTTGCGCATGATCCAGACCGAGGAACGGCTGAATCAGTCGCTCCACGCGCAGGAAGTGCTGACGCGAGAAATGAGCCATCGCGTCAAGAACCTGTTCGCGCTCACGGCCAGCATGATCCGCATGAGCAATCGGACCTCGAGCTCGCAGGCGGAGCTGGCCGACAAGCTGACCGGCCGCGTGCTCGCGCTCGCCGATGCGAACGCGCTGGTGCGACGGCAGTTCGGTGCGGGCGCACCTGACGGCGTGGGGCTCGAAGAGCTGATTGTGCGGATTTTGCGTCCGCACGAGCATATGCGCTCCATCGTTCGCGGGCCGGCATTGCCGGTCGGCGAGCGCGCAACCAACAATATCGCGCTCGTGTTCCATGAACTGGCGACCAATGCCGCTAAATATGGTGCATTGAGCTCTGAGGGCGGAACGGTGAGGGTGACCTGGACCATCGCGGATCAGGACGTGCATCTCGTTTGGCAAGAGAGCGGTGGCCCGTTGGCCTCGCCGCCTGCCTCGCAAGGGTATGGGGCGCGTCTGGTCTCCGCGACGGTCTCCGGCCTCAGCGGCAAGCTTGATTATGATTGGGCGCCCCAAGGCCTCAAGGCTGAGATGCGCTTTCCTCTCGCATCGTTGCAGGCTTGAGCGTGGGTTCTGTTCAGCAGTTGAAAAAGCCGGTGGTGCTGGTCGTCGAGGACGATCCGCTCCAGATGATGATTGCCGGCGACCTGGTCGAGGATGCAGGACTGGCGCCGGTCTTCGCGCAGAACGCCGATGAGGCGATCGTCATGCTGGAAGGCCGCGACGATATCCGGATCGTGCTGACCGATGTCGACATGCCCGGCTCGATGGATGGCCTGCGTCTGGCCGCAATCGTGCGGAATCGCTGGCCCCCGATCCAGCTGGTCGTCGTCTCCGGGCACATGCTGCTCGAGCACGCCGAACTTCCGGAACGGAGCCGGTTCTTCAACAAGCCCTATGCGCCGGACAAGATGATCGGGGCGCTGCGCAGCCTGGTCGCCTGACGACGGGCCGCGCGGACCTCCTGCGCTTCTTTCCTCATCGACCAATCTTCAAGCGGATGCTTCGCCGCGCTATGCTGGGACGGGCGGAGTTCTGCCCGCAGGAGGTCTCATGTTCACCGTGCACCATCTCGGCAAATCGCAATCCGAACGCATCGTCTGGCTCTGCGAGGAGCTCGAGATCCCCTATGAGCTGAAGCACTATACGCGCGATCCCGTGACCATGCTGGCGCCGCCGGACTACAAGGCGCTGCACCCGATCGGGGCTGCGCCCGTCATCACCGACGGCGACCTCGTGCTCGCGGAATCCGGGGCCATCGTTGACTACATCCTGGCCAAATACGGCAACGGTCGCCTCGTGCTCCGCGCCGACGATCCCGATTTCGTGCAATTCCTGTACTGGTTTCACTTCGCCAACGGCACGCTGCAAGCCGGCATGGGCCGGTTGATGATTCTGAACCGACTCAAGCTCGCCGAGGACAATCCGATGCTGCTTGCGACCAGGGTGCGCATCGACCGCATCTTCGATCTGGTCGATGCGCGCGTGCGCGATGCCGAATATCTGGCGGGCAGCACCTTCACCACCGCCGACATCATGATGGGCTTCTCGCTCACCACGATGCGCTACTTCCAGCCCTATGATCTCGCGCGCTGCCCGAACGTGGTCAAATATCTCGGCCGGATCGGCGCGCGGCCAGCCTATCGGCGTGCGATGGAGAAGGGCGATCCGGGCATGGCGCTGCTCTTGAGCTGAGCGGCAGAACCAGGTCCGCGGAGCCGGATCACGCAGTCCTGTTCGTGGTCGCTGACCGCGCCGCGGTTACCTGCTTCTGCAAGCGATCGATGTTTTGCAGGAGGCGCTGGCTGGTCAGCACCAGGAAATAATAGCCGAACTGCGGATCCTGAAAGTAGATCTCGAGCAACCGGTCATAGGTGATCGTCAGCACCTGTCCGTCCTCGATGCATTCGATCGTTCCGGTGCGCCGATTGTCCGGCGTCAGGAAGCCGAGCTCTCCCATCAGCGCGCCGGGCCCGATCTCGACGTTGATCTCCTTGACCAGGAACTTGCCGGTGACCGTCAGGAGCATTTCGTTGGCTGAATCGCCCAGCTTGAAGAGCGTATCGCCGTGGCGATATTTGCGCTCGGTCATGAACGGCTTGAGCCATTCGATCGACATGTCGCCTTCTGCCGCATGTCGCGCCTTCTTGACCAGCTTGAGCATCTGCCGCAGGCGTACGGCGTTGATCGGAAGCAGCAGCAGGTACAGGACGAACGTCGAGACATTGGCGGAGAGCGCACCGAAAATGGCGAAGAAGGCGCAGCCGATCATGTTGGCGACGCGCAGCGGCACCATCGTCCGCATCAAGAGGGTGGCGACGAAGAAGCCGGCCCCGACCGTGGCGAACATATTGGCTAGCGTAATGTTGTGGACAAAGATCTCCAGCAACCGATTGAAGATCGCGTCGTAGGTGACGTTGTTTGGATCGAGACCCATCTGGACCAGGATCTTCGCGATCCTGAGGTTATCCGTTGCCGCGTCGAGAATGCGGTCGAGGATCGACGAAATGTCTGCGCTGCCGGACGGCATGGTATGGTCCCTGCGTAAGGCTTTCAGTCCTGGTCGGTATTCTTGGTAGGTATAGCCGAAATCGAATGACGACCGCTTGAATGAAACCTCCGGCCGTCTTGTCGCAAGAGGCAAATTTTAGCCTGATCGGTGGTTTCGGCAATTGCCCGTTGGTTGCGCATATGGCCTAGGCGCGCCCGTGATTCGGGGGCGCCGGGCGCGGCTCGGGCGTCTTCGCGGGCGTCTTGGACGGACCTGGGCGCGGCGGAGCGCGGAGCGATCTCCGCCTCAGGGCTTGGCGGTGGGCTGGATGACCTGCTGCTCGACGAGGGTGAGGTGCCCGGGCAGCGCGCCGGCGCGGAGCAGCATGGCGACGCTGTTGGCCTCCTCGAGGGTGAAATTACCGGAGATCTGGACCGAGCCGCCGGTGATGGGCTCGCGGATCACGGGGGCGGAGATCACCTTGTCGTCGAGCACGATGGCGAAGGATCTGCCGACGTTCTCTTCCGTGACATGGGCGAGGCGCCGCGTGCCACGTCCGTTGAAGCGGAACGAGGCGACCGGGTCCTTGGTGCCGGCCGCAAAGCCGGGCGCCGCATAGTTGATGTCCGCGCCGTCGAGTACACTGTCCTTGGCGACCAGATAGGGCCGCTTGTCCTTGAAGCCGAGCAGGACTTCCGAGCCTTCGGGCGGCGTGCCGGATTGCGCCTGCTCCGGTGACATCGAGGCATCGACCAGGCGGAAGCTGACCTTGACCTTCCGGGCGAAGATCGCGGTGATGCGTTCCGGATCGGTCACGCCAGGCAGGAAGATGCGGATGCGGTCGGCCCCGTCAGGGACGATGCTGACAAGCTTGACGCCGGAATCCTTGAGGCGCTGCTCGATCATGGCGATGGAATCTTCGACGAGTTCATTCAGCCGTGTGGCGGATGCGGCATCGGTCGGTGCGAGCCTGGCCGCTCCGTCGCTTCCGTCAGTCACGGCGATCGCATGCGAGGGCAGTCCGTCCGCGGCTGAGGCGAGCTTGCGCGCGAGCTGATCGCGGCCTTTGGCGTCCGCGATCTTTACATCGACGCCGCCGTCGCGGATCGCAAGATTGGAGAAGGCGATATGGCCGTCGTGCAAGTTCTTGTAGACGTCGTCGCGCAGATCCGTGGCGACGCTCTCGCGCAGGTCAGAGCTGTCCACCTTGTAGATGATGCGTGACCCGCCCAGCTTTTCCATCTTGTCGCCGACGAAGGCCACGATCTTGGCGCGCATCTTGTCGAACTGGTCATCGGCGAGCGCGGCGCGCGGCAGGGCGATCGCGATGGCGATGGAAAGCATGACAGCGAGCCGTCCGGTTCGATTCCTCAGCGCCCTGGTCATGGTGTCCTCGCGTGTGGTGACGCGGCGCCGTTCCGCGAACCCGTTGCCAGTCCTTGGTCCGCGTATGATGCAGAGAGGTTCATCGTGCCCGGAAGATGTTTTGCGAAGAATAATCATATCAATATCTTATATCCGTAACCGGGATATGTATTTGATACACGTGATAGTTTGATGTCTCGCGGAGCGAGGCGAGCCAATGATCCCTGCGAACAAGCGTGTCAGGAAATATCGAAGCCAGGGCGGTGCCGCGGACCTCGTGCGCGTCGAGGTTCTGATTCCGCCGGCCGCGCGCGACGAGGTATTGGCGCTTGCCTCGCGGATGCGCGCAGAGCACCGGCAGACCAAGGATCTGCAATCGCTGCTCGACAACGCCCTTCGTCTCTACGGACCACGCATTCTCGACAATGTCGATCTCGATCGGCTTCCCGATCTGCGGTCGCGTGCCGCCGTGGCCGCTCGCGCCATGATCGATCGCGGCGACGCGAGAGCTTTTGCGATGGGCAGGAAGATGCTGGATCGCGTTACACGCGTCAGCGACGAGGAATGGGGAGCCCGTCTTCATCAGGCGGATACTGCCATCAACAAGGTGCTTGCCGCGGCAGGTCGCTCGAAAGCGCGCGATATCGCCGATCTCGTCGCAATCGGCCGCGACTATTGTCCGCTCGGACCACTCGTGCTTGCCGCAGCCGGCAAGCCGCCCAATTTTTCCCCGCGTCGAACCATCGACGAAATCCGCCGGCATGCATTGTCGATTCCGGCGGACGAGTTTGCCGCCGTGAGGGGTCTGCCGCCCGAATGGTCAGCTGCCTTCATTCGCGACGAGCTGCTCCGCCTGATCGAAGCGGCAGACCGGTACGTGATGTCCGCGCCGCCGGAGCTGACCGGGATGCTTGCCGTCGGCAAGGCCGGCGTCCCGATTGAGGTTTCAGATTCGAACCGTGCGGATGCAATACTGCGAAAGCCGACTGTTGAGCCGGAAGTGATGTCCGCACCGGCCGCCTTCAACGCGATAGGGTGGACGCCAGATCGCCCATAAGCCGGTCGTGCCGATAGCGCCTTGCCGCCAGCGGCCGGTTGCATCCGGCAATAGACGAACGCCAAATCATCCATCATTGTGGTCCCGCTCGACCGGCTAATCGGTCGAGGCCTCGCCGAGCCAAAATGTCAAAAGACAGCGGGCGGGGAAATACATCTGAGGGAGGACGGAATTCCATGGCGGGCATCCACGCGCTCGATCGCTTCATCGGCAACGACTATCCGGACCTGGCGACGGACGCGGAGGTGCGGGCCTTCGAGCAGGTCCCTTACGCCGATCGCGTCGCGGCCGAGAGCACGTATGACGCCATCAAGCTCGGTGCTGCCCGCAACCCCGACGGGGCGGCGATCCAGTTTCTGCAAAATGCCGATCCGGCCGATACGCCACTCGTGGTCACCTATCGCGACTTCATCGCGCGCGTGACGCAGGCTGCCAACATGTTTCACGCGCTCGGCGCGGAAAAGGGCGACGTCATCTCGTTTATGTTGCCGCTGGTGCCCGATGCCTTCGTGACGCTGTTCGGCGCGGAAGCCGCCGGCATCGCCAATCCCGTCAATCCGCTGCTGGAGCCGCACCAGATCGTGGAGATTCTGCAAGCCGCGAACACGACGATTCTGGTGGCGCTCGGACCGATGCCGGGCACCGACATCTGGCAGAAGGTCGAGCAGATCAGGCCGCAGCTGAAGCATCTCAAGGCGATCGTGCAAGTGTTTGGCGGCGGCGATCCGGCGAACGGCATCTATGCCTTCAACGATCTGATCAAGCAGCAGCCATCCGATCGGCTGATCAGCGGGCGCAAGATTCTGGGCAGCGACATCGCGGCCTATTTCCACACCGGCGGCACCACCGGCACGCCAAAGCTGGTGCGGCACACCCACGCCAATCAGGTCTACCAGGCCTGGGCGCTCAATTTGCTGCTGAGGTCGAAGCCGGGCGCCAACATGCTGTTCGGCATGCCGTTGTTTCACGTCGGGGGATCGCTGACGCAGGTGCTGCTGACGCTGTCGGCCGGCGGCTCGCTGGTCGTGCTGTCGCCGAGCGGCTGGCGCAATCCGAATTCGGTGAAGAACATCTGGGGACTGGTCGAGCGTTTCAAGCCCGAAGCCTTGTCGAGCGTGCCGACGGTGCTCGCCGCAACGCTGGCGGTGCCGCCCGGCAATGCCGACATCTCCAGCCTGAAATATGCAGCGGGTGGTGGCTCGGCGATCCCGGTCGCCGTTGGCTCGGCGATCCAGGACAAGCTCAAGCTGCCGGTGGTCGAGGTCTACGGCATGACCGAGACCTCGAGCGTGCACACGCTGGCCTATCCGTCGCGGCCGATCCGGCTTGGCTCGGTCGGCCTGCCGATGCCTTACGCACGCGTGCGCATCGTGCAGCTCGATGCCGACGGCCGCCTGATCCGTGACTGCGCGGCGGACGAGATTGGCGTCGTCATCATGGCCGGGCCGGGTGTATTCGGTGGCTATCTCAACGATGCGCACAATCAGGGCGCTTTCGTCGATGAGGTCTGGGTCAATTCCGGCGATCTCGGCCGGCTCGATGCCGACGGTTATCTCTGGATCACCGGCCGCGCCAAGGATCTCGTGATCCGCGGCGGCCACAATATCGATCCGGCGCCGATCGAAGAGATCATGTTCCGTCATCCCGCCGTCGGCTTTGCCGCGGTGGTCGGCCAGCCCGACGCCTATGCGGGTGAGCTGCCGGTTGGGTACGTGCAGTTGAAGCCGGGCGCAAAAGTCGAGCCGGGCGAGCTTGAGACGTGGGTGCGCGAGCGCACGCCGGAGCGTGCCGCTGTTCCGGTGCAGGTCATCCCGATCGATCCGATGCCGGTCACCGGCGTCGGCAAGGTGTTCAAGCCGCAGCTGCGCTGGGACGCGGCGCAGCGGGTGTTCACCAAGGTGCTGACCCCGCTCACCGCGCGCGGCATCGACTGCAAGGTCAAGGTCGGCGCCCATGGTAGCCACGGCTCGATCGCGACCGTGACGCTTGCGGGGCTCTCGGCCGGCCAGCGCGAATTGGTTGCCGGCGAGGTGCATACGCTGCTGGCACCGTTCGTGATGCGGCACGAGGTAGTGCAGGTCTAGGGACTCGAATGGGAACAGGCGTTGGTCTCAGCTCGACGGCGTGACGCTTAGCCGCACGGTCAATATGGGCCCATAAGAGGCTTTATGTGACAGGCGTCACATGGGAAGAATTGGTATTCGCTGAAGCTCCGAATAGTCTCGTGGAATTGCATCCGGGGGGACTGCAAGTGATTCCTGTTCGGCTATTTGGATTGTTGATATTGGCGTTGGGCCTCGCCTGCGGACCGGCGCATGCCGAGCGGCGGGTCGCGCTCGTGATCGGCAATTCCGCCTACAAAAGCGCCCCCAAGCTCGGCAATCCCGTGAACGATGCCACTCTGGTCGGGGGCATGTTCAAGAAGGCTGGCTTCGATTCCGTGGACGTCAGGCTGGATCTCAACGCCACTGAGATGCGGCGCATGTTGCGCGAGTTTGCCGGCAGGACGCGCGATGCGGATATGGCGGTGATCTATTACGCCGGCCACGGCATCGAGCTCGACGGAAACAACTATCTCATTCCAACCGATGCGACGCTGGAAACCGATGGCGATGTTCTCGACGAGACCATTCCGGTCGAACGTGCACTGTTCGCAGTCGAACCGGCCAAGCAGCTGCGCCTGATCATACTGGACGCCTGCCGCGACAACCCGTTCGCGAAAACGATGAAGCGTACGCTGGCTTCGCGCGCAATCGGACGCGGGTTGGCCAAGGTCGAGCCGACCAGCCCCAACACCATGATTGCCTTCGCGGCAAAGGCGGGTTCGACCGCATCCGACGGCGATTCCAAAAACAGCCCGTTCGCCATCGCACTGGTCGAGCACCTGCCGAAGCCGGGACTTGATTTACGCAAGGCCTTCGGTTTCGTGCGCGACGACGTGCTCAAGAGCACAGGTTACAAGCAGGAGCCCTATGTCTACGGCTCGCTAGGCGGCGATGATGTTCCGCTGGTTGCGGCCAAGCCAGCCGCGACGGGTCCGCAGGCCAACCCACAGGATGCCATTCGCAGGGATTATGAGCTCGCGCTCCAACTCGCGACGCGCGATGCCTGGGAAGCGTTTCTCGCGCAATATCCCGAGGGCTTCTACGCCAATCTGGCCAAGGGCCAGCTGAACAAGATCGCCGCCGAGGAGACGCGCGCGTCGGCTGAACAAAAAGCGAAGGCGGCCGAGCAGGAGAGGACAAGGCTGGTTGCCGAACGTGCCCAGAAGGCCGAGCAGGACAAGGCGGCCGCGGCGGCCAAGGTCGCCGAAGAGGCACGGACCGCGGCGGAGAAGCAAAAGCAGATCGAGCAGGCGAGGACTGAGGCGGCCGAGCAGCAGCGCAAGGTGGCCGAGGCCGCAGCAGCAAAAGTGCTGGCCGAGAAGCAGGCGGCGGAAAAAGCCAAAGCCGAGCTTGCCGCCAGGCAGGCCGCGGAGAAGGCGTCCGCCGAGCAAACCGCGAAGCAGACAGCCGACCGGCAGTTGCCCGAGGCCGAGAGCCAGAAAGTGGCTGCCCTCTCGCCCGCGCCGGCATCCGCCTTATCGGCGATTGACCTTGCCAAATCCGTGCAGAGCGAATTGCGCCGCGTCGGCTGTCTTTCGGCCGCTGCGGACGGCGACTGGAGCGCCACATCGCAGCGCTCGCTGACGCTGTTCAATAAATATGCCGGCACCCAGTTCGACGTGAAGCTCGCGAGCGTCGACGCGCTCGATGCATTGAAAGCAAAGCCGGGACGCGTCTGCCCGCTGGTGTGCAACTTCGGCTTCAAGGCCGACGGCGATCAATGCGTAAAGATCGCCTGCCGCGCCGGTTATCGCGTCGGCGATGACAACGAGTGCGAGAAGATTCCGGAAAAGAAGCCGGTTGCGACGCGCGAGGATTCGAGGAGGCGCGATACAGAGCGAAAGGCGACCGAATCTTCGCCGTCCAAGCCCGAGGCAAGCGGACAGATATTTTGCAGTTCGGCAGGCTGTCGCCCGGTACAGAAAGGATGTCGGCTCGTGAACGGGATTATCGCCGGAAGGGTCCCTTCGAATGCCGCCGCCGGTGGCTCCTACGAAGTGTGCAACTAGTCTTGATGCGGCACGAGGTGGTCCAGACGTAGACGAGGGCGGACGCCGCAAGGCTTGCATGCCTTGCCGCAAGCGAGCATCATCCCCAAAAAAATTGGGGGTAACCGATGCATCAACTCTCTCGCCGCCGCCACCTTCAACAATTGTCGGCCGTGCTCGGGTCCGCCGCGCTGCCTGGGTGGTCGACGCCGGCACGCGCCTCAGAGGCGGACATTCCACCCGAAGGCATCGGCAAAGGCATCAAGCACATCTCCTACAGCGACATCGGCGGACGGCCCGACAGCGTGCAGGTGATGTTCAATCGGGACCACATCTATGTCGGACACATGTTCAGCGATGGCGTGACGATCCTGGATGCGTCCGATCCGCGTGCGCTGAAGCCGGTCAATTTCTTCACCGCAGGACAATATACCCGCACCCACCATTTGCAGGCGGCAGAGGACCTGCTGCTGGTTGCGAATGGCGCCAATATCGTCGCGATGCAGTCCTACGACAGCATGCGCGGCTATTTCGAGAACGCGCTGGTCGACAGCATCACCAAGGCCAAGAAATTCCGCTCCGGCCTCTCGATCCACGACATCTCGAAACCGAACGAGATGCGCGAGATCGCGTTCCTCGAAATGCCCGGCTTCGGCATCAACCGGCTGTGGTGGCCGGGCGGTCGCTACGCCTATGTGTCGGCGCATTTCGACGGATTCACCGACCACATCCTTTGCGTGGTCGATCTCAAGAGCATCACGAAGCCGGAGATTGTCGCGAAATGGTGGCTGCCGGGCATGAACCGCGCGGCCGGCGAGCCGGCGACGCCGAAGGGCAAGCGCTTTGCGCTCCATCACATGATCACGGCGGGTGATCGCGGCTATGCCGCCTGGCGCGATGGCGGCTTCACCATCCATGACATCAGCGATCCCGCCAATCCAAAGCTCCTGTCCCACATCAACTGGTCGCCGCCCTTCGCCGGCGGTACGCATACGCCGCTGCCGCTGCCCAAGCGACAGCTCGCGATCGTCGCGGATGAAGCGAATGCGGATCAATGCGCCAAGGGCCTGTTCCACACCTTCGTTCTCGACGTGCGCGCGCCGCAAAACCCGGTGCCGATCGCGACCCTGCCGACCCCGCGTGATCGCGACTTCTGCACGAACGGCACCTTCGGGCCGCATAATCTGCACGAGAACCGCCCGGGGTCGTTCCAGAGCGAGGAGACGATTTTCGCGACCTACAACAATGCCGGCGTCAGGGTGTTCGATATCAAGGACGCCTTCGCACCAAAGGAGATCGCCTATTGGGTGCCGCCGACACCGAAAAAGCTGGTCGACCCCCGCCCGAACGTCGCGCTCGCAGCCAAGACCTGTGACGCCTATGTCCGGCCGGACGGACTGATGTTCGTCTCCGACTGGAACGCCGGCATGCACGTGCTGCAATATCAGGGATGAGGAGCTGCGTAGGGTGGGCAAAGGCGCGCCCTTCGCGCGCCGTGCCCCACCATTCTGTCCGCAACGCCGCGTGAAATGGTGGGCACGCTTCGCTTTGCCCACCCTACGGACCTCTACCCCGCTGGCATCGCCGTCTCGATCAGGCGCACCCAGAACGAGGCGCCGTGGCCGAGGATGTTGTCGTTGAAGACGTAGGCCGGGTGGTGACACGCGGGGCTGTCGCCCATGCCGACCAGGATCATCGCGCCGGGGCGCGCTTCCAGCATGAACGAGAAATCCTCCGCGCCCATCATCGGGATGATGCGGTCGTTGACGCGTTCGGCACCGACGATGTCGCGGGCAACGTCGGCGGCGACGCCGGCTTCGCGCGGATGGTTCATCGTCACCGGATATGTACGCGTGTATTTCGTCTCCGCCGAGCCGCCATAGGCGCGGGCAACGTTGTCGGCGACTTCGCCAATGCGGCGTTCGACGAGATCGCGCACTTCAGGGTCGAGCGTACGCACGGTGCCGCTGAGCTCGGCGGTCTCGGGGATGATGTTGAAGGCAGTGCCGGCGTGGAATTGCGTGATAGAGATGACGGCGGACTTCAACGGGTCGACGTTGCGCGCGACGATCGATTGCAGCGCGTTGACGATCTGCGAGCCGATCAGGACGCTGTCGATCGCCTGGTGCGGGGTGGCGCCGGCATGGCCGCCCTTGCCGTGGACCGTGATGCGGATGGTGTCGGAGGAGGCGAGCAGCGGCCCCGGCGTGGTCGCGAAATGGCCCTCGGGCAGGCCCGGCATGTTGTGCATGCCGTAGACCTGGTCGATGTTCCAGCGCGTCATCATCCCGTCCTCGACCATGGCCTTGCCACCACCACCGCCTTCTTCGGCGGGCTGGAAGATCACGATCGCCGTGCCGTCGAAGTTGCGCGTCTCGGCGAGGTACTTGGCTGCGCCGAGCAGCATCGCCGTGTGGCCGTCATGGCCGCAGGCGTGCATCTTGCCGGGAATCTTGGAGGCATAGGGCACGTCGGCTGTCTCCATGATCGGCAGCGCGTCCATGTCGGCGCGCAGGCCGATTGTCTTGCCGGACGCCGATTTGCGGCCGCGGATCACGCCGACCACGCCGGTGCGGCCGATGCCCGTCACCACCTCGTCGCAGCCGAACTCGCGCAACTTGTCGGCCACGATGCCGGCGGTGCGATGGACCTCGTAGAGCAGCTCCGGGTTCTCATGGAAGTCATGGCGCCAGGCGGCCATTTCGTCGGAGAGAGCTGCGATGCGGTTGACGATGGGCATGGGGGAATTCCGTTGTTCTGTTGTAGCCCGGATGAGCGAAGCGACATCCGGGATTTCTGTGAATGGATTCCCGGGTATCGCTGCGCTCACCCGGGCTACGGAAGCGCGTCAGCTCTCACCGAACACGCGCTTGAAGATCGTGTCGACGTGCTTGAGGTGGTAGCCAAGGTCGAACTGCTCCTCGATCTCGGCATCGGTGAGATATTTCTTCACTTCAGTGTCCTTCTTCAGCAGCTGGAGGAAGTCGCCTTCGCCGCGCCAGACCGGCATGGCGTTGCGCTGCACCAGCTTGTAGGCGTCCTCGCGGCTCGCGCCCTTCTGCGTCAGCGCCAGCATCACGCGCTGCGAATGGATGAGCCCGCCGAGGCGGTCGAGATTCTTCTGCATGTTGGCAGGGTACACCAGCAGCTTGTCGATCAGGCCGGCCAGACGCACCAACGCGAAGTCGAGCGTCACGGTCGCATCGGGGCCCATCATGCGCTCGGCGGAGGAGTGCGAGATGTCGCGCTCGTGCCAGAGCACGACGTTTTCCAAAGCCGGGGTGACATAGGCGCGCACCATGCGGGACAGGCCGGTGAGGTTTTCCGACAGCACCGGGTTGCGCTTGTGTGGCATCGCCGACGAACCCTTCTGCCCTTCGGAGAAGAACTCTTCGGCTTCCAGAACTTCGGTGCGCTGCATGTGGCGGATCTCCACCGCGAAACGCTCGACCGAAGAGGCAATCACGCCAAGCGTCGAAAAATACATCGCGTGGCGGTCACGCGGGATCACTTGGGTCGAGATTGGCTCAGGCACGAGCCCCATGGCCTTGGCGACATGCTCTTCGACGCGCGGATCGATCTGCGCAAAGGTGCCGACGGCGCCCGAGATGGCGCAGGTCGCGACCTCTTTCCGCGCGGCAATCAAGCGCTCCTTCGCGCGCGAGAACTCGGCATAGGCATAAGCGAGCTTGAGACCGAACGTCACCGGCTCGGCATGGATGCCGTGGCTGCGGCCGATCGTCGGCGTCATCTTGTGCTCGAAGGCGCGCTTCTTCAGCGCGGCCAGCACCTTGTCGAGATCGGCGAGCAGCAAATCGGCGGCGCGGGTGAGCTGGACGTTGAGGCAGGTGTCGAGCACGTCGGAGGAGGTCATGCCCTGGTGCACGAAGCGCGCCTCGGGGCCGACGATCTCGGCGAGGTGGGTCAGGAAGGCGATGACGTCGTGCTTGGTCTCGCGCTCGATCTCGTCGATGCGGGCGACGTCGAAGGTGGCGTTGCGGGCCTTGTCCCAGACCGTCTTGGCGGCCTGTTTCGGGATCGTCCCGAGCTCAGCCAGGGCATCCGCCGCATGCGCCTCGATCTCGAACCAGATCTTGAACCGGGTCTGCGGCTCCCAGATCGAGGCCATTTCCGGGCGGGTATAGCGGGGGATCATCTGACGGCTCCAAAGCGGCGGGTAGGGCGCGCCCCAAGGCAAGCAAGAAGGGGCGCGGCTCCGGCCAAAATGCTGTTTACGCTGCGATTTAGCAGAGCGGGGAGAGCGAAACAAACGGTCCGGCCGAGGGAACGGGGGATGACCAGGGGCTATCGACCAGACCGTCCGGTGAGGCCAAGGGCGAGCCGGATCTCAGAATTAACTATCAATCACAGATCATTGACTGACAGATATTGAAATCTGTCAGCGAGACGTGTATATCCGTTGTCGGACGCTCCGATTGGGCGTCTGGCGGCAGACCCGGAGGCCCGACGTCCCAAACAAATGGGGATCGAGGGTCGAAATTGAACAACGGGAACCGCCTGTGTTTGGAGACCTACGACAATGACGACCGAAATCATCCATCTCACTGGTACGATTGGGCATTGGCTCAATCTGCTGGTTGCGCGCCAGATCGCGGCGCAGGCTGCAAAACTGCCTCATTAAGGCGAGAGCTTTCCGAAACGGCCGGCACGGGCGCTTCGGAAGCAGCTCCATCGCCGGGTAACTGAGCCCTTAAAGGGAACATGGTGCTGGCATGAACGAAGCCGTTATCTTGACGCCGGAGCGGATCCTCGAAGTCACCGAGGACGTGTTGCGGCGCTACGGACTCGCCAAGGCCACCGTGGTCGATGTTGCCCGTGCGCTCGATGTGAGCCACGGCAGCGTCTATCGCCATTTCCCGAGCAAGGCCTCGCTGCGCGAGGCGGTTGCCAAACGCTGGCTCGACCGCATCGACGGACCGCTGCGCCAGATCGCTGAGGAGCAGGGCCCAGCGCCGGTGCGGCTCGACCGCTGGCTGCGCACGCTGTTCGCCGCCAAGCGTTCGCGCGTGCTTGACGACCCCGAAATGTTCGAGACCTATCTGACGCTGGCGCGCGAAGCCTGCGCGGCCGTCAGGTGTCACAAGGACACCATGATCGACCAGATCGGGGCGATCCTGACCGACGGCGTGAAGCAGGGCGTATTCGATGTGAGCGACGTCAAGACCACCGCACGCGCGATCTTCGATGCCACCGTCCGCTTCCACCATCCGGCCCATGCCGACGAGTGGAAAGACGCCGATCTGCCCGCGCGCGTCGACGCGACGCTTGCGCTGCTGCTGCGCGGGTTGAAGGCTTAGAGCTTCCTCTCTCCGTCGTGGCCGGGCTTGTCCCGGCCATCCACCTGTCGCAGCGAAGGTCGTGGATGCCCGGGACAAGCCCGGGCATGACGACTCGGCCACCTCTTCGCTCGATCGGATACCCCTAAATCCTCGTCAGCCCACAACTCGCTGCCAGCCGCACGAGTTGCGCGTCCGTGCGTGCGCCGGTCTTGGTCTTGATCAGATAGTGATAGTTCTGGACCGTCTTGACGCTGAGATTGAGATGCGTCGCGATCTGCTCGGTGGTGGCGCCGCCGGCGAATTGACGCAGGATCTCGATCTCGCGCTCGCCCAATTGATCCAGCACGGATCCGGTTGGCGACAGGCTGTCCTCGGCCAGCACATGCGCGATGTCGTCGCTCATGGCGCGCTCGCCCCGGGCCACAGTGCGGATGGCGTTGACGACGGCGGAGGGCTCGCTGCTCTTGGTGACGAAGCCAGAGGCGCCGGCATTGAAGGCGGCTTTCACCAGCACGGCCTCATTGTGCATGGTGAAGACGAGAATGCGTGCCCGCGGACTGCGGGCGCGGATGTTGCGGATCGCCTCCAGCCCGCTGGCGCCGGGCATCGAGATGTCCATCACGATGACGTCGGGGTCGTGGGTCTTGAAGGCGCCATAGGCATCCGCGGCATTGTCGGCTTCCGCCACGACATGGAGATCGCCCTGGCTCTCCAGCACGCGCCGGTAGCCCTGGCGGACGATCGGATGGTCATCGACCAGCAGCACGAAGATACCTGTTGCCGCGACCTCGCTCATATCGGCCTCACGCGGCGAGCGGGATGGTGGCGGCAACGCTGAGTCCGCGATTGGCGGGCAGGATCGACAGTGAGCCGCCGGCGGCTGTCACGCGCTCGCGGATGCCGGTGAGCCCAAAACCGGCCGACTGCGCCACGCGTGCCGCATCACCGCCGCCATCGTCCTCGACACGGATCAGCAACGTATCATCCTCGCCCACACAGCGTTCGACGTGCAAGGAGATCTCGCGTGCGGCGCCATGGCGCAGCGCGTTGGTCAGGCATTCCTGGGCGACGCGATAGGCAGTCGTCGCGACCGGGCCGCTGATGTCGGTGAGATCGCCCCTGAGGTCGAGCTGGATCGTCGGCTGCGTCGCGCTTTGCGAACGCCAGCTGTCGACGAGATTGACGAGGCTCGCCTCCAGCCCGAGCTCTTCGGGCAGGGGATTGCGCAGACGCTTCAGCGCATCGCGCAGCGACGCCATCAGCTGATGCGTGGCCTGCGAGATCATGCGCGCGTCCTGCGCGATGCCGTTGTCCTTTTTCTCCTTCGCGCTCGCCGTCTCGATGGTGTTGGCGAAGGCGAGGATGGCGGAGAGATTTTGCCCGAACTCATCGTGCAGCTCGCGGGCGAGCGCACGGCGTTCGTCGTCGCGGATCTCGATCAGGCGCCGTGTCAGCGCCGCGCGCTGTTCGGTGGCTTCCTCCAGCCGGCCGCCGAGCTTTTCGACGGCGCCGCCGATCATTGCAAGCTCCATGGAGCGGAAGCGCGGCAGTTTCGTGCGATACTGGCCGCGCGCCATGCGCTGCAAGGCGATGACAATGGCGCGTGCCGGCGCCAGCGTGTGGGCGATCGCGAGTGATGCGAGCAGCGCAATCGCCGCCGCCATCAGCAGCGCGACGTCGATCACGTTGAGGATGTACTCCCAGGCGAGCGAGATGGTGGCCGCCGCATCCGGCGTCGCGACGACGGTGCCGGCCGTTGCGGCGCGGGGACTGACGGGACGCACCACCTCGGCATGGCTGCCGAGGAAGGTCGGCACGATCGACGCAAACCAGCGCGGCGGCGTCTTGCCCAGCCCCTCGCTCTGGCCGCAGAGCGGCTTTTCGAATGCGATGGCTGGCTGGAACTCGACGCAGACTCCGGGGGAGATCAGTTTCATCATATCGAGGGTGCGCCAGTCCGGAACCGGCAGAAGATGCTCGCGCGCTCTGTTGCTGCGCAGCAAGAGCTCGTGCCAGTACAGCGCCTGAAGCGCTTGCGCGACCCGCTGCGCGGAGGCCGCAGTGGCCCGGTCGATGCTGCGATAGGCGTCGAATGTGGCCCATACGGTCGCGGCTCCCAGACAGAGCGCGACGATGAGAAGCAGACGGGCGACGAGCTGAAGCACGAGGCGCATGCGATCACCCTCAACGTTTGGTAAGGTCAGACTAACAATGCCGTCGCGCCTTGCCAATCGCAGGGAACGGCAGGATCGCTGCTCGGGCAAATTTCCCAAGCCGGATTGGGCATGGCTCTTTGGACTGGGCGCGACGGCTCTGATCTAATCGGCCAGAAATCCTTACAGGCCAATCGTTGCTGGCCAGGAGCGGTGCAGCATGAGTTCGATGACGATTGGTCCGACCGTGCGCCAACCAGCCGACCCATCCGAGCGCAGCGCGCTCTTGTTCTGGATGATCTTCACCGGGCTATCGATCTTCGCCGTCTTCCTGTTGTGGCGCTTCGGCCTGATCCATCTGATGTTGACCTCGGACCGGACCTATATCTCCAGCGTGATCGCGCTGCTCTACGTCGTCACCTGCGGTCACTGTTTTCTGCGCACGCGAGCGATTGCGCGCGAGGGCGCGGCGGCACGGCGCTGCCGCGCGGTGCTGTCGGCGCCCGAGGGCAGCAAGGCGCTCGACGCCAGCGCGACCTCGCTGCCGCGCGGGTTGGTGCGGGACCACATCGACAGCCTTGTGACCAAGGCGGCCGCGCAGGACTACCGGCCGGTCGACCAGACGCTGCTGCTGCGGACGCTCGCCGACCGCCTGCGCGGCTCCAACGGCTTCGGCGCCTTCGTCTCGGACACACTGATGAAGCTCGGCCTGCTCGGCACCATCATCGGTTTCATCATCATGCTGGCGCCGATCGCCGGGCTCGATGCCGCCGACAAGGTCGCCATGCGCTCCTCGATGGGATTGATGAGCGACGGCATGGCGGTCGCGATGTACACCACGCTGGCCGGCCTCGTCGGCTCCATCCTGGTCCGCATTCAGTACTACATGCTCGATACCGCGACCCAGCGGGTGTTTTCGGATGCCGTGGTCCTCACCGAGACCTACGTCACGCCGGCTCTGGAACGCAGGCGTCCGGGAACGCCGACATGATGGATGATTTCGGCCTCTATCCGCGCGAGGAGCCGTTCGATCCGCTGGGCGTGATGCTGTTCAAGGCGCTCCAGGTGGTCGCCTTCCTGTTCTTTCTCGCGCTGCTTGCGGTCTCGCCGGATGCCAAGGAGGGCAAGATCGACTCCAAGGCCGAGTTCATGATCACGCTGGACTGGCCGGACAATCATCCCGACGATCTCGACCTGTTCGTGCAGGATCCCGCCGGCAACATCGCCTGGTATCGCCATCGCGAGGCCGGCTTCCTCACGCTCGATCGCGACGACCGGGGCGGGGCCAACGACTTCATCATGGTCAACGGCAAGAAGATCGCCTCGCCCATCCGCGAGGAGATCGTAACGGTGCGCGGCATCGTCGCCGGCGAATACACCGTCAACGTCTCGCATTTCGTCGCCACGACCGGCGAGCCGGTGACGGCCAATGTGAAGGTGCAGAAACTGAATCCGACCGCGCAGGTGGTCTTCGACAACAAATTCACGCTCGACCACACCGGCGACGAGAAGACCGCGGTGCGGTTTCGGCTCGATTCCGAAGGCAAGGTGGTCAATGTGGACCAGCGGCCGAAATCGCTGCTGGAGACGTTCCGCAGCGGCTGGCGCAACGGCGCCGATCTCGACCCGAGCACCGGTGTGAGCAAGAACGCTGCGAGGGTGCGCCGTGACTAGCCTGCCGACGATCATACTTACGCTATCGGTCGCCTACGCCGTGATCGGTGCACTGCTGCTGGTCGTGCTGGTCTATGCGCGCCTGCACTGGTCGCTGAAAGCGGTCGCGGTGGTCGTGACCAGCGCCTTCTATGTCGTCAGCTTCACGGAAATGCGCGGGCTGCTTGGCTGGGCCAGCACCGACAGGCTGCCGACCTCCTTCAAGCTGCTCCAGGCCCGCATCGTCGAGCCGCATTCGCTGGAGGGCGATCCCGGCTCGATCTATCTGTGGGTCGAGGAACTGGACGAGGACCATCGCCCGAGCGGCATCCCCCGGGCGTTTCGCGTGCCCTATAATGACACGCTGGCCGACAAGACCCACGCGGCGCAGAACGAGATCGCGGCCGGGCATCCGCAAGGCGGGCGCGCCGCGGACTTTGGCGGCGGCGAGGGGAGCCTGATCGACATGGTCCGGGAATATGTGACGCCCAAGGTCATTCTCGAGACCAGCGGCGGCGACTCCTCGACCGGCGAGTTCAATGCGCCGCCGGCCGGCGCCCAAGGCGCCGTGTTCACGCCGCTGCCGCCGCCCCGGATGCCGCCCAAGGACGAGCAATAGGCTCTTCACCATCACATCAGCGGTGCGCTGGTAAACCGTCTCGCGCTGGCGCATCTTGTTGACCTCCCTCAATTTGGCCTTATCGGCTTCCAATAAGAATTTGAGGGTGGAGGGTGCGTGCTTCTCGCGGTTTTCTCGGATATCCACGGCAACCGGCAGGCGTTCGAGGCGTGTCTGAAGGTGGCCCGCGCGAAGGGCGCGGAGCGGTTCATCCTGCTCGGCGATTTCGTTGGCTATGGCGCCGATCCGGAATGGGTCGTGGATACCGCGATGGAACTGGTCGCCCATGGTGCCGTCGCTGTACGCGGCAATCATGACGAAGCCGTCAGCACGACGACCGAGACCATGAATGTCGAGGCGCAGATCGCGATCGAATGGACCCGCGGGCGCCTCGACGTGGCGCAGCGGCGCTTCCTGGCCGAGCTGCCGATGCGCGTGGAGGACAACGGCCGGTTGTTCGTGCATTCGGAGGCCTCGAGCCCGCAGCGCTGGCACTATATCCGCTCGACGGCGGATGCGGCCAAGAGCCTGATCTCGACGCCGTCCCACGTCACCTTCTGCGGCCACATCCACCGGCCCGCGCTCTATTCGATGTCGGTGACGGCGAAGATGACGAGTTTTGTGCCCAAGACCGACGTCTCGGTGCAGCTCCTGCGTGGGCGGCAATGGCTCGCCGTGCTCGGCTCGGTCGGCCAGCCCCGCGACGGCGATCCGGCTGCTGCCTTCGTGCTGTTCGACACGGTCTCGTGCGACATCACCTATTGCCGCGTGCCCTATGACGTCGCGAGCGCGGCGAACAGGATCCGCGAGAACGGCCTGCCGTCCTGGCTCGCCGACCGGCTGTTGCAGGGGCGCTAGAGGCCGATGCCCAAACCCCTGGTCAAGCCCGGCGCGGAGATCGACGGCTACACCATCGGCGAATGCGTTCATGCCGGCGGCATGGCGACGCTGTGGACCGTCACCCATCCCGGCATCGACGTGCCGCTGCTGATGAAGATTCCACGCGCGTCGGAGGGCGAGGACCCCGCGGCCATCGTCTCGTTCGAAATGGAGATGATGATCCTGCCGCGGCTCGTGGGTCCCCACGTCCCGGCGTGTTTCGGCACCGGCGATTTCGCCCATCAGGCCTATGCCGTGATCGAGCGCATTGCCGGGACCACGCTCTACAAGCGGCTGCCCGACCTGCCGCTGCCTTACGAGGAGGCGCGGCTGCTGGTGTCGAAGATCGCGGCCGCGCTCGCCGATTTGCACCGGCAGAACGTGATCCATCACGACATCAAGCCGAGCAGCATCATGTTCCGCGAGAGCGGCGAGGCGGTGCTGATCGATTACGGCCTGTCGCACCACAACCATCTGCCCGACCTGTTGCAGGCCGAGTTCCGCCTGCCTTACGGCACCGCGCCCTACATGGCGCCGGAACGGCTGTTAGGAGTGCGCGACGATCCGCGCAGCGATCTGTTTTCACTCGGTGTGCTGCTCTATTTCTTCACCACCGGCGAACGTCCGTTCGGCGAGGGCGAGACGTTGCGAGCGATGCGGCGGAGGCTGTGGCGCGATCCTCATCCGCCGCGCAAATTGCGCGCGGACTATCCGCCCTGGCTTCAGGAAGTAGTGCTGCGGTGCCTGGAGATCGAGCCGGAGTGGCGTTATCCGACCGCGGCGCAGCTCGCCTTCGATCTCGCCCATCCGGACCAGGTCAGGCTGACTGCGCGCTCGGAGCGGATGAAGCGCGACCCGTGCACCGTTGCGTTGCGGCGCCGCTTCAACCAGGGCGTCATGCAGCCGCGCGCAAAGGCGGATGTCGCCGAGCAGATCGCCTCGAGTCCCATTCTTGCAGTCGCGCTCGATACCGTGGAAGGCGCGCCGGAGCTGAACGAGGCGCTGCGCATGACGACGGAGCGCATCCTTGCAACCCTGCCGTCAGCGCGGCTCGCCTGTGTCAATGTGCTGAAGCTCAACCGCATCGCCATCGACCGGACCCTGGACGAGCAGGGCTCCAACAAGCATATCGACCGCCTGGTCGCGCTCCGGCATTGGGCCACGCCACTCAAATTGGACGAGAGCCGGCTGTCGGTTCATGTGCTGGAATCTGTCGATCCCGCCGCCGCGCTGTTGGAGTTCGCGGAGGTCAACCAGGTCGACCATGTCATCGTCGGCGCGCGGCAGGGCTCGTTCAGGCGCACGCTGCTCGGCAGCGTCTCGGCCAAGGTGGCCTCGGAAGCGACCTGCACCGTCACGGTGGTGCGGCCGCCGCGGATGGCTACGGCGAAACCAGACGCCGGCGTGGTGTGGGGCTAGGAAAGATCACGCCGCGTGGGCGGTGTGGACGACGCGCTTGCGGCGGATCGGCCAGGTGAACCGCGGACCGGACTCGCCGTGATCGGCATGGCCGCCGAAATATTGGATGATCTCGCGGCAGGGTTCGCAGTTGAAGAGGTTACGCGAGGCGGATGCCTTGGTCATTTCCTTCAGGCAGTTCGGGCAATGCGGTTTCATCGGTCCTGGTCCAGAAAAGATTTCAATGCCGGCGCGGTGACCGGAACGGGTGATCCAGGTCCGCCGTCTCGGGCCCGGCGTCGTCGCCCATCTCGCCTTCGGTGCGTTCGAGCCGGCCGAAGAAATAGTCGAGGTTCGGATGCGGACGGCGCGGGATACGACACCTGCGCCTCGGCTGACGCTTCACGATCGCGATCTGCATGGCGTCAGGCCCGATAGCGGTCGCGACCGATGATGCGGGTGGAACGCGCCGTGACCTTCACCGGTCCCTCCGATGGGCCAAACACAACAAATGCACAAAAACCAATCCACAACGCCACGCCAGTCCAAACCAGGGTCGTCGTCATGATGTGCTCCCGTCAAAAGCAGGCAGGAATCACTAGCGGTGATTTGCACGAATCAGGGAAGTCCGGAGGAGTACGGATTTAGGTTGCAATTTTAGGCATTGCGCGTCGCAAATGCCCGTAAGAACCGCAGATTTGCGGGCGCATGTGCTTCAGATTGCTTCGCCGCGTGCCCCGAGCGCCGCGTTGCGGATCGCGGCGATGTTGGTCTTGTACGCCTCTTGCGTGCCGCCTCTGAACACGGAGGTGCCGGCAACGAAGGCGTTGGCGCCGGCCGCGGCAAGCGCGCCCGCAACGTCAGGGCCGACGCCGCCATCGACCTCGATGTCGATCGGCCGACCGGCGACCATCGCGCGGATGTCGCTGATCTTGCCGATCGCGGAGCGGATGAAGGCCTGGCCGCCGAAGCCTGGATTGACCGACATCACCAGCACGAGGTCGACCAGGTCGAGCACGTATTCGATCGCGCTGATCGGCGTGCCCGGATTGAGCGAGACACCGGCTTTCTTGCCGAGCGCGCGGATCGCTTGCAGCGAGCGGTGCAGATGAGGGCCCGCTTCCGCATGCACGGTGATGTGGTCGCAGCCGGCCTTCGCGAAGGCCTCGAGATAGGGATCGCAGGGCGAGATCATCAGATGCGCGTCAAAGATCTTTTTGGTGTGCGGGCGCATCGCCTTGATGATGTCGGGGCCGTAGGAGATGTTAGGAACGAAGTGCCCGTCCATCACGTCGAGATGGATCCAGTCGGCACCGGCGGCATCCACCGCGCGCACCTCTTCGCCGAGCCTGGTGAAATCGGAGGCCAGGATCGAGGGTGCAATTGCCAGGGGGCGGGGGGCGAAGGCTTGGGTCATGGCGCGGTTTCCCGTGGCGGCCGAAAGACGAATGGGCCTCGCCTAACATGGGCCTCCGCGCCGGGCAATGCAGGGGCGGCGTGCTTCCTGTGGGCGGAAAATTCTGCCGTCTGCGGCATGAATTGCCGATGTTCCCGGGTCCTTCAAAGCACGGTGGGTGCGGATTTCATTGAGCTTTTCGCGCTGGCACGCAGCTTGCTGACCTCACCGCCAGAACATTGGCTGCGGCGTGCCGCATCGGTTGGAGTTGTGCAATGTTGTTTGCCCTTGGCGCCGCTTCGAGTGCGCTTGACGCCATTTCGTCACTGATGAGTTCGAAATCGTCTGCGACGCAGCAGACGGGATCGTCGCAAGGCACGACCAATCCATTCGCGATCGACACCAGCAGCAACAGCACGAGCACTGGCGCGACCTCGTCGGTCAATTCCGGCAATTGCGCGCAGATCTCGCCGGAGACGATGAGCGCGCTGATCGCGGCACAAAGCCAGTCGACAGCCAGCACGAGCGCCACGAGCAGCTCGACCAGCTCCACATCATCCTCGAGCGCGACGTCCTCGACATCGACGAGCCGGGATGATGCGCTGAAGGATCTGTTCTCGCAGCTCGACGCGAACGGCGATGGCCAGATCAGCAAGTCGGAATTCGAGAGCGCGCTGGGCGCCGGCGGCACCAACACGGCGCAGGCCGATGACGTGTTCTCGAAGCTGGATAGCAATTCGGACGGCAGCGTCAGCCTGGACGAGATGTCGAAGGCCTTGAAAGGCAGCGGCCATCATGGTGGCCACCACCACGCGCAGGCTGCGAGCGGCTCGGGCGACTCGAGCGATGCGTCCGGGAGCGACTCGGATTCGTCGTCGTCATCGTCGAGCGGCGGGTCGACCTCAACCACGACGACCGGCTCCGACGGCTCGAGCACCACCACCGTCACCTATGCCGACGGCTTCAAGATGACGACGACGGTGCCGGGCGCGTCAGCCACCGGCACCTCGCCCTACGATCTGTTCGCGCAGTTGATGCAACGACAGGGGCAGGCTTCGTCTGGATCCGCGGCCTCTTCGATGTCGATGAGCGTCTGACGCGCCTTCTGAGGCGCTAGCCGAACCGATCCTTCCACGCCGGCAGCGCGCCGGCGAACGGCAGCGCGGTCGCGCTGTGGACGCCGCGCGCGATCGCGCGGGCGACCACGTTGGCGGCGACCATGCCGAGCTCGGTGAGGCCAGCGACCGGCTCAATCGGTTTCGCGCACGTCGCGGCGGCAAACAGCACATCACCATCGGTCGGGGCGTGCACCGGATAGATCGCGCGGGCAAAGCCGGTATGGGCGATCATCGCGAGGCGCTTGGCTTGGGGCTTGGTCAGCACCGCGTCGGTGACGACGACGCCAATCGTGGTGTTTTCGCGCTCGCTTGCGGCGGGCCCGCCCTTGATGCGCATCTTGAGCATGTCGTCCGTGAACGCATCTGGCAGGCCGCGGCCACCGAACTCGCCGGCGACCTCGAACGGCGCCGCCCAAAACCACGGCCCGTCGCCGACGGTGACGCTGCCGACAGCATTGACGGCGACGATCGCCGCGACCTTGACGCCGTCGGTCGTCGACGCCGAGGCTGAACCGAGCCCGCCCTTGAAGGTCGCGGTGGTGGCACCGAGGCCGGCGCCGACGCTGCCGAGCGCAAACTCCGTCCCGGCGGAGACCGCCGCGGCGTAGCCGAGATCGCGATAGGGCGAAAAACGGCCCCACGCCTTGTCGCCGCCGTTGAGCAGATCGAACAGGATCGCGCCCGGCACGATCGGGATCAGCGCCTCGCGGACGCGGAAGCCGCGGCCCTGTTCGGCGAGCCAGGCCTGGACGCCGCCGCCCGCATCGATGCCGAAGGCGGAGCCACCGGACAGCGCGATCGCGTCGACCCGCTCGAGCGTACTGGCGAGGTCGAGCAACGCGGCCTCGCGCGTGCCGGGGCCGCCGCCGCGGACGTCGATCGCTGCCACCGCCGGGGCATCGAAGATGATCGCGGTCGTGCCGGAGGCGACTTTCGCATCCTCGGCATGGCCGACGCGAACGCCGGCGATATCGGTGAGAAGGTTTTTCAAGGACGGCACTCCATGCGCTGCTGCCTTAGCGATAGCGCACCGATACCGCAGGCTCAACTCGCAAGCGCCGTCCTGAGCATCTTGGCGAGTTCGGACTTGCGGTAGGGTTTTGCCAGCAGCAGTACGCCGGAATCGAGCCGGCCGTGATGGACGATGGCGTTTTCGGTATAGCCCGAGGTGAACAGCGTTTTCAGGTCGGGGCGCCGCCGGGCCGCCTCGTCGGCAAGCTGGCGGCCGTTCATGTTGCCCGGCATGATGACGTCGGTGAAGAGCAGGTCGATGCCCTTGTCTGCGTCGATGATGATGAGGGCTTCGGCTGCGTTGGCCGCTTCGAGCGCGGTATAGCCGAGGCTCTTGACCTGGGTCACAACATACTGCCGCACCAGTGCGTCGTCCTCGACGATCAGGATCTTCTCGTCGCCGCCGGTGATCGGCACGTTCTGGAGCGCCTCGTACTCGGTCTCCTGCACGCCCGTGGAGCGCGGCAGGTAGATCTTCACGCTCGTGCCGTGGCCTTCCTCGCTGTAGATCTTGATGTGGCCGCCGGACTGCTTGACGAAGCCGAACACCATGCTGAGTCCGAGGCCGGTGCCCTTGCCGACCTCCTTGGTGGTGAAGAAAGGATCGAACACCCGCTCGATCAGGGCCGGCGGAATGCCCGTGCCGGTGTCGCTGACCGCGATCATCACGTAGTTGCCGGGCGTGACGTCGACGTTCATGCTGGCGTAGCCGTCGTCGAGAAAAATGTTGCGCGTCTCCAGCACCAGCGTGCCGCCGTCGGGCATGGCGTCTCGCGCGTTGAGCGCAAGATTGAGGATCGCGGAGGTGAGCTGGTTCGGATCGACCAGCGCCGGCCAGGCATCCTCGGTGAGCTGCGGCGTGATGGTGATCTGCTCGCCCAGGGTGGGATGCAACAGCTTGGCGGCCTCGACCGCCAGCGCATTGACGTCGATCTCGCGCGGCTGAAGCGGCTGCTTGCGGGCGAAGGCGAGCAGATGCTTGGTCAGTTGCGCGCCGCGATCGGCAGCGTCGTCGATCAGCCTGGTGATGGCAGCGAGCTCGGGCCGGTCGGCCACCGCGTCCGCCAAAATGCCGATCGTGCCGGTGATGACGGTCAGCACGTTGTTGAAGTCGTGGGCGACGCCGCCGGTGAGCTGGCCGATGGCGTCCATCTTCTGGACTTGCCGGAGCTGGGCCTCGGCGGCCTGCTTGTCGGTCAGGTCGCGGCCAATGAAGAAGTGGCGCTTTACCGGCTCGGACCAGGTCCCCATCCAGTTCAGCGTGACCTCGTGACCATCGTAGTGATAGTAGCGCGCCTCGAAGCTGCGCTTGATCTGGCCGCGCCGCGCGGCGCGCATCTCGCTGCGCGTGTTCTCGAGATCGTCGGGATGGATGAAGTCGGTTGCGCTGTGCCCGATCATATCCTGCGGACTGTAGCCGAGGATGTCGGTCACACTCGGGCTGACCTGGATGAAATTGCCAAAACCGTCGGTGACGAGGATCAGGTCCTGCGAGGTCTCGAAGATGCGTTGGCGCTCCTCGGTCTCGCGGCGCAGCTTCTCCCGCGATTGCTTCTCTTCGGTGATGTCATGGGCGATCTTGGAGGCGCCAATAATTTCACCGCTGTCCGATCGCAGCGGAGAAACGTTGATGACGACGTCGAGCTGACGGCCGTCCTTTCGGATGCGGACCGTCTCGTGCTGGGCGATCGACTCGTTGCCGCTGATGCGGTTAAGGATGCCTCTGACCTCGGCCTTGCGGTCCTCGGGCACGATGAGGTCGATCGGCTGGCCGACGGCCTCGGCGGCCGAATAGCCGAACAGCTGCTCGGCAGCCCTGTTCCAGCCCGTGATCACGCCGTCGAGCGATTTTGTGATGATGGCATCGTTGGAGGATTCGACGACGGCGCCGTAGAGCGCGAGGCGCTTGCCGTAGTAATCGCGGTCGGAGGCCGACTGTTCGCGCAGCCGGCCGACGAGGCCCACCGTGTTCGCCTGGAGGCGGACGTTCTCGATCAAGAGCACAGCGAGCACGAAACTCGCGGCGCAGAGGCCGTAGAGGCGGCCGGCGTAGAAGCCGAGATCGTAGCGGGCGACATTGACGATTGCCGACAGCGCGATGTCGAACAGCCAGGCGCACATCGTGACCATGAGCCAGACGTCGATCACCGTGTGCGGCTTGCGGAACCACAGCGTGATCAGCGCTGCGAAGCTCAAGGACCAGATGAACGACACCACGCCGATCATGGTGGTGGTGTAGCGGCCGTCCCTCAGCAGGACCGGCAGCAGATCGTGCTGCGCAGTGACCATCCAGGTGATGGCGATCATCGCCGCGATCACGCCAAGGACGGCGAGCGCGATCGAACGCTCCGTCGGTCCCTCGATCCTGTTGCTGCCGTTGCCGTCCTTCAGCCACCCATAGGCCAGCACGAATAGCGGGAACCCGCCGTGCCAGATCATGTAGAGCCAGACCGTGGTCTGCGTGCTGGCGCCCAGCAGTCCGGTCGGCGCGAACAGCCCCGGGAAGGTGAGGGCGTGGGTCACCGCGGCCGCCGCCGTGAACAAATATCCGGTCGACAGCAGCAGCAGCGCACGGCTGCGCAGGACAGAGAATTGCGACAGGAGCAGAACGGCCGTGATGATGTCGCTGACGGCGAGCGCCGACTGGTAGCTGGACACGAAGGCCGGCACCGGCGGCAGCGGCGTACCCGCAAATGGGACAGCCAGCGCGAACAGGATCGCGGAGATACCGACGATCGCCAATGCTGCAGTGCGATCGTTCTGCGTGGCGGGCAAGGTCGAAAGGAATGTGCTTCGGTCGTTCTTTGCGTGCACGTTGACCTCTCGCTGGGTCGGCATAAGGGTAGTCCACGTGACTTCGTTGGCCGGCTGCCTTGGTCGCCATGATAGCCGGCTCCGGGCGCGCGTCCTGGGGGGACGGGCCCGCGACTCAACCGAAGGTTACAGCTTACTTAACTTGGACAGGGACGCGGAATAGGGAATCGGTAAGGTTGGCTTTACTGGACGGACCCATACTGCCTTGCCGCACGCCGCCATTGAATTGAACCAATTAATGATACGAATCCGGGAGTTGTTCCCATGCCCCGTGTCCTAATTGTCGACGACCAGAAGGACGTCCGCGCCATGGTCGCGATCGTCCTCCGGGTCAACCATTATGACGTTGTCGAGGCCGAGAGTGGTGCGGCCGGGTTGAAGGCCTTTGGTGAAGCGACCTTCGACGCTGCGATTGTGGACATTTTCCTGGCCGATACCAGCGGCGTCGACGTCATGGCGACTATTCGCGAGCGAGCGCCTGGGTTCCCGATCGTGGCGGTCTCAGGGATGACGGCGCTCGATTTCATAGGCGAAGCGCCCGGTCTTGCAGATGTCATCTGCCTGCAAAAGCCGTTTCGACCGAACGATCTGCTGCAAGCACTCCAGAAGGCGCAGGCAGCGGCAGGCGGGGAACTTTCCGCAGCCGTGTGAGCGTGCTGCAAAAGAAAACGCCCCGGTGAACCGGGGCGTTGGTGACAATCTGGCGAAAAGGTCAGGCTACCTGTCTCAGGTGCCGTTGCCTTTGATCTCAGTATAGCCGCCCTTGGCGTCCCACTTGTAGACGACGTAATCGAGCTGCTTGATGTCGCCCTTGGCGTCGTACTCGATCGGGCCGATCACGGTGTCCCATTTGCCGGCCTTCATCGCCTCCATGACCTTCTTGGCGTCGGTGGTGCCAGCCTTCTTCGCCGCCTGCGACCAGACCTGCATCGCCGCGTAGGTGTAGAGCGTGTAGCCTTCGGGGTCGATGTTCTTGGCCTTGAAGGCGTCGACGATCTTCTTCGCGCTCGGCTTGTTGCGCGGATCGGGACCGAAGGTGAACAGGGTGCCTTCGCCGGCGGGGCCGGTGATGGAGGCGTATTCCTTGTCGGCGAGCGCGTCGCCGGCCATCAGGATCGTCTTGAGGCCCTGGTCGCGCATCTGACGCAGGATCAGGCCGCTTTCCTGATGGTAGCCGCCGACATAGACCAGATCGATATTGTCGCGCTTCAGGCGCGAGACGATCGCGTTGAAGTCCTTGTCGCCCTTGTTGTAGGACTCGTACATCTTCTCGGTGACGCCGGCCTTGTTGAGCGCCTTCTTGGTTTCATCGGCAAGACCTTTGCCGTAGGTGGTCTTGTCGTTGAGGATCGCGATGTTCTTGCCCTTGAAGTTCTTGGCAATGTACTGCGCCGCGATCAGGCCCTGCTGATCGTCGCGGCCGCAGACGCGCGCCACGTTCCAGAGCTTGCGCTCGGTGAAGAGCGGGTTGGTCGAGGCCGGCGTGATCTGAAGCACGTTGCCGTCGGCATAGGCCTCGGAGGCCGGGATCGACGACGACGAGCAATAATGCCCAACCACGAACGGCATCTTCGCGCTGGCGATCTTCTCGGCGACCGAGCGCGCCTGCTTCGGGTCGCAGGCATCGTCCTCGATGTCGAGTGCGAGCTTCTTGCCGTTGACGCCGCCGGCGGCGTTGATGTCAGCTAGGGCCATCTCGGCGCCGTTCTTCAACTGGCGGCCGAAGGCGGATTCGCCGCCGGTCATCGGGCCTGCGACTGCGATGGTGACATCCTGCGCGAACGCCGCGCTCGACAGCGCGATCGACGCGCCGAATGCCAGACCGATGAGCTTCAGTGATTTCATGAGATACCTCGCGGGTGGTCGCCTATGGAAGTTGCCGGGGCATGCCCGGTCCAAACCGGCGCCATTGTTGAATGAATTTGGCGAGAAGTCACCGGCAAAATACGGGCATTGACGGAGATATCTCGCCACATTCGGCAGCACTTCGGGCCGCATCAGGCAAAACGGCCTGTCTTGCCGGGCGTGCCGCTTCCCAGAACGCGCGTCGGATTCGTCAACGCGCGAAGTCCAGCGGGCCTCAGTTGACCTCATCATCGTCGCGTGGTTTCGCGGCGCGCTGCCAGCCCGTTCCGGGCCAATGACGGCGATTGCAGCAGCACGTGAAATATGATCAACTACAAGAGATATTTTTCATTTCATACAATCACAAGACGTTGATCGACGTGCACTCTTTTTGATTGGAGAATTCCATGAAAGGCATCCTCCCACTCGTAATTTTTGGCATCCTGATCGCAACGGCGCCGCGCTCCCTCGCTCAGCAGGGACCGGACCAAGCCTTGCAGCGTCTGAACGAATGTGTCGCTACCCCTCGTGCAAAGCCGTCGACGCAGGAAGACATCTTCAAATCGTTCAACCCGGCGATTTCGGACCCGGACCGCGTCTCGTGGTGCCTGTTCCTCTACGTGAGCTCCGGGAGCGCAACAGCGGGGAACAACAATGCGCTGTTCGAGACCTGGGCCAGCGACGGCGAGACATTCAACATGAACCCGCAATGGCCGACCACGCCCACACCGAAGGTTCTGAGGCCGAACATTCTGTTGCAGATTCGCGAGTCCGATCGCGTGTTCCAGCTCGGGAAGCAGGGACGAGCCTTTCAACCCTTCGTTCTGCCGCCGCCACGACCGCTGAAAGAGGGCGATAACCTCGAGGAGACCCGCCGCAACAAGATCGACTTCGACTTCATCGTCTCGCATGATCTCCACAAGATCTCGGGTCTACAAAAGGCGTTCGAAACCTTCACGCGGGACCGCAAGCTCCTGTCCTTCCCTGCCGATGCAATCGAGGTCAAAGCGAACTGGTTTCCCGTGCTGGACCCACAGGATCCGACCAAGAGCGGGATTCCCGGATATACGGGCAGTCCGGCTGATGCGGGCAAGTTCTACCACGTGAACACCGCGGCAGGTAAGCAGTACGCCCTCGTTTCCATGCACCTCATCTCGAAGATGGTGCCGAACTGGACGTGGGCGACCTTCGAGCATCGGAACAATCCCGGCCGCTGCGAATATATCGGGTGCCATGATAGTTTCGGCTCGACACACGCCTCTGTCGCTCCCGATACGACGATCCCGGATCCCAGTGATCCGAGCTACCAAAATCCGGCGAACAATCCGAAGCCCTATCCGGTGTGCACGCACACACCGGCGCTCGCGAGCCTGTTCAAGGAGGCGCAGCTCGACCCGGCATTCCAGCTCTACTGCCTGAAGGGATCCCAGACCGATTTCACTGATGCAACCGGCATGGCCATCAGGCTCGGCAATTCGATCACGGAAGAGACCTTCGACTTTCAGTCGTCATGCATGACATGCCACTCCCGCGCAGCCTTCGGCGCCGACGGTTCGGCGACCACGATCGCCGGATTCGACAACACGACCGGTGCTCCGCTCGGTCCCGTCCACGGCGAGTGGTACTGGACGACGCAGATCGGGGGCCCCTGGGGGCCGGCTGCGTTACCGGTCGTTGCGGCCGGGCAGATTCCTGCGGCGTTTTCCGCGGATTTCGTTTGGTCGATTCCGTTCTGCGCGGTCGACGATACGAGCAAGCCTGTTGCGAAGAGCCGCTGCGCCGCGAAATAGGGATGAGCAGGCACGGCGACGCACTGCGTTTCGCTAGCCGTGCCGGCCGCCTTCCAGATAGGCGGCGCGAATCTCGGGGCGTTGCAGCAACTCGGCGCCGGTTCCGGCCAGCGTGATCAGGCCGTTGACCATGACATAGCCGCGATGGGCGAGCCTGAGCGCGTGGTTGGCATTCTGCTCGACGATCAGCACGGTCAGGCCGTCCTGCCGGTTCAGGGTGCGGATCGCGTCGAAGATCTGGCGGGCGATCAGCGGCGCGAGCCCGAGCGAAGGCTCGTCAAGCAGGAGCAGGCGAGGGCGGCTCATCAGGGCGCGGCCGATTGCCAGCATCTGCTGCTCGCCGCCGGACAGCGTGCCGCCGCGCTGGACGTAGCGTTCCTTCAGCCGCGGAAACAGCGAGAACACGCGTTCAAGCGTCGCGTCGCGCTCGGCGTCCGTGCATTCGGTCGCGTCCGCGCCCATCTGGAGGTTTTCCGCCACGCTCATGCGCGGGAAGATACGGCGGCCTTCCGGCGATTGCGCAATGCGCAAATGCGCGATCTCGTGGGTGGGAACGTCGGTGATGTCGCGGCCTTCGTACAGGATCTGGCCGGCGCGGGCGCGCGGCTTGCCGAAGATCGTCATCATCAAAGTCGACTTGCCGGCGCCGTTGGCGCCGATCAACGCCACGATCTCGCCGGAATTGATTTCGACGTCGACGCCCTTCAGCGCCTCGATCTTGCCATAGGCCGCACGCAGGCCGCGGATCGCGAGCAGGGGCGCAGCCGACGTCACGACCCGCTCTCCATCACGGCCACGGCCTCTTCCTCGTCGGTGCCGAGATAGGCGGCGATCACCTTGGGATCGTCGCGGACAGCACGGGGCGATCCTTCCGAGATCTTCACGCCATGGTCCATCACCACGATGTGGTCGGAGATCTCCATCACCACGGACATGTCGTGCTCGATCAGGAGGATCGAGGTGCCCAGCTCGTTCCGGATCGAGAGCAGCAGCTCGCTGAGCGCCGCGCTCTCGCGCGCATTGAGGCCGGCGGCGGGTTCGTCGAGGCACAAAAGCGCGGGCTCGGTGCACATCGCGCGCGCGATCTCGAGCCGGCGCTGGTCGCCATAGGCGAGATTGCCGGCGGCGTCGTCGGCGCGGTCGAGCAGGTTGATCCGCTTGAGCCAGTCGGTGGCGAGATCGATCGCGTGCTTTTCGGCGTCGCGGTAGGTGGGCGCACCGATCAGGCCGAGGAAGGTGAAGCCGGAGGCGCGCATCAGCGTGTTGTGCTGCGCCACCATCAGGTTTTCCAGCGCGGTCATGCCCGGAAACAAGCGGATGTTCTGGAAGGTGCGGGCGACCTTGGCCTGCTTGGCAATGCGGAAATCGTTGAGCCGCTCCAGCGCGATTGTCTTGCCGTCGTCATGGGTGAGGCGGATGGCGCCGCCGCTCGGCTTGTAGAAGCCGGTGATGCAGTTGAACACGGTGGTCTTGCCGGCGCCGTTCGGCCCGATCAATGCAGTGATCTTGTTCCGTTCGGCCGCAAACGACAGGTCCTGCACGGCGACGATGCCGCCGAAACGCATGGTGAGCCGGTCGACGCTGAGAATTGTCTCGCCGCTCATCCGTGCCCTTCCTTGACGAGGTCGGAAGAGATCGCCTGCGCCTTGGTCAGGTACACGGTCGGCGCGCGATGGCCGATCAGGCCGCGCGGCCGCCAGATCATGATCAGAACCATGGCGATGCCGAACACCAGCATGCGGTAGGTCTCGAGGCTGCGGAACAGTTCGAAGCCGCCGATCATGGCGAGTGCGGCCAGCGCCACGCCGAGCTGCGAGCCCATGCCGCCGAGCACGACGATGGCGAGCACCAGCGCCGATTCCTGGAAGGTGAAGGATTCCGGGCTGATGAAGCCCTGGCGGGTCGCGAAGAACGCGCCGGCGAAGCCGCCGAACATCGCTCCGGTCGCGAACGCGGTGAGCTTGGTGGTCGTGGTGTTGATGCCGAGCGCGCGGCAGGCGACTTCGTCCTCGCGGAGCGCCTCCCAGGCGCGGCCGATCGGCAAGCGCCGCAGGCGGATCGTGACCCAGTTGGTGAGTAGCGCGAGCGCCAGGATCACGTAGAACAGGAATACGATACGATGGGTCGGCGAGTACTCGATGCCGAGCTTGGCGGCGAGCCCGTCGTCGCTGTTGTCGAGCGGGATGCCGAAGAAGGAGGGACGCGGAATGCCGGAGACACCGTTGGGGCCACCGGTCAAATCCTGCCAGTTGATGATGACGAGGCGGATGATCTCGCCGAAGGCGAGTGTCACGATGGCGAGATAGTCGCCGCGCAGGCGCAGCACGGGGAAGCCGAGCAGCACGCCCCAGAACGCGGCAAGGATGCCGGCGAGCGGTAGGCAGACCCAGAACGACCAGCCAAAATTAGTCGCAAGCAGCGCGTAGGAATAGGCGCCCACCGCGTAGAACGCGACGTAGCCGAGATCGAGCAGGCCGGCGAGCCCGACCACGACGTTCAGCCCCCAACCCAGCATCACATAGGTGAGCACGAGGATCCCGAGGTCGAGGATGTAGCGCTGGTCATAGAAGATGACCGGCATCAGCAGCGTAAAGCCCAGGAGTACCGGTGCGACGTAGCGGCCGACGAACGACATCCCGTTCTGCACCGCCGGCGGCACCAGTTTCTCGGCACCGCTGGGACCGATCCATTGCCGCAGCAGCTCGATCACGATCGAGCCGCCGAACACCGCGGCGACGAGGGAGGCAAGCTCGCCGAAGCGCGTCCAATAGGTGAGCTGGCCGTCGGAGCCTGCCTCGGTGCGGATGCCGACCATCAGCGAGAACAGCACCAGCGCGATCAGCGCGTTGAACAAGGCGGTCTTCAGAAGGGCGGGGATGCCGGCGGTGCGACTTGCGTGCTTGGTCTCGTGCGGGATGGGTGTCACGCGGCGGTCCGTCAGACTTTTTCGACTTCGGGACGGCCGAGCAGGCCGGTCGGCATGAAGATCAGCACGACGATCAGGATCGAGAACGCCGCGACGTCCTTGTACTCGACCGAAAAATAGGCCGACCAGAACGTCTCGATCAGGCCGATTGCGAGGCCGCCGAGCATGGCGCCGGGCAGCGAGCCGATGCCGCCGAGCACGGCGGCGGTGAACGCCTTGATGCCGGCGACGAAGCCCATGAAGAAATCGACCAGGCCGTAATAGAGCAGGTACATCAGGCCTGCGACCGCGGCGAGCGCGGCACCGATCACGAAGGTCATCGAGATGGTGCGATCGACGTCGACGCCGAGCAGCGCCGCCATGGTCTGGTCCTGCTCGCAGGCGCGCATGTCGCGTCCGAGCCGCGTGCGCGAGACCAGCCAGGTGAAGATCGCGAGCAGCACGATGGTGGTGAGGACCACCATGATCTGGATGTTGGAGAGCTGGATCACGAAGCCGTCCGCGCTCTCATGCAGCGTATAGCCGCCGGTGATGAGCGGCGGGATCGGCTTGACACGGGCGCCCTGTGCCACCTGCGAGAAGTTGACCAGCACGAACGACATGCCGATCGCCGACAGCATCGGGGCGAGGCGGAAGGAGTGGCGCAGCGGCCGGTAAGCGATGCGCTCGATGGTCCAGCCATAAAGCGCGGTGATCGCCATCGAGACCAGCAGCACCACGATCAGGATCAGCGGGATCGCGGTCAGGCCGAACGAGACCAGGATCAGGAAGGTAATCAGGGAGATGAAGCCGCCGATCATGAAGACGTCGCCATGGGCGAAGTTGATCATGCCGACGATGCCGTAAACCATCGTGTAGCCGATCGCGATCAGGCCGTAGATCGAGCCGAGCACGAGGCCGTTGATGAGCTGCTGGGTGAAATAATCCATAGGCTGCCGTTACCCAAACCTGACGCGGCTCAAAGGGAGCTCTTGAGAGAGAGTTCTTGGGCCCCGGCAGCCCTTGAGCATTCTCCGTTTTGTAACAGGAGGGAACTGGCGGCTGCAACTGGCCATGTCTTGGCATAAAGGTTTGTACAGAGGTCATTTCGCGTTCCGGTTCCCGCATTTGCGAGGAATTGGGTTCCGCAGGCAACCAAAGCGGACACGAGCCGTTATCTCGCCTCTGACGTCTAACAAGGGAGTTTCCCCCAATGACGAAGCAGCAAGACCAGAATCCGGGCCAGCAGAACCAGAACCCCGGTCAGCGCCCCGGCCAGCAGCAGGGTGGCGGTCACAAGCCCGGCCAGCAGCAACAGGATCCGCAGCGCCAGGGCGACAAGCCCGGTCAGCAGCAGGGCGGCCAGCGCGGGCAGCACGATCAGGACAACAAGTAGATTTGGGAGCCCAAGAAATTGGGAGTCCAAGAACGAAGGGTAGTGATGAAGGCCCCGCCGAAAGGCGGGGCCCTTTTCGTCGGCCGCGCTGCGCGACGGGGCGGTTAAGGTAAACAAACGGTTTAAATTGCCGCCACAGTCCGATGCGAGTTAGCTCGCGGCAAATCCGCCGCCCGTCGAGGGCCGCGGGTCAGCGAAGCGGGAAGCGGCATGTTCAGGAATTGGCGGATCGGCTCGGTCAACGGCGCATTGCTGGCGGCCTATTTCATTCCGGCCTGGACCCTGGTCGCCTTCAACATCATGGTATCGCCGGTGCACGGCCTCTACGAGCGGCCGAGCGTCGCGGTGGCGCTGTTCCTCAGCGACCAGCTCCAGATGTCCGGCATCGGCACGGTGCGCGCCGCCTGGCTCCTGGCACTCGGACGGTTGACCGTGGTGGCGTTCTTCGCGATCTATCTCGCGCTTCTCGCCATTCCCCGCACCCGCAAGAGCGGCGGCAGCGACGAGGCGCTCGGCATTGCGCTGGCGATCGGCAGCCTGATCTCGTTTGCGAGCATGATGATGGCCTCGAAGGTCGGCGAGATGGCCGCGCTCCGGCTGCACGCCACCGAGCTCCTGCTTCTGCTCGGTGCGGCCATCGTGCTGGTGATCGAACGGCCGGCGATGGCGCCGCAGACCGCCGAGGTGCCAGCGCCGCTAGCCCTTGAGCAGGCCGAGCTCCTGCACAATAGCTGAGGCTTCCTTCACGGCATGGTTCGCCGCGGGGACGCCGCAATAAATCGCCTGCTGCAACAAGATTTCCTTGATGTCGTCGGGGGTGAAGCCGCCTTCCGCGAGCGCCGCGCGCACATGCAGGCGGAATTCGTCCCATTGCCCAAGCGCGACCATGGTGCCGATCACCAGCACCCGCCGCGTGCGCTCGTCGAAATGCGGCCGCGTCCAGATCTCGCCCCAGGCGTAGCGCGTGATCATGTCCTGGAAGTCGGTGTTGAAGGCGTTGCGGTTGGCGATCGACTTGTCGACCCAGGCATTGCCCAGCACTTTTCGGCGCACATTCATGCCGGCATCGCGGCGCTTCTGGTCGTCCATTCTGTCCTCCTCTCCGTCATTGCGAGGAGCGGAGCGACGAAGCAATCCAGAGTGTGTCCGCGGAGGGATTTCTGGATTGCTTCGCTGCGCTCGCAATGACGGCTGTGGTTAGCGCTGCGTCAAGAAGCCCACCACCGCGTCGGTGAACGCGTGTGGCTGCTCGACATTGGAAATATGGGCGGCGTCGATGATGGTCATGCTCGCGCCGGGGATATTTGAACGGATCAGTTCGCCCGCNGCCGAGATCGGCGTCGCCATGTCGTGGCGGCCGGCGATCACCAGCGTCGGGCTCTTGATCTTCGGCAGCAGCTCACGCTGGTCGAGCGTCGACAGCGCCTCGCAGCAGGCGAGATAGCCCTCGACGGGGGTGGCGAGCAGCATCGACTTCATCCTGGCGGTGACATCGGGCTCGCGCTCGCGGAAATCGGCGGTCAGCCAGCCTGCGATCACGGCATCCGCGACCGCGGCGATGCCGCCCTTCTTCACGGCGTCGATGCGTTCCAGCCATTTGGTCGGCTCGGCATAGTAGCAGGAGGTATTGGCGAGGATCAGCTTGCCGAACCGCTCCGGCGCGTTGGCGCCCAGCCATTGTCCGACCATGCCGCCCATCGACAGGCCGCACCAATGCACCTTCTCGATGTTGAGATCGTCGAGGATCGCGAGCACGTCGCGGCCGAATCGCTCCATCGTGTAGGGAGCGGGCGCGACGCTGGACTTGCCGTGGCCGCGGCGGTCGTAGCGGATGACGCGGAACACCTGCGTCAGCGCCTTCATCTGCGGCTCCCACATCTGAAGCGTGCAGCCGAGCGAATTGGAGAGCATCAAGGTCGGCCCGCCGTCGCGGCCCTCGACGGAGACGTTGAGCAGGCAACCGTCGGCATCGATCATGGGCATGGATGGCGTCTCCGTTTTAGTTCCGCTCAGGGCTGTTCTATTCGCGCTCGAGGCTGTCGAGCAGGCGGTCGATCAAGGCTTGGGAAGCCCCTTGATAGGCCATCGGCTCGAACAATGCCGCAATTTTTTCCAGTGCGAGATGCGCGGTGACCTGCGGATCGGCCGACAGCACCTCGCGCAGATGCTTCTTCTCGGCGACCGCGCGCTTGCTCGCGGCCTCGATCAGATGATGCGCGTCGCTCTTGCCGATCTTCTCGGCCAGCGCAAAGGTGACGGCTTCGGCCATGATCAGGCCGTGCGTCGCGTCGAGATTGCTGCGCATGCGCGCGGCATCGACGTCGAGGCCCTCGGCGATATCGACGATCGCCGCGAGCGCGCCCGAGGTCACCAGCATCAGTTGCGGCAGCGTCGGCCATTCCGCATGCCAGGGACCGGCGCTGCGTTCGTGGTCCTGCACTTGGGCGGCAAAGATCGTCGCGGCGAGCTGCGGCGCCATGGTCGCGCAACCCAGTGCGCTGGCGGCCGCGACCGGGTTGCGCTTGTGCGGCATGGTCGAGGAGCCGCCGCGGCCTTCGCCCGCGGGCTCGAAGGCTTCGGCGACGTCGGTCTGCATCATCAGCGAGACGTCGCGTGCGATCTTGCCGCAGCTTCCGGCGAGAATCGCCAAGCACGCGGCAGCCTCCGCGATCCGGTCGCGATGGGTGTGCCAGGGCGCTTCGGGCAGTGGCAGGTTCAGCTCCTGCGCCAGCCGCTCGGACACCGCGAGCCCGTTATTGCCGAGCGCTGCGAGCGTGCCGGCGGCGCCGCCGAATTGCAGCGCGAGGCCCTCGCGGCGTAGCCGTCGCAAGCGGCAGCGCGCACGCGCAAGGCTTGAAGCATATTCGGCGGCCTTCAGCCCGAACGGCATCGGCAGCGCGTGCTGGAGCCAGGTCCGTGCCACCATCGCGGTATTGCGATGGGCCCGCGCCAGTGCGGCAAAACCCCTGATGGCGCGGCTGAGATCGGCATCCAGCGCTTCGACGCCGGCGCGCAGCGTCAGCATGGTGGCGGTGTCGATGACGTCCTGGCTGGTCGCTCCCCAATGCACGTAGCGGGCGGCCTCGCCGTCGGCCTTCGCGACATTGGCGGTGAGCATCTTGACCAGCGGAATCGCCAGATTGCCCGATCGCGTCGCGGCCTCCGCGAGTGCGGTCATGTCAAAGGAATCGGCCTTGCAGGCTGCCTCGATCGGCCCCACCGCGGCCTTAGGGATCACGCCCGTGGCGGCTTCGGCCCGTGCCAAAGCTGCCTCGAAATCGAGCATATTCTGGAGGGTGGAACGGTCGTCGCAGACGGTGCGCATGGCTGCGCTCGACAGCATCGGCGCGAGCAGGGGGGAGAGGGCTGTGCTCATGGTGTGCGGGACCTAACCACCATGGCCCGGCCGTGCCAATCCCAAACCGCCCGCGGCAGGCTTTTTGCGGTTGCGAATATGCATTGCACGTGGCCGGGCGCCGCCCTTTCCTTTGCGGCCTCCGTGCGTTACTTGAGCAACGTTATCTTATTGCGATCCCGGGAGGCACCCCATGGCCATGACAATGAACGGCGAAGTCCAGCTTGCGGCGCCGCGCGAGGCCGTGTGGGAGAAGCTCAATGACCCCGCGGTGCTGAAGGCCTGCATCCCCGGCTGCGAGGAGCTCGAGAGGACCGACGACGGCGGTTTTCGCGCGGTGGCGAAAATGAAGGTCGGCCCGGTCTCGGCGCGCTTCAAGGGCAAGGTCGCGCTGAGCGATCTCGACCCGCCGAACGGCTACAAGATCTCCGGCGAAGGCGAGGGCGGGGTGGCCGGCTTTGCCAAGGGCGGCGCGGTCGTGAAGCTGTCCGATAAGGACGGCGGCACACTGCTCGTCTATGACGTCGAGGCGCAGATAGGCGGCAAGTTGGCGCAGCTTGGACAACGCCTGATCAACGGCACCGCCAAGAAGCTGGCCGACGAATTTTTTGCGAATTTCGCCAAGGCGGTACAGGGCTAGCGGCCCTTGCCTTTCGGCATGGCGGCTTGCGTCCCGGGCGATGTTGCCCAAGGGGACAATGGCCCATATGATGGGTTGGAATAACTATAAAAACCGCTTCGACGGGACCCGTCGGGGCGCTGAAGAGAGTGCTTATGGCAAAAATCTCCCTTATCGTGAACGGCAATCCTGTTACCGGCAATATCGACCCGCGCACGCTTCTGGTGCAGTTCCTGCGCGAGAATCTGCAGCTCACCGGCACCCATGTCGGCTGCGACACCTCGCAGTGCGGCGCCTGCGTCGTGCATCTCGACGGCAAGGCCGTGAAATCCTGCACCACGCTTGCGGTGATGGCCGATGGCCATGAGGTCAAGACCATCGAGGGACTGGCGGCCGACGGCGCGCCGCTGCATCCGATGCAGGAGGCCTTCCGCGAGCACCATGGTCTGCAATGCGGCTTCTGCACACCGGGCATGATCATGACCGCGATCGACCTTGTGCATCGCAAGGGCAACGAGCTCGACGACCACACCATTCGCGAGGAGCTGGAAGGCAATCTCTGCCGCTGCACCGGCTACCAGAACATCGTCGCCTCGATCGCCGCCGGCGCGAAGGCGATGGCGAACTCCGATCTCGCGTAAACCGCGCGCGCATTCCGCGATCAGGACACCCACATGTACGAATTCAAATACCATCGCCCCGGGACTGTGCGGCAGGCGGCCAACCTCCTGGTGAAGAACGAGGACGCCAAGCTGATCGCCGGCGGCCACACGCTGATTCCCGTCATGAAGCAGCGCCTCGCCAGCCCCCCGCATCTCGTCGACCTCTCCCACATCGAGGGGCTCAATACGATCGAGATGAAGGGCCGCTCGCTCGTGATCGGTGCCACCGCCAAGCACGCCGAGGTCGCGACCTCCGCCATCGTCGGTGAGGCGATCCCGGCGCTGGCCAATCTGGCGAGCCAGATCGGCGACCCCGCCGTGCGCCACAAGGGCACCATCGGCGGCTCGCTCGCGAACAACGACCCGACCGCGGATTATCCCGCCGCCGTGCTCGCGCTCGGCGCGACCATCGTCACCAACAAGCGCCGGCTCAAGGCGGAAGAGTATTTCCAGGGCCTGTTCACGACGGCGCTGGAGGCCGACGAGATCATCACCAAGGTGATGTTCCCGCTGCCGAAGAAGGCGGCCTACATCAAATTCCGCAACCAGGCCTCGCGCTATGCGCTGGTCGGCGTGTTCGTGGCGCGCCGTCCCTCGGACGTGCGTGTCACTGTCACCGGTGCAGGCTCCGATGGCGTGTTCCGGATCGAGGCGTTCGAGGAGGCGCTGAAGAAGCGCTTCTCGTCGAAGGTGCTGGAAGGCATCGACGTGCCGGCGGAGGGGCTGAACAGCGACATCCACGGCAGCGCCGAATATCGCGCGCATCTCATCGGGGTGCTGACGCGGCGCGCCGTCGACGCCGCCAATGCCAAGGAATAAATGGGCCTCGCGCATTGGCCCAATACTTGTCCCTCGTGAGGGCGTAGCGAGACTGGCTCTTTCATGACTTCAGCGGCCAATACTTCCGGTGCGTTGCCGGCATCGGTCGACGCGATGCTCGAACTTTTGACATCGCGCGGCTATCTCGCCGAGCGGTCGCTGGCGACGGTGACGTATCTCTCGCTGCGCATGGGCCGGCCGCTGTTCCTCGAGGGCGAGGCGGGCGTCGGCAAGACCGAGATCGCAAAGGTGCTGTCGGCGGCGTTGGGGCGGAAGCTGATCCGCCTTCAGTGCTATGAAGGCCTCGACGTCTCCTCGGCTGTCTACGAGTGGAATAGCGCCGCGCAGATGATCGCGATCCGGATGGCGGAAGCCGCCGGCGACACCGATCGCGATCAGCTGTCATCCGACATCTTCGCCGACCGTTATATGATCAAGCGACCGCTGCTCCAGGCGCTGGAGCCTGACGTCGCCGGCCCGCCGGTGCTGCTGATCGACGAGCTCGACCGCGCCGACGAAGCGTTCGAGGCTTACTTGCTGGAAATCCTCAGCGACTTCCAGGTGACGATCCCCGAATTCGGCACCGTGAAGGCGCCGCATCCGCCGATCGTCATCATTACCTCGAACCGCACCCGCGAGATCCACGACGCGCTGAAGCGGCGCTGTCTCTATCACTGGGTGGATTATCCCGCCGCCGATCGCGAGCTCGCGATCGTCAAGTCGCGCGTGCCCGGCATCTCCGCAAAACTGTCGCAGCAGGTCGTGCGCTTCGTCCAGGCGCTGCGCAACCAGGATTTCTACAAATCGCCGGGCGTCGCCGAGACCATCGACTGGGCCACCGCGCTGTCGGAGCTCGATGCCCGCTCGCTGACCCCGCAGGTGGTCGGCGACACGCTGGGCGCGCTGCTCAAGTACCAGGACGACATCACGCGGATGCAGGGCGACACCTTGCAGAAGGTGCTGAAGGAAGCGACGAGCGATTAGCCGTCATTCCGAGTTTGCGCTAGGCGCGCCTGGGAATGACGAGGGGATGGATACGAGACCATGGCCATCAACCATCTGGCGCCAGAGCAAACCGAGCAGTTCGCCGACAACATCGTCGGCTTTGCCCGCGCCTTGCGTGCGGCCGGCATGCCGGTCGGGCCGGGCGCGGTCATCGATGCCATGAACGCGCTTCAGGTGATCGACATCGGCAGCCGCGCTGACGTCTTCACCACGCTGGAGGCGATCTTCGTCAAGCGCCACGAGCATGCGCTGATCTTCAAGCAGGCCTTCAACCTGTTCTTCCGCGCTTCCGAGGAGTGGAAGCACATGCTGGATTCGGTGCCGCTGCCGGATGGCGCCAAGAAGAAGCCGCCGGCGGCCGCGCGCCGGGTGCAGGAGGCGATGTCGCAGCCGCGGATGACGGAGACGCCGCAGCACCAGGAGCAGGATCTGCGCCTGTCGGTGTCCGACAAGGAGATCCTTCAGAAGAAGGATTTTGCGCAGATGAGCGCGGCGGAGATCACCGAAGCACTGCGCGCCATCGAGCGGATGCGGCTGCCGCAGGCCGAGCTTCTGACGCGCCGGCATCGGCCAGATCCGCGCGGCCTGCGGCTCGACCTGCGCCGCACGTTGCGCGCCTCGCTCCACACCGGCGGCGACATCATCAACATCCACCGTCTCGGGCGCATCGAGAAGCCGGCGCCGATCGTGGCGCTGCTCGATATCTCGGGCTCGATGAGCGAGTACACCCGCCTGTTTCTCCACTTCCTGCATGCCATCGGCGACGCCCGAAAGCGCGTCTCGGTGTTCTTGTTCGGTACCCGGCTCACCAACGTCACCCGCGCGCTGCGCCAGCGCGATCCCGACGAGGCGCTGGCGAGCTGCTCGGCTGCGGTGGAGGACTGGGCCGGCGGTACCCGGATCTCGGGCTCGCTGCACAACTTCAACAAATTGTGGGCGCGGCGCGTGCTGAGCCAGGGCGCCATCGTGCTGCTGATCTCCGACGGGCTGGAGCGGGAGGCCGATTCCAAGCTCGCCTTCGAGATGGACCGGCTGCACCGGTCCTGCCGGCGGCTGATCTGGCTGAACCCGCTCTTGCGGTTCAGCGGCTTCGAAGCCAAGGCGCAGGGCATCAAAATGATGCTCCCGCACGTTGACGAATTCCGCCCCGTGCATAATTTGAGTTCGATCCAGGAGCTGATCGCCGCGCTTTCCCGGCCGCTTCCGCCGCATCACCGCAGCCTGATCCGCTCCGCAGCCTGAGAGGCCAACCATGCTCGATCGTGACGAGGACATTCTGAAGGCGGCAGAGGACTGGCAGAAGGCCGGCCGTGGCGTCGCGCTGGCGACCGTGGTGGAGACCTGGGGCTCGGCGCCGCGCCCGGCAGGCTCCAGCCTGGTCATCAACGATGAAGGAACCTTTCTGGGGTCGGTCTCCGGCGGCTGCGTCGAGGGCGCCGTGGTCACCGAAGCCATGGACGTGATCCAGAGTGGCAAGCCGAGGATGCTGGAGTTCGGCGTCGCCGACGAGACCGCCTGGAATGTCGGGCTGTCCTGCGGCGGCACCATCCGCGTCTTCGTCGAGAAAGTCGGTTATCCGTGAAGCTCGCGATCCTGCACGAACTCAACGCCGAGCGCGCCGCGCGCCGGCCGGCGATCCTGGTGACCGACACCGAGAGCGGCGAGCAGCGCCTGGTGAAGGCGAAGGATTTTGCCAAAGACCCGCTGGGTGCCGAGCTTGAAAAGCAGCTTCGCATGGGCAAGAGCGGCAATGTCGAAGCTGGCGGCAAGAAACTGTTCCTCAACGTCTACGCGCCGACTGCAAAGCTCGTCATCATCGGCGCGGTCCATATCAGCCAGGCCTTGGCGCCGCTGGCGCGCTCGCTTGGTTATGACGTCACGGTGGTTGATCCGCGCACCGCCTTTGCGAGCCCGGAGCGCTTCCCCGACATTCCGCTTGTCGCTGAATGGCCCGACACCGCGCTGCCGCCGCTCAATGTCGATGCCTACACGGCCTTCGTCGCGGTGACGCACGATCCGAAGATCGACGATCCCGCGCTGCTGCACGCCTTCGAGCGCAACTGCTTCTATATCGGCGCGCTTGGCTCGCGGAAGACGCATGCCAAGCGCGGCGACCGGCTGCGGGCGCAGGGCGCCAAGGACAGCGACGTTGCGCGCATCCGCGCCCCCATTGGACTTGCGATCGGCGCGGTTTCACCGTCCGAGATTGCGGTGTCGATCATGGCCGAGATCACGGCGGTGCTTCGGCTACCTCCTAAGGAAAAAGAAGAAGCGGCATGAAGTTCGGTCCGGCGAGCCCCAAGGACGCGATCGGCGGGGTGACCGTCCACACCCTGCGCCAGGGACCGCTGGTGCTGAAGAAAGGCACGACGATCGGCCCCGCCGAGATCGAGGCGCTGACGCGCGCCGGCATCAAGGACGTTGTCGTGGTGCGGATGGAAGAGGGCGATGTCTCCGAGGACGTCGCGGCCGCCAGTATCGCGCTTGCGATCGGCGGCGAGGGCATCCATGTCGAGCGCGCCTTCACCGGCCGCGCCAATCTGTTTGCCGCACGCCCGGGTCTGCTGGTGATCGACCGCGGGGCGGTCGACCGCATCAATAATATCGACGAAGCCATCACCTTTGCGACGCTCTCCGCCTTCAAGCCGGTGGTCGAGGGCGAGATGGTCGGCACCGTCAAGATCATTCCGTTCGGCGTTGAAGGAAGCTTGCGCGATGCCGCGGTGGAGGCGGCCGGCAAGGACGTCCTGAAGATCGCGCCCTACATCATCAAGCGCGTCGGCATCGTCTCGACGCTGCTGCCGGGACTGTCCTCCAAGGTGGTCGACAAGACGCTGCGCGTGACCGCTGATCGGCTCGCGCCGGCCGGCGCCAAGATCATCGCCGAGCGGCGGGTTCAGCACGACGAACCGGCACTGTCGGCAGCGATCAAGGAGCTGCTCGCGCTCGGCGCGGAGCTCGTCATCGTGTTCGGGGCCTCCGCGATCGCCGACCGCCGTGACGTGATCCCGGCCGCGGTCACCGAGGTCGGCGGCGAGATCGAGCATTTCGGCATGCCCGTCGATCCCGGCAATCTGCTTCTGATTTCCCGCGTCGGCGGCGTGCCGGTGCTGGGCGCGCCAGGTTGCGCACGCTCGCCGGTCGAGAACGGGTTTGACTGGGTGCTGATGCGGCTTTTGGCCGGCATCAAGGTGACGCGCTCCGAGCTGATGGGCATGGGCGTCGGCGGCCTCCTGATGGAGATCGTGACGCGGCCGCAGCCGCGCGCCAAGCCCGAGACCGAGGGCAACAGTAACATCGCGGCCATCGTGCTCGCGGCGGGCCGCTCGACCCGGATGGGCGGCCCGAACAAGATGTTGGCCGAGCTCGACGGCAAGAAGCTGGTGCGGATCGCGACCGAGCAGGCGCTGGCCTCGAAAGCATCCGAGGTGATCGTCGTTACCGGACATCAGACTGAGCTGGTCGAGCAGGCGCTGAAGGGCCTGAAGGTGAGGTTCGTCCGCAATCCGGATTTCGCCGGCGGCATCGCGAGCTCGGTCAAGGCCGGCATCGCGGCCGTGCCGGAAGGCTATGACGGCGCCGTGGTCTGTCTCGGTGACATGCCGCTGATCGATGCCGGCCTGATCGACCGTCTCATCGACGGCTTTGCGCCGGACCGCGGCAATCTCATCGTCGTTCCCGTCAGCGACGGCCGCCGCGGCAATCCCGTGCTGTGGTCGCGCCGCTTCTTCAAGGAATTGATGACGCTCGACGGCGATGTCGGCGCGCGTCACCTGATCGCCAGGCACACCGAGGCAGTCGCCGAAGTGGCCGTCGACGGCGAGGGCGCCTTCCTCGACATCGACACGCCGCAGGCGCTGGAAGCGGCACGGCGAGGATGACGGTGCGTAGGGTGGGCAAAGGCGCATAACGCCGTGCCCACCATCTCTCCATAACGTCATCGCTAAATTGGTGGGCACGCTACGCTTTGCCCACCCCACTGTTTCCGCGGTGAAACAGTTGGTGGATTACGCTTCGCTGATCCGCCCCACAAAGCCGATTTCAACTCCCCGTTCACCATCTGGAAACGGTCGCGCGCTTAGAGTCGCCTCCACCTGCCTTGGGGGGAGGGGTTTTCCATGGTTTCGAACGTCGTCGCGCGCCGTTGCGCGATGTTTTTCTTTGCGCTGTCGGTTTGTGTCGCCGGCGCCCGCCACATCACCGAAGCCCAGGCTGCCGGCGCGTTTGCGGTCGGTAAGTGCGGCGCCTATGGCCAGGCCTTTGATTATAGCGCCGAGCACGAGGCCCGCACCGCGGCGCAGAAGCAGTGCAAGGGCGAGTGCACGACTGTGACGATGAAGCGCGCCTGTGCGGCGATGTCGGTCGATATGGCCAACCCCTGCGGCGCCTACGGCTATGCCGTCAAGCCGAAGATCTCGGCCACGCTCAATGCCGCCACGCGCGAATGCTACAAATTTGGCGGCAAGGAATGCGTGATCCGCGCCTGGGCCTGCGACGCCAAAGGCTGACAGCCGCCCTTGGAAGTCGCTGACCCGGTCGATCAGGCCTGCGCCTCGGCCGACCAGGGGACCTTCGTCTTGACGAAATCCGACCATGCCTGCTTCAGGCGCGGCTCGACGCCGACCATCGCGTGGGCCTGCCAGCCGGCGATCGCGGCGGCCGCGGTGCTGCTGTCCGAGGACTTGGTGCCGACATCTGCGAGCAGCGAAGCCGTCGTCGCCATGTCGTTGTAGAGTCCTAGCTGTTGTTGCAGGTCGGCCAGCCCTTTGGAAAAGCGCTCGGCCGATTTTCGCTGTCCGTAAAGCGGCAACAGGAAGTCGGCGACGTAGCGCAGTTTCTTCGCGGCGAGCCGCAGCCGGTGCAGCTCTTCCGGGGTGCGCGATTTGAATCGACGGCCGCGCTTGAGCACTTTCGTATGCTGAGCCGAGAGAATGCGTTGTGCAAAGTTCATGGCAGGCTCGGCCAGTTGCCCCAGATGTTCCGGAGCGACGTCGCTGCGCCAGCCGCGGGTTTCGATCCAGCCGCCAAGCCCGATCAGGAAACATGACGCGCGGCGATCGGCCAGTACCATGCGCGCCTTGTCGTAGCTGGCCGCCCGGCGCTGCTCGACGGCTTCCTCCAGCGCGTCGAAGCCCGCAATCGCGGGGCAGCCTTGTGCAACGACGCGCAATGTCTCCTGTTGGAAGACGTCCCAGTCACGCGCGGGGGAGAGATTTTGTGCCAGCCATTTGGCTTCCGTCCGCAGCAGGTCGAGCTTGCTCAACGACACCACCGATCGCATCAGGTCCAGCGCGGATCGGAGGCGGCGCAGTGCCACACGAAGCTGGTGAATGCCCTCGGGATCGCGCCCGTCCTCGGCGGCGGGAAGCGACTGGAGCAGATGATGCAGACAGGCGCGCAGGATCGTGGCAAATGCCTCGTCAAGCGATGCGGATGGATCAAGGCGAAGCTTGCGCGGCTTTTTCGCGGCTGGCGAGGTCTCGGCTGCGAGGTCAAATCCGCGCGCGGATTTGCTGCGAATGGAAGGCCTGGCCGGTCCATGCTCCGCGAGCCGCAGCGCCAGCTCATAGATCGCGGATGGGCTGCCAGCCTTGAGCTCCAGCTCGATTTCGCTGACCGGCATCGATCGATCGCCGGATTTCAGCTGACCCTGGTCGAAAGCGATCTCGACTGTGCCGGACGGCAGGTCGACGATGCGCTGATGCCGGCGAATGTCGGTGGTGAAGACGGCTTCGAGCGGGTGTCGTTCGAGATCGGCGCGCAGCTTTTCGGGAATGAAAGGGAGCGCCAGCGCGATGTCGGGAGCAATGGAGGGCACGCTCGCCTCCCATTCGCCGCGTCGCAATGGATCGTTGCCGAATTCGGCCTTCATCGTCTGCGTAAAACGCGCGCCGCTCTGGCGGACCCGAAAACTCAATCCGTTGCGTTGAAGCGCGCGTTTGGGCGTGTCGTAGTAGACGGCCTTGAGGTGTTTTCGCGAACCCTTGTTGCGCGCGTTCGCAACGATGACGGGCGCGTCCCTGAAATCGGCGAGGCGATCGGCATCCACAAGCAGCTTGAGCTCGATCTCGGTGGCGCGTGGCGCAGCATCGCGGGACAGAGAGGTTTCCGACGTCGTCGCCTCGGCACGCGCGTCATCGGCGAAGAGGTCGGCCTGCGAAGTTTCGTGCGATGAGAGCGTGTTGTCAGGGAACTCGGAACCAGACGCTGTGCCAGAGTCGGCGGAGTTCTTGATTTTCTTCCCGTTCTCCGGAACCAGATGGCCGTTGGCCCTCGCAAGCCGCTGCACGGGTTCGATGGCTCGCTTGATCGCGCCAGTTTCCGACATACTCAATTTATGACAGTTCGATGACAGGGCCGCGATATATAGCCCACTCGACTCCTGAGGAGAAGCGCAGCCGGACGCATCTCGATTGAAATTTCCCAACTGTGATCGATAGGACAATTCGGGTTACATTCGTGTCCGCAGCCGGCGTGCGAGGAATTGTCGTTTCTTTCCCGACGCTTGGATGTGTGCGGGAGAATTCATGCTGTTCGATACGAAGATTGCCGTTGTTATTCGCAACGATCTCCAGGCTTGGCAGAAGCTCAATGTCGCGTCGTTCCTGACCGGCGGCGTCGCCGCTGCCTTTCCGGAATGCATCGGCGAAGCCTATGAGGACGCCTCAGGCACGAAATATCTTGCGCTGATCGGCCAGCCGATCCTGATCTACGGCGCCGATGGTCCGGCCTTGTCGCGCGCGCTCGATCGGGCACTCGCGCGCAATGTCACGCCGGCGGTCTATACCGAGGACATGTTCAAGACCACGCATGACGCGGCCAATCGCGAGGTGGTGAAGGCGGTGGCGCGCACAGAGCTCAATCTCGTCGGCATCGCGATGCGCGCCGAGCGCAAGGTGATCGACAAGATCGTTGATGGATTGAAGTTTCATAGTTGAACGTAGGTGCTGTTGTTTCACCTCTCTCGCAAGCGGGAGAGCACCACTCACATCGGCGGCATGGTCTCGAACTTCGTCAGTCCCGGATCGAGATGATCCCAGTCATGCCCGCGCGCGGCGTAAGTGACCACTTGCGGCTTGTAGCGGGCGGGCTCGTCGAGGCTCGCGGCGCGAATGGTGAAGATGCCGGGCATCGCGGCAAATGTCATGTAGACCGGCAGGCCGCACACGGCGCAGAACGCGCGCGTCTTCACATTGCCGCTGTCGCCGACCATGTCCCAGCGCCTGGCCTCGCCGGTCACCGTGACGCCGTCGCGCGCGAACGTGGCGTAGGAGCCGTGGCCGCTGCCGCTTTCGCGCTGGCAGTCCCGGCACTGGCAGTGATTGCTGAACAGAGGCTCACTGGCAATCGAATAGCGGATCGCGCCGCAGGCGCAGCCGCCGGTATAGGGCTTGCTCATCGTGGTCACTCCTTAACTCTCTTCGCCGCTGATTTCGTCGAGCTGCCGGACGACCTTCTTCCAGCCGCCGCTCATGACCGTGTAGGCACTCTCGTTCCTGGGCAGCACGAAGCCCGCATGAACCAATTGAATCCGCGTGCCGGCTTCGACCGGGGTGAGGGACCACGTCACTGTCGTGTCGAGCGGGGCGCCGTAGCCGGTGTTGCGCGCATCGCCGCCCTTCCAGGCGTAGACGAGGCGCCTGAAAGCCACGACCTCCAGGACGCGGCAATGGATGACACCGTCCCAGTTGCCGCCCGGCGTGGTCTGGAACGTGAAAGTGTTGCCGACGACGGCTTCGAAGCCGGTTGGCTTCATCAGCCAGCGCGCGATCAGCTGGGCGCTGGTCAGCGTCTTCCAGATCGTCTCGGGCGCGTGAGGGAAGACCTCGTCCAACACGATGTCTTTGGTCTCGGCTTTCAGCTCGGCTGCACTCACGGGTCGATCTCCTTCAAGAGGTCTCGAAGATTCTGGAAGCGCTCGCGCCAGAAGACGCCGTAATGATCCATCCAGGTCACCAGTGGCTCGAGACCTTGCGGCGCGGCGCGGTAATAGACGTTGCGGCCCTCGGCACGCTCGGCGACGAGGCCGGCCTGTTTCAACGATTTCAGGTGCTGCGAGATCGCGCCCTGCGTCACGCCACTGCCGCGCGTCAGCTCGGCGACGCTGATCTCCTTGTTCTCGAACACGCGCTCGAACACGGCACGGCGGGTCGGATCGGCGAGGGCGCGCATCACGGCGGTGACGGGATTTGGGGCGGCTTCGATCATGTCGATCAATTAGCAAATACTGATACATTAGTCAACGCTAATCATTTATCCTGGCGTACGGGGCTCGATTCTCAATTGACTATGACTGACTAGTCAGTCATAAATTTGAAATGACAAAGAAACCTACCAAAACCGCCGCGTCCCAAGCAAAGAGCCACGCGCCCGAAGCTGGCGAAGAGGCCGCGCCTGCGTCCAACCGTGCCACGCGCGCGGCGGAGCGGCGTGCAGCGATCGTGGAAGCGGCGATGGAGGAGTTCATCTCCCGCGGCTTTGCCGCGACGCGGCTCGACGACATTGCGAAGCGCGCAGGTGTCGCCAAGGGCACGATCTACCTGCACTTCAAGGACAAGGAATCGATGTTCGAAGAGCTGGTGCGCACCGTGATCGTGCCGGTGGTGGCGCGGCTCAATGCATTGCCGCCGCTGACGGGCTCGGTGCGCGATCTGATCGAAGCCTTTGCGACCAACTTCCTGAAAGAGGTGATCGGCACAAGGCGCGGCGATCTGGTGCGCCTGATCGTGGCGGAGGGGCCGCGCTTTCCGTCCGTCGCAGACTTCTACTACCGCGAGGTCGTCTCGCGTGGGATGGCCGGCATGCGCGCGCTGATCGAGCTCGGCATTGCCCGCGGCGAAATCCGCGAGAAGAACCTCGCGCGCTATCCGCAGATCCTGATCGCGCCGGCGATGATCGCGGTGATCTGGCAGAGCCTGTTTGCGCGGCACGCGCCGCTCGACGCGCAGGACATGCTGCGCGTCCATCTCGATCTGATTTTTGGCGAACGGAGGACGACATGAAGTCGTCGCACGCATTTTTTTCATTCGCATTGGCCGCCATGCTCGCAACCGGCCTTGCCGGCTGCAACGAGAAGCGCGATCCCGGCTTCCAGGGCTGGGTCGAGGCCGACATGATCTTCGTCAGTCCCGACGAGGCCGGCCGGGTGACGAAGCTCGACATCCGCGAGGGCGACGCCGTGAAGGTTGGTGACGCCCTTTATGACGTCGACGACGATCTCCAGCTCGCCGATCTCAATCAGAACAAGGCGACGCTAGCCAATGCGCAACAGGTGTTTGACCGCGCGGATTCCCTACGAAAGACCGGTTCCGGTACGCAGGCGACGCTCGATTCCGCGGTCTCGGATTTACGGGTCGCACAAGCCCGCGTGGTGACCTCGCAGACGCGTCTGGCGCGGCGCAAGGGTTTTGCGCCGGTCGCCGGCACCATCCAGCAGATCTATTTCCGCGAGGGCGAGATGGTGGCGGCGCAGCGGCCGGTGCTTTCGGTCATGCCGCCCGGCAACATGAAGCTGCGCTTCTTCGTGCCGGAGACGGAGTTGCCGAAACTTGCGATCGGCGACGAGGTGCGGATCGCCTGCGACAATTGCGCCGCCGATCTCACCGCAAAGATCTATTTCATCGCGACCAATGCCGAATATACCCCGCCGGTGATCTACAGCCTCGATGAGCGCAACAAGCTCGTCTATCTGATCCAGGCGCGGCCGTCGCGTCCGGATACTTTGCGCGTCGGCCAGCCCATCAACGTCTATCTCAATCCCAAAACTCCGATGGCGGACAAGCGATGAGCGGCGGCAACGGCATCGCGATCGACGTCAAAGGCCTGAGCAAATCGTTCGGCGGCCGCGAGGTCGTGCACGATCTGTCGATGCAGGTGAAGCGCGGCTCGATCTACGGCTTCCTCGGGCCGAACGGCTCGGGCAAGACCACCACCATCCGCATCCTCTGCGGCCTGCTCACGCCCGACAGCGGCGAGGGCACCTGCCTCGGCTACGACATCTTGCGCGATGCCGAAAAGATCAAGCGCCAGGTCGGCTACATGACCCAGCGCTTCAGCTTGTATCAGGATCTCTCGGTGCGCGAGAACCTCGAATTCGTCGGGCGGCTCTACGGCTTGCGCGACGCGCGCGGCGCCGCGCGTGACATGATCAAGCGGATCGGGCTTTCGGGCCGCGAGGAGCAGCTTGCGGGCGAGCTGTCCGGCGGCTGGAAGCAGCGGCTGGCTTTAGGGGCCTGCACGCTGCCCAATCCGCAATTGCTGCTGCTGGACGAGCCGACGGCGGGCGTCGATCCCAAGGCGCGGCGCGATTTCTGGAACGAGATCCACGCGCTCGCGGCCGACGGTCTCACCGTGCTGGTGTCCACCCACTACATGGACGAGGCCGAGCGCTGTCACGAGATTGCGTACATTGCCTATGGCCATCTCTTGGCGCACGGCACCGTCGACGAGGTGATCGCGAAATCCGCGCTGACCACCTACACGGTGACGGGCGAAGACCTGAACAGCCTGACGGCCCAGCTCACAGGCAAGCCCGGAATCGACATGGTGGCGCCGTTCGGCACCTCGCTGCACGTCTCGGGGCGCGACGTTGCCGCATTGGAGTCGAGCATTGCGCCATGGCGCGAGAAAACCAGCCTGCATTGGCAGAAGTCGGCGCCTTCGCTGGAAGACGTCTTCATCGAGCTGATGGGCCGCTCCAAGGACAATTTCCAATGAGCGCCGTCGATCGTCCCGCGCCAGCACACGAAATCCGCGAGCGCTTCGGCTTCTGGCGGCGCTCCTATGCAATGCTGATCAAGGAGTTCATCCAGCTCAAGCGCGACCGCGTCTCGTTCGCGATGATCGTGATGTTGCCGGTGATGCAGCTCCTGCTGTTCGGCTATGCCATCAACACCACGCCGCACAATCTGCCGAGCGCGGTGCTGCTCCAGGAGGACTCTGATCTCGCCCGCTCGATCCTGAAGGCGCTGGAGAACACCGCCTATTTTCGCTTCATCTACGAGGTGCACGACGTCGACGATTTCGACAATCTTCTGAAATCCGGCAAGGTGCTGTTCGGCGTCGAGATCCCGCGCGGCTTCGAACGCGCGGTGCGACGCGGCGACAGGCCGGCGCTGCTGGTCGCCGCCGATGCCACCGATCCGGTTGCGGCGAGCGCCGCGCTCGGCTCGCTCGGCATGATCGTGCAGACCGCGCTCCAGCACGATCTCTATATCGGCGATCCCCCGGCGATGCCGTTCGAGATTCGCGCGCATGCCCGCTACAATCCGGCGGCGGTGTCGAGCCTCAACATCGTGCCGGGCCTGGTCGGTACCATTCTCACCATGACCATGCTGATCTTCACCGCGCTCTCGGTGACGCGCGAAGTCGAGCGCGGCACCATGGAGAGCCTGTTGTCGATGCCGATCAAGCCGGTCGAGGTGATGTTCGGCAAGATCATCCCTTACGTGCTGGTCGGCTTCGTCCAGGCCTTCCTGATCATCAGCATCGGCGTGTTCCTGTTCGGTGTGCCCGTGCTCGGCAATCTGTTCCTCTTGGCGCTGCTCTCGACGCTGTTCATCACCGCCAATCTGGCGATCGGTTACACCATCTCGACGGTGGTGCAGAACCAGCTCCAGGCTATGCAGATGTCGATGATGTTCTTCCTGCCGAGCATCCTGCTGTCCGGCTTCATGTTTCCGTTCGCGGGCATGCCGGCCTGGGCGCAATATGTCGGCGAAGGCCTGCCGCTGACGCACTACATCCGCATCGTCCGCGCCATCATGCTGAAGGGCGCCACCATGCAGAATCTGCGCTTCGACACGCTGGCGCTGGCAGCCCTGATGCTGGTCGCCATGACCATCGCCGTGACGCGCTTTCGCCGCACGCTGGATTGAGGCAGACTGCCCCGGAATCGAGGGGGTGGAATGGTCGGTTTTGCAAGCGGGAAGATCGGCGGGCGCGCCATTCTGTCGGAGGAGTTCGAGCGCGAGCTGACGCGGGAAGTGCTGCGCACCGAGCTGTTGCGGGTGAGGGCGCTGATCACGACCGGCTGCGTCATAATCTTGTTCCTCAGCGCAACCTACCTGATCGATCCGACCATCGTGAACCGGGTCTGGCATGGGACGGAAGGGCTCGTCCGCGAATACGCCATCTTGGCGAGCTTCATCCTCTTCGAGGTTTGGGTCCACAGCCAGATCAGGCGAAACCTCAAGCTCGATCGCGATCTGCCGGTGATCAGGCGCTATATCGGCGCCCTCATCGAAACGTCGCTGCCGACGATCATCCTGATCCTCCAGATTCGCAGCATGGGCGCGAGCCAGGCGCTGGGCTTCGTGCTGCCAATGGTCTATTTCATCTTCGTCATTCTCTCGACCCTCCGGCTGGATTTCTGGTTGTCCACCTTCACGGGATTTGTGGCCGCAACCGAACTCCTGGTCGTCGCGCTGTATTACAATTCGGTGAGCGACGCCGGCGAACCCCTGATCTACTTTCACGCCGTGCGCAGCACCATCATCCTGATCTGCGGCGTGCTCGCGGGCTCCGTCGGCGCGCAGTTGCGGCGACAATTTGCCGCGAGCATTGCAGCCGCCACCGCGCGCGACCGGGTGACGAACCTGTTCGGCCAGCACGTTTCGCCGCAGGTGGTGGAGCGGTTGATGGCGGAGGGGACGAGTGCTGCCGGAGACCTCCGCCGCGTCGCCGTGATGTTCGTCGATTTCCGTGGCTTCACCGCCGGCGCGCAGTCGCGCACGCCGCAGGAGGTGGTCGACCGGCTCGACGGCGCCTTTGCCGTGCTGGTCGACATTCTCGACCGCCAGGGTGGCATCGTGAACAAGTTTCTCGGTGACGGTTTTCTCGCGCTGTTTGGTGCGCCGCTGGAGGCCTCCGACGCCGCGCATCGCGCGGTCGCCGCCGGTCGCGAGATGCTGACCGCGATGGACCGCATCAATGCGCAGACGAGCTGGCCGCTACGCATCGGCATCGGCATCCATTTCGGCGAGGTCGTCGCCGGCAATATCGGCTCGCCCCGGCGCAAGGAATACACCGTGATCGGCGACACCGTGAATTTTGCCTCGCGGCTGGAGGCGCTGAACAAGGAATTCGGCTCGCAGTTCTTGATCTCCGCTTCCGTCCGCGAGGCGCTGGGCGACGACGGCGGCGATGCCGTGGCGCTCGGCGAGGTCACGGTGCGCGGCTATGAGCAGCCGATGGCGGTGTTTCAGTTGGGGTAACGCACCTTCAAATGCGAGTCGCGCTTCGTTGATGTAGGTCGCGCTTCGGTGAAGGCGCGTGATGAAATATCTCTGCTAGCTTTCGGCTCTCGCACTGTGGAAGCCGAAAAATCTCGGCTTGCCTTTGTCACCCGGAGAAAGCCAATGACCAGATTGACCCTTGTTGCGGCTGCCGTGATCGCCGCCGCTGTCTACCAAACCCAGGCCGCATCAGCGCGCCACGTCGCCGCACCGCGCGCTGCAACCGAGGCGACGGCCGACTACTGCGTCAGGGCTCCGGCCGAGGGCGCGTATGCTTCTGCGCCCTACAAGCAGCCGCCCTGCCTGCCGAACACGGCGTACTCGTACTAACCGATCACGCAGACGAAGCCGGGCTGGTGAAGTCCACCAGCCCGGCTTGGACGTCCGCGACAGCCTTACCGTTGGAGGTATCTAGGTAGTGCTTGACTCCATTTTCATCTAGTCATCTATATGACTATATGAATTCAGTCTGGCGCGACGACCGCCTGCCACGCTACCAGCGCCTGCGCGACGACCTCGCCGCGCGGATCAACCGCAATGAGTGGCGGCCGGGCGAACCGATCCCGTCCGAAGCCGAACTCGGCGCGCATTACGGCGTCGCCATCGGCACCGTGCGCAAGGCGATCGACCAGCTCGTCGCCGATGCCGTGCTGGAGCGCCAGCAGGGCCGCGGCACTTTCGTGCGCCGGGCCCGCTTCAACTCCTCGCTGTTCCGCTTCTTCCGCTTCCAGTCCGAGAGCGGCGAGCGCCGCGTCCCGAAGAGCCGCATCATCCGGCGCAGGAGCGTCGCGGCGACCTCCGCCGTCGCCTCCGCCTTGCGTATTCCTGTCGGCGAGCCCGTGATCAGCCTGTCGCGCCTGCGGCTGATCGACGATGTGCCGCTGCTGGCCGAAGAGATCTGGCTCCAGCAATCGCGCTTCGCAAAAATCCTCGAGATCGACACCGCCGAGTTCGGCGACCTGCTTTATCCGCTCTACGAAGAGCGCTGCGGCGAGGTCGTGGTCTCGGCCGATGAAGTCTTGACGGTCGAGATGGCCAACGAGATGCAGGCACGCCTGCTGCGGCTCGAGGCGAACGCACCGCTGATCGTGATCGAGCGCCTCGCGCTCGATCTGGAGCGAAGGCCAATCGAATGGCGACGGTCGCGCGGGCCGGCCGACCGGTTCCGCTACCACGCCGAGATCCGGTAACGGCGGACTTCAACAAGATCAACCAATAACGAATTCAGGGGGAAACGATGTCAAACTGGTACAGCGAATGTTCGCCGCTTGAGAAGCGGACGTTCTGGGCAAGCTTTGGCGGCTGGGCGCTGGATGCGCTCGACGTCCAGATGTTCGGCCTCGCCATTCCCGCGCTGATCGCGGCCTTCGGCATCAGCAAGGCCGACGCGGGTCTGCTCGGCTCGGTCACGCTGTTCTTCGGCGCGTTCGGCGGCTGGCTCGGCGGCGCGCTCGGCGATCGCTTCGGTCGCGTCAAGGCGCTCCAGATCACGGTTCTGACCTTTGCGCTCGCGACTTTCGCCAGCGCATTCGCAATGAGTTACACCCAGCTCCTCGTGCTCAAGGCGATCCAGGGCCTCGGCTTCGGCGCCGAATGGGCCGTGGGCGCGGTGCTGATGGCGGAGATCATCCGCGCTGAGCATCGCGGCAAGGCGCTTGGCTCGGTGCAGAGCGCCTGGGCCGTCGGCTGGGGCGCGGCGGTGCTGCTGTCCGCGCTGGTCTTTACTTATGCGCCGGCGGATATCGCCTGGCGCATCCTGTTTGCAATCGGGCTGTTGCCGGCGCTCCTCATCATCTACATCCGCCGCGGCTTGAAAGAGCCGCCGCGCGCCGTGGCTGCCGACGCCAAGGCGCCGCTCTTCGCCACGCTCTCCGGCATCTTCCATCGCGACGTGCTGCGCTCGACCCTGGTCGGCGGTCTCTTCGGCATCGGCGCACATGGCGGTTACGCCGCACTGACCACGTTCCTGCCGACTTACTTGCGCGAAGTGCGGCATCTGTCGGTGCTGGGTTCGAGCGGCTATCTCGCCGTCATCATCTTGGCCTTCTTCTGCGGCTGTGTCGCGAGCGGCATCATCAGCGACCGCATCGGTCGCCGCGCCAACGTCGCCTTGTTCGCGAGCGCCTGTATCGCCACCGTCCTGGTCTATATCTTCGCGCCGCTGACCGATGCGCAGATGCTTGTGCTCGGCTTCCCCCTCGGTTTTTTCTCCGCCGGTATTCCTGCCAGCATGGCCGCGCTGTTCAGCGAGCTCTATCCGGCCGGCGTCCGTGGCACCGGCGTCGGCTTCTGCTACAATTTTGGCCGCGTTGTCTCCGCCGCGTTTCCCTTCCTGGTCGGCTTTCTCAGCGATCACATCGGGCTCGGACCGGCGATTGGGATCGACGCGGCCTTCGCCTATTCGCTGGTGCTGATCGCGGTGCTGCTCCTGCCCGAAACCCGCGGCAAGGTGTTCGAGCAGGCTGCGGCAGCGCGCGTCTGACGGGAATGGGGAGCAACCACCATGACATCTGTCCAGCGCGGCCTGACGCGCCGTCAATTCAGTGTGGGCCTGGCGTCCCTCGCGACGGCAACCGCAACCAGAGCCATGAGTGAGACGACCTTGCCGACGATCGATACCCACGCCCATGTCTTTCATCGTGGCTTGAAACTCGCGCCGGGCCGGCGTTATGCACCCGACTACGACGCACCGCTGTCGCTCTATCTCGAGCAGCTCGACCATAATGGCATGAGCAACGGCGTGCTGGTGCAGCCGAGCTTTCTCGGCACCGATAATTCCTATCTGGTCGAGTGCCTGAAGCAGACCAGCGGCCGCCTGCGCGGCATCGCCGTCGTCGATCTCGCTGTCTCCGCGGATGAGCTGCATGCGCTCGATCGTGCCGGTGTTGTCGGCATCCGCCTCAACCTCGTCGGCCAGCCCTTGCCAGATCTCACCGCTGCCGAATGGAAGGCGCTGCTTGCGCAGGTGAAAGCTATGGGCTGGCAGGTCGAGATCCAGCGCAACGCATCCGATCTCGCAGTGCTCGCGCCGCAGCTTATCGATCATGGCGTTACCGTCGTGTTCGATCACTACGCGCTGCCCGATCCAAAGCTCGGGGTCGCCGATCCCGGCTTTCGATCGGTGTTGAAGCTTGGCGCGACGAAAAAAATCTGGGTGAAGATTTCCGCGCCGTATCGCAACGGCGCGGCCGGCGAGAATTTTGCGAAAGAGGCCTATCCGCTGTTGCGCAACGCTTACGGCCTCGATCGTCTGCTGTGGGGCAGCGACTGGCCGCACACGCAGTTCGAGGCGGCACAGACTTACGAGAAGAACCGGCAATTCCTCGATGTGCTGATCGCCGATCCAAGCGAGCGCGCACAAGTGCTGGCATCGCCGTATCAGCTCTTCCGTTTCTGACACGCGTCGTGAATGCTCCGATTGCTCCGAATTTTGGGGCATGACGGGCGATGTCGCCGGCTTGTAGACTGCCGGTGACGCGGCCGGTTGCGGCCGCCACTTGCGTGAGGACCGCACATGCAGCGCCGCTACATCACCGTCGACGTGTTCACCGACCGCGCCTTCGGCGGCAACCAGCTCGCCGTGGTGCTGGATGCCGGTGGCCTCTCGACGCGAGAGATGCAGGCGATCGCGACCGAGTTCAATTACTCGGAGACGACCTTCGTGCTGCCGCCGCGCGACAAGGCCAATGACGCCGAGGTGCGCATCTTCACGCCGGTGAGGGAGATGCCCTTTGCAGGCCATCCCAATGTCGGCACCGCCTTCGTGCTGGCCTCAATCGCGAAGGAGCCGAAGCCGCGATTGCTGTTCGAGGAGATAGCCGGGTTGGTCCCGGTCGATATCGTGCGGGAGCAAGGAAGGGTGATCAGCACCGAGCTCACCGCGCCGCAGCCGCTCTCGCGAATGGCGGAGGTTTCCGCCGCTGACGTTGCGGCCTGCATCTCCTTGACTGCCGATGACATCAAGGTCGATCGCCACGCGCCGCAGGTCGTCGGCGTCGGAACGCCGTTCCTGGTGGCGGAGGTGCACTCGCGCGATGCGCTCAAGCGGGCGAGGCCCGACGCGGCTGCGTTCGGCAGGGTATTGCCGCGCGATGACGCCCGCTCGGTGTGGTTCTACACGCGCGACGTGCCCGCGACGGAGGCGCCCTGCGAGCGGCAGGCGCGCATGTTCATGCGCGGCGCCGGTGGTCTCGCCGAGGACCCCGCCACCGGCAGCGCCACGGTCGCGGCCGCCGCGCTGTTCGCCGATCTCGATCCCACACGCGACGGCGAGTTGAAGCTCACGGTCGGCCAGGGTTTTGACATGGGCCGGCCGAGTCTACTCCTCACGCGCGTGCGCAAGCAGGACGGCAAGATCGTCTCGGCGCATGTCGGCGGCAGCTGTGTGCAGATGATGGAGGGGACGTTCCGTCTGGCGGGGGAGGGGTAGGCGCCCTCTCCGTCATCCTGAGGTGCGAGCCCTTGCGAGCCGCGAAGGATGCACGGCCGAGGTGCGGCCTCCGTGGCACGCCGTCGTCCTTCGAGGCCTCCGCTTCGCTACGGCACCTCAGGATGACGGCTACGGCTGACGCCGACAGTGTAGCTACGCCTGCCGCCCCGCCAAATTCCTCACCGCCACCCCATCCCGCTCTTCGATCACCTCCGCGATCATCTGGCGATGACAATGCGTATGGTCGCGTTCGTAGCAGAGCAGGCAGACCGGCCCCGCCTTCTTCACCAGCGCCGAGAGCTCGTCCATCTCTTCCCGGGCCTGCGGCGTCTTCAGGTGCTTTGAATAGATCTTTTCCAGCACGTCGAACTGCCCGCTGCGCGCGGCGAGCCGGCCCTCCTTCGGCGTGCCGAGCGCGGCGAGATGAACATAGGCGATGCCGCGCTCGTCGAGGCCTGCGGCGAGCTGCTTCTTGGAAAAGCCCGGCCGCCGCGACGACGTCACTGCACGCACGTCGACCAGCAGCTTGACGCCGGCCTGCTCCAATTCGTCGAGCACGGCCTTGGGCGGCGTCTGCTCATAGCCGATGGTGAAGAGCTTCCTCGCCTTTGCCATGGATCATCCTCACGCTACCCGCGCGATCAGTTCCATGGCGCCGGCCGGCGCGCGCACCTTGCCCTCGTGGATGACATAGGCGAACACGTCGCGCGGCTCTTTCTTGGGCTTGGTCTTGTCGACCTTCGGCAGGTCATCGGGTTCGCTTCCCTCGGCCCAGGCTTGAAACCGCTTGCTCCAGGCATCGAGCTCTTTCGGCGGATAGCAGGTCTTGATCTCGTCATTGCCCTTCTGAAGCCGGGCATAGACGAAATCGCCGGCGACGTCGGCGATCGCCGGATATTTGCCGTGCTCGGCAAACACCACCGGCGTCTCGAATTCGCGGATCAGGGTGACGAAGTCCGGCGTGCAGAAACTGTCGTGACGCACCTCCACCACATGGCGTAGCGCGCGCCCGTCGAGCTTGCGCGGCAACAGCTCCAGGAACTTGCCGAAATCGGCGCTGTCGAATTTTTTCGTCGGTGCGAATTGCCAGAGCACGGGGCCGAGATGGTCGCCGAGTTCCAGCACGCCGGAATCATAAAACCGCTTGATGGAATCTCCGGCCTCCGCCAGCACGCGTCGGTTGGTGGCGAAGCGCGGCCCCTTGACCGAGAACACAAAACCCTCCGGGACTTCGCCGGCCCATTTGCGAAAGCTCTCCGGTTTCTGCGAGCCGTAATAGGTGCCGTTGATCTCGATCGAGGTCAGCTTCGAGGCCGCGTAGGACAGCTCCTTCGCCTGCGTCAGCTTTTCGGGATAGAACACGCCGCGCCAGGGCTCGAAGGTCCAGCCGCCGACGCCGATGAAGATGTTGCCGGATTTTTTGGTCGCGGTTTTTGCTTTGGCCACGGGAGGATCTCACATCGACGAGGAGGGGAGGGCCGTCATCCTAATCAAACCAGAAGTGATTGGCCAGTTGCCCTGTCCCGTCTAAGCTCTCGACGGAATCTGCGCAAAAAGGAGAACAAGATGCGGAGACTGATGATGGGAGCGGCGCTCGTGATGATGACATCTGCTGCCATGACGTCTGCCACCATGGCTGACGACGACGATGCGAAGGGCGCGCAGAAGCTCGCCATGCAGGGCCGCGACGATTACTGGCATTGCCTGGCGCGGGAATATTCGCGCGACAGCAATCAGGGCCTGTCCGAACAGGATTTTGGCCGCTCGGTCGCCGGTGCCTGTCCGTCGGAGCGGCAATATTACCGGGTCGCGCTGCTCGACTATCTCACCACGCAATATCCAACCATCGATTCCGGCGCCCATCTCGCGACCGCGAACAGGGCGGTGGAGTCGGCGCAGAAGGATATCGTGACCGCCTTCGTCAAGCACAGGCCGCCGCAGAAATAGCCCCATTTACCGTTGCGGTCCGGGGCCCTTCCGGCTCCGCGTTCATCCATGGTAGACTGGGCTCGTCTGGAACAGGGGCGGGTTCGCATGTCGTCTGAGTCGGTGGGTGGCATTTTTGGCGCGATCGTCGCGGCGATCGTGCTTGCGGTCGCCGTCGTGTTCGGGCCGATCGGCCAATACGGCAAGCCCGTCAAGCCTGCGAAGGCCGAGCCGGCCGCCATGGCGCCTGCGGCCCCTGCTGCGCCGGCACCGCGAGGCCCTGTGATTAAGGAAGTGCCCAACCAATAGCGGCCGGAAAAAGGTACTTTCGGCCCCTTGCGAAGCGGTCTGGTCGTTCCTATTTAGTTTCTAACGGCAACGTTGAGTAACAATCTCCGTTGTTGAGACGACCTTGGAATAGCTTGGCCTGCGCCGGATGTACGCGCGGTCCGCCGTTCCGGGGTCGTTGGCATTTTAGGGCCCCTTTTGGGCCATTCCCCCGAGAACCCCGGCTGGCATCGCAGGAGCTTGGCATCGCAGGACGCGGCGGATATACGCTGCCGTCATGAATGCAGCGATCAGACCGGGCCCCGAAACCCCTCCGCAAGCGAACTCGCGATCGCCGGAGCTTTCGGTCGTCGTCCCGACCTTCAACGAGCGCGACAACGTCACGGTGCTGTACCGGCGCCTGGAGGCGTCGCTTGCCGGCATCGCCTGGGAGGTCGTGTTCGTCGACGACAATTCACCCGACGGCACCTGGGACGTCGTGCGCGCGCTGGCCCAGCGCGACAGCCGCGTGCGCTGCGTCCGCCGCATCGGCCGCCGCGGCCTGTCAGGCGCCTGCATCGAGGGCATTCTGGCTTCGAGCTCGCCTTATGCGGCCGTGATCGACGCCGATCTCCAGCATGACGAGACGCAGCTGCCGAAAATGCTGTCGCTGCTCGCAAGCGGGCAGGCCGACCTCGTGGTCGGCAGCCGCTACATCGAGGGCTACAAGAGCGAAGGCTTCAACAAGCAGCGCGCCGGCGCCAGCGCACTCGCCACGGAAGTCGCGAAGAAGATGTTGCGGGTCGAGATCGCCGATCCCATGAGCGGCTTCTTCATGGTTCGTCGCGACCGTTTCGAGGAATTGGCGCCGAAATTGTCGGTGCACGGCTTCAAGATCCTGCTCGACCTCGTTGCGACCGCGCATGGTAGCTTGCGCGCGGTCGAGATTCCCTACACGTTCGGTGAGCGCCAGCACGGCGAGAGTAAGCTCGACTCCATGGTCGCGCTGGACTTTATCGGCCTGGTGCTGGCGAAGCTGAGCAATGACATCGTCTCGCTGCGCTTCATCCTGTTCGCGATGGTCGGCGGCATCGGCCTGGTGGTGCACCTCACCACGCTGTTCATCGGGCTCGAGCTGATCAAGGTGCCGTTCGCGGAGGCGCAGGCCGCCGGCGCCATCGTCGCCATGACCAGCAACTTCATCCTCAACAATTTCCTCACCTATCGCGATCAGCGACTGAAGGGCTTTGCGCTTCTGAGCGGCCTGATCATGTTCTACGTCGTGTGCAGCGTCGGCCTGCTTGCCAATGTCGGCGTCGCCTTCTCGGTCTACGACCAGGAGCCGATCTGGTGGCTTGCTGGTGCGGCCGGCGCGCTGATGGGCGTGGTGTGGAACTACGCGATGTCCGGACTGTTCGTCTGGCGCAAGAAATAGCGCGCCAGGGAACGGGTCAAGGAAACCGGTAATGGGCGGGGCTGACGCGCGGATCGTCCGTAATACGGCGCTAGTGATCCTTGCGCTGGTCGGCTTGCGGCTGGTCGCGGCCGCCTTCACGCCGATCACCTTCGACGAAGCCTATTATTGGATGTGGTCGAAGAGCCTCGCCGGCGGCTATTACGACCACCCGCCGATGGTCGCCTATGTCATCCGCGCCGGCACCATGATCGCTGGCGATACCGAGCTCGGCGTCCGCCTCGTCTCGATCCTGCTCGCATTGCCGATGAGCTACGCGATCTATCGCTCCGCCGCGATCCTGTTCGGTGGCGCGCGGGTGGCTGCGACCAGTGCCATCCTGCTCAATGTCACGATGATGGCGTCTGTCGGCACGCTGATCGTGACGCCGGATGCGCCGCTGCTGGTCGCCTCCAGCTTCGTGCTGTTCTTTCTTGCAAAAGTGCTGGAGACCGGCCGCGGCGTCTGGTGGCTCGCGGTCGGTGCGGCCGTCGGCGCGGCGCTGCTGTCAAAATATACCGCGATGTTCTTTGGCCCTGCGATCCTGATCTGGCTCGCGGCGGTACCTAAACTGCGACGCTGGTTTCTCTCACCCTGGCCCTATCTCGGCGGCATCGTTGCGCTCGCGCTGTTCTCGCCGGTGATCCTCTGGAATGCGGATCATCAATGGGTCTCGTTCGCAAAGCAGCTTGGGCGCGCCAAAATCGAGGATTTCCGCCCGGTCTTCATTGCCGAGCTGATCCCAACCCAGATCGCGTTCGCGACGCCGCTCGTCTTCATCCTCGGCGCGATGGGACTGCATGCGCTGACCTGGCGCAGGGCCGGCGCGCTGGCCTCGCGCGTGCTGATCGAGACGCTGTTCTGGACCATCGTCGCCTATTTCGTCTGGCATTCGCTGCATGCGCGCGTCGAGGCCAACTGGTTCGCACCGGTCTATCCGCCCTTTGTCGTCGCCGCGGCCGCGGCTGCCAACCTCGTGCAGTGGAAGCCGCGTGCGCGCCGCCTGGTGGATTTCTGCCTGCGCTGGGCCGCACCCACTGGCATCGTGATGTTTGCAGCTCTGATCCTTCAGGCCAACACCGGTTGGCTGTCAGGCTATCGCCGTGATGCGACTGTGCGCAGCGTCGGCGTCGGCTGGCGTGAGCTTGCCGCGGGGATCGAAGCGGCGCGCGTCCGCACTGGCGCGACCTGCGTGCTCGCGCCGGACTACGGCACCACCGGCTGGCTTGCCTTCTATCTGCCGCACGGCACCTGCGTGGTGCAGCAGAACCAGCGCATCCGCTGGGTCAACATGGGCGAGCCCGATCCAAAGCTGCTGGCGGGCAAGCTGCTCTATGTCGACGAGCTGCGTCCCGACGGCCAGCCCTTCCTCAAGGACCTCTTTGCGCAAGTGACGCGCGTTGCGGAGTTGCAGCGCAAGCGCGGGCCGCTGCTCGTCGAGACCTATAGTGTCGATCTGCTGGAGGGCGCCAAGGGCGACGTGCTGGACCGCTCGCCGCCGCCGGAAGCGCGGTAGCAGGCTGCGAAGAGGCTCCGCCGCCTCCTCATCGTCGTCCCGGCGAAGGCCGGGACCCATAACCCCAGGGAGAAGTTTGGCGAAGGCTGGTCGTTATCCGTTCTTACCCGCGGTACGCACACCTGCACCTATCGATAGATCACGCGGTATGGGTCCCGGCCTTCGCCGGGACGACGGTGGAGTGTTGGGTGGGCAGCGGTGGCTATTCAGTCCATCATCTCGGTCTTGGCCGCGGTCTGGCTCGGCTTGCTCTCATCGCGCCAGAACCAGACGGCGACCGTGCCGGAGCGGCCGCGAATTTGTGTGCGCAGCGGCCCTCTCAGCGTGCTGTCGGGATCACCGAGGAAGTCGGCTGTATCTAGCAGCGTATCGCTCATCGCGAGCCGCGCGCCGTTCTGGGCCGCAACCTCCATCAGCCGGCTCGCGACGTTGACGGTGTCGCCGTTTGCCGTGATGTGCTGGTGGCTCTCGCCGAGACGGGAGGCGACGATCGGGCCGAAATGCGCGCCGATCTTGAAGCCGAGCTGACCGCCGATCGCAGGCGGCAGCGAGGCGATCCAGGCTTCGACGCCGCGATGCAGGTCGATCGAACATTTCAGCGCGCGCGCCGCGTCATCGGGCATCGCGCTGGGCAGGCCGAACAGTATCATGGCGCCGTCGCCGAGAAAACTGGTGATCATGCCGCCGCAATCGACCGCGGTCTTGTCGAGCAGCACGTGGAACGCCTTCAGAATGTCCTGGAGTTCGTCCGGATCGATCCGTTCACTCAGTGCGGTGAAGTCGGAGAGATCGATGAAGACGACGGCCGCATTTTGCCGGACGGGCTTCGCCAGGAAATTGGGATCGCGTGCCAGCCACTCCTGCACCGCGGGTGCCTGGAATTGTGCCAGCGACCGGCTCTTGGCGGCGAGATATTGCGTGCGGCGTCCGCCCGCCCACAATTGCACGCCGGCAAAGATCGCAACCGGCGGCATGGCAGCCGCGAGCGTGGTCGCGGCGTTGAGCCAGACGCCATGGGTGAACGCGAACACATTGAGCCCGGCCCAGGCGATCATCACCGTGGCTGCCGCGATGAGGCCGGGCGCGCTGCGCCGCCAGGCGAGCAGGCCCACCAGCAGCATCGGCAGCAGGATCGCCGCGAGCGCGTCGGCGATGTGAACCTTGCGGTCTCGCACGATGCTGTCGCCGGCAACGAGATGCGTGATCGCGGTCGAGACCACCTCGACGCCGGGCATCAGGGTATCGAACGGCGTCGGGAAGAAGTCGCCGCCACCGGCGACCGCGGCGCCGATCACGACGATCCGGTTCTCGATCGCGGCGCGATCGAGCGTGCCGTCAAAAATGCTCTGCGCGCTGACAGTGCGGATGGTACGGCGCGGGCCGTAATAGGTGATCGGCAGCGCAAAGTCGGTGTCGGTCGGCACCGCGCGATCGCCGAGCATGAGATGGTCGGGCGCGATCGTCAGCGGCTTGTCGAGCGCGCGGCTCGCGACTCGCAGCGGAAATGACAGCTCGACCTTGTCGCTGGTCCGGAACAGCATCGGGATGGAGAGGGGAGAGCCCGATTGTCCGGTCGCGACGTTGACGATTCCGACATCGGCGTGATCGGCGAACGCCGGTAACGGCAGCAGGAAGCGCTCCGCCTCCGGCAGGGCCGCGAGCGGCCCATCACTGCTCGGCGCCACGGTCTCGGTCGGGAAGATCGCAGCGGCAGCGAGGACCATGGGACCGGTGGCCAGCGTATGCGCCAGCGTGGCGTCGCCGATCGCGGCGCTGCGGTCGACCAGCAGCAGGTCGATCGCGATGACCTTCGGCTTGAACTGCACGATGGTGTCGACGACGCGCGCAAGATCGGCGCGCGGCAGCGGATAGCTGCCGCCGCGCTTCACCACGGTGTCGTCGATCGCGACGATGGTGACGAGATCGGGCGGCCGCTGCACGCCGCGGGCGAGCGTGCGCAGATCCGTCAGTGTTGCCTCGAGCCGATCGAGAAAACGCAGATGGCCGTTGGCGTGAGCGGCATAAACGCCGGCGCCCCACAGCGCGGTGAGGACGAGGGCCACCAGGATCTGAACGCGTCTATTCATCAAGTCGTACTGCAATCTGCTTTGTTGTTGGGGCCTGGCTGACCAGGCCTCGTTGACCAAGCCTTATTGACCCAGTCTTGCCATCAGCGCATCGACACGCGGCTGGCCCCATTGCTTGACGGTCAGCGGACCGGTCGCGTCGACGTCGACGCCTTCGCCGGGGCCGAGCACCACGGCGCGGCCTCGCGCCCTGCGGCTCACCCCGACGCGGCCGTTGGCAACGAAGACCGAGGTCTTGGCGTCCGAAGTCTTGGCGTCCGAGGTCTTGGCGTCAGCGACATCGACCGCCCATTTCGTGCCGCGCACCGCGGCGATCGCCTGCGGCGTCAGCACCTTGAAGGGATTGCCGCCGGGCTTCTTGGGCACCTCGACCAGCAGGGCTTTGCTGCTCAGCTCGATCGAGTCAATATGTCCGTCGCGGTTGGCGTCCTTAAGTTCAAATCTGGCGCCATTTTCAGCAACGATGGTGATGCCGTTGTCGCAGCGCCAGGTCTGCGTGCCGGCGGCCGATGCCGACGACATACAGCCCGCATTGGTCGCAGGCTGCGCGAGAGCTGATCCCACCAATGGAAACGAGCACGCCAGGACAAAAAATCCGGCGCGTGCAACCTTTGTCATGCCAGCCTCCATTCCAAGCGCTCGGCACATTTCAAGGCGATCTTGATACGGTACCGTATCACGCGCGGAGGCTGTTGAGAAGTGCCGTGGCCTCTGAGCTATTTTGTCGCGGCCAACATTTCCAGATTTGGCGGCGATCAACTTTCGGTCAGGCGGCATTTTCGCGCGAGCCTGGGCCGGCAAGCGTCGCGTGGAAGGCGGCGCACGCCAGCCTCGCGCAATGCTTCGTTGCTACGGTTCGGTGGTGTTGAAGATCATGGAAAGGACGCAGTTGGATGCGTACTGGGATCGCGCCAAACCGGCCGAGAAACATGGTTAACAGCTACGGCTAAGTCCGTATTTCTGCGGGCTTTTTTCTCTAAATGGGACAGCGTTAACGAGTTGCCCCAGATCTGCCAGAACTTAATCCGCATTTAACTAAAAGCAGCCTTAATGCCGCTCCGACCCTCTGCGAGATGCTGTCTTGGGAACGTGACCAGCGGCACTTCGAAGGGGGACCTAGTGACACCGTCCTGGACGCAAGGCGAATGAGTACGAGTATCGCTGCGCAAAGTAACGCGGCACGGAAGTCCAAAAATCCGAGTCTGAATTTTTATCGGAAGCCTTCCCGGAAAATGACCACCCAAAACGTGCTTGGCGCCGCTGTGATCGGCTGCGCCGTGCTTGGCGCCGGCTGGACCGTCTACACCAACATCCTCGCCGCCAGCGTCTATCCGACTGTCGGCAGCATTGGCTACGACGAGCCCGTGATCAAGCGCGCGCCCAAGGTTGCGCTGCGCGAGGCGGGTGATGCCATCAAGGAAGCCTTTGCGCTGCTGCCCGACCGGGTGCAGGTGGTTACGCCGATCTCGCGCGAAATGTTCAACGAACGCTTTGCTGCCGCCGCGACGCAAGGGGTGGATTCGAATGCGGCGAGCGTCGCAGCTCAGGTTCCCGCAACGAAAATTGCCGAGACGGCCAAACCGACCGTCATGGCGAAGGTCGCGGACGCGCTGAAGCCGCTGAGCCCGTCCAAGGTTGCTGAAAAGATCGCGGATGCCGCGAAGGCCAAGCGCGGCACTGACGCGCCGGTGCAGCTGGCCTCGGCCGATCCGGCCGAGATCGTGCCGGCGCCTGAAGCGAAGCCCACCAAATCGTTCGCCGATCGCGCCAAGGCTGCGGTGATGTCGATCACCGGGCCGCGGCAATCGATGGTCGAGAAGCTCTGGGGCAAGCGTGAGCCCTCCGGCGGCTTGCTGGCCTATGCCTCCGCCGATGCCAGCGTGACCGCTTCCATCGCGCCGAAGGAGCAGAACCCGATGCTGGGCGGTTCGGCGCCGTATGACCGCTCGACCGCGGTCTACGACATCACCGCGAAGACGGTGTATCTGCCCGACGGCACCAAGCTCGAGGCACATTCCGGCCTCGGCTCTAATCTCGACGATCCCCGTTCCTCGCGCGTCCGCATGCGCGGTGTGACGCCACCGCACATCTACGATTTGAAGCCGCGCGAAGCGCTGTTTCACGGCGTGCCCGCGCTGCGGCTGACGCCGATCGGCGGCGAGAATGCGATCTACGGCCGCGACGGCCTGCTCGCCCACACCTTCATGCTCGGGCCGAACGGCGATTCCAACGGCTGCGTGTCGTTCAAGGACTACTACGCGTTCCTCGACGCCTATCGCAACAAGGGCATCCGCAGGCTCGCGGTGGTCGCGCGGGTCGAGTGAGGCGCAACGCGCCTCGCCGGTTCCTGCTCGATCAGCGTTTGACGAAAACCAGGTTGCACGGACGCGCCTCGTTGCGCTTGCCGCTGCCGCGGCTACGATCGAACTGCGCATCGACCGTAAAGGCGTAGGGAGAGCCTGGCGGCATGTTGTTGAGCGTATAGGTGCTCGCCCCTGTCGTCCCGCGCGCGCTCAAGGTGGTCTTGCCGTCCGGCGGGATCTGGCCGTCGATTTCCAGCCGGTTGACGTTGCCGCCCGGGCCCTGAGCCTCGGCGTGAAGCACGCCGTTCGCAACGGTGCCAGCCAGGGCTCGGGTAAAGCCCTGCGCCTTGCCGCTGGTCTGGCAATTCAACGTCACGTCCCAGTTGCCGTCGAAATCCTTGCTTCCACCGGCTCGGGGGGCGGCCGCAGGCGCCAAGGTCACCTTCTGCTTCAGGCCCTCGATCCGCGCCTTGGCGAGATTGGCGAAGATGCAATTCGGGAATCTGGCGAGATGGTCTTCGTAGGCACCGAGCGTGCCGATGCCGTCCGCAGCCTTCCAATGGGCCTCGGCGGCCGCGCAAGGATCCGCTCGCGGTGCGGCCTGAGGCGCTGGCGCCACCGTGACCGACACCGGCCCGTTCAGATAAAACTTGCCGATGATCGAGAGTGACAGCTCCGGAAGCTGGGTCTTGCCGCTGCTGTCATAGACGTCGCTGCTGATGTCGCGAAAGACGTCACCGATCTCCTGCGGCTCCTCGATGTGCTTCAGGAACGCGCTCGTATAGGGGCTGTTGCGGCCGCTGCCATCGGCTGCGGTCTGCCCGGATTGCGTCGAGAAAGACACGATCGTGCCGCGCGGTGCTTCGACTTTCGACAGCCCGCGCCCGATTGAGGCGGCGCGCGTCGTGCCGGCAGAACGCTTGAGGTTTTCCGCCAGCGGATTGTCGCGGCAGGAGTCGAGCACGAGGATGCGCAGGTTCTTGGCCTGTTGCAGGTCGTTCACGATGTCGTCGACCCGCACGAAGCGCTTCAGATCCGCTTCGTCGGTCAGCACGGCGTCGATCGGCATCAGGTAGTTCACGCCGTTGTACTGCATCGCGTGGCCGCTGTAGTAGAACATGGCGACATCAGCTCTGCTCGCGGCGCGCGCGAAGCGGATGGTCAGGTCCTGCATGTCGGCCTGGCGCAGGTCGACACCCTGGTAGACCTCGAAACCGCTGCGCCTGAGCGAGCCCGCGACGTCTTCGGCATCGTGCGGCGGGTTGGGAAGCTGCGCTGTGCTGGCATAGGCGCCGTTGCCGATGACCAGCGCGACCCGCGTTTCCGCCGATGCGGGACCGAGGCACAGCCAGCAGGCGAGGAGGGCCAGAGAAAATCTTGCAGTGCAAATTCCGGAAAGAGCACGCATGAATGCCTTCCAAGGAAATATCGAAAAATATCCCTCAGACTAGCGCATGCCGCGCCGACATCAATGCCCTCGCTGTGGAACCGTCAAATTCGGCGACCGTGACATCCTGTCACGCCGGGGTGGCCGCCACGGTCTTGCGGAGCGCTATCTCCGTCGCAATCGCTTCCTTCACGGTGGGCCGCGCCTGCATGCGCTCGAGATAGGCCGACAAGGATGGCCATTGCGCGATGTCGACGCCTGCGGGGCGCAGCAGCAGCAAGGCCCAGGTGAGGTGGGCATCCGCGACGGTGAAGCAGTCACCAACGAGGAATTTGCGATCCGCAAGGTGCGTGGCCGGCACAGACAATGTCTGCGCTATCCTTGCACGGGGCTTGGCGAGCGAGCCGTCGTCCTTGTACCAGAAGGTCGGAAACAGGAACGCTTTGTGGATCTCGGTGCCGACGAAGCTCAGCCACTCCTGGAGCCGGTAACGATCGACATGGCCGGGCGGCGGCGCGAGGCCGGTCTCCGGTTTCAGGTCGGCGATATATTGCAGCACCGCGGCACTCTCCGTCAGCCGCTCGCCATTCTCCAGGATCAGAACCGGCACTGCGCCCTTCGCTGAAATGATGCGGAAGTCGGCATCATCCTCGATGCGCTTCTTGGTCAGGAGATGCACGAGGTGGTAGCGCGCATCCAAGCCGGCCTCCATCAGCGTGATGCGGCTCGCAAGCGAGCAGGCCATCGGCGAGAAATAGAGTTGCAGCATGCGACCTCCCGGATCAGACGAGCGCGTCACTGCGCACGATGAGCGCGAAGCGGTCAGACAGCTCGGCCAGCGCGACCTCGTGAATGGTTTTTGCGTTGAGCGTCCCGCCGCGTCTGTCGGGCAGATCGCGCGTGGCGCAGGCATCGGCTGCGACGGTGGTGCGCAGGCCAAGGTCGAGCGCGGCGCGCGCGGTCGAGCTGACGCACATATGGGTCATGAAGCCCGCCATCACGATGTTGGTGCGTCCGGTCACAGCTAACCGCGCTTGCAGGTCGGTGCTGGCAAAGGCGTTCGGCAGCGCCTTCTCGATCACGGCTTCGTCCGTGAGCGGCGCCAGGCTGTCGACGATCGCGCCACGCTCGGCCTCGCGGTCGAACAGGCTGCCGGCACGGCCCTTGTGTGCGACGTGGAAGATCGCCGCACCGCTCTGTCGTGCGCGCGCCAGCAGGCACGCGGCCGCGGCAATCGCGGGCTCGGCGTCCGGCAGCGCCAGCGGACCGGCGCGATATTCGTTCTGGATGTCGATCAGCACGAGGCAGGTGTCAGCGAGGTTTGGCGGATTGAGGTCGGCGCCGGAAAGTTCGAGCAGGGTCTTTGGAGCGGTCATGTCAGGCCTTTCGAGACGATCGGATGGCGCCAGACTAGCGCGGCGGCGGCCTGCCATTGTGCAGGACTATTGCAGCATATGGCTGCAAATTTGCAGGATAGGGCGGCGCCTGCTAGGTTCGCCGCCATGAACTGGGACGATCTGCGCATCATTGCCGCGGTGAGGGACGAGGGCACCTATGCCGGCGCCAGCGCGCGGCTGCGCATCGACGAGACCACCGTCGGCCGCCGGCTTGCGCGGATCCAGCGCGATCTCGGCGTGCCCCTGTTCGACGCGATCGATGGCTTGCGCCGGCCGACGCGCCATTGCGAGGCGGTGCTCGAGCATGTCGGCGCGATGGCCGCACATGTCGCGGCGATCGATCGCATCGGTGAGAGCCAGCCGGGCCCGGTCGGCCGCCTGCGCATCGCCTCGACCAATACGGTGGCCGAAGAGCTGCTGGCGCCGCACGCCAGCGCCTTCCTGCGCGATCACCCCGGCCTGACCCTGCAATTCCTGACCGCCAGCGGCAACGTCAAGTTCTCGCGCTGGCAGGCCGATCTCGCCATCCGGCTGCGCAAGCCGGAGAAGGGCGATTTCACCATCTCCAAACTCGCCGATCTGCGGCTGTATTTCTTCGAGCCGGTCGACAGTCCAAATGACGCGCCGATCGCTTGCGTCTTTCCGGACGAGCTCGACGCCATTCCCGAAGCGCAGTTCCTACGCACCCGGCGCGTGAAGAACGCGCGCTGCGTCACCGACAATGTCCGCATTGTCAGGACCATGATCCAGTCGCATCAGGCGGTCGGCGTGCTGCCAGAACTTAGCTGCGCGGACTTGCTCTCCGACCGCAGTTTGCGCGCGACACTTCTCACCAAGCGCCGCGACGTCTGGCTCCTGGTGCAGAATCATCTGAAGCGCGACCCGGCGACGCGCCTCGCGATCGAATGGATACGCCATTGCTTCAGGGATTTGTCACGCGACTGATCGCTTGGGGCGGTTACGCGGTTCAGCGCAGTTGAACGCAGCCCGCGAGCCGCACGACCAAATCCATCAAGCGGGGATTGCGCACCTCCGCAGGTTGCGTAATCTTGCGATCGCTACGATCTCCGGCAGGACAAACGATGACCACTCTTCAGGACACCATCCGGCCGAAAGCCCGATCCAGGGAATGGAAGGCGATCGTCATCCTGATCCTGCTGGTCCCGGCATTGTGGTCGCCGCTGATCCTGTTTCGCGTCTTCCTTTTCCAGCCGTTCAACATCCCGTCAGGCTCGATGGTCCCGACGCTGGTCGTCGGCGACTATGTGCTCGCCGCAAAATATGCCTACGGCTACGGCCGCTATTCGTTTCCTTATTCGCCGATCTCGGGTCGCGTCCTCGCATCAACCCCCGAGCGCGGCGATGTCGCTGTATTTCGCAACCCGAAGGACACCTCGGTCGATTACGTCAAGCGCATCGTCGGATTGCCCGGCGACCGCATCCAGATGCGGCAGGGTCAGCTCATGCTGAACGACAAGCCGGTGACACGCGTTGCTCTCGCGAGCGGGTTCGGCGGGGCCTCTTGCGGGCTCGATCCAGGCACGAAGAACGGGCGCTGGCGCGAGACGCTGCCGAACGGCGCGAGTTACCAGACCTACGATTGTTTCGACAACGGCTTCTACGACAACACGCCCGTCTATACGGTTCCGCCGGGCCATCTGTTTGTGCTCGGCGACAACCGCGATAATTCGACCGACAGCCGCGCGATGAGTGCGATGGGATTTGTGCCGATGGACAATCTCGTCGGCCGGGCGGTCTGGATATTCTGGTCGATTGCGCCCAACGGCGAGCCGCGCGGCGGACGCATCGGGAAGGTGAGGTGAGCGGCTTCGTCATTCCGGGCTCGCGCCCAAGAGGGACGCGCCCCGGAATGACAAGGGCGAAGAGTTTGCCCCAAAACAAAACCCCGGCATCGCTGCCGGGGTTTCGCATTTCTCGACTGTGCCTGAACGGCTGGATCAGAAGTCCATGCCGCCCATGCCGCCGCCCGGAGGCATTGCGGGGCCGGCGCCGCCCTTCTTGGGCAGCTCGGCGACCATGGCTTCCGTGGTGATCAGCAGCGCCGCAACCGAGGCAGCGTTCTGGATCGCGGTACGGACCACCTTGGTCGGGTCGATGATGCCCTTCTTGACGAGGTCGCCGTATTCACCGGTCTGGGAGTCGAAGCCGAAAGCGTACGACTTGTTCTCCAGCACCTTGCCGACGATCACTGAACCGTCTTCACCGGCGTTGATCGCGATCTGGCGAGCGGGAGCCGACAGCGCCTTGCGCACGATCTCGACGCCGGTCTTCTGGTCGTCGTTCTTGGTGCGCAGGCCCTTGAGCTGCTCGGAGGCACGGAGCAGGGCGACGCCGCCGCCCGGGACGATGCCTTCCTCGACAGCCGCGCGGGTCGCATGCATCGCGTCATCAACGCGATCCTTGCGCTCCTTCACCTCGACCTCGGTCGCGCCGCCGACGCGGATCACCGCGACGCCGCCTGCGAGCTTGGCAAGACGCTCCTGGAGCTTCTCACGGTCGTAGTCCGAGGTGGTTTCCTCGATCTGCGCCTTGATCTGCGCCACGCGCGCTTCGATGTCGGCCTTCTTGCCGGCGCCGTTGACGATCGTGGTGTTCTCCTTGTCGATCATCACCTTCTTGGCGCGACCGAGCATGTTGAGCGTGACGTTCTCGAGCTTGATGCCGAGATCTTCCGAGATCGCCTGGCCGCCGGTCAGAACTGCGATGTCCTGGAGCATGGCCTTGCGGCGATCGCCGAAGCCCGGAGCCTTGACGGCCGCAACCTTCAGGCCGCCACGGAGGCGGTTCACGACGAGGGTCGCCAGCGCTTCGCCTTCGACGTCCTCAGCCACGATCACCAGCGGCTTGCCGGTCTGCACCACGGCCTCGAGCAGCGGCAGCAGCTCGTTCAGCGAGGAGAGCTTCTTCTCGTTGATGAGGATGTAAGCGTCGTCCATCTCAACGCGCATCTTGTCGGCGTTGGTGACGAAGTAGGGCGAGATGTAGCCGCGGTCGAACTGCATGCCCTCGACGACGTCGAGTTCGGTCTCGAGCGACTTGGCTTCTTCAACCGTGATGACGCCCTCGTTGCCGACCTTCTTCATGGCGTCGGAGAGGAACTTGCCGATTTCGGCATCGCCGTTGGCGGAGATGGTGCCGACCTGGGCGATTTCCTCGTTCGAGGTCACCTTCTTGGAGTTCTTGACGAGGTCGGCGACCACGGCTTCCACAGCCAGGTCGATACCACGCTTCAGATCCATCGGGTTCATGCCGGCGGCAACCGACTTGGCGCCTTCACGAACGATCGCAGCCGCGAGCACGGTTGCGGTGGTGGTGCCGTCGCCGGCCGCGTCAGCCGACTTGGAGGCGACTTCGCGCACCATCTGCGCGCCCATGTTCTCGAACTTGTCGTCGAGCTCGATCTCCTTGGCGACGGTGACGCCGTCCTTGGTGATGCGGGGAGCGCCGAACGACTTGTCGAGGACGACGTTGCGGCCCTTCGGACCGAGCGTGACCTTCACAGCGTTGGCGAGGATGTCGACGCCACGCAGCATCTTGTCGCGTGCATCGACGCCGAATTTGACTTCTTTAGCTGCCATCTGGATTTTTCCTTGAGGGGTTTAGCTGGGTGGGAGAGGGGGCTCTTAGGCCGCCTTCTTCTTGGAAGCGGGGACGTCGAGGACGCCCATGACATCGCTTTCCTTCATGATCAGCAGATCTTCATTGTCGATCTTGACCTCGGTGCCGGACCACTTGCCGAACAGCACGCGGTCGCCAACCTTCAGATCGATCGGGATCAGCTTGCCGGCTTCGTCGCGGCCACCGGGGCCGACAGCGACGATTTCGCCCTGCGAGGGCTTTTCCTTGACGGTGTCGGGAATGATGATGCCGCCAGCGGTCTTCTCTTCTGCGTCGATGCGCTTGACCACGACGCGGTCGTGAAGCGGACGGAATTTCATGCAGTCCTCCTAAGCTTTTGCTCAGATTGATGTTTTCAGGGTGTTAGCAATCGATGCCCGCGAGTGCCAATGCGGGTGAAGCTCAGATAAGCCAGGATTTTTGCGGGAGCAAGGGCTTCTAGCAGAAAAATAAGCACTCAGAAGCGCTGTGTGCCAGAATTCTTTACCATCGTTAACCGGCCTTGAGGCCGTATTAGCACGGAGCCGCCTCTGCTGCTAACGCATTGTATTTCAACAACTTGTTAAACTTTTGGGCTTGAGATGGATTGTCAGTTTGCGTCACATTTCTCTCATGTGAGCGCATCTCCACCGGGTGGCTCGTAAACAGCGTACCGGGAAGCCACCCCCTGAATATGCGCTCCTGCAAAGGAGGTTGGCATGGGCTTGCGGGCAGGCGCCGTTTCCGACGATTTCCGGAAACAGCTGTTGGGTTATGGGCTGACGACGGCACAAATTCTCTACCGGATGCCGGATCATCCATCGTTGCTTCAGACCTACGTCTGGCAGAACTACGACATGTTTCCGAAATTTCCGGCGCTGAAGGATTTCTTGGCCTTCTGGCAGCAGAAGCTCGATGGTCCGCTTCACTCGGTGACCGTCGCGCATTCCAAGCTGATCAAGCCGGCGGAATTGCGCGCGGTCGACGGTGTGTTTCGGCTGCATTGAGGCGAGCGGCGGACTCGTAGGGTGGGCAAAGGCGCGCACTTGCGCGCCGTGCCCACCACCTCTCCGCGATCGCATCTGGCAGTGGTGGGCACGCTTTCGCTTTGCCCACCCTACGATATCTCATTTCGTGTTAGCCTCTCCGCCATAACAATAGGGGAGGCCGTCCATGGCCAAGATAACGAAATCGCGCAACGCAGCGCAGGCCGCAGTGAAGAAGCGGAGCGGCACCAAGCCCGCAGCGAGATCATCTGCACGCAAGGCCGTGAAGTCGAAGGCGCGCTCCGCGCCCGCCAAGACCGCGCCGAAGAAATCCGCACGGCCCAAGCAGCGCATCGCGATCAGCCATCATCGCGAGGAAGACTTCAAGGCCGACGGTCTGCGTGCCTACGCAAAGTACCGCGATCTCGGCATCGCCGCTGCCAGCCACGGCCTCGCGCAAGCGCACGTGATCCGTTTGCAAGGTCCCTGCAATCCGGCCGAAGTCTCAAAGCTGCACTTCCACGCCGTCGATTTCCAGATGGTCTACGTGCTCAAGGGCTGGGTGAAAACCTACATGGACGGAGAGGGCGAGACCTTGATGAAAGAAGGCAGCGCCTGGACCCAGCCGCCGAAGATCAAGCACATGATTTTGGATTATTCCGATGACGTCGAACTGCTGGAGGTGATTTTGCCGGCGGAGTTCAAGACGGTGGAGCTGAAGGCGTAGACGCTCTCTCGTTCGTCATTGACGGGCCACTTGTAGCCCGGATGGAGCGAAGCGAAATCCGGGAAAGTCTCTCCGCGGAGAAGGTTGACCCGGATTGCGCTGCGCTCCATCCGGGCTACGGCAACTAACGGCCGACTACCGCTCAAGATAACCCAATTCCTCGCTCATGATCTTGCGAGCATATTCGCTGAAGGCATCGATCAACCGGCCGCGCGCGGCATAAGGCGGATAGAGCAGTGCGATCGTAACCGGGACCGCCGGGTTGAAGGGGCGCGTGATCAGGGCCGCGCCAGAGCTTTCGTCATGCGCGGCAATCGGGTTGATGATGCTGATGCCGAGACCCGCCGCGACCAGGGCACAGACCGATGCGCCCAGATCGGTCTCGGCAACAATGCGGCGCGTGACGTCCGCCTGCGCGAAGATCGTATCGATGCGATCGTAGAGCGGACTGCCCGTAGCGAAGGAGATGAAGGCCTCATCCGCGAAATCGGCCGGGCGCAGCGTCTTCTTCTGCGCAAGACGATGCGCCTTCGGCATGATTGCGACGCAACGGGTCTTGAGCACCGGTTCGACATGCACCCCCGCAACCTCGCCGTAGAGCATGGCCAACCCGGTGTCGCAAAGCCCGGAGCTGACCCAGTCGTGCACCGCGCTCGCCGTGCCGGACCGGATCGAGATCATCACATGCGGATAATCCATTTTGAAACGCGCCGCGATGCGCGTCAGCAGGCCGCCGGCCAAGCGCGGCATCGCCGCAACGCTTAGCCGACCCATACCGAACGAGCGGATGCTGGCTGCGCTGGCCTCCAGTCCGGCCAAGCCGATGAAAGTCTTATCGACCTCCTGGAAGAAGCGCGATCCGTCCACGGTCGGACGGAGGCGGCCGCCGCTGCGGTCGAACAGCGGGAATTGCGTGATCGCTTCTAACTGTCCGATCAGGCGGCTGATCTGGGGCTGCGAGGTATGCATGCGCTGAGCCGCTTGCGTCATCGATCCCGTCACGAAGACGGCCCGAAAAGCCTCCACATGCTTCAAGCCCATGCGTCTGGTGGCCATATCAAATCCGTATAGGGGAGTGTGAAACTGGAATTTCATCAGATCGGGCTTTTGGACGATAGTCCAGAGCATGAAGCCGTTCGCACGGAGCCGCCGTGTCGTTGCCTGCCCACCGTGGGCGGCGTCACGGACATTCGGGAAAAAAAGGGGACGACATGAAAGCGACAACGATCAAGGCACTCGCCGCGGCGACCGTCGCTATCGTTCTTCTTTCCAGCGAGGCCATGGCCCAGGGTGCGAGCAGGCTGGACAAGATCCGTGAGAGCGGCGCGATCACATTGGGGTATCCCGAGACCTCGGTGCCCTTCGCCTATCTCGACGGCAACCAGAAGCCGATCGGCTACACCGTGGAAATCTGTGAACGGGTGGTGCAGGCGATCAAGACGGCGCTCAAGCTTCCCAAGCTCGAGATTCGCTATAATCCCATCACCTCGGCGACACGTATTCAGCTGCTCGCCAACGGTACGATCGATCTCGAATGCGGCAACACGACCAATAATATCGAGCGGCATAAACTCGTCGCCTTTGCTCCCACCACCTTCGTTGCGCAGGTCGTCCTCGTCGCGCGCAAGGATGGCGGGGTCGATGTCAACGACCCGGCTTCGTTTCGCGGCAAGGCCATCGCCGCCCAAGCCGGCGGCCAGACTTTCAAGGTGATTACGCTGATCAACGCCAAGAACAATCTTGGCATCACGGTGGTGCCGGCCAAGGACACCGCCGAGACCTTCTTGATGGTGTCGACGGGCCGGGTGGCCGGCACCGCCAATGATGACGGTCTCGCCTATGCCACGGTCGCCTCGTCCAGGACGCCGGATGATTTCCAGATCGGTAGCAAGAGCCTCGAGGCGGCGCCCTATGGCATCGTCCAACCCAAGGATGATCCTGCTTTCAAGAAGATGGTCGACGAGGCCGTGATCGACCTGATCAAGAACGGACAGATTGCGGCGCTCTACGACAAATACTTTAATTCACCCATCCCACCGCATGGCCTCAACCTGAAATTTCCAATGAGCGCCGCCCTCAAGCGGGCGCTGGCCAACCCGACCGATTCCGGCGACCCGGCAGTCTACGAATGACGCGCCAAGCGTTCTATCAAGCGCTCTAGAGGTTCTCGCAATGGCACAACACGACACGAGTCCGGCGGGCGCTGGGTTGCCACCTATCGACCTGCGCAGCGATACGGTCACCAAGCCGACCGAAGCGATGTATGCCCGCATGGCATCGGCGCCGCTCGGCGATGACGGGCTGGACGGTGACCCCACGGCGCGGGAGTTGGAGGTCGTTGCGGCTGCGGCGTTGGGCAAGGAAGCCGGTTTGTTTGTGCCGAGCTGCACCATGGCCAATCTGTTGGCGACGCTGGCGCAGTCGCAGCGCAGCGAACAGATCGTGTTGGAATCCAGTGCTCATATGTACACCTCTGAACGAGGGGCGGCGACGTTCACGGGGCAGTTTTACTTCGCCGTTGCCGGCACCGCTGGCGCGATGGACCTGAATTTGCTGGAGGACGCGCTACAGGGCGAGGGGCTTAAGCTCAGGACCGCCCTTGTCGCGATGGAAACCTCGCACAACAATGCGAGCGGCGCCGTGCTGCCGCTGGAGCATATGCAGGCGGTGCACGCCATGGCCTCGGCCCGCGGCGTCCCGGTGCATCTCGACGGAGCGCGGCTGTTCAACGCCGCGGTCGCCCTTGACGTGGCGCCGGATCAGGTTGCTAAGCATTGCGACACGGTCTCCCTGTGTCTATCGAAGGGCCTGAGTGCGCCGGCCGGTGCCGTGCTTGCGGGGCCGCGCGCCGTGATCGACAGCAGCCGCAGATTCCGCCGCATGCTGGGAGGCACGCAGCGCCAGATCGGCATCCTGGCCGCAGCCGGCCTGGAAGCGGTTCAGGTCATGGGTGCGCGTCTGGGCGAGGACCACCGACGTGCGCGAGCCCTGAGTGATGCGCTGAACGCGTTGCATCCAAAGGTCAGCGCGACAATTCCGCAGACGAATATCGTGCAGGTCGATGTCTCTCTCTCCGGGCGCGACAGCGCCGCGTGGTCGGGGGCTCTGGAGAAGGCGGGCCTGAGGGCGAGGCCTTGGGGCAGGCATCGCCTGCGTTGTGTGACCCATCGCCATATCGACGACGCGGATATCGATCGCGCGGTCCTGGCATTTCGGACCGCGGCCTCAGCTTTGGTTTAGAGCACCCGCTGATGTGAATCGGGTCCTTGTAGCCCCGGATGGAGCGAAGCGAAATCCGGGAAACCGTGCGTGACGGTGCACTTTCCCGGATTGCGCTGCGCTCCATCCGGGCTACGAGTTCGTTGCTAACTCAGCCCCCGACGGTGAGGCGATCGTTAGAAAGCGCCCGATCCGCAAAACCGGGCAGTTACCACTCGGATGGTTTCAGCCGTCCCGCAGGGCGGTCGCTAACCAGTCGAAAATATTCCTCGCGTCAACTCGAAGCTGTGAGAATGCGGGACATGTTTTCATGGCGACCAATACTTTTGGCCGACGCGGCGTCGTAGCGCCAACCCCAAGGGCATCATTTCAACCCGTCGCCGCGCCGATCGCACCTCGGCCCTTGTCCAGTGAGGAGACGCTTTTTGGCGAGAACAAGCTTCTGGCCGATATCCCTTTCCTCACCATTGCCCTGATTTTCGGTCTGGTCCTGATCTTCGCGCTGCAACGCAGTCTGGCCATCGACATTGCGCGGGACGGCTCACTCGATGTCCGCTCGCTGATCGCTCAGGGTGCGTCCGGCTACGACCTTGTTGTCGGACGAAACGAGTGGTGGCGGATTGGCCTTGCGCCGCTTCTGCATGGCAGCCAGGGGCACCTCATCGGCAACTGCGTTGCGCTGTTCATCGTCGGCGTCAGGCTGGAGCCCCTGATCGGTCGTGGCTGGTTCTCGCTGATCTTCGTTGCCAGTGCGCTGGCCGGCGAGGCTGGCTCGCTCCTGGGCAATGGCCCCGGCTCGGTGGGCGTCGGCACGTCCGGCGCCATTACCGGGCTGATCGCCGCGCTGTTCGTCGCGAGCTTCGAGCCAGAGGCGGACGCCGATCAAACGATATCGAGACTGAAGACGTCGCTCTTCTTCGGTGTTCCAGCGCTGCTGCCGCTTGCCTTTGGAGCCTCCGGCAATGTCAACTATTATGCGCATGGAGGCGGTGCGCTGGCCGGCGCCGCGCTTGCCATCACGCCGTGGCTCGCCTTCTGGTCCTATGACAGCCTGCCGCGAAGCGCTGGCATGGTGTTGCTCGGAGGATTCGCCGGATCACTGATCTGCGCCGGCTTCGCCGCTGCTCATTATCGGTCCTACATCGCTGATGCCGGGCAGTATATGCGCGCGTCGGAAATGCCGGCGAGCACGCGCGAGATGGCCAGCCGTTCTACTGATTTCGTCAACCGCTACCCGAAAGACCCGCGGGCCCACCTGTTCCGCGCGATCTACTTCATTGAACAGAACAGCCTCGGTCCTGCCGAGACGGAAGTGCAAACCGCGATGTCGCTCGCCACCTCGGATGTGGCGGGCGGGTCGGTGCGATCCGTGGCGCAGGCCTTGCTGGCGCAGTTGCTGCTCGCGCGAGGACGGTCCAGCGAGGCGAAGGCCATGGCGGCCGAGGTGTGCCGCGCCAAGCTGGGTGAGGTCCGTCGTATGTTGGACAAGACGAAGTTGTGCGGCTGAGCGGGATGGCAGCTCGTAGCCCGGATGGAGCGAAGCGAAATCCGGGGCGACTGTCTGCGACGGAGATACTTTCCTGGATTGCGCTGCGCTCCATCCAGGCTACGACATCACGACGGGAGTCACGTAATGACCCCCACGATCGCGCCCATCAAACACGTCGTCAGAGTGCCCGACACGATTGACTTCAGTCCGAGCGCGTTGATCTCGTCGCGCCGATCCGGCGCCATCACGCCGAGGCCGCCGATCATGATGCCGAGGCTGGCGAAATTGGCGAAGCCGCACATCGCGTAGAGCATGATCAGGCGCGAGCGCGGATCGAGCGTACCCGGCGGCAGCTTTGAGAAGTCGACATAGGCGATCAGTTCGTTGAGCACGGTTTTCGTGCCCATCAGGCTGCCGGCCGTCACCGCCTGATCCCAGGGCAATCCCATCAGCCAGCACACCGGCGCCATCACCAGCCCGAGCAGCCGTTGCAGCGAGATCGCTGCGCCGCCGATATCAGGTAGAAGCCCGAGGATCGCGTTGACGAGATAGACCAGCGCCACCAGCACCAGCAACATGGCGACGATGTTGAGCAGCAGCTCGAGGCCTGCGCCGGTGCCCTTCACGATCGCATCCATCGTGCTGGAGACCTCCATCTCCGGATCCTCCAGCGCGCCGCCGGTTCGCTTATCGCTGGTTTCCGGTACCATGATCAGGCTGACGAGGATCGCCGCCGGCGCACCCAGCACCGACGCGATGACGAAGTGCGCGGCCGCGTCGGGAATCAGCGGGGCCAGCAACGTCGCGTAGAGCACCAGCACGGTGCCGGCGATGCCGGCCATGCCGCCGGTCATCACCAGAAACAATTCGCTTCGGGACATCTGCGCGAGGTAAGGCCGGACGAACAGCGGCGCCTCGACCATGCCGAGGAAGATGTTGGCGGCGGTCGAGAGCCCGACCGCGCCGCCGACGCCAAGCGTGCGTTCGAGCAGCCACGCCATGCCACGCACGATCGGCGGCAGCACACGCCAATAGAACAGCAGCGTCGTCAGCACGCTCATGACCAGCACGATCGGCAGCGCCTGGAACGCCAGGATAAAATCGGCTCCCGGCACTTTCAGGTCGAAGGGCAGGGCACCGCCGCCGATATAACCGAACACGAAGGAGGAGCCGGCGCGCGAGGCCGCGGAGATCGCACCGACTGCGTCGTTGATGGCGCCGAAGGCGTGCGCGACGACGGGCACCTTCAGGAGAACGATCGCGGTGACGAAGGTCATGGCAAGGCCGATCGCCGCCTGGCGCAGCGAGACCGCGCGGCGATTCTCTGCCAACGCCCACGCGATCAGCAGCAATGCGAAAACGCCGAGTGCCGATTGCAGCCGCAGCATGATGTCCCCAAACCCTCAATGATTATGGCCGCGCGTGCGATGCAAACGCAATGCCGGAAGACTGCGAGAGGTGTCCCGCTGTTGACAAGCACCTCTGCGTCAGCCACGCGGGGCGCATCGACATCAAGGGGGCGGATAGTCCAAGCGTGACCGAAGAGGCGATGACGGAGCAGCCGATAGCAGCGAATCAGCCGGTCAGCGCCCGCGCGCTCCTCTCCCACCGTGCCTTCCTGTTCTTCCTGCTCTCGCGCAGTCTGTCGCGCTTTTCCAGCCAGATCGCGGCGGTCGCGATCGGCTGGCAGATCTACGACCTCACCGGCTCGGCCTTCGATCTCGGCATGGTCGGCCTCGTGCAGTTCCTGCCCACAGCACTCCTGGTGTTCGTCGCCGGCCACGCCGCCGACCGTTTTGAGCGCAAGCGCGTGGTTCAGCTCTGCCAGCTCGTGGAGGCCGCGACCGCGCTCTATCTCGCCGTCATCACCTATCTCGGCGCGGTCAGCGAAGTGCAGATCTTTGTCGCGACCTTCGTGCTCGGCATTGCCGGCGCCTTCGAAAGCCCGACCACCGCGGCGCTCTTGCCGCTGATCGCGCCGCAGGGATCGCTCCAGCGCGCGACGGCGGTCGCGAGCGGTGCGGGGCAGGTCGCGACCATCACGGGCCCTGCGCTCGGCGGCTTCGCGTATGCGATCGCGCCGCATCTTGCCTATGCCGTGATGCTGGTGTTCTGGATCTTTGGCATGATCCTGACCGGCTTCATCCAGCCGCGTCCGCAGGCGGTCGCCAAGGAGGGGACGGGCTCGGACAATATTTTTGCCGGCGTCCGCTTCATCCGGAGCAATCCCGCGATCCTCGGCACCATTTCGCTCGACCTGTTCGCCGTGCTGTTCGGCGGCGTCACTGCGTTGTTGCCGATCTATGCCCGCGACATCCTCCAGACCGGCCCGATGGGGCTCGGGATCTTGCGTGCAGCGCCTGCTGTCGGCGCGCTGGCGATGACCATGGTGTTGGCGCGTCACGCCATCACGCGGCATGTCGGTATGCGCATGTTTCAGGCGGTGATCGTGTTCGGCATCGCCACAATCGTGTTCGCGCTGTCGTCCTGGATGTGGCTGTCGGTGCTGTCGCTCGCCATTTTGGGCGCGGCCGATACGATCAGCGTCGTGATCCGCTTCTCGCTGGTGCAGCTTTCCACGCCCGACGAGATGCGCGGCCGCGTCGGCGCAGTCAACTTCCTCTTCATCAATGCCTCGAACCAGCTCGGCCAGTTCGAAAGCGGCGTGGCCGCCGCGCTGTTCGGCGCGATGCCGGCCGCCGTGCTCGGCGGCGTCTGCACCGTCGCGGTGGCGCTGCTCTGGATGAAGCTGTTTCCAAGCCTGCGGCAGGTGGAAACCCTGGAGTAGGGAGCTCGCTCTCTCTCCCGTCATTGCGAGCGCAGCGAAGCAATCCAGAATTCCACCGCGGAAAGACCCTGGATTGCTTCGCTGCGCTCGCAACGACGATTGTTGAAGCAGCTCGTGGACTTACCTCGCGTCACCCCGGCGGCCGAGCAGCAGTAAGCGCCTCTTGACGCCTACTGTGCATGGGGTTGTTTTTCAGTTTTTAGTTCAGCCCCGTCCGACGAACGGCATCTTGCTCGCCATCACCGTCATGGTCAGCACGTTGGCATCGAGCGGCAGGCCGGCCATGTAGGCGACGGCATCGCCGACCGCCTTGGCGTCCATGCGCGGCTCCTGCTTCATGGTGCCGTCGGGCTGCATCACACCGGGGCCCGCGACCATGCGGTCGGTCATCGGCGTTGCGGCATTTCCGATATCGACCTGGCCGACTGCGATGTCGTACATGCGGCCGTCAAGATTGCTCGCCTTGGTCAGGCCCGTGATGGCGTGCTTGGTCGAGGTGTAGGCGGCCGAGAACGGCCGCGGCGCATGCGCGGAGATCGAACCGTTGTTGATGATGCGGCCGCCGCGCGGGGTCTGGTCCTTCATGATGCGGAAGGCGTGCTGGGTGCACAGGAACGGGCCGGTGAGGTTGGTGTTCACCACCGCCTGCCATTGCTCGAGGCTGAGGTCCTCGAAGTTCACTGGCGGGGCACCCATGCCGGCATTGTTGAAGAGCACATCAAGCCGGCCGTAGGTCTGCGCCACCTTGGCGAACAATGCTGCAATCGAGTCCGGCTTGGTCATGTCAGCCGTGACACACAGGCTCTTACCGGCCGGACCGAGCTTGGCGGTCTCCTCGAGCATGTCGAGCCGGCGGCCTGCGAGCACCACGGTGAAGCCGGTGTTCATCAGCGCCAGTGCGGCGGCGCGTCCGACTCCGGTGCCGGCGCCCGTCACCACTGCGATCTTCTTTGCTTCACTCATCGTTTCCTGCCTTTTCTCTTAAGCTGTCAGGTTTTGGGTTCTTTTTCGTTCTTGTAGGGCGGCCGCGGAATGTTCTGATGCGCGGCGCGTAAGGCCGCCGACCAGCGCGAGCGCAAATCGTGGAAGTAGGGCTCGCCCGCCTCGATGCGATGGTTGAGATCGGCATCGCAGGCATCGGCCCGCACCACCAGCACGTCGATCGGCAGGCCGACGCCGAGATTGGAGCGCATGGTCGAATCCATCGAGATCAGGCCGGTCTTCAGCGCCTCGTAGAGTTCGACGTCGTAATGCATGGCGCGGTCGAGCACCGGCTTGCCGTATTTGTGCTCGCCGATCTGAAGGTACGGCGTGTCGGTGGTGCACTCGATGAAATTGCCTGCCGTGTAGACCATGAACAGGCGCATGCGGGCGCCCTTGATCTGGCCGCCGAACAGGAAGGAGACGTCGAACGAGACGTCCTCGGATTTCAGCGCCGGGCCTTCGGTGGCGTGCACCGCCCGGATCGCCCGGCCGATGCGCTGGGCCGCCTGGAACATGGTCGGCGCGTTCATCAGCGTCTCGATGTCGCCAGTGGTCGGATCTTCCAGACCCTCGGTGAGGGTGGACAGCACGGACTGGCTGATGGCGAGGTTGCCGGCGCTGGCGATCGCCATGATGCGGTCGCCGGGCTTGTTGAAGATGTGCAGCTTGCGGAAGGTCGAGACGTTGTCGAGGCCGGCATTGGTGCGGGTGTCGGCGATCATGACGAGCCCGTCCCGAACCAGGATTCCGCAACAATAGGTCATTTCCAGTCCCCGAACGCGAGCGCTTTTATCGGCGCCAAACTAGTAGCCAATTTCGGGGGCGCATGAAACCCCCTGTTCCCTGCGGGCGCCGTGCACTGAGGAGCAAAAGCCTATCTTATTCAGGGCCATCGACGAGAAACGCCGCATCGACGGGGACGCCCAGCGCCGTGACCAGCCGGTTCGTCTCCGCGGCCATGCCGACGATGGCGAGCATCTCGCCATATTCGGCCTCGGTCATGCCCTTGGCCCGTGCGGCGGCGGTGTGCGAATGGATGCAGTAATTGCAGCCATGCGCCACCGAAACCGCGACATAGAGCATTTCCTTGATCTTGGGATCGAGCGCGCCTGGCGCCATCACCTCCTTGATGCTCTCCCAGGTCCGCCGCAGCGTCTTCGGATCATGCGCCAGTGCGCGCCAGAAATTGTTGACGAAATCCGACTGCCGCGTTTTGCGGATGTCGTCGAAGACGGCGCGCGCCTCGCTGGAGAGCTCATCGTCCGAAAGCAGCTTTACGGTCGCCATGGGGTGCCTCGCAGGGTCTGATCTGATCCTGCGAATGTAGCACGGCTCAGGCGGTCGGTCGGCCACGCCGCTTGGCGAGATGGGGCTGTGCGCCTAGCTCTGCCGCTGAGATTGCGACTGCGATTGGCCGCCACGGCCGGCCTGCTCGACCTTGACCGCGACCGACAGCGTTTCCGCGCCACCGCCATAGCGAGTGCCGCGCACGGGGGCTGCGCCGAGATAATCGAGCCCGATCGCGACGCGGACGTGGGCATCGGTGGTGCAAATGCTGTTGGCGGGATCGAAGCCGACCCAGCCGAGACCGTCGACGTAAGCCTCCGCCCAGGCATGGCCGGCGTCCTGATGCACCGTGCCGTCGGAGCGCAAAAAATGGCCGGAGACGAAGCGCGCCGGCACGCCGCCGGTGCGGGCGCAGGCGATGAAGATATGCGCGTAGTCCTGGCAGACGCCGCGCTTGAGCGTGAACGCTTCGGCAGCCGACGTGCCGCTGTTGGTCGGGTCCTCGTCGAAGGTCATGTGCTCGCTGATCTGCGTCATCAGCGTGTGCAGGAAGCCGAGCGTGTCGCTCTCGGCCTCGCTGCGCAACTGGCGTGTGACCGCCGCCATCGCGGGATTGACCTCGGTCAATTCGGTCGTGCGCAGGAACATGCCGGCCGGAAAGCGCTCGTCGGCACCGCGCAGCACGCCGCCGGTGTCATGGGTCTCGATCAGGCCCTCGGCGGTGATCTTGATGTCGCCGACGGGTCCACAGGACAGCACGTGGGTGACGTTGCCGAAGGCGTCCTCATGGGTGTCGAGCTTGGTGTCGGTCGAGACGTCGATCTGCCATTCCGCCACATATTGTCCGTCATGGCTGCACGGCGTCATGCGCAGGATCTGGATCACGCTGGTGGCCTGCGGCTCGTAGCGATAGGTCGTGATGTGCTGGATTCGCAGGCGCATGGTGAACCGTTGTTCTGGCGACGTCATTCCGGGTTCGCCCTGCGGGCGCCCGGGAATGACGGCAGTATCAGATCAAATACTGCTTTGTGATGATTTCGCCCAGCCTGGAATTGTCTGCGATGAATTCCTGAATGAATTCATGGACGCCATGCTGGAAAATGTCGTTCATATTCGAGTGTTCGAGCCGGTTGCGGATGCCGCGGGCGTGGCGCTGGGCCGGGCCCTGGCGGCCATAGGCGACGCCGATCTGGTCGAGATTGCGCGTTAGATTGTCGTAGCAGCTCGCCAGCGAGCGCGGCAGCGTCCCGTTGAGAATGAGCAGATCCGCGACCAGCCACGGCTTCAGCGTCTCGCGGTAGACCCAGTGATAGGCCGTCAGCGCCGAGACCGAGCGCAGGATCGAGCTCCACTGATAGAAGTCGAGCGGGCCGCCGACATGCTCCTCCTCGGGCAGCAGCACGTGGTACTTCACGTCGAGAATGCGCGCGGTGTTGTCGGCACGCTCCAGATGCAGGCCGAGGCGCGAGAACCAGTAGGCGTCGTTGCGCAGCATGGTCCGGTAGGCCGAACCGTCGAAACGCAGCGAGGTCTCCTGCACGAAGCGCAGGAACTTTGCGAGATCCTCGCGCGTCGAGGTGCCCTTGTTCCAGACTTCCTGCAATTCGATCCAGGCCGAGTTGATGGTGTCCCACATCTCGCTGGTCAGCGCGGTGCGCACCGAGCGTGAGTTCAGCCGCGCCGCCTCGATGCAGTTCCTGATCGAGGACGGATTGTTCGCCGAGAAGGAGAGGTAGTCGACGACGTTATGCTCGTTGGCTTCTTCATATTGCTGATAGAAGCTCGCGGCGACACCGGCGGTGAGCAGCGCCGAATCCCATTCATTGGTCTTGCCGATATAGGCAGCCGGAAGCGCGGTGACGCGTAGCGTTGCGTCGATGGTGCGCGCGAGATATTCGGCCCGTTCGACGTAGCGGGCGAGCCAGTAGAGGTTTTCGGCGGTACGCGACAGCATCTCTCTACTCGTCCAAAATCCAGGTGTCTTTGGTGCCGCCGCCCTGGCTCGAATTCACCACCAGGGAGCCTTCCTTGAGAGCAACACGTGTCAGCCCACCGGGCACGATCGTGGTGCTCTTGCTGCCCGTGAGCACGAAGGGCCGCAGGTCGACATGGCGCGGCGCGAGGCCACTTGCGGTGCAGGTCGGGCAGGTCGAGAGTGCCAGCGTGGGCTGCGCGATAAAGCCTTCCGGCTCGCGCTTGAGCTTCTCGCGGAAGGCTTCGATCGTCGCTTTGGTCGCGGCGGGACCGATCAGCATGCCGTAGCCGCCGGAGCCGTGCACTTCCTTCACGACGAGGTCGCCGAGATTGTCCAGTACGTAAGCCAGATCCTTCGGCTCGCGGCAGCGCCAGGTCTGAACGTTCTTCAGGATCGGCTCCTCGCCGAGGTAGAATTTCACGATCTCCGGCATGTAGGAGTAGATCGCCTTGTCGTCGGCGATGCCGGTGCCGACGGCGTTGGCCAGCGTGATGTTGCCGGCCGCATAGGCCGACATCAGCCCGGGCACGCCGAGCGCCGAGTCGGGCCGGAAGGTGAGGGGATCGAGGTAATCGTCGTCGACGCGGCGGTAGATCACATCGACCCGCTTCACCCCTTCCGTCGTGCGCATGAACACTTCGTTGTTCTTGACGATGAGGTCGCGGCCCTCGACCAGTTCGATGCCAAGCTTGTCGGCGAGGAAGGAGTGCTCGTAATAGGCCGAGTTGTAGACGCCGGGGGTCAGCAGCGCGACCGTCGGCTCGCCGGAGGCACCTTGCGGCGCCACCGAGCGCAGCGCGGAGAGCAGCTCGTCCGGATAGCGCTCGACCGGCGCCACCCTGTGGCGGGCGAACAGATCCGGAAACAGCCGCATCATGATCTCGCGGTTTTCCAGCATGTAGGACACGCCCGACGGCGTGCGCGCATTGTCCTCCAGCACGATGAAGTCGTTGGCATCGACCCTGATGATATCAATGCCGGCGATGTGCACGTAGATGTCGTGCGGCACCTGCTGGCCGTTCATCTCGGGCCGGAACACCGGGTTCTGGAAGATCAGGTCGTCGGGTACGATCTCGGCGCGGAGGATATCTCGGCCGTGATAGATGTCGCGCAGGAACATGTTGAGTGCGCGCACGCGCTGCTTCAGCCCCTTCTCCAGCAGCGCCCACTCCTTGCCCGACATGATCCGCGGGATCACGTCGAAGGGGATCAGGCGCTCGGTGGATTCGGAATCGCCATAGACGGCAAAGGTGATGCCGATCCGGCGGAACAGGAGCTCGGCTTCCTGGCGGCGATATTCGAGCGCCTCGGGAGGCGTCTCCTTGAGCCAGCGCGCCAGCTCCTGATAGGCGGGGCGAAGGTCCCCACCCGGAATGTTCATTTCATCAAACGCGACTGCCATAGATCCCGACTTGTTTCCCTGGCCATGCGGCGAGAGTGCATGACTTTCCTAGGTGGTAGCAAGGGGCGGGCCAGCGCGATAAGCATGGACTTGAGATATTTGCCGGGGATGGGCCGAGGGCTTGCCTGAAAAAATGGCTGAGGACTGCTTATTTCGGCAGCAAAACCGCGTGACTTCAACGCGTTACCCCGGCAAATTCGGCGGGAAAGGTGAGGGACGTAAGTTATGAGCGAGATCGTCACGGCGGGCATTCTGGTCATCGGGGATGAAATCCTGTCCGGCCGGACCAAGGACAAGAATATCGGCTTCATCGCCGAATACCTGACCAATATCGGCATCGACCTGAAGGAAGTCCGGGTCGTCTCCGACGACGAGGACGACATCATCGCCGCCTTGAACGAACTGCGGCATCGTTACAATTACGTCTTCACCACCGGCGGCATCGGCCCGACTCATGACGACATTACCGCTGACAGCGTGGCCAAGGCGTTCGGGGTCGGCATCGACCACCACCCGGAGGTGGTTGCCCGTTTCCGCGAGCGCTGGAGCGAGCAGGATCTCAACGAGGCCCGCCTGCGGATGGCCCGCATCCCCGACGGCGCCGAGCTGATCCAGAGCGCGACCATTTTGGCCCCCGGCTTCAAGATCGGCAATGTCATCGTGATGGCGGGCGTGCCGTCGATCATGCAGGCGATGATGGACATCGTCTCGCCCAAGCTGAAATCCGGCGTTCGCATGCTGTCCGAATCGGTCCGCGCCAATGCGCGGGAGGGCGACATCGGCAGTCCGCTGCGGACGATTGCCGCCGACCACCCCGACACCATCATCGGCAGCTATCCCTTCATGGACGAGGACTCGAAGCCGAACACCAATCTGGTGGTGCGCTCGCGCGACGCGGACAAGCTCGCGGCCGCGATGGCGGCGGTGAAGGAAATGCTGGCAGGATTGAACATCACCCGGTAGCAGGAAGCTGCCGGCAGACGAATGGCGGGAGACGATAATGGCTGGTGAAACACCAGAACTGAGCGCGCAGGAGCGCGCGGGCAAGGCCTTCCCGGTCTCATGGGACCAGTTCCACCGGGATTGCCGGGCATTGACCTGGCGGCTCAATGAGGTCGGCCCGTTCCACGCGGTGATCGCGATCACCCGCGGCGGGCTGGTGCCAGCGGCGATCGTGGCGCGCGAGCTTGGGGTCCGCGTGATCGATACGGTCTGTATCGCCAGCTACGATCACACCAAGCAGGGCGATCTCCAGGTCCTCAAGGGCATCTCGGATCAGGCGATGAAGCTCGGGGGCGGTACCGGCAAGGGGCTCCTAATCGTCGACGACCTCGTCGACACCGGCAAGACCGGCAAGCTGGTGCGCGAGATGCTGCCCGATGCGCATTTCGCCACCGTCTACGCCAAGCCGAAGGGCCGTCCGCTGGTTGATACCTTCATCACCGAGGTCTCGCAGGACACCTGGATCTTCTTCCCCTGGGACACCGCGCTGTCCTACCACCCGCCACTCCGCGACGGCGCGGCGTGAGTATCGCCGTCATTGCGAGGAGCGAAGCGACGAAGCAATCCAGACTGCTTCCGCGGATGCATTTCTGGATTGCTTCGCCCCGCGGGCAATGACGGGTGGAGGCAGCCATGCCGCTGCAAAACCGCGTCACGCCAACCGGCGAGATCATCTCGACGCCACATCGCGGGATGTTCACCGGCAATCGCGGCATCATCCATGATCCCGCGACCAAGACGCTGTTGAAGAAGCGCTGGTCTTCTCCGGCCTGGCTCACCTGTCTCTGTGAATTCCGCGGCTGGCGGCGGTCGGTGATGGCGCGGCGGAGCTGGACCGAGTTGTTTTTCCTCGACGAAGCTACGGCCTTCGCCGCGGGCCACCGGCCCTGCTTCTTCTGTCGCCGCGACGATGCCAAGCGCTTTTGCTCCGCGTGGGAAGCGGGGAATGGTGGAAGCGACATCAGCGCGAAGGCGATGGACGCGGTGCTGCATCGCGAGCGCCTTGATCGCGGCAAGAAGCGGCTGTATGCGCTGCCGATGCCGCTCGCAGAATTGCCTGACGGCGCGATGGTGCAGCAGGGCAATGACTGCTTCCTGGTCGCACAGGGCAAGGCGCTGTTGTGGTCAGCCGCGGGCTACGCGCCGCATGCGCACGCCCTCGATCGCCCGATGCTGCTGACGCCGCCTTCCACGCTGCGCGCGATGATCGCCGGATATCAACCTGTGCTGCATCCGACGGCTTGCGGCTAGCGGAGCGGCTTACCGTCTTGATCCACCGTCGTCCGCGCATCGCGCAGCGCCCATTCGCGGATCACCTGACGGCAGCGGGTCAGCTCGGCCTCGCTCGCGGTATTCGTATCCTTCGACGCATGCTCGACCATCGCCTTGCAGTTCAGCAGCACGGAGCGGTCCTCCGCGCGCGCAGCCTGTACGACCACCAGAAGTGCAGCGATGATCAGTGCCAGACGGATCGCCGCCATTAGCCCAGCTTCTCACGCGCCAGCGCAGCGCCGGCGCCAAGCGCCATCAGCTTGGCTTCCGCGATCTCCCGCCGCATCGGCGCCATGCCGCAATTGGTGGTGGCGATGATGTTGCTCTTGGGCACGAATTTCGACACGGCATCGATCACCTGGACGACGTCCTCGGCGGTCTCGACCGTGTCGCTGGCGACATTGATCACGCCGGCCTGCACGATCTTGTTTTTCAGCAGCGCGAGCAGGTCGAGCGGGACCTTCGAGTTGCGGCATTCGATCGCGACCTGCTGGATCGGACTCGCATCGATCGCCGGAAAAATCTGCTCATACTGCCGCCATTGCGCGCCGAGCGTTTCCTTCCAGTCGGTGTTGGCCTTGATGCCGTAGCCGTAGCAGATGTGCACGGCGGTGGCGCAGGTGAGGCCCTGCGCGGCGCGCTCCAGCGCCTTGATGCCCCAGTCGTTGACCTCGTCCATGTAGACGTTGAAGGCGGGCTCGTCGAACTGCACGAGATCGACACCGTCGGCCTGCAACGCCTTGGCCTCCTCGTTCAGCAGCTCGGCGAAGGCAAAGGCCATCTTGACGCGGTCGCCATAGTAGCGATCCGCGATGGTGTCGATGATGGTCATCGGGCCGGGCAGGGTGAATTTCAGCTGCTTCTTCGTATGCGTCCGCGCCACGCGCGCCTCGTCGGCGTGGACGCGGCCTTTGAGCCGGAGCGGCGCGACCACCTGCGGCACCATCGCCTTGTAGCGATCCTTGCGGATGCCCATCTCGACCTTGTGGGCGAAGTCGATGCCTTCGATCTTCTCCAGAAAACCGTGCACGAAGTGCTGCCGGGCCTGCTCGCCCTCGGTGACGATATCGATGCCGGCATCCTCCTGGACCTTTACGGCAAGCATGGTCGCATCGCGCTTGGCGCGGAGAAGCTCGTCGCCTTGCGACTTCCAGGGCGCCCAGAGCATGTTGGGCTCGGCGAGCCATTCCGGCTTCGGCAAGGAGCCGGCGATCGTGGTTGGAAACAGCATGGCGGCCCTTCCGGCGGGTTATGTTGCGCCCCTTCCTGCCATGTCTTAACGTCGAGGTACAGAACAACGAAAGTCGTCATTTTAACCGGCGATAGCGACAGGGAAGGCCAAAGGAAAGGTCATGATCGACCTCTATTATGCGCCAACGCCGAACGGCTGGAAAATCTCGATCATGCTGGAGGAACTCGGGCTCCCTTACAGGGTGATCCCCGTCAACATCCGCGCCGGCGAACAATTTCACCCCGAGTTTCTCGCGATCTCGCCGAACAACCGCATTCCAGCGATTATCGATCACGCACCCGCCGATGGTGGCGAACCGTTCTCTGCGTTCGAGACCGGCGCGATCCTGATCTATCTGGCGGAGAAGACCGGCCGCTTCTTGGCCGCGGATCTGCGCGGCCGCTCCACCACCATCCAATGGGTGATGTGGCAGATGGCGGGGCTGGGGCCGATGCTCGGCCAGCACGGCCATTTCGCGCTCTACGCCGCGGAGAAGATTCCCTACGCGATTGCGCGTTACCACGACGAGGCGGCGCGACTTTATGGCGTGCTGGACCGGCAGTTGGCCGCGACCGGCGCCTATGTCGCGGGCGACTATTCCATCGCCGACATCGCCTGCTTCCCCTGGACCATGACCCACAAGGCGCAGGGTTTTACGCTCGACGACTATCCGAACGTGAAACGCTGGTACGCCGAGGTGCGCGCACGGCCGCAGGTGCAGGCGGGGCTTGCGATCGGCAAGTTCGTCAAGGAACCGTTCGACGAGGATTCACGCAAGATCATGTTCGGCCAGCGTGCGAAGGAATTGTTGGGAAAGAAGTAAGCTGCCGCCACGCCCGTCATTGCGAGCGCAGCGAAGCAATCCAGATTGCCTCCGCGGAAAGATTCTGGATTGCTTCGCTGCGCTCGCAATGACGGAGGAAAGAGAAGCTAAACGTAATAAGGAAACGCCATGATCGAATTCTTCTTCGACTGCTCCAGCCCCTGGACCTATCTCGCCTTCCACAACATCCAGCCGCTCGCCAAGGAGCTCGGCGTCGAGATTAGTTGGCGGCCGATTCTGGTCGGCGGCATCTTCAACACGGTCAACCCCAGCGTCTACGCCCAGCGTGAGACACCGGTGCCGCTGAAGGCGCGCTACATGAAGAAGGACCTTCAGGATTGGGCGCGCTCGGCGAACCTCGCGATCAAGATGCCACCGACGGTGTTCCCGGTGAACAGCGTCAAGGCGATGCGGGGCTGCATCTGGCTTGGCAAGGACATGGTGCCGTTCGCGACCGCATTGTTCGAGACCTATTGGGGCGAGGACAAGGACATCTCGCAGGACGCGGTGTTGTCCGAGATCTGCAAGACGGTTGGCATCGATGAGCCAAAGTTCTTCGCAGGCATTTCGGCGCAGGACATCAAGGACCAGCTCAAGGCCAACACCGAGCAGGTCATGGCGCGCGGCGGTTTCGGTTCGCCGACCATCTTCGTCGACAAGACCGACATGTACTTTGGCAACGACCGCCTGCCGCTGATCCGCGAGGCGTTGCTGCGCCGCAAGGCGAGTGCCGCCTGATGGTGCGGGCTGTCGTCTGCCGTGCTCTCGGCGCGCCCGAGACCTTGCGGCTGGAGGAGTTTCCCTCCCGGCCGCTCAAGCCGGGTGAGGTGCGCGTCGCGATCCGTGCCGCCGGGCTGAACTTTCCTGACGTGTTGATGGCGGCGGGTGAATATCAGCTCAAGCCGGAGCTGCCGTTCACGCCCGGCATGGAGGCCGCGGGCGATGTGACCGAGGTTGGCGCGGAGGTGAGGGGTGTTGCGGTCGGCGACAAGGTTATCGTGAAAATGCGCCACGGCGCATTTACCGATGAAGTCGTCGTGACGCCGTCGCAGCTCACGCCATTGCCCTCGACCTTCGACTATGCGGAGGCCGCAACCTATCTCGCCGGCCACGGCACCGCCTATCATGCGTTGATCGATCGCGGCAGGGTCGAGCCCGGCGAGGTGCTGCTGGTGCACGGCGCCGGCGGCGGCGTGGGCTTGGCCGCCGTCGAGATCGGCAAGATGCTGGGCGCGACCGTGATTGCGACGGCCTCCAGCGACGAGAAGCTCGCGATTGCCAAGGCGCGCGGCGCCGATCATCTCGTGCGCTACGACCGCGAGCCGTTTCGCGATGCCGTCAAGCGCATCACCGATGGCCGTGGTGCTGACGTGGTGTTCGATCCCGTCGGCGGCGAGGTGTTTGAGAACTCGATGCGCTGCATCGCCTGGGGCGCGCGGCTGCTGGTGATCGGCTTTACCGGCGGCATCGGTTCGGCGAAGACCAATCTGCTGCTGATCAAGGGCGCCAGCGTGCTCGGCGTGCGCGCCGGCGAAGCGGTACGGAAAAATCCCGCGCTTGGTGAGGTGCGGCTGAAGGCGCTGCTGAAATGGGCGGAGGAGGGGAAGCTGCGCCCCAACATCTCGCACCGCCTGCCGCTGGAGGACTATGCGAAGGCGATGCGGCTGCTGCTCGACCGCAAGGCGATCGGGCGTGTGGCGTTGGTGATGGAGTAGCCGGTCGTAGGGTGGGCAAAGGCGCTCTTGCGCCGTGCCCACCATCCATCAGCAACCGAACCAAGAATGGTGGGCACGCTGCGCTTTGCCCACCCTACAAGAGCGTCACTTATACTCCCGCTCGCTCCACCACGGAAAATAATCCGGCATATCGCTCGACACCTTGTTCTTGAACTGCGCCGGACGCTTCTCCAGGAACGACACCACGCCTTCTTTCACGTCCTCAGACCGGCCGCGGGCGTAGATGCCGCGGCTGTCGACCTTATGGGCTTCCATCGGGTCGTCCGCGCCCATCATGCGCCACATCATCTGGCGGATCAGCGCCACCGACACCGGCGCAGTCTTGGCGGCAAATTCCTTGGCGAGCGCGCGGGCGGTCGGCAAAAGATCATCCGGCGGCACGACCTTGCTGACGAGACGGCCCGCGAGCGCCTCCTGCGCCGGGAAGACACGGCCCGAATAGCACCATTCCAGCGCCTGCGAGATGCCGACGATGCGCGGCAGGAACCAGCTCGAGGCCGCCTCCGGCACGATACCGCGCTGGGAGAATACGAAGCCGAAGCGCGCGGCGTCTGAGGCGATGCGGATGTCCATCGCGAGCTGCATGGTGACGCCGATGCCGACGGCCGGGCCGTTGACTGCGGCGATCACCGGCTTCAGGCATTTGAAGATGCGCAAGGTCACCTGGCCACCGCCGTCGCGCACCTGCGGATCGCTGTAGTCGACCTTGCCGTCGGCGAACCGCTTCACCGGGCCACGCCGCGCGTCGCGATCGAACGTATCCGCGCCGGAGGAGAGATCCGCGCCCGCACAAAAGCCGCGGCCGGCGCCGGTGACGATGATGGCGCGGACGTTGTCGTCCTTGTCGGCGGCGTCGAACGCGGCGATCAGCTCTCCTTGCATCTGCGCGTTGAAGGCGTTGAGCTTGTCGGGCCGGTTCAGCGTGATGGTGAGGATCTGCTCGGCGACCTCGTATTTGATCGTCTCATACGCCATGGTGGTTTCCTTCCCTGTCTTGAATTCTGTCTCGAAGAGACGTCATGCATGGTCGCCGGCGTCCGTCTTGCGCGGACTGGGCATGTGGCGGCGAGTTAGAACGTGGATGGCCGGGCATAGGCTAGCGGAAGCGACGCCGTCCTTCGGACGGCTACGCCCCGGCCATGACGGAATGCTACTTGGCCGGCGGCTTGGGCCAGGGCTTCTGCGCACCCCGCAGGCCCTCGAAGGCCTTGGCCATGCCGAGCACGCCGATATCGTCGAAGCGGCGGCCGACGATCTGCACGCCGATCGGGAAACCCTTGGCATCGAAGCCGCCATTGATGGAGACCGCGGGGTTCTCTGACATATTCCACGGTACGGTATAGCCGATGTGCTCGAACGGCTTCATCGGATCGTTCAGCGGCGAGGCGAACTCCGCCGGATAATTCACGTTCGGCGCGGTGGGCGAGATCACATAGTCGAGCTCGCAGAACAGCTTTGCCGCCGCTGCCCGGATCGCCATGGTCTGGTTGAAGCCCCTGATGACGTCGACGCCCGACAGCTTTGCGCCGGACGCGCCCCATTTGAAGATATAGGGCAGCACCTTGGCCTGCTCGGCGGGTGTCAATTTCGACAGATCATCCCACATCCGCGCGCGCCAGAAATTGTCGAGGCCATCGAGCATCTCGCGGGTCAAAATGCCGTCGACCTCGGTGACGACGGCGCCGGCGGATTCGAACGCTTTCGCGGCCTTCACCGCGACCTCGCGCACCGGCTTCTCCGGCGGTGGGCCGACGCCGCAATCGAGCATCAGCCCGATGCGCAATTTCCGCGGCGATTTGTCCAGGATCTTCCAGTTGATGGTGTCGGTCGGCAGGCTCGTGCCGTCGCGCCGGTCGGGCTTTGCGATCACGCTCATCATCAGCGCGCAATCGTCGACCGTGCGGGTCATGGGGCCGGCAACGCGTCCGACATAGGCGGGATCGATCGGCACGCGGCCGAAGCTCGGCTTCAATCCGACGAGGCCGCACCAGCCCGCGGGCAGCCGCACCGAGCCGCCGATGTCGGTGCCGAGATGCAGCGGACCGTAGCCGGCCGCCGCCGCAGCGCCGGCACCCGCGCTGGAGCCGCCGGGATTCTTGGAGAGGTCCCAGGGATTGCGCGCGAGCGCGTGGAAGCTGGAGAGTCCTGAGGACAGCATGCCGTAATCGGGCATGGTGGTTTTTGCGAAGATGATCGCGCCGGCCTCACGCAGACGCGCGGCGGGCGGCGCATCCTTCTCGGCCGGCACCAGCTTGACGCTGGCAGCGCCCAACGGCACCGGCACGCCCTTGGTCGCGATGTTGTCCTTCACCGTCACCGGCACGCCGTCGAGCGGGCCGGACGGTTCGCCCCCGGACCAGCGCGCGGTCGAGGCCGCTGCCACCTCGCGCGCGCCGTCGGGATCGAACGCATAGAGTGCCTTGAGATGCGGCTCCCACGCGGCGACGTGCTCGAGCACGTCCTCCAGCACCTCGCTCGGCGAGAACTGTTTGGCGCGATAGCCCGCGATCAGGTCGACCGCGGAAAGATCGTGCAGCGAGGTGACCGCCTCTTCGACGCCCTTTTTATGCATGGGCACCCACCGGCATGCGCGTCTCGATGATGCGGGCGAACATGCTGGCGCCGATCGGCAGGATCTTGTCGTCGAGCACATAGCCGGGATTGTGCACGGGCACCGAGCCGTCATGGCCGACCCAGAAATAGGCGCCGGGAATGGTTTCCAGCATGTCGGCGAAATCTTCGCTGCCCATCTTCGGCGTGGTGCGGGTGATCACGTTGGCGGGGTTGACGATTGTGCGCGCGACCTCTTCGACCACCTTGGACTGCTCGACCTGGTTGACCAGCACGTTGAAGGTGTCGCGGATGTCGACGTCGATCACGCATTGATAGGCGCTCGCGATGCCGGCGCAGATCGTGCGGATGCGTTCGCTGATCAGGGTGCGGACTTCTTTCGAGAAGGTGCGGATGGTGCCGCAAAGATGCGCTTCGCCGGGAATGACGTTGTAGGCGGAGCCGGCATGGATCTGGGTGATGGACACCACGGCGGCCTGGAGCGGCTCAACGTTGCGGCTGACGATGGTCTGGATCGCCTGTGCGAGCGTGGTCGCGATGATCACCGCGTCCTTGGAGCGCTCGGGCATCGCGCCATGCGCGCCATAGCCGGTGATGCGGAGGTCGAAGAAGTCGGCGCTGGCCATTGCCGGTCCCGGCAGGATTGCGATCTCGCCGAGATTGAGGTCGGGCGCGTTGTGCAGGCCGTAGAGCTCGTCGCAGGGGAACTTCTCGAACAGGCCGTCCTTGATCATGGCGCGGGCGCCGCCGAGGCCTTCCTCGGCCGGCTGGAAGATCAGGTGCACGGTGCCGTCGAAGTTCTTCGTCTCGGCGAGGTAGCGCGCAGTGCCAAGCAGCATGGTGGTGTGGCCGTCATGGCCGCAGCCGTGGAAGCGGCCGGGAATTTTCGAACTCCATTTCAGATTGGTGTTCTCTTCCATCGGCAGCGCGTCCATGTCGGCGCGAAGGCCGATGCGCTTGCCGCTAGAGCCCTTGCCCTTGATGACACCGATCACACCTGTGCCGCCGAGGCCGCGATGCACCTCGATGCCCCAGCCCTTCAGCTTGTCGGCGACGATGCCGGAGGTGCGGACCTCCTCGAAGCCGATCTCGGGATGGGCGTGAAGGTCGCGGCGGATGGCGGTGAGTTCGTCAGCATAGCCGTCGATGCGGTCAATGGTGGGCATGTGTCCTGTCCAGTTAGCGTGATGGGGGCGTGAAAACGGGGCCGTTCGGCTTGATGCGGATGCCCGGACGCAGCCGCGTCCAGGGCAGTGTGGCGGTGTCCGCCGGCATCGCGCCGGGCGCGGCGCAGATCATCAGCTTCTCTGCGATCGGCTCGAAATCGGCGCGGAAGTGCACCGAGCTCTTGTTGACCAGAATCTTCTGCTCGGTCGGTTCGATGCCGACATAGCGGTACATCGCCTGGTCGGCCAGTTGCGCCTTGTGTGAGGAGACGACGACGCGGACGTCGCCGATGCGCAAGGCCGCGGAGGGGCCCATCTCCATCTCGCGGCCGCCATAATAGGGGCCGGGCGCGATGAAGCGGCCGTCGGAAAGTTTCTCGACGATAAAGGTCTCGGTATAGGGCTCGTCGCCGGGAATGCCGGACTTGCCGCCGAGCGACAGCGTCACGGTGGCGCCGACGCCGGCCGCATGCGCGGCTTTCGCGGATGCCGGATCGTAGATCGCGCCGGTCGCAGCGCTCGCCTTGTTGCGCACCAGCGCGCGCAGCATGCCTGTGGTGTCGGAATCGCCGCCGGCGCCGGGATTGTCCTGGGTGTCGGCGATGATGATGGGCTTGTTCGCGCCTTTCGAAAGTTCCATCGCGTGGCGCACGCCGTCGTCGGGTGACCAGATCTTGCCGTCGAAATCGTTCTCATGGCTTTCGATCAGTTTGACGATCGCATCCGCGGCGCGATCAGCGTCGGCTTGAGTCTTGCCATAGACGAACACGCTCGGGCCGCAATCGCGAAAGTCGGCTGCGGGGAAGCCCGGCGCGAAAGAGAGAGTCGGAACCGCGTCGTTCTCCAGCGCGGCGAGCTTTTCGTAGATGCCCTTGGTCGGCTGGTCGTTGGTGCACTGCCAGCTGATTGGGATCAGGAACGGCAATTGCCGGAACGCTTTTGCGAAACGCTGCTTGGTCTTCAGCAGCAGCGCAAGATGGCGCGCGGAGGCGCGGCCGGTCTCGGCCATGTCGACATGGGGATAGGTGCGGTACGCAATCAGCGCGTCCGCATGTTCCATCATTTCGGGCGTGACATTGGCGTGCAGGTCGAGACTCGTGACCAGCGGAACATCCTTGCCGATGACGCGGCGCACGCGCGCCAGAATCTCGCCTTCGCCGTCGTCGAGATGCTCGGTCACCATGGCGCCGTGCAGGTCGAGATAGACCGCATCGATCGGGCCGGCGGCTCTGATGCCGTCGACCATGACCTTGACGATGCGCTCGAAGGCATCCTTGGTGACATGCGCCGACGGGCTTGCGCCGCAGGCGATCGTCGGAATGAGTTCCCAACCATTGGCTTCGGCGCTGTCGACGAAACCGGCGAGCCCGACATTGATGCGGCGCATCACCTTCAACACGTCGGCGCCTTCAGTCATCGCCGGCCAGCCACCGCCATGCCGGAAGTCGGCAAACGTCGCCTTCGTCGGAGCGAAGGTGTTGGTCTCGTGCAGGAAGCCGCCGACGGCGATACGTGTCATCAATTCAGTCCAGCGATCGAAAGTGCGCGACGTTAGCCTTCGACGTTAGCCTTGGCCTTGCGGAGAGAGCAAGCTTGCGAACCCATCGCGCCGCGCATGGCGTCAGGCCGTTTTGGGAATGCTGCCGATGCGGTGGATGCGAGTGAGACACTCCGCCAACCCCACTCTCGATGTCGTCCCGGCGAAGGCCGGGACCCATAACCCCAGGGAGAAGTTTGGCGAAGACTAGAAGTTTGGGACGAGCACCGTACGCAATTGGATAGATTCCGCGGTATAGGTCCCGGCCTTCGCCGGGACGACACCGGAGAGTGTTGCTACAGAGTGGCCGCCACGCCCTCCGACACCGGCCGGAAGTTCGCAAAATCCCAGCCGCGGCCGGGCGCTGCCTCGAGCAAGGCCCTTGTATAGGCCTCCTTCGGATGCGTCAGCACCTCTGCGGCGGGGCCCTGTTCGACGACGCGGCCGTGCTGCATCACCACGACTTCGTCGCAGATCTGGGCGGCGACGCGCAGATCGTGGGTGATGAACAGGATAGCGATGCCGAGCCGCTTCTGGATCTCGTCGAGCAGTTCCAGCACTTGCGCCTGCACGGAGACGTCGAGCGCGGAGACCGCCTCGTCCGCGACCAGCACGTCCGGATCGAGCGCGAGCGCACGGGCAATGGCGATGCGCTGGCGCTGGCCGCCGGAGAACTGGTGCGGATAGCGTGACACGGCGTCGGCCGGGAGGCCGACGAGTTCGAGCAATTCGCGCGCCCGCTTCATCGCATCGGTGTGCGAGGTGCCGTAATTGATCGGGCCTTCCGCGATGCTCTCGCCGACAGTGACGCGCGGGTTGAGCGAGCGGTAGGGATCCTGGAACACGATCTGGATCTTTTGCCGGTGCGGCTGGAGCAGGCGACGCGAGATGTCGGAGATCTCGCGGCCGGCCAGGCGCACGCCGCCGGAGGTCGGATCGATCAGGCGGACGATGCAGCGCGCCACCGTCGACTTCCCCGAACCGCTTTCCCCGACGATGCCGAGCGTGCGGCCCTTGCGCAGCGTCAGCGTCACCTTGTCGGCGGCAACGACCTCGCGTCCTTTGCCGAAGAAGGCGCGCTCCTTATAGACCTTGCTGAGCTCGTTGGCTTCCAGCACCACCGGCTCCCTGGACTCCTCGCGCGGAGCGCGCGGCACCAGGCTCGGCACCGCAGAGAGCAAATTGCGGGTGTACTCCATGGTCGGATTGCGCAGGATGGCATCGAGCGTGCCGGTCTCGACGAGGCGGCCCTGCCGCATCACCGCGACACGGTCGGCGATCTCGGCCACCACGCCCATGTCGTGGGTGATGAACAGCACGGCGGTGCCGTGATCGCGCTGGAGATCGCGGATCAGTGTCAGGATCTGCTTCTGCGTGGTGACGTCGAGCGCGGTGGTCGGCTCGTCGGCGATCAGCAGCTTCGGTTCGAGCACCAGCGCCATCGCGATCATGATGCGCTGGCGCTGGCCGCCGGACAGGCGGTGCGGGTAGGAGGCGAAGATGCGCTCGACCTGGGGCAGGCGCACCTGCTCCATCATGTCGAGGATGCGCTGCTTCCGCGCTTTCGCGTCGAGACTGGTATGGGCACGCAGGACCTCGTCGATCTGGCGGCCGACCGGCACCACCGGATTGAGCGCAGTCATCGGCTCCTGGAAGATCATCGCCATCTGCGTCGCGCGCAGCTGGCGCAGGCGGCGGTCGGTTGCGGTGAGAATCTCTTCACCGACCAGCTTGACGCTGCCGCCGGTCGGAACCAGCGTGCCTTTCGGCAGCAGGCCCATCGTGGTCAGCGAGGTCACCGACTTGCCCGAGCCGCTTTCGCCGACAAGGCACAGCGTCTCGCCTGTGTGCACCTGAATCGAGATGCCGTCGATGATGCTCGCGCCCTTCGGCTTCTTGCCGATGGAGACGACGAGGTTGTTGATGTCGAGGACTGGGTTGGTCATCACTTGCCTTCCCGCTGCTTCATGCGCGGATCGAGTGCGTCGCGCGCGGCGTCACCGATCAAATTGATGCTGAGGATGGCGATCGAGAGCAGCAGGCCCGGCCAGAAGATCAGCGTCGGCTTGAGCTGAAAATACTGGCGGCCCTCGGCCATGATGTTGCCCCAGGTCGGCGTCTCCGGCGAGATGCCGGCGCCGAGGAACGACAGGATGGCCTCGGTGAGGATCGCAGACGCACAGACATAGGTGCCCTGGACGATCAGCGGCGCGATCGTGTTCGGCATCAAATGCCGCCACATGATCTTCGGCAGCGACGAGCCCACCGAGATCGCGGCCTCGACATAAGGCTCCTCACGTGCCGACAGCACGACCGAGCGCACCAGGCGCGCCACACGCGGGATTTCGGGGATGGTGATCGCGATCATCACGGTCCAGATGCTGGCGCCGGAGAGCGACACCACGGCGATCGCGAGCAGGATGCTCGGCATTGCCATCAGGCCGTCCATGACGCGCATCAAGACGGAATCGACCAGCTTGAAGAAGCCGGAGACGAGGCCGATCGCGAGCCCAATGACGATCGACAGGATCGCACAGCCGATGCCGATCAGAAGCGAGATGCGGCCGCCGTAGATGACGCGCGAGAGGAGGTCACGGCCGTAGGCGTCGGTGCCGAGCAGGAACTGCGTCGAGGAGGGCTTGAGCCGCAGCGACGGTGCGAGCTGGATCGGGTCATACGGCGCGATCAGCGGCGCCAGGATCGAGATCAGCACGATCAGCGCGAGCAAGACGGTTGCCGTGGCGATGATCGGCGTCGAGGTGAGGAATCCGAAGCGCGGCCGCAGCGGCGACGTGATCGGAATGGACGACTGGGGAAGGGTATCGACTGACATGTTGTCCTTGTCCTTGCCTCAGTACCGGATCCGGGGATCGAGCAGGGTGTAGGCGACGTCGATGAGAAGATTGACGACGACGTAGATCAGCGACGTCAGCAAAATCATTGCCTGGATCACCGGGTAGTCGCGCGCCAGCACCGCGTCCACCGTGAGGCGGCCGATGCCGGGGATGTTGAACACGCTCTCGGTGACGACGACGCCCGAAATCAGCAGCGCAAAGCCGGTGCCGATCACGGTGATCACAGGCACGGCAGCGTTGCGCAGCGCGTGTCGCATCATCACCGCGACCTCGTTGATGCCTTTGGCGCGCGCGGTGCGCACGTAATCCTCGCCGAGCACGTCGAGCATCGCCGCCCGTGTCATGCGGGCGATCAGCGCGACATAGATGAAGGAGAGGGCGCAGGTCGGCAGAATGATGCGCTCGAAGAACGGCCCGAAGCCGGTCGAGATGCTGCGGAAGCCCTGCACCGGCACCCAGCGCAGGTCGATCGCAAAGACCTCGATCAGAACGTAGCCGATCACGAACACCGGCACCGAGAAGCCGAGCACCGAGAGCCCCATCACGAAGCGGTCGATCCAGGTGCCGTGCTTCCAGGCCGCGATCACGCCCAAGGGAACGGCGACGATGACGGCGAGGATGATGGTCGACAGCGCGATCGAGATCGACGGCTCGACGCGCTGGCCGATCATCTTCATGACCGGCAAATTGGAGATCAGCGAGGTTCCGAGATCGCCGTGCAGCAGCTTGCCGACCCAGGTGACGAACTGCACGATCAAGGGCTCGTTGAGGCCGAGCGAAGTGCGGATGCGCTCGAGCCGCTCGGGCGTGGCGTTGTCGCCGGCGAGAATCGCGGCGGGGTCGCCCGGCGTCAACCGCAGCAGCAGGAAGACGAACAGCGCCACCACGCCCATCACGGGCACCGCGGCCAGAACGCGGCGAATGAGATAACCTAGCATGCACCTATCTCCGGCTGCGGAACTTGTGGGGGCTTGAGGCGCCCGTTGCTTCTATCGTGTCTATCATGCGCGCCTGTCATTCGGGCTGGAAATGCCGGCGGGAGTTGCCGGCTTTTCGGGGCAAATTGTGTGCCAAGGGCAGGGCGGTCGCAAGGGGCCGCCCCGCATGGGTTTGCGACCACTCAGGATGCACGACGCAGCTTGCGCTCAACCGCAAGTTCACCTTGACGCGAGGGAGCGATCGGCGGTGCATTGAGCCCGCGCCAGCCGTCGATGGTCCCGGCAATCATCTGCGCGGTCGCGGCCGACAGGGTCCAGCCGAGATGGCCGTGGCCGGTGTTGAAGAACACGCCCGGCATCCGCCCTGCGCGCACCACCGGCATCATGTTCGGCATCATCGGGCGCAACCCGGCCCACGGAATAACCCGCGACGTTTCGACGGCGGGGAAGTTGCTGCGCACCCAATCGACCAACGGCTGCACGCGGTCGGCGCGGATGTCGCGGTTGAAGTCGTTGAACTCGGCCGTGCCGGCGACACGAAAACGATCTTCGCCGAGCCGGCTGGTGACGATCTTCGCGGCCTCGTCGAGCAGGCTGACGGTCGGCGTCGCGTCGCGGCTCTCGGTGGTGTCGAGCTGCACGGTGATCGAGTAGCCCTTCACCGGATAGACGTTGACGCGCTCCTCGAGGAGGGCGGCGAAGTGACGGCTGGCAACGCCGGCGCAAACCACGACGCCATCGACCTTCAGCATGCCGCGCGCGGATGCGACAGCATCACTTGCGGCAAGGTCAGCCCAGCCGACGACGAAGCCACTGCCAGCGCGGGCGATCGAATCGATGTTGGCGTCGTGGATGAAGGTTGCGCCGCGGCGCTTGCAGGCGTCTGCCAGTCCGCGGGTGAACTTGTGGATATCGCCGGTCGCATCCGACGGCGTGTAGAAGCCGCCGTAATACTGCTTGCGCAGCGTCGGCTCGATCGTGCGGATCTCCTCCGGCGTTACCGGGCGCCGATCGAGGCCGCCCTCCTGCAACAGCGCATTGACACGCAGGCCGGATTCAAAACCCTTCTTGTCGTGATAGATGTGGAGGATGCCGCGGCGTTCGAGATCGAAGTCAATGCCTTCGCGCGTCGCAATCTCGAACAGATGCTTGCGGGCTTCGATCGCGAGTCGCGTGGTCTCGATGGTGTTGGCGCGGTAGTTGCCGATGTTGGCGACGAACTCGCCCATCCAGGAATATTTGTGCCAGTTCGGCCGCGGGTTCATCAACAGCGGCGCGTCGCGCCGGAACATCCAGCGCAGGCCTTTCAGGATCGTCGCGGTGCTGTTCCAGACTTCGGCATTGCTGGCGGAGAGCTGTCCGCCATTGGCGAACGAGGTCTCCATCGCGGCGTAGCGGTGCTTGTCGAGCACCGTCACCTCAAAGCCGCGTTCAAGCAGGGCATAGGCAGTCGTTACGCCGGTGATACCGGCGCCGATAATGGCAATATGGGTCATGGCAGGTTCGGGGCTCCCGTGAGTTAGAGTCGGCTAACCGCCGGCCACAAGGCCGTTGGCGGCGCCCCATCTGTCACGGTTACCTGAGAGCTTGATCCGGCGCGGACCTGACAAGGGCGGACCCTCACGAGGTCTATGCGGACTATCCCCTTCGGTGGACGTCACGACCACGCTGGCCGCGCCGTCTCTCTCCAGATCGTCCTGACGATACAGTCCTTTTGCCTGAGAGTTTCCGGGGCGGTTGCTCCGTCGGCGCCACAACGAAAGCTAGAGGCCTTCGTTGTGATCTCTCCCGCATCGTCGCGTGGACCAGCGACAAGTACGATACGCCTCATTTTTGGACAAGGCTAAATTTCGACCGCGACTGCCAACGCATTGTGCAGTGCGAAATTGATTCAATTATTCCAGGGTCGCCAGCAGCCCGGCCATCAGGCGGCCGCGCTCGACCAGGCTGTCGACCTCGATGAATTCCTCCAGCATGTGGCCGTTGCCGCCGCGCACGCCGAGGCCGTCGAGCGTTGGGATGCCCATCGCGCCGGTAAAGTTGCCGTCGGAGCCGCCGCCGGAGCTCGCATGCGGCAGCTTCGCGCCAAGCGATTCGGCGATGCCGCGCGCCTTTTCATAGAGCGCCATGGTGCCGGCATCCGGCTCCCACACCGGGCGGGTGACGCCGCGCGTGACCTTAAAGGAGACGTCATTGGCTGAGCCCGACAGCGCCAGCATTCGCTCGACGCCGCGATCGAGATCGGCCTGACGCTTGGCCATGGAAAGCGCTTCGCCGGTGGCGGTCGTGGCAACGCAATTGACCCATTGGCCGCCATGCACGACGCCGACCGAGAAGGTGCAGTCGTCCGTGGTCATCGCGTCGATCGCGAGAATCTGCCGCGCCATCTCCCGGATGGCGGAGCGACCCGCCGACAGCGTCGCGCCGGCGTGGCTCGGACGTCCGGTCGCCTCGAGATTGAAGCGCGCGATCGCATAACGTCCGGTGGTGACGCCGTTGTCGGCGCGGCCGGGCTCGGGCACCAGCACGTATTTGTTGCGCGCGGCCTCCGCCTCGATGATGTCGCGTGTCGAGGGCGTGCCGACTTCCTCGTCCGGCGTGAACAGCACGGTAATCGGCAGCGGCGTTGTGAAGGAGGCGCGCGCCAACTGCCGGATCGCTTCCAGCGAGAGATAGTTGCCGCCCTTCATGTCGTAGATGCCGGGGCCGTAGCATTTGCCGCCCTCGCGGCGCCATGTCAGCTTCTCGATGGTGCCGACCGGGTGGACGGTATCCATATGCCCGGCGATCAGGATGCCCGGCTCGCCCTGCTTCGGATGGGGAAAGCGCGCGCGGATGACGCCGCCAAAGCCTTGCCGGCCTCCAATGCGCTCGATCGTCGCACCCATGATGGCCATGTCCCGCGCTGCGATATCGAGCATGCGGTTGACCGCGCCTGCGTCCCAGGTCGGGCTTTCGCATTCCACCCAGTTGCGCAGACCCTGGAGCATGGCCTCGGAATCAAAGGGAAGATTGGCTGGATTCATCGGGAAGTCTCTCAAGCTTCGAAGGTGGAACGCGCATTGCATCGGCAAGCAGCGCGAACAGCGTTGTAGAGCCAAACCGGTCGCTGTGGAGCCCATGTGCACGCCGCCATGGGCTGCAACGAAAGCCGATTGACGGGCTCAACGCTGTCTGCAAGTCTCGAAAAGATAAAGGCATTGCATGAGGTTAGTTCGCCCAAAGAACGAACCGAATGCTCAACCAATAACCTGCCTTTGAACAGTTTCACGTCAGGAGAAACTTTATATGTTCCACATTATGCGCCGGGGGCGTCGCGCGTTCGCCTCCAAACTTGCGCTGTCGGTCGTCGCGCTTTCGACCGCGCTGGCCTCGCCAGTGCTTGCGGCCGGCAAGACCATCACCGCGGTGATGCATTCCGATCTTCGCATCATCGATCCGATCTTCACGACCGCCTACATCACGCGTGACCATGGCTACATGGTTTACGACACGTTGATCACGACGGACGCGAATTTCAAGATCCAGCCGCAGATGGCCGACTGGAAGGTCTCCGACGACAAGCTCACCTACACCTTCACGCTGCGCGACGGGCTCAAGTGGCACGACGGCACACCGGTGACGGCCGAAGACTGCGTCGCCTCGCTGAAGCGCTGGGCCGCCGTCGACGGCATGGGCCAGCAGATGATGACCTTCACGGCCAGCATCGAGGCGACCGACGCCAAGACCATCACGCTGAAGCTGAAGGAACCCTACGGCCTCGTGCTGGACTCGATCGGCAAACCCTCTTCGCGCGTCGCTTTCATGATGCCGAAGCGCCTGGCCGAAACGCCGCCGGACAAGCAGATCCCCGAGCAGATCGGCTCCGGCCCCTTCAAGTTCGTGCAGGGCGAATTCCAGCCCGGCGTGAAGGCGGTCTACGTCAAGAACACCGACTACGTGCCGCGCAAGGAGCCGGCGAGCTGGACCGCCGGCGGCAAGGTCGTGAAGGTCGACCGCGTCGAGTGGATCACCATGCCGGACGCGCAGACCGCGGTGAACGCGCTGCAATCGGGCGACATCGACTTCATGGAAGTGCCGCCGTGGGATCTGCTGCCGGTGCTTGAAGGCAATGCCGATCTCAAGGTCGAGACGCTCAACAAGTTCGGCTATCAGACGCTCGGGCGCATGAACTTCCTCTATCCGCCCTTCGACAATCCGAAGATCCGCCGCGCTGCGTTTCTGGCGATGAACCAGAAGGACGTGCTCGACGCGCTCGTCGGCAATCCCAAATACTACAAGATCTGTGGTGCCTTCTTCATCTGCGACACGCCGTTTGCGTCCGACGTCGGCTCGGAGACGCTGGTGAAGGGCAACGGCATGGCGGAAGCCAAGAAGGCGCTCGCCGAGTCCGGCTATGACGGTACGCCCGTCGTGGTCATGGTGCCCGGCGACGTCGTGACGTTGAAGGCGCAGCCGACGGTCGCGGTGCAGCTGCTCCGCGAGGCCGGCTTCAAGGTCGACGCGCAGGCGACCGACTGGCAGACGGTGGTGAGCCGTCGCGCCAGCCAGAAGCCCCCGAAGGAGGGCGGTTGGAACATGTTCTTCACCAACTGGGTCAGCGCCGACGTCTCCAACCCGATCTCCAATCTCTCGATCGGTGGTCAGGGCAAGAAGGGCGGCTGGTTCGGCTGGGCGGAAGACGCCAAGATCGAGAAGCTCAAGGACGACTTCGTCCGCGCCGCCTCGCTCGACGATCAGAAGAAGATCGCGACCGAGATCCAGAAGGAAGCCTACGACCAGGTGATCTATGTGCCGCTCGGCCAGTATCTGGCGCCGAGCGCATGGCGTAAGTCGCTGTCGGGCGTGCTCGACGGCCCGGCGACCCCGGTGTTCTGGAACATCGACAAGTCCGAGTAAGGCCAAGTCCAAGTAAGGGAAGGCGCGTTAGCGCGCCTTCTGTTCCGGCCATCACGCGGCGTCGCTGTCATCAGCGGCGCCGCTCGCCAGGAGAGCTTCAATGTTCCAATTCATGCGTCGGGCTTTCGCCTCCTCACTTGCGATTCCACTCGTGGCGCTTTCGGCACTGGCCTCGCCGGTTCTTGCCGCAGGCAAGACCATCACCGCCGTGATGCATTCGGATCTGCGTATCCTCGATCCGATCTTCACCAGCGCCTATATCGCGCGTGATCACGGCTACATGGTCTACGACACGTTGATTGCGACGGATGCGAACTTCAAGATCCAGCCGCAGATGGCGGATTGGAAGGTCTCCGACGACAAGCTGACCTATACCTTCACGCTACGCGATGGTCTGAAGTGGCATGACGGCACGCCGGTCACCGCGGAAGATTGCGTTGCCTCCCTGAAGCGCTGGGCCGCTGTCGATAGCATGGGGCAGCAGATGATGCTGTTCACTGCGAGCATCGAGGCGACCGACCCGAAGACCATCACGCTGAAGCTGAAGGAGCCCTACGCGCTCGTGCTGGAATCGATCGGCAAGCCGTCGTCGCGGGTCGCTTTCATGATGCCGAAGCGTCTCGCCGAGACGCCGGCGGACAAGCAGATCCCCGAGCAGATCGGCTCCGGCCCCTTCAAATTCGTGCAGAGTGAATTCCAGCCCGGGGTGAAGTCGATCTACGTCAAGAACACCGACTACGTGCCGCGCAAGGAGCCGGCGAGCTGGACCTCCGGCGGCAAGGTGGTGAAGGTCGATCGCGTCGAATGGATTACGATGCCGGACGCGCAGACGGCGTTGAACGCGCTGCAGTCGGGTGACATCGATTTCATGGAAAATCCTGCCTTCGAAATGTTGCCCACCATCGAAGCCGACAAGGAGCTCAAACTCGAGACCCTGAACAAGTTCGGATTCCAGACGGGCGCGCGGATGAACTTCCTCCATCCGCCATTCGATAACGTCAAGGTCCGCCGCGCAGCACTCATGGCGGTCAACCAGAAGGACGTGCTCGACGCGCTGATCGGCAATCCCAAATACTACAAGACTTGCGCCGCGGTCTTCATCTGCGACACGCCGTTCGCGACAGAGGTCGGCGGTGAGACCCTCGCGAAGGGCGGCGACGTTGCTGCGGCCAAGAAGGCGCTCGCCGAGTCCGGTTACGACGGGACACCGGTCGTGCTCATGGCGCCGGGCGACGTGCTGACGCTGAAGGCTCAACCGATCGTGGTGGCCCAGCAGCTGCGCGAAGCCGGCTTCAAGGTCGACTTGCAGGCGACCGACTGGCAGACGGTGGTGAGTCGTCGCGCCAGCCAGAAGCCTCCGAAGGAGGGCGGCTGGAACATGTTCATCACAAATTGGGTCAGCGCCGACGTGGTCAACCCGATCTCCAACATCGCCGTCGGCGGGCAGGGCAAGAAGGGCGGCTGGTTCGGCTGGGCGGAAGACGCCAAGGTCGAGCAGCTCAAGGACGCCTTCGTTCGTGCGGCCTCGCTCGATGATCAGAAGAAGATCGCGACCGAGATCCAGAAGGAGACCTACGACCAGGTGCTCTATGTCCCGCTTGGCCAGTATCAGGCGCCGAGCGCGTGGCGGAAGTCGCTGACCGGCGTGCTCGATGGCCCGGCGACCCCGGTGTTCTGGAATATCGACAAGTCGGAGTAAGGGAGGGCGCGTCCCGCACCTTTCGTCCAATCATCACCCGGCGCCGCTGTCATCAGCGGCGCCGTTGTCTTTTGCCAGCCTTGTTCCGCAAGGCCAGCGAGCTTTTAACTCTTCCAGTCTCCAATTATTGCTATTTGTTTCCGATCTGAACTAGATGATTTGTCTTCGCTCATTACTTTCCCTCCCTCGATTTGAATCACGTGCTGATCGATTTTGCATTCCAGGCGATGGCCGAGCGGTCAGATCGCGCGCCGGCGCGATGGCGCCTGCCGTTGCTGCGCTGGCTTGATGGCGTCGAGGCGGGCTGGGGCGTTCCACTGCTCCTGGTCTGCTTCGTCGCGGTCTGGACGCTGTATCTCGCCATCGCCTATGCCGGCGGCGGGCTGCACCCCGATACGCTCGAGTCCTGGACGCTGGGGCGGCATTTCGCCTGGGGCTATCACAAGCATCCGCCGTTGATGGGCTGGGTTGCCGCGGCCTGGACCTCAGTCTTTCCGCTCAGCGACTGGTCGCTGCAATTGATGGCGATGGCGAATGCGGGACTTGCGCTGTTCTTCGTCGACCTGGTCGCGCGGCAGTTCGTGACCGGGCACAAGCGCATCCTGGTGCTGCTGCTTTTGATGCTGACGCCGGCCTATCAATTCCACGCCCAGCGCTTCAACGCCAACGCCGTGCTGCTCGTGATCTGGCCGCTCGCCACCTGGTGCTTCCTGCGCGCGTTCGAGGCCCGCAGCGCGTTCTGGGCGGCTGCCGCGGGATGCGCCACGGCGCTCGCAATGGTCGGCAAGTATTATTCGGTCTTTCTGATCGCGAGTTTTGCATTTGCTGCGCTGGCGCATCCGGCGCGACGCGCCTATTTCACGTCCGCTTCGCCCTGGATCTCGATCGTCGCCGGGCTTGCGGTGCTGTCGCCGCATCTCTACTGGCTCGCCACCACGGGCGCGTCGACCTTCACCTATGCGCTGAACCACGCCAACGGCAACGCCATCAGCTCGCTCGGGGAAGTGAAGAACTTTCTGCTGGGACTTGCTGCGGCCATGAGCGTGTCGGCCGTCATCTGGGTATTGATCGCAGGGACGCGACTAAAACAGTTTTCGGCCGACTTCGCCGCGATGAGCCCCGGCCTGCGACTTCTCTTCTATGTCGCCATCGGCACGATCGCCCTGCCGGTCCTGACATCGCTCGCAATGGGCACGGATCTGCCGTCGCTATGGGCCTTGCAGGGACTATTCCTGTTCGTCGTTCTCATCGTCTGCGGCACGCGCTACCCGATCGAGCGCTTCTACACCGTCAATGCCACGATCATTGTCGCCGGCGTCGCGCTCGCGGCCGTTCTGGTCGCAGCGCCGATCCACGCCATCTACCGCAACATCAACGGTTATGAAGAGGGACGGAATTTTTACGCGCAAGCCGCGAACGAGGTCACCCGGCAATGGCGCGAATTGACCGGCGAGCCGCTCAGCGCGATCAGCGGCGACGATTCGCTGGCTTTCTCCATGGCCTTTTACAGCCCCGATCACCCGTATTATGCGCGGCCCCTCGCGTATCAATACGAGTGGGGACTGCCGCGCAAGACGACGCTCGATCGCGGCTGGGCTGCGCTGTGCTTCCGTGGCCAGGATAATTGTGGTCGCTGGATGGAGGAGGTGTCTTCGCGCGCCGGGAACTTTGTCAGGCGCGAATTCACCGTGCAGGCATCGCTGTGGGGCAAGCCCGGCCTGACGCGGGATGTGGTCGTGCTGATGGTGCCGCCACGTGCGAACGGTGATGCAGCGCCCGAAAGTGCCGCGCAGGATTTCAGCGCCAGCAAACGTAGTCCGGAATAACGCGCGTCTCTCAGCAGTGGCTGTCGCGCAGCCCCTCGAGTCCTTCGCTTGCGAAGGGAGGTTTAAATGCGGGCTGCTTTACGGCAGTGGCCGATCGCTGCGCCTCAGTCAGTTCCGACGCGTGGTCGGTTTCGTTGCGTTTCGGTTCCATTGAGGCGGCCTTTCGAATTGCTGCATGACAACATCGAAAGGCCCGCGAAGTTCCTCAGGCGATAGGGCGATGGTGCGGCTTGAACAGCCGACCTTTCTCCACCACCAGCACGATCGCCAGCGCTGCAAGCGTCGACAGGAAGAAGCCGACCGAGAACGGCATCAGTGTGCCGTCAAAGCTCTGGCCGATGGCCGTGCCGACCGCGATGCCGATCAGGGTCGTGATCGAGCCGTAGAGCGAGGAGGCGGTGCCGGCGATGTGGCCTTGCGGCTCCATCGCGAGCGCGGTGAAATTGGCGACCATCATGCCGAACGAGAACATCATCAGGGCCGACAGCACCATGAACAAGGCAAGTGGGAGTATGCCGAGGCTTTCGGTCAGCAGCATCACGCCTGCCACAGCCGTATAAAGCGTCAGCGCGCCGTGCGAGATCACGCGCATGCCGAGGGTCCCGACAAATCTGGCGTTGAGGAAGCCGGCAATGGCGGTGCCGGCCGCGATCGCGGCAAAGGCGAGCGGGAAATAGTGGCCGAGGTGATAGATGCCGGTGAAGACCTGCTGCGCAGAGAACACGTAGGCGAACAGCGCGCCCATGACGCTGCCGGCGGCCGTTGCGTAGCCGATGGTCTGGCGATTGGTGACGGTCTGGCGGAAGGCTGCGAGCACGTCTGCAGGTGCAAGCGACCTGCGCTCTGTCTCAGGCAGTGTCTCCGGCAACCGCCACACGCTCCATGCCAGCGCGAGCAGGCCGTAGAGCATCAGCACGACGAAGATGCCGCGCCATTGCGTGACCAACAGTACAGCCTGTCCGAACGACGGCGCGATCACGGGCACTGCGATGAACACCATCATCGCGAGCGACATCACGCTCGCCATGCGGCGGCCGGCATAGCAGTCGCGCACGATCGAGGTCGCGATCACGCGCGTCGCCGAGGTGCCAAGTCCCTGAAGCGCGCGCGCAAGCAGCAGCGTCTCGAACGAAGGTGCGGCAACTGCCAGCACGCTCGCCACCGCATAGACCGCCATGCCGCCGAGCAGCACCGGCCGTCGCCCGAACCGGTCTGACAACGGACCCATGACGAACTGGCCTGCGCCGAAGCCGATCAGGAAGGTCGACAGCACGAGCTGGAGATGGTTGGCGTTCGGAATGTTGAAGGCCGCCCCGATATTGGGCAGCGCCGGCAGCATCATGTCCATCGCAAGCGGATTCAGCGCCATGATGGATGCAATTACGATGACGAATTCGGGAAAACCCATCGGGCGGTGTCCCGAGGACACCCAATCGTCGGCATTGACGTCGGACAAGAAGCTCACCTCTGAAATTCAGAAGCTTTATCTAATGCCCATGCTGCATCGCACAACCCATGTTTTGGGATGGCTGGCAGGCGAGCCGGGGAAAGACAGCGTATGCAGAGCTCTGACGCGGCGGGTCTGGCATGGGCGGGAAACCAGCTGTTCACCATAAGATCGTCGCCCGGCGGGCGCGGTCCATCGGGGAGATGAATCCGCAACTGATCCTGTCCACTGTGGCCTGATTGGACGCCGGGTCGGGCGCCGAGGAAACTTGAGACGCGGGCAGGGTATCAGAAGTGTCGGACGTCACCGGTACAGCACGATGGTTGGGGCCGTCGGCCGACATGGCTGGGAGGCGGAACGTCTGGCTTGCCTGCCTGATCGCGCTGGTGGCGCTGTTGGTGTTCGCCAATCTCGCCAACGATTCCGCGCTGGATGTGAATTATGGCTGGGATGTTCGCGTCAATTGCGCGGCAGTCGATGCGCATGTCGATGGGCTCGATCCCTACTTCGTCAAGAATCTGAAGGGCACCAAACTTTCCTATCCCTATCTGCCGGCGACGCTGGATGGCTTCCGTCCTCTGTGCGCTGGCGGCTTTCTCGTCGGTCATCACAGAGGCGTCTTTCTTGTCCTCGCCGTGCTCTGCGGTCTGCTCTTGCCCGGTCTTGGCCGGCTACGCAGTTTGCGTGACGTCGGGCTCAGAGTGCTCTGCGCGCTTGGCGCGTTCGTCGGCTTCGAATGGGTTTTGGCCTCGGGGAATTTTGCGATCCTGGGCGGCTTCCTGACCGCCGCCGCACTTGCGCTTCTGCTTCGCCCCGCGGAGCCTGCGCAGCGCGATCGACATGATGTGCCTCGTGTTGCGGGTGCGGCGCTGCTCGGTCTTGTGATGTCGTTCAAGCTGGTGTTCTGCCCGGTGCTGGCCGCGCTTTATTTCCTGCCGCTGCCGCGCCGGCGCAAACTCGTCCTGATCATGGTGGCGAGCCTCAGCTTCGCGCTTCCGATCCTGGTTTCGGTCGTCTTCTATCCAGATCTGTTCTCCAGCTGGTTGCTCGCGATCAGGGGAGGGATCCCCGATCAGCATTCTGTGCAGATCGAGGAAACCAATCCGTCGCTGCTGCTGCTCGCGCAAAGCATCGTGGATCGTGTTGGACTCGTCGACAGCAAGCCGCTCGTGTTCGCGATCTACGCGTTGACGGCGGTCGTGCTCGTGCTCGCGCCGCTCGGCTGGTCGCTGCTGCGCGCGATCCGCAACAATGCGGGATCGTTGCCGGCGCGCCTTGATCGCTGGCTGATCGACCATCCGCAGGCAGCGATGCGCGTCACGGTGCTTGCGATGTACGGACTTTATCTCTGCTCGCCGCGCCTCAAGGAATATGCCTTCTTCGAACTGGCAGTCTACGCCGCCGTCCTCATCGTCGATCTTCCGGCCGCGGCCCTTGCTGCAGTGTTGACCATCGGCGTCGGCGTCCCGACGCTCGTCTCGCTCACGGGGATGATGATCGAGGGCAGCTTTGTCCAGATCGCGGTCGCACTCGTCTGCTTCTGGATCATGCTGCGTGCACAGTTCTCGCCGTCAGCTCTGATGGTGCGGGCAGCCGGGGTCGAACCGGCACAGCGCTTGCGCACCGAGGGATTTTAAGTCCCTTGCGTCTACCAATTCCGCCATGCCCGCTTGATCCAACGAGATCAAACACTTAAGTCCTGTCCGGCGGTCTGGAATTGGCGCTTCGTGGGCCGGACAGGCGGTTCTTCCTTAAGCGAGCCGGGCGCACAAGGCAAAGCCTCAATCCGGACATCTGGCCCTGCTTTAGGCATTCTCAATCCACGGGGACTATTCATCCGGCATGACTGCTTCGTTTTCCTCTTCTCAGCGCGCGTGCTGCGCGGCTGCCGCCCTGCTCGCGGCGGGCTTCGCGCTGTCCGGCTGCGCCGGCATGAGCGAGACGGTCGCTCCAGCCTTTGCCGATCCGGCCAAGTACGAATTGTATGACTGCAAGCAGCTCGAGAGTGAGCGCAAGGGGCTCGCCAACCGCACCGCGGATTTGCAGAAGCTGATGGACAAGGCGGAAACCGGGGCCGGCGGCGCTGTCGTGTCCGAGCTCGCCTACCGCAACGACTACGTTTCGGTGCGTGGGCAGGCGCAGTTGGCCGAAGACGCCTGGCGCCGCAACAAGTGCCGGGATACGCCGCCGGGTGCGGCGCCGGCGGCCTCAGCTCCGCAGCGGCCGGACATCAAGCCAGCCCCGAAACCCGGTAGCGCCGCTCGCTGAGCGGCCTGCCTCAGGGACGCCAGCCGTAGATCCAGTCCTGCCGTGCCAGCATGCGTTCCGGCCCGAGCGCGCGGATCGCAAGATCGCGCGCGAGCGCGAGCGGGCCGCCGAGATGATAGATGCGGCCCTGCTGCCGCGCGGTCCGCTGCACCCGCCTGACACGGGCCTGACGCGCCCGGCCATATTGTTTCAGCGCCGCGGTGATGTCGGTCGTGCTCTCGGCGGTCTCGACGTTCAAATGCTGTGCGAGCACGGCGGCATCCTCGATCGCCATGCCGGCCCCCTGCGCCGCGAACGGCAGCATCGCGTGCACGGCGTCGCCGAGCAGCGCGACCGGGCCTTTGCTCCAGGGGCAGCCCTCGGGCACGCCGAACAGCGCCCATTTGCGCCAGGAGTCCACGGTCGCCAGCATCATCCGCGCCGTCGGCGGCCAGCGCGGCGCGGCGAAGGCGTCCATCACCTCGAAGGGATCGCCCGGCGTGCTCCAGCCCGGTCTGTTCCAGGTGCCCGGCAGCACCGCCACGACGTTGATCTGGCGTCCGCCCGCGATCGGGTAGGCAACGAGATGGGCGTTTTGGCCCATCCAGAGCTGCACCCGCCGCGCGGTGTAGTCCTTCGGCAGTTGCGTGGCATCGAGCGTGCCGCGCCAGGCGATCAGCCCGGAGAAGCGCGGCTGCACCTCGGGAAACAGATGCTGGCGCACCGTCGACCAGATGCCGTCGGCGCCGATCAGCGCACTCGCCAGATCGCTGCGGCGGATGGTGCCGCTGCGATGGACGACCGTCAGCCCCTTGGCGTGGGGCGCGACATCTTCAAAAGTCGCGCCGAGTTTCAACTCGACATCGGGATGATCGGCGACCGCGCCGGCGAGCGCGGCTTGCAGGTCGGCACGATGCACCACCCAATAGGGGGCGCCGGCGCGGTTGGCGGCTGCCGCACCGAGCGGCATGCGCAGCAATTCGCCGCCGGCGCGCGCGCTCATGATCGAGACCGCTTCCGGGACGACGGCGCGCAGCTTGAGCCGTTCGGTCAGGCCGAGCTCGACCAGCACGCGGCTGGCATTGGGGGAGAGTTGCAGGCCGGCACCGATGTCCTCGAGCCGCTCGGCCTTTTCCAGCACGACGATGCGAAAGCCGCGGGCCGCCAGCGCGAGCGCCGCCGTCAACCCTCCGATTCCGGCACCGGCTATGACGATTGTTCGGGAGAGCGCCACCCCTGACCGATATTGCCGGTCAGGCCACCTTGTCCTTCAGCACGCATTCCGGCGGACGGGCTTCGCCGGCCTTCAGGTCGGCAGCGAAGCGGTACAGCGTCGAGCAGTACGGGCAGATGATCTCGTTGTCGTTGCCGAGGTCGAGGAAGACGTGCGGATGGTCGAACGGAGGGTTGGCGCCCACGCACATGAACTCTTGCGAGCCGATCTCGATGACGGGAACACCGGCATCGTTATGGAAGTGCGGGACGACATGGTCGGACATCGTAACTCATCCTGGAGTGGCAATGGCGGCAGACACAATCAAATACTGACGCGGCATCTTTAAGGCGCCGCGGACCATACTGGTGGGTGCAGATGATTGCTAGTCCAGCGGAACCGAAAGGTTCGCAATTGCCCCATGCTCATTTGCTCATGCAAATTCGACACAATCTTGCGGCCTGAGAGAAGCCCTTCTTTCGTCGGGGACGTTGTGTCGCAATTTTGGCATACTATGTCTGAGGACGCGCGCAATTGCGGCAAAAGACGAATTATCAGGCGCAACTGATCTTAGGAATGATCTTGGGACCGTCCAGGCTCTTGGCATGAAGTGGCTGCGAATCAGCACAGCGTTGACGGGGATAGCGGCATGCAGCTTCATGCTCGCGCAGGTAGCGCCGCAGGCTCGCGAGGCCGGCGCGATCTTCGCCGCCCAGGACGACCCGGCCGCGCTCTCCGAGCTCAAGCTCGATGCAGTGCTGCGGCAGAACGACCATCTGGTTCAGGACAACATCGAGGCAGCGCTTAGCGCAGGCGACGCCGATCTCGCCGGCAGTTTTGTTGCGCTCGCGCGCGACCGCAACATCGCGCTTCCCGACGACCTCCTGAACCGCGTCGGCGATGCGGTCAGGGAGGAGGGCTCCAGCTCGCACTTCGCAAAGCGCTTCGCCACCGGGCTCGTCACCGGCAACGCCGATGATGTTGCGAGCCTGTCCGGGACGGTGGCCGGCGATCTCTTCGTGATCGGTGACGTCAGGGACGTCGTGCGCGAGGGTAAGCATCTCGCCATGGGCGAGGACACCGATCGCCTGGTGCTGGGGCTTGCGGCCGCGGGTCTCGCCGTGACAGCCGCGACCTATGTGTCCGTTGGCGGTGCCGCGCCGGTGCGCGCCGGGCTGACGCTGGTGAAGGATGCGCGCAAGGTCGGGCGGCTCGGCGAGAGGCTTGCCGCATGGGCCGGTAGGTCCGCCCGCGAGGTGGTCGACACGCCAATGCTCCAGAACGCGGTTGCCTCGGGCTCTGTGTTACGCCCGGGCGAGACCGTGAGCGCGATCAAGGCTGCGTTCCGCGTCGAGAAGGCCGGTGCGCTGGTCCGTCTCGGCAAGGACGTCACGCGCGTCGCCGAGAAGACCGGCACGCGCGGCGCCATGGACAGCTTGCGCATCGCCGAGGGCCCGAAGGATGTCGCGCGTGCGGCGCGGCTTGCGGAAGCGCAGGGTAGCAAGACCCGTGCGATCATGAAGCTTCTGGGCCGCGGTGCGCTGCTGCTCGTCGGCGGCGCGTTCGATCTCGCGCTCTGGCTGTTCGGCGCGGCGTTGACGCTGTTCGGTCTCCTGTCCTCGATCAAGGCGATGACGGAACGTCTCACCCAGGCTTGGTGCGATCGCAAACGTGCGCGCCGGCTCCGTCGCGCGCAGATCGCCGCTGAAGCCGCTCTGGCAAGCCCAGCCATCCCGGCCTAAGATTACCCTTCCCCTCAACACTGCGGAATATCTGATGCCGAGCTTTCACAACGGCGCCGTTGAAATTGCCTATCTCGATGAAGGCGAGGGCGATCCGATCATCCTGGTGCACGGCTTTGCCTCCAGCAAGAATGTGAACTGGGTCTATCCGACCTGGGTCTCGGAGCTGCGCAAGAACGGCCGCCGCGTGATTGCGCTGGACAATCGCGGCCATGGCGAGAGCGCAAAGCTGTATGAGCCCGCGCAATATTCGATTCCCACCATGGCCGGCGACGTGCTCGCGCTGATGGATCATCTCGCGATCCCGCAGGCCGATATCATGGGCTATTCGATGGGCGGGCGGATGACCGCCTGGCTCGGGCTCAACGAGCCGCAGCGCCTGCGCTCGGCGATCCTCGGCGGCATCGGCATCGGCGGCCTGATCGAGGGCACCGGGCCCGGCGAGAATGTGGCGAAGGCGCTGGAGGCACCCTCGCTCGACGATGTCACCGATCCCGTGGGGCGTACCTTCCGTGCGTTCGCCGATCAGACCCGCTCCGACCGCAAGGCGCTCGCCGCCTGCCTGCGCGGCACGCGCGAACTGATGACGAAGGACGAAGCCGCGCGCATCGACGTGCCCGTGCTGATCGCGGTCGGCAGCACCGATGACGTTGCAGGCTCGGCCAGCGCGCTCGGCGCGATCATCCCCGGCTCGGAAGTGCTCGACATCCCGGGCCGCGACCACATGCGCGCGGTCGGCGACAAGGTCTACAAGACCGGCGTGCTCGATTTCCTGTCACGCCGGGGCTGAGGTGTCGTCCCGAAAGCATGATCCGGAAAAGTGCGCAGCGGTTTTCCGAAGAGATCATGCTTAAACAACAACCTAAAGCGCGATCTCATCGCGCTTTAGACCCGTCGTCGCCGAACGCACGCACGAGCGCCATCAGCACCACGAAGGTCGCAACCCACACCATCCGCGCGCCGTAGCGGTCGTGTGGACCGGAGATGACGGCGCAGATGAAGGCGTTGCCGAGCAGCGCCAGCGTGACGGTCGCCGCCAGCAGCGTCAGGTCGTCCAGCCTGCGGTTCGCCAGCGAATGCGCGAGCAGCGCGACCAGCGCCAGCATCGAGACGAGCGCGACGGGAACGTGCAGCAAGTTGACGTACTCGAAATCAACACCCCATTGCTGCTGGCGCGCCGCGCGCATCGGTGCCACCTGCTCCGGGATGTACTGCTCGATGATGCCGTAGGTGTGCGGAATCCAGCCGCTGGTGCCTTCGCCGGTCGCGACATGCAGCAATTGCTGCCCCATCGCCCTCAAGGCCGCGCCGGCCTGCCAGGCCGGATAGTCCGCGAGCGAATGCACGACGATGTAGCTCATCTCGTCATTCATGCCCTCGAACCGGCCGAGCGTGTTGAACATGCTCGTGCCCCACAGGAACTCGTCGGCGGTCGCCGGCAATTGGTTGCGATAGGGACACAGCTTGAAGTTCTCGCTTGGGCAGTGATCGCCAAGATAACGCGCGACGATGCCGTCCTGCATCATACGGCCGAAGGCGACGCCGTAGCCGCCGGGTGTCCATGCCCATTTGCCCGACAGCGCATGGTTCGCCGATACCAGCATCAGGCCGCCAACAACGATGGTCAGGCTTGCCTGCGTCAATCCGGCGAGCGGCAGGCGGGTCCTGAGAAACGGCCGCATCATCCAGCCGACGGCGCAGAGCCCGAGCAGCACGCCGAGCGTGGCGCTGTGGGTTGCCGCGGCAAAGGCAGTGAAGACGAACAGCGCGACCTTTTCGATCGCCGAGATCCGGCTTCCGCCGACGACCAGGAGAAACAGCGACAGCACCGACAGTCCCGCAAAGATGTCGGTGAGCAGCATGCTGGCGAGCCAGGGCAGCGCCGTCGACAGGATCAGCAAGAGACTGATCGCCACGAAGCGGAACGTCTGCATCAGCCCGAGCACGCGCAAAGTGAGCTGCAACAGCCACAGCGTTGCGAGTGACTGGATCGCGAGGTTGATCCAAAAGCCGTAGCTTTCGCCATAGTGCAGATAGAGGCCGAACACGGTGGAGCGGCTTGGCACGAGATAGCCCTCGTACCAGCGCGCCAGATAGCCGCCGGTATCCCATTGGAGCAGGGGATAGCCGTTCCAGAACGCCGGCGCGATCATCAGGAGGGGGAGGGCCACCGCGGCGAGCCGCAGCCAGAACGAGCCCGCGCCGCGCGCGCGCAATTGATCGGTGGTGATGCTCAAATCTGCTCCGTCGTCGCTCACGACCATGCCCGCAATAACCGTTGAGACGAAATTCACCAATAGTTTGACGCCGCCCGGCTTGAATTTGGCAAAACCCTGACCATTTTGAGCCGACCTTGCCGCTTGGGGGCGTCAGAAGAAGCTGTTGTGTTTCAAAGCGTTGGCGTGCTTTCGCGGGGCAACACGCTGTTCACTCTCAGGCAAGCCCGTCGGGACTTTGTCGCCTAGACTGTGTTATAGAGTCAGCCAAACGAGCCAATTCGAAAGAGCAGATCCCATGGCAGTGCATCAGGTCAATCCGGGAGGAAAGCTCGCATCGCTCGATCCGATCTGGGACCGGATCCGGGGCGAAGCGGAGGACATCGTCCATCGCGAGCCGGAGCTTGCGACCTTCATCTATTCGACGGTGCTGCATCACAGCCGCCTGGAAGATTCGGTGATCCATCGTGTCGCCGACCGGCTCGATCATGCCGCGCTATCGGGCGATCTCGTACGCCAGACCTTTGACGAGGCGCTGCGCGATGATCCCGATCTCGGCAATGCCTTCCGCGCCGATCTCGTCGCCGTCTACGACCGCGATCCGGCGACCTCGCGCTTCATCGATCCCTTGCTCTACTTCAAGGGCTTTCACGCGATCCAGACTCATCGGCTCGCGCACTGGCTCTATCTGAAGGGCCGCAAGGATTTTGCGTATTATCTCCAGAGCCGCGCCTCTGCGGTGTTCCAGACCGACATCAATCCCGCCGCGCGGATCGGCCGCGGTATCTTCCTCGACCACGCCACCGGCTTCGTCTGCGGCGAGACGGCGGTGATCGAGGACGACGTCTCGATCCTGCATGGCGTCACGCTCGGCGGCACCGGCAAGGAGAACGAGGACCGTCATCCCAAGATCCGCCACGGCGTCCTGATCGGTGCCGGTGCAAAAATCCTCGGCAACATCGAGATCGGCCATTGCGCGCGCATCGCCGCCGGCTCGGTCGTGGTGAAGCCGGTACCGCATAACGTCACCGTCGCAGGCGTGCCCGCCAAGATCGTCGGCGAGGCCGGCTGCGCCGAGCCGTCGCGCACCATGGATCAGATGATCAACGCCATGGGACTTTAGATTGCGAGGAGGGCTGGATTTTCCGGCCCGTTTCGTCCCCAAATTCTTTGGCAATTCATGCTGGCGGTTCGTCGCGTCTCGTCCTAAAACCCCGCCAACCCAGATTTCGATTGGAGACTTGCCGTGGACGTCAAGGAAGTAAGGAAGCTCGACGCGTATCTGAAGCGCGTATTCGGCAATCCCAAGATCCGCGTCGTGCCGCGGCCGAAGAAGGATGATTCCGCCGAGGTCTATATCGGCGAGGAGTTCATCGGCGTGCTCTTCGTCGACGACGAGGACGATGATCGCTCGTTCCAGTTCCAGATGGCGATCCTCGAAGACGATCTCGTCGATCAGGAGTAGTTCGGCGATCGTGCCGCTCGATGGGGCCGCGAGCGCGACCCCATCGCTCTATTTCTTTGCAAGAATGCGCAGCCGCGCCGTTGCGTCGGCGACCGTGATGCCCTCCGCATCGATCAGTTCGGCTTGCACGACCATGTCGCGCTCCGTCCGTTCGGTCACCCGCGCCCGTGCCTGGATTTCTCCAACCGCCGCAGGTTTCAGGAAGCGCGTGTCGAGGCTCCTTGTAACCACGGTCAGGTCAGGCGACAGGTCCGCGAGAGCGCAAATCCCGGTGGCGGAGTCCAGCATCGCGGCAAGGAATCCGCCCTGGATCGTCCCGTGCCTGTTGGTGAACGCGGGCTGAGCCTGGAAGCGGATCAGGGCATGCCCGCTCTCGTCAAAGCCGATCCATTCGCGTCCCAGGAGTTGGGCGCCAGGTGGCGGGTTTGCTGCCGCATCGGTCACGTCGATCACCGCGCTTGATATGCCGGTGACGAGCCTATCAGCCGGTCAATACCGCGCAAGCGAGCTGCGCGTCAGCTCCGCGAACCCGTCATCGACGTCACCACGGCTCGAAGCTCGTTGACGAATTCAGCGATCGCCGGATTGCGTCTTTCACCGGTGCGAAAGGCTACGAATATCCGCCGTGTGATGATCGGCCGGATCTCCTTGAGACGTAAGGTGCCGATATGGTCGCGCCCGCGTAGCCCGGGGTTAATCGAAACCGAGCAGCTCGCCTCGACCATCGCCCGGACCACCTCAAAACTGTGGCAGCGGGCATTGATGATGGGATCGAATCCGGCATCGCGACACGCGCCGACGATCACGTCGGAATAGGTGGCCGACGTCGTATCGAGGACCCATCGCTCTGTTGCCAACTCCGGCAAAGTGAGATGAGGTCGCTCGGCCAGCGGATGGTCGCGCGGCAGCAGAACATGGAGGTGGTCGTCGAGAAGATGCAGCATCTCGACCTGCGTCTCCGAGAGGCCGGCCGAAGTGGTCAGGTCGTCGACAATCGCGACGTCCGTCTGCCAGGCTCGCAGGGCGGCCAAGCTGTCGTCAGGCTCCAGCTCCTCGAATATTGTCGCCAGATCGGGGAAGCGAGCCGACATCGCCCGGATCGTCGGCGGGATGAGAGATGCGGCGACAGAAGGAAATGCCGCGACGCGCAGCTCGCCAGCGACGGTCTTCTTGAGCTCCGCGAGATCGGTCTTTGCTTCCTCCAGGATGCCGATGACCCGCCCCGCGTGGTCGGCGAGTCGCTGTCCCGCCGGCGTGAGCCGTACACCGCGGCCTCTGCGTTCCACCAATTCAGTCCCCGTTTCGTCCTCAAGCTGCGCGATCTGCTGCGAAACGGCTGATGGAGAGATCAGCAAGGCTTCGGCTACTGCTGCCATTGTTTTTCGCAGCGAAAGCTCACGAAGCGTGCGGAGTCGGGCGAAATCCATTCGTTAGCTCCAACAAGTGCCCAGAACACAATCATGCATATTATCTAATGTATATCGCGAAATTAATTAAGTAGACCAGAATTGTTTTGCGGCTGTAGCCTCATTCCCCAGAGCAGTTCGGGTGTTCACAAGAGGAGCACATCCCAAGTCCCGGCTGACACGCGTTGGACGACAACAGGCAAAGAGGGGTTCTCAGATGGCTCGTTCCAAATTCCTGGTCGCTGCGCTTGTCGCAGCATCGCTGTGGGCGAGCGGTGCATCCGCCTCCGTCCTCGACAACGTCAAGCAGCGCGGCATCCTGAACTGCGGCACCGACAACACGGCCCCTGGCTTCGGCTACCTCAACACCAAGACCGGCAAGATCGAAGGATTAGATGCCGATTTCTGCCGCGCGATGGCCGCTGCCGTTCTCGGCGATGCCAGCAAGGTCAACTTCGTCATCGTCACCGACAAGAGTCGCTTTAACGCCTTGCAGACCGGACAGGCCGATGTCGTCTTTGCGCACACGACCATCAAGCCGGTGCGCGAATCCGCCATCGGTATCGATTTCCTGCCGATCAGTTTCTACGACGGCACCGGCATGATGGTGAAGTCGGCATCCGGCGTGAAATCCGTTGCGGAGCTGGACGGCGCGACGATCTGCACGACGCAGGGCTCCGGCACCGAAGCCACGCTCGCCAGCTTCGTCCGCGTGCGCGGTTTCAAGACCACCAAGGTGCTCACTTTCGAGAATCTCGAGAAGCTGTTTGGCGCGCTTCAGGGCGATCGCTGTAACGCGATGTCGACGGACAAATCTGCGCTTGCAGCCTGGCGTGGCAACTCGCCCAAGCCGGACGACTTCACGATCCTGCCCGAGACGCTGAATAAGTCGCCGTTCGCCGGTTTCGTCATCGCCAACGATTCCAGATGGCGCAATCTCCTGCGCTGGGCAACGTTCGCGCTGTTCCAGGCGGAAGAATGGGACATCACGACGGCCAATCTGGCCGACAGGCAGAAGGACGAGACCGCTTTCGTGCAGAAATTCCTCGGCGTGAAGGACGGCTTCGGCAAGGATTTCGGCGTCGCCGACGATTTCGTCGCCAGCATGATCAAGTCGGTCGGAAATTACGGCGAGATCTACGACCGGAACCTTGGACCGAAGACACCCTATTTCATCGATCGTGCCGGCACGCCCAACGCGATGTGGACCAAGGGCGGTGCCGAGTACTCGCCTCCGTGGAACTGAGCCACATGGTCATGGGCGAGCCGACAGGCTCGCCTCGATCTCGGGAGGGCGTCGTGACCACGCAGATTGTCGAATATCACAGCATCCCGCCGGCGCGTCGCGGCCTGCTGATCGCGTCCAAATGGCTATTGCAGGCTGCGATCGTCATCGTGGTGGCTGGGCTCGTTATCTGGCTTGGCCTTGCGGTCCGTGAGGCGCTCGCCCGCAAGGGCATCCAGTTCTCGTTCGGCTATCTCGGCAACGTCGCGAATTTCAGTCTCAGTGAAGGCTTCGTGCCCTCACGTGAGGGCAATTGGCTGGTTTTGGAGCTTTTCTCTCCCACGCAAACCAATCTGCAGGCGCTGCTGGCGGGCCTTTGGAATTCGCTCAAGGTCGCCCTCTCGGCGATCGTCCTCTGCACATTGTTCGGTACGCTGGTCGGCGTCGGCCGGCTCTCGACGAACTGGCTGGTGCGCAACCTCTGCTTTGGGCTGGTCGAAGCGATACGCAACACACCGCTGCTGATCCAGATCGTGTTCTGGTACTTCGCGGTGGTGCTGCGGTTTCCTCCGGCCAACGCCGCTTCGAATTGGTTCGGCGGCCTTCTCGCCAGTCGTTCGGGTGTATTCTTTCCTGGCCTTGCGATTTCCGAGCGCGCAGGCGTTGCGTCGTGGGGATTGCTCGCCGCGGCCTTCGCTTTCGTTGCCGCCTGCGTGGTTCTGCGCGGACTGCGACTTCGGTTGATCCTCCTGGCGGCGGCGATCTCGGCCCTGATTGCAGCCGCCTTCATCGGTTTTCCCCTTGGCCTTGACCTTCCAGTCGCGACCCGGTTCGGCGCGCGCGGAGGCTTTGCCATCTCACCGGAAATGACGGCGCTCCTCCTTGCGATCGTCGTCAACAGCTCCGCCTATGTCGCCGAGATCGTCCGCGGCGCGATCGAGTCCTTGCCAAAGGGACAATGGGAGGCGTCTGCCTCGCTTGGATTGTCGCGTTCCCACACGCTGCGCGACATCATCCTTCCTCAGGTATTTCGGATCGTCCTGCCGTCGCTCGCCAACCGCTACATCAGCTTGACCAAGGATACCTCGCTCGGGATCGCCATCGGCTTTCCCGACCTGTTCAACGTCTACGGTACTGTCTCGAACCAGACCGGGCGGAATCTCGAAGGCGTCGTGATCGTGATGCTGACCTATCTCGCGCTGAGCTGGATCATCAGCGGCTGCGTGAATGGCGTCAACGCGCGCGTCAATGGACGGAGGATGCGATGACCACGGTCGCGCTGCGGTGGGTCCACCGCAATCTCTTCGCCAAGCCGTTCGATGCCGCGCTGTCGCTTGTCGTCATCCCGCTGCTGGCCTGGGCGGTCTATGCCTTTGTGTACTGGGTGCTGGTCCAGGCGCATTGGCAAGTCGTTGGCGGCAGCTTCAAGGTGCTGATGACCGGCATATATCCCGCCGATCAGTTGTGGCGGGCATGGTTCTCCGTCGCAACGCTCTGCGCGATGTTCGGCGCGGGCCTCGGCCTTTCGGTTCGCCCGGGGCGAGCCGCGCTGACGGTCGTCGCATTGGCCGTGACGCTGACCGGTGTCATGGTCGCGGTCGCGATCGACGCGCATTCGGGCATGCTTGCTGCCGGCAGTGCTGCGCTCGGCGTTGCTGCATGGTGCGGTGTCCATCGTTCGGCTCTGGACCAGCGCCTCGTCCTGTCCGGACTTCTCGCGGGCGTGGTCGCAATCTTCGTCGTGCTCTCGCCGCCGGGCTTCGACGTCTGGGGCGGTCTGCTGCTCAGCGTCGTCCTGACGATCGCGGTCTCGATCCTGACCTTGCCCTTCGGAATCTTGCTCGCGCTCGGCCGGCAGAGCCGCATCACCAGCCTGCGCCTGATTTCGACCGCCTATATCGAGACGATGCGGTCGGTGCCGTTGATCCTCGTCGTCTACTGGATCTGGATCATCGTGCCGCTGCTGGCGCCGGATACGTCCGTCCCGGGGCTGCTGCGCGGGATGGCCGGCTTTGCGCTCTTCTTTGCGGCCTATGTCGCGGAGTATGTCCGCAGCGGACTTCAGGCCGTGCCCAAGGGGCAGATCGAGGCGGCGCGTTCGCTCGCCATGAGCGGCTGGACGCTCAATGTCGACATCGTCCTGCCGCAGGCGCTGCGGGTTGTCGTTCCTTCGCTGGTCGGACAGATCCTCGACATCTTCAACGGCGCGACGCTGGTCTTCATTATCGGCCTGACCGACTTCCTGCGCGCCGGCCAGATGATTCTCGCCGATCCGCAGAACAGCGGCCGGACCTACGAGATCTACGTCTTCCTTTTCGCCGTCTATCTCGCCATCGGCGGGGCGATCACCTACGCCTCGCGCCGACTCGAAACCCATCTCGCAAGGGGATCGCGATGAACGCCATTCAGGTTCCAGCGGCCACGATTTCGCGCGATGTCATCGTCGGAATCGCTCGCCTCAACAAGTTCTTTGGGGCGTTCCATGTCCTGAAGGATGTCGATCTCGACGTCGGGCGCGGCGAGGTCGTCGTCATCATCGGTGCCAGCGGCTCCGGGAAATCGACCTTGATCCGCTGTGTCAACGGTCTGGAGATGTACCAGAGCGGGCGCCTGACCGTCGACGGATTCGACATGCCGACGGAGGCTGATCGTGAGATCGGCGGCGAGAGGGAATTGGCCAGGATCCGCAAGGGCGTCGGCATGGTGTTTCAGCAGTTCAATCTCTTTCCGCATATGAGCGCGCTCGACAACGTCGCAATTGCGCCGATCCGTGTTCGCGGCCACACGCCCGACGAAGCGAAGGCGAATGCGTTGCGCCTGCTCGAGAGGGTCGGACTGCGCGACCACGCCCACAAGTTTCCGGATCAGCTTTCTGGCGGTCAACAACAACGTGTCGCAATTGCTCGGTCGCTGGCGATGGCGCCGCATATCATGCTGTTCGACGAGCCGACCTCGGCCCTCGACCCCGAAATGGTCGGCGAGGTGCTTGACGTCATGCGCGGACTCGCTCGCGAGGGCATGACCATGATGATCGTGACCCACGAGATGGGTTTCGCCCGCGAGGTGGCCGATCGCGTCGTGTACATCGATCACGGACGCATCCTGGAAATAGGCACGCCGGCGGAGATCTTCGACCGGCCGACGCACGAACGAACCCGAACCTTCCTGTCACGCGTGCTTCGGCACTGACGAAACCGTCCTTCGTGCTCGCGGAACGAGCGCATTTCCGACCACATAGAAGAGGATGACCGATGTCACTTTCAGCGGGCTCTATTCCGGCCCATTCAACTCACCGCAGCCGGGACAACTTCTTTGAGGCCGACTCCCGGCAGCTCGGAGCGGACGTCGTCGCGCTGATCGACCAGGACCGCAAAAGGGAGACGCAGTCCCTCAACATGATCGCTTCGGCCTCCTATGCACCGCTCGGCCTGCGACAGATCGAAGGAACCCACCTCGTCAACCGTGCGCCGATGGGTCTGCCTGGCCGTCGCAGCGTCGCCAATTCCGAAGAACTCGACGCGATCGAGAACCTCGCCATCGATCGGGCGAAGGCGATCTTCCGCGCCGAATACGTCAACGTGCAGGCGCTGTCTTCGACCATCGCCAACGTCGCCGTCCTGCGCGCGATCCTGCCTGCCGAAAGCGCCCGGTTGCTCACCTTCGACGAGCTCGCCGGTGGCCATGTTAGTCACGGCGCCATGCGCCATATCACCGGCGCGAACCGCGAGGTCGTCTCCTTCGGTGTAACCCGCGCTGGCGCCGTCGATCTGGACCAGACCCGCGACCTCGCGCGCAAGATGAGACCGCATGTCTTGCTTGCCGGCCCGTCTTCGTACCCGCGCGAGATCGACTTCGCCGGATTGAAGAATATCGCCGACGAGGTCGGCGCGCTCCTTTTCTCCGACATTGCACATGTTGCAGGGCTGATCGCGGCCGGCCTCCATGCCAACCCCGTTCCGTTCTCCGACGTTTCCACGACCTCGACGCAGAAGACATTGTGCGGACCACGCAATGGCGCGTTTGTTTTCGCCAAAGAGCGCTTCGGCGCCGCCATCGACGCCGCCATCTATCCCGGCCTGCAAGGGCCGGCAGCCTCGAACATGATCGCGGCGCGGGCCGTGCAGATGGAGATGATTACCCGCCCGGCCTTTGCGCAGCTCATGCGCGACGTCGTCGCGAATGCAAAGGCTTTCGGTGCGGGCCTGGAGGAGGGCGGCATCGAGCTCTACACCGGAGGCACGGACTCGCACATGATCATGGCTTACACCGGCGAGAGTTGGACGCAGCCGGAATTGGTCGCGGGGCTCGGTGGGTATGGTGTTATCGGCAACGCCATGCGTGCGCCGGGGCAAGCCGGCGAACCACGTACCGCGTTCCGGTTCGGCAGCGTTGCGCTGACGATCCGCGGCTTCGATATCGCCGAGGCGAGGACACTCGGTCGTGAAGTTGCGGAGATCTTACGAGCCGGCCCAAGCGCCTCCGTCGATCGCGCGCGGCTGCGCAGGCTGAAAGATCTGGCCGACGCCCACCCCATTCCGTCCTTCGTCGATTGATCCCGCACGCGGAGCCGTTCACCATGAGTCGCCACTACGACGTTGCTGCGGTCCGCAGCCAGTTTCCCGTGACCGAGCGCTTGCTCTATCTCGATTCCGCTCACCAGACGCCGCTCGCCACCAGCGTTCGCGAGGCGTTGCTCGGGTTTTATCGGGAAGGCAGTGAAATGGCGGGCCCGAAGCCGGTCTGGCTCGACCGGGTCGAGCAGGTTCGTGCCCGGGTCGCGAAGCTCCTCAATGCCGCGCCGGCCGAGATCGCCTTCACCAAGAACACGTCCGAGGGCATGAACATTGCCGCCAACGCATTGCCGCTGGCGGCGGGCGACAATGTGCTCCTGGTCGAAGGGGACCATCCCAACAACGCCTATGCCTTTCTTAATCTGCGACGCAAGGGAGTCGAGGTGCGCTTTGTGCCGATGACGGGTGAGACAGCGCGCGCCGAGATGTTCGCGCCCCACATCGATGCCCGCACGCGTGCAATCTCGCTCTCGCACGTGACCTTTCACGCGGGGCACCGTTTCGACATCGACGGCATCGGTGCGTTCTGCGCGCAGAACGGGCTCTATTTCGTCATCGACGCGATGCAGTCGATCGGTGTCGTTCCGCTTGATACTGCGACGAGCGGAGCAAGTCTGATTGGGGCGGGCTGCCACAAGGGGCTGCTGGTGCCGCAGGGCCTCGGCATCCTCTATTGCCGGCAGGGGCTCGACGAGCTCCAGCCGGCGTATCTTGCCATGTCCAGCCTCGCTCATCCGCCCGGCGACTACATTGCGCGCGCAGACAACATGACGCCAAAGGCGGACGCCGGGCGGTTTGAGATCGGCAACCTTAATCTGCCCGATATCCATGCGCTGGATGCTTCGCTGACGCTCATCGAAAGCGTCGGTGTATCCGCCATCGAAGCTCACCTCTATGATCTCGGCGACCACCTGATCGAGCGCATGGATGATCTCGGTATCCGTCTCGTGGGGCCGCGCGACCGCGCCGATCGCTCGCCGCACATCTACGTGCTGGATTTGCCGGCGGACGAGTGGGCCGATTATCTGGCCAGCCGGCAGGTGCGCGTGTCTCCGGAGCGCGACGGCATCCGCGTTTCTTTCGGCCTTTTCAACATCGCCGAGGATGTCGACCGGTTCGCACGGATACTTGCCGAGCGCGGCGCTTTGCCGGCCCGCGCAGGCGCGGCCGCCTGAACGTCGACGATTATGAGGTGGGGGAGGCAGCTGACGGGATCTTGCAATGATGCCATCTTGCCCCTGTTTTGCCCGACGGGGCAACCGGTTTTCGAAAAATACGAAAGCATCGATGATGCCGATGCTTGGCTACTGTGCATGGGGTTGTTTTCGACATTTTTTATTCGGAGGCTTCAGCCCGTCCCGGCAAGCTGATCTCGCGACGGGGCGTAGGGGCTGCGCGTCACCCCCTTGGCCCGCGCAACTGCACCGTCAGCTTGTCCATCGCCTCCGCGACGTCGCGCCACTGCGATAGCCAGCTCCGCGGAAAGCGGAAGGTCAGGTCGGCGCCGTCGACGCGGCGCTCGGACAGGCACATGCCGGGCGTCGCCGCATCGCGCGTGCACCGCGCGGCGAGCGCGGGGCTCGTCCCGGAATACAGATCCTCGTTGCCATAGGGCGTGTCAGTGCGGAACATCCGCATCGTCAGACCGTCTTCCGGCGTCGTCGCAGCCTGGTCGAGATAGCGCGGATAGATCGTGGCTGTTCGCTGTTCGGGCGAGAGCGCATCGTGATGCGCCGCGATCGACAGGAAGATGCGGTCGATCGGCTGCATCGCTGCGTCGACGCTGTCGGCGCTGACGTGCTTCGGGGTGCCCGGCGGCTCCAGCGAGGGATAAAGGAAATCGACGTCGATGCGCTCCTGCGGTCCGGAGTGCCGCTGGATCTTCATCCGGATCGCCGATGTCGGCAGATTGAACAGCGTGCCGCCGACGCTTACCGGCAGCTTGTCCGGGGCGTTGGCGCCGCCCGTGCTCCAGGTCGGCCACAGCAGATAGGCGACCAGCGCGATTGCGCCTGCCGCGAACACGCCGACGAGCACGAACGGGACCAGGTGCGCACGGGTGCGCGTCCTGGAGGAGCGAGGGGAGGAGGCTGCTGAAAACACCGTCATGACGTTGCGCAAATGAGCCCGGAGTCGGCCGATGGCCGACGAATCAACGGCGAATATGCCATGCGGCGGCGATTTGGCGGAAGGTTCCCGGCTACCGGGAACGGGAGAGGGCCCTGCGCGGGCCGGGTGGCGCCGTTAACCTTCGCTTAAGGATAATGTAGCGTTAACCGGCACTTTTTGTCACAGCAAGATACCGGCGTTGCGTAAGGGCGGACTGTTCCAATGACACCTGAAGCTCTCAATACTTTGTTCGCGATCTGCATCGGCTTCGCGCTCGCGGGCGCGCTCGCAAATGGATACCAGGCGATGTCGCAACGGCCTGCCGGTTTCGGGCTGTTGCAGGAGGGCGTGGCCCCGAAGACATTTGCGGCGGTGCCGTTCCTGGTGTTCGCGGCGCCCTTCATCATCATGCGCAACACGCTGCGCGGGATGCGGGTGGAGAGCCGACGCTTCGAATTCGTGCTGATGGCGACCGTCATCGCCGGCTTCTGGAGCATGATGAGCGGCACCTTCTTCATGATGACGCTGCGCGCGGCCGGCGTCCTGGCCTGACGCTCATTGCAGGGCTGCCAGGTGAGGCGGCCCTTTGCCTCTTCTGCTCCGTTTCGCTATGGCTGGGTCCACCTGACAGGAGACCTCCATGGCGATCTACGAGCTCGACGGGCAGGCGCCCGACCTTCCCGCTGACGGCAATTATTTCATCGCGGAGACAGCCACAGTCATCGGCCGCGTGCGCCTGAAGCCGGGCGCCAGCGTCTGGTTCGGCGCGGTGCTGCGTGGCGACAATGAGTGGATCGAGATCGGCGAGGGCGCCAACGTCCAGGACGGCTCGACCTGCCATACCGATCTCGGCTTTCCGCTCGTGATCGGGAAGAACTGCACGGTCGGCCACAACGTCATCCTGCACGGCTGCACCATCGAGGAAGGCGCACTCGTCGGCATGGGCTCGATCGTGATGAACGGCGCGAAGATCGGCCGTAACAGCATCGTCGGCGCCGGTTCCGTCATCACCGAGGGCAAGGAGTTTCCCGAACGCTCCCTGATCATCGGCTCGCCCGCGCGCGTGATCCGCGCGCTTGACGACGCCCAGGTGCAGAAGATGGGAAGTGCGGCGAGGTTCTATGTCGCCAACGGCCCGCGCTTCAAGAAAGGCCTGAAGCGGATCGGGTGAGCTCAGCTCCCCTCGGACTCGCGAGCTTCGATTGTACCCGCGACCTTCTCATGACCGGCCGCCCACAGCGCGTGCTCGGCGCTGCCATCCTGATACGGATTGCCCTCTGCCGGAATGTTTTCGCGCGCGGCGCGTTCGCCCTCTGCAAAGGGATCGCGGTCGGTCATCGTGATTTCGCCTTTCGGGTTTTGGGGCGCGCCGCTGCTTTGTCCGCCACGCCGTCGACTCTCGCGCTCTTACGCAAGGCGTCTCTGAGGTCGATGGGAATGCCGTGCTTCTTCAGGAGGTCGGCGAAGGCTTCATCCGCGAGCTCTTGAAACGTTGCCATCCGGTCGCGCCCCAGTTGCTTCAACTTGTCGAACGTATCCTCGTCGAACGCGATCAGTTTGCGCATGATCGTGGCTACCTCCTTGTTTCAAGCTGATGTGACGGGATTTGTTCCGGAACCTGTCTTTGCCGCAGCCGTTGATGGGGCAAGGAGAATTTCCGATGACCAAATCGTCCGCAACTGCCTCGATCAAGACCTTGACCGTGGTCTTCGCTCTCGCCGCGACGCCGGCCATTTCATTCGCGCAGACGACTGGCGGCTCGACCGGCTCGACCGGATCAACCGGCGGCGTTGCCAATGCGCCGGCGCCAGCGCCTGGTACCAACAGCCTGGGCACCGCCCAATCGTCCGGGGCGAATACCGCGCCCGGTGTCACCACCGGCGCCGGCTCGGGCACGAACCCCGACGCCGATGCCACCGTCAATGCCGAAAACCACCTGCTCGACAAGAAGATGAAGAGCATTTGCCGCGGCTGCTGACGCTCTCGCGGAAGTGAGCCAGCACGCCTGTCATGAAGGCCTCAACGACATTAGGTTGATCCGGTAGTGAAGTGTGGAGCGTGTCCGCACGGAGGGTTGAGTGATGTTACGCAAGACGATCATGGCCGCACTGGCCGTCGCGGCAGTCGTTCTCGCAGCGCCCCAGGCGGCGCAGGCGCGGGGCGGTTTCGGCGGAGGCGGCCATATGGGCGGCGGCCATTGGGGCGGCGGTGGCGGTTGGGGCCATGGCTGGCACGGCGGCGGCTTCTGGCCTGGCATCGCGATCGGCGCCGGCATCGCGGGCGCGGGCTATTATGGTTACGGCTACCCCTACTATGGCGACCCCTATTACTACGGCGCCGGCTATGACGATGGCGGCTATGGCTCCCAGTGCTACCTCGTGCGGAAGCGCGTCATGACCCAATGGGGCTGGCGCATCCGCCGTGCTCAGGTCTGTGAGTAAAGGGGTCTGCGAGTAGCTTTGAAGCCCAGCTGGACCCATTAAAAAACAAGGCCGTTGACGCAATATACCGTCAACGACCTTGCCAGCCCCGGACATTGAAATCGGCTCACGCCATCCGGTACCGGCGAGCATCGCGCGGAATCATACGGACGAGTGTGATCCAGTTCACAAGTGGCGAAAATAAAAGGCGGAGGCGCCGCCGCCGATCAGCCGCGCGATTTGCCGCGTTTACGCACGCTGGCATGGTGGCGCGCCGGTTTCCTCCGGGTAACCGACGGCGTATCGGCCTCGGTGGCCCGGACGCTGGCAAAGGACTGCCGCAGCCCGTCGATGGATTCGTTCAGGGTCGCGACCTGCTCCGACAGGCGCTTGGTGTCGGCCTGTTGGGACGCGAGCAGCCGCTTCATCGTCAAAAGCTGGTCCTGCACGACCTGGAGCTGGTCGATCGATTCCTGCTGGGTCGCCTCTATTCCCTTGGTCTTTTCGACGAGTTGCTCGGAAGCCTGCGCCGTGCGGGCCTGGAGTTGCCGTGACGCGACCACCCGGTCGGTCTCTGGTGCGGCGCCGGTATAGGCGCGCCAGATCGCGATAGAGGTGACGCCGGCGATCAGGAGCAGAAGGGCCGCGGCGGTCAGCGCGATCGGCTGGGCGCCAAGACGAAGGAGGGGATTGGACGGTGCGTCCTCGGCGAGATCGATCATCGCTGACAAAACCCAAATTGAAACTTGGTGAGTGGCGAAGACCGGCAGCCCAAGAAACGCAGAGAACGCAGAACAAGGCGGCCGGGACGTCCCGAAAGTGTTACCCTTCAGCAACAATTGGGACAAAAAAGAGGCTGCGGGCGAAAAAACAGTAATCGGCCGGCCTTTGGCCCTCTGAACGCCCCAAGCCGGGGGACGGAATCAGGGCTGAAACGGCGAAAATGGGCCGGAATAGGTTTTTGAACGCGGCGCGGCATATGGGCCGAGCCGTGACGTCATCAGCCCGAGTCGGACCAGCCCCTCGGCAAGCGTCACCGCTGCAGCCACGCCATCGACCACGGGCAGGCCATGCTTGTCGGCCAGCTCCGCCGCGAGATCCGCCATGCCGGCGCAGCCGAGCACGATGGCCTCGGCGCGATCATCACGGATCGCGGCCGTGATCTCGGTGGAGATTTTCGCGAGCGCCTCGGCGTTGCGCTCCTCGAGCGCAAGCACGGGGACCTCGGCGGCGCGGACGCGGGCGCAGCGCTCGGCGAGGCCGTACTTTCTCAGATTATGTTCGATCGGCACGATCGAGACACCGAGCGTCGTCACCACCGCGAAGCGCGCCGCGATCAGGCTCGCGATGTGGAAGCCGGCCTCGCCAATGCCGATCACCGGCGCCTTTGCGGCCGCGCGCGCAGCATCGAGACCGGTGTCGTCGAAGCAGGCGATGATGTGGGCGTCCGCGCCGTCGCGGTCGGCGTCGCGGATGCAGCCGAGCATGCCGGGGACGGCGAAGGCCTCGTCGTAAAAGCCCTCGATCGAGACCGGGCCCATCGTTGGCTGGCGCGCATCGATCACGGTGTCGGGCAGCGCGATCGCGCGCGCCGCAGCGGCGATCTTCGCCGTCATCGACGCCGTAGTGTTGGGATTGACGACGTGAAGTCGCATCGCGATCAGACAGGCCCCTTGTCAGACAAGCCCTTTGCCGGCGTCCGAGCCCTTGGCCGCCTGCCGCTTGTTGAGCATGTGGATGGTGCCGAGTGCAAGCGTGATCACCGCGAAGGAGACTGCGGAGATGATGGTGCCGAGCGCATAGATGTCCGGGTTCGTCACCGTGGTGGTGAGGCCCTGGAGATCGAGCGGCAATGTATTCACCGCCCCGATCGCCTGGCTGGAGCGCGCGAGCTCGTCCCAGGACAGCGTGAAGCCGAACAGTCCAATGCCGATCACCGAAGGCAAGATGATCGGCAGCACGACATGGCGGAAGGCCTGCCACGGCGTCGCACCGAGATCGCGCGCGGCTTCCTCGAGCCTCGGATCAAAGCGGTTGAAGATCGCGAACATGATGAGCAGGCCGAACGGCAGCGTCCAGGTCAGATGCGCGCCGAGGCCGGAGGTGAGCAGACCCATCGAGGTCTCGAAGTTCTCGTTCCAATGCGCCTTGATCAGATCGTCGATGATGCGGAATTCAAGCGAGATCCCGAGCGAGGTGATGATCGAGGGCACGATGAGGCTCGCGATCGCCGAGTAGAACAAAATGCTCTGCGCCTTGAACTTCCTGCGGAAGGCCATGCCGGCGGCGACCGACAGCACGACGGTGACAGCCATCACGATGATGCCAAGCAGCAGCGAGCGGCGGAAGGCCGCGCCGAGATCGACGATGCCGGTGCCCTGGAATAACTTTTGGAGCCAGAAGGTCGACACGCCATTCATCGGGAAGGTGAGGCCGCCCTGTGGTCCCTGGAACGACAGCACGTAGATCGCGATCATCGGTCCGTAGAGAAACAGCACATAAGCCGCGAAGAAGATCGCGAGAACATAGAAGCTGCGCGGGCGTCCTTCCGTCATCGCCTACAGCTCCTTCTTGATGTCGACGATGCGGGACATCATGGTGATGATCAGGAAGGTGATGATAAGCAGGATCACGGCATTCGCGGCCGCGGCCGGGAATTGCAGCGCGTTCACCCGTGTCTCGATGATCTTGCCGGCAGAGGCGATCTGCTGGCCACCCATCACGCCGATAGTGATGAAGTCGCCCATCACGATGGTGATGACGAAGATCGAGCCGATCACGATGCCGGGTTTGGCCAGGGGAATGATGACGTTGACGAGCGTCTGGAAGCCGGTTGCGCCGGCGTCGTAGGCCGCCTCGATCAGCGACTTGTCGATGCGCACCATCGAATTGAAGATCGGCACCACCATGAAGAACGTGAAAAGGTGCACCAGCGCCAGGACCACGGAGAATTCGGAGAACAGCAGCCATTCCAGCGGCTGGTTGATCAGCCCGCTCTTGACCAGGCCGGAGTTCACCAGGCCGTTGCGGCCGAGCAGCGGGATCCAGGCGATCATGCGGATCACGTTGGAGGTCCAGAACGGGATCGTGCAGAGCAGCGACAACCCCATCTGCCAGGTCTTGGACTTGACGTGGAAGGCGAGGAAGTAGGCGACCCAGAAGCCGATGAAAAGCGTGATCGCCCACACCATCACGCAGAGCTTCAGCGTCTTCACATAGGTTCGCCCGATCGTACAGAGATCAGGCAGCTGCGCGATGCAGCCTTCGAACGTGTCGGTGTAGCCGCGGCCCGAGAAGGCCGGCAGCAACTGATATTCGTTATAGTCCCAGAACGAGACGATGACGACGAACACCAGCGGGATCAGGAAGAAGGCGAGAAACACCAGCATCATCGGCCCGGCCTGGAGCCAGGAGATGAAGGATGGCGACAGGCGCGCCGCTTTCGCGGCGCGCGTCGTGTCGGGTCCCCGGACCAGGTCCGGGGATGACTGTTGCAGGATGTCTTCCGACGTATCCATCACGCAGCGATGAACTCGTTCCACTTGCGGACCATGTAGTCGTTCTCGTCCATCACGGCATTCCAGCACGCAACGCCGCCCATGCGGTCCTCGTAGGAGCCGCCGTCACGCACCGCGCCGGCCTTCTCCAGCAGCGAGCCGTCGGGCGCCTTGATGTCCTTCTCGGCCGGCTTGCCTTCCATCCAGTAGGCCCACTCGTAGGGCTCCATGTTCGCCTTCGCGGTCGAGAGCACAGCCGAGTAGTAACCCTGGCGGTTGAGATAGGCGCCGGCATAGCCGGACAGGAACCAGTTGACGAACTCATAAGCCCAATCGAGCTTCGCACCCGACACGCCCTTGGAGACGCAGAATCCCGAGGCCCAGGACCGATAGCCTTCCTTCAGCGGCTGGAAGGTGCAGGCAATCCCCATCGAGCGCACTTTCGTCACCGCCGGCGACCACATCGACTGGATGACGGTCTCTCCCGAGGCCATCAGATTGACGCTCTCGTTGAAGTCCTTCCAGAACGCGCGGAACTGGCCGGCCTTCTTCGCCTCGGTCATCACCTTCATGGTGAGATCGATCTCTTCCTTGGTCATGTTGCCCTTGTCGGCATATTTGTACTTGCCGGTGGCTTCGACGACCATCGCGGCGTCCATGATGCCGATCGAGGGGATGTTGAGGATCGAGGCCTTGCCCTTGAACTCGGGGTTGAGCAACTCGGCCCAGGAGCTGATCGGGCGCTTGATGATGTCGGGACGGATGCCGAGCGTGTCGGCGTTGTAGACGGTCGGGATCAGCGTGACGAACTCGGTCGCCGTCTTGGAGAAGGTCTTGGAGTCCTTGCCTTCGAGATAGAGCACCTTCCAGGGCGCGGTGCCCTGATTGCCGATCTTCTTGCCGCCGGGCGTCTCGCCCTTGGTGAAGACCGGCGTGATGTTGTCGAATTCCTTGATCTTCTTGGAGTCGAGGGCAAGGATGTTGCCCGATGGCACCAGCTTCTTCAGCGAGAAATATTCGGTGTCCAGCACGTCGAAGGAATTCGGCTGGGTCATCACGCGCTTGGTGACGTCGTCGGTGGTCGCGGTGATGTATTCGATCTTGATGCCGGTGTCCTTGAGGCACTGCTTCGAGATGTCGTCGCCCTCGTTCACGGCGGTGCCGAGATAGCGCAGCACTTTCGGCTCGGCCGACATCACATAGGGAAAGCCGGTGATGGCGCCGGAGCCGGCGGCAAGGCCGGCGAGCCCTGCGGTGCTCTTCAATAGCGTGCGGCGGCTGACACCTGTCTTTCTGGTCGTCTCGGTCATATCAGTCACTCCTCTGTTGCGCATTTTCTAAGTGAAATCGTTATTGCAGGCGTTGCGCCTTGGCGGGATCCCAGGTGGCCAGCACGCGATCGCCCGGACGGAACGGGTGAACGTCGAAGGCGGCCTCGGAAACGTGTGAGAACAGGGCGGTGCCGTCGTCCAGCGTAAGCGAGACGGCGACATAGGAGCCCTGGTACTCGGTCTGGGTCAGCAGCGCCGGCGCGCCGAACACGCCGTCAGTGAACGGCACGATGCCGAGCTGATCGGCGCGCACGGCGATGAGTTTGCCAGCGTCGCTGAGGACGTTGTGGCCGCCGATGAAGCGGGCCACGAATTCGGTGCGGGGATGGTGGAAGATATCGCGGGCGGAGCCCTGCTGCTCGATCTTGCCGTGATTCATCACCACGATGTGGTCGGCGAGCGCCATCGCTTCTTCCTGGCCATGGGTGACCTGGATGAAGCTGATGCCGAGCTCGCGCTGGAGCCGCTTCAGTTCGCCCCGCATCCTCACCCGCAGGAACGGATCGAGCGCGGACAGCGGCTCGTCGAGCAGCAGGATCTGCGGCTCGGTGATCAGCGCACGGGCGAGCGCGACGCGCTGCTGCTGGCCGCCAGAGAGCTGCGCCGGGAGCCGCGCCGCATATTGGCTCATGGCCACCAGCTCAAGCAACTCACCGGCGCGCTTGTGCCGAGTCGCGCGGTCGATGCCGCGCATTTTCAGGGCAAATGCGACGTTGTCGAGCACGGTCAGGTGCGGAAACAGCGCATAGGACTGGAACATCATTGCCGTGCCGCGCTTGGCGGGCTCGAGGTCGGTGACGTTCTGCGGCCCCAGAATGATGTCGCCCTCGCTGACCGCCTCGTGGCCCGCAACCATGCGCAAAGTCGAGGTTTTGCCGCAGCCGGATGGGCCGAGCAGGCAGCAATAGGTGCCGGCCGGGATCTTCAGGTTGACGTTGTCGACGGCGAGCGTCGTGTCGTAGCGCTTGGTGACGGCGACCAGTTCGAGGGCGGCGGGAGTGGCCATGGCTTGTCCGAAAGGAGGGCGATGCTTCGGCTTTCTCTGCGAGGTCCGTGCCAACAGCCCCGGGATTGCCGAATTCCAAAACTGTGCAGCGGAGTCAGGCCGTTAGATCGAATTCGGCGCAACCACGCGGCGCGCCGGGCGGGCAGAAATGTGCACACAAAATGGGCGAAGATTGTATAAAGTTTCGCCTGTAATTGGATACAGCTCGTCGACTAACATTCAAGGCCGAACTTCGCCGATCGAGCCCTCAAACCCAACCCTTGAACTGATGGCCGCCAAAACCCGCCAAAAGTCCGATGCGCCAGACGTGAGCGATCGCGTCAGCCGGATCAGGGAAGGCGTGACCGCGGCGATCCTCGAGCATCGCCTGCTGCCGGGCACGAAACTTGGCGAAGACGAGATCGGCGAGATCTATGGCGCCAGCCGCACCCTGGTCCGCACCGCGCTGCAACAGCTTGCGCATGAGGGTATCGTCAACATCGAGAAGAACCGCGGTGCCTTCGTGGCGCGTCCCACACCTGCGGATGCCCGCGAAGTGTTCGAGGCGCGGCGGCTGATCGAGCCCACCATCGTCGACCACGCCTGTGCAGCGGTCTCGCCGGCCTGGATCAATCGCCTCCAGGGGCATCTCGCTGAAGAGCGCGAGGCGGAGCTGCGCGGCGACGCGCGTGCCTCGGTCAGGCTCTCCGGCGAATTTCACCGGCTGATTGCCGAGATGTCCGGCCACAGCATCTATCTCGGCTTCCTGAAAGAGCTGATCGCGCGCTCCTCGCTGATCATCCTGCTCTATCGCCGTCATGACACGCCGGCCTGCGGCACCGATCATCACGCCGAGATCGTCACTGCGATCCGCAAGCGTGACAAGGCCGTCGCACGCGCGCAGATGCTGTCGCATCTTCGCGAGATCGAGGCCGAGCTGTTCTTGAAGGATCCCGCCGCCGACGAGCTGCGGCTGGCGGACGTGCTGGGCGCGTAAGCGAACCGCGATATCGCGGCCTGTTTTCAATGAGAGCGGCAATCTTGCGTTGATCGGGGGTCGAACGCGATGTCCGTCTTTTGATGAGAGTTCGATGCAAGTGAGACAGCCGCACTGACGCATCTTTCAGGAAATTTCGTTCCGACGACACGTGCCCATGTATCTCTCATTCAGTCGTATGGCTGAATTGCAGAAGCGCCCTGTGGTTGCAAATTGACTCGCGTCGGGCGTCGGCATCAACTTACCCTCGCGCATTGAGTTCTGGAACGGAGCCGACACCAGGCGAAGCCGTCCTGTGGAGTGGTGCAATGGCGTCGCGTTCGGTCGTCGATGAGCGGAAGCCGGCGTATGTTTTGACCGGCCATTTGCCAGGCTCCGAAGTGGTGCAGGCGCTTGCGGACGACGCGCAGCGACGATTCAGATCAAATCGCGATGGAGAAAATTCGCAGCTCTATCCGGCGCTTGCACGGGGGCCGTCGCCATTGCGGCTGGCGTTGGCATTAACCGAGGGAGGATGTCATGACGACTTACGACCATAGCGCGCCGATGGGCGCAACCGGCCTGCCGCAACCACCCCGCTGGGTCTGTGTGCTGTTGGGTCTCTTTATGGTGTTCACGGGACTGATGGTGCTGGGCGACGTTGCGTTCTTCACCGTGGTCAGCGCGCTGTTCATCGGCTGGATGGCGATCGCCGCTGGCGCCTTCGAGATCTTCCACGCGTTCTGGACCAAGGGCTGGGGCGGCTTCGTCTGGCAGGTGGTGCTCGGAATTCTCTATATCGCCTTCGGCATCATTCTCGTCAGCCAGCCGCTGACCGGCGCGCTGCTGCTCACCTACGTGCTCGGCCTCGCGCTCCTCGTCTCCGGTGTCGTCCGCATGCTGATCGGCATCGGCCGCTGGCAGCAGGGCGGCGGGATTATGCTCGCGTCAGGCCTGTTCGGCGTGCTTGCGGGTCTCATCATCCTCACGGGCTTTCCGACGACCGGGCTCTGGGTGTTGGGAATGCTGCTCGGCATCGACCTGTTGTCGCACGGCATCGGGTGGCTGACCTTTGCTTGGCGGCCTGTGGCCGCAGCCACGTAACAGCGTATTGGCGCGGAGACTGAATATGTTGGGATTGAAGGTGCGGGCCGGACTCGCAGTGCTGCTTGCAGTGCTTCTCTGCAGCGCGCTGCCTGCGCCGGCCCAACAGGACTCTGCCATCCTGTTCCGCAACGTCAAAATCTTCGACGGAAAGAACGGCGCGCTCTCGGCCGCGTCGAATGTCCTCGTCAGGAATGGGAAGATCGAGAAGATCTCGACCGCGGATATCGCGGCCGCCGGCCAAGTGATCGACGGCGGCGGCCGCGTGCTGATGCCGGGGCTGATCGACGCGCATTGGCATGCGATGCTGGTGCGCCCGACGCCGATGGCCGCAATGGCAGGCGATATCGGCTACAACAATCTGCTCGCCGCCAGCGAAGCGACCGCGACGCTGATGCGCGGCTTTACCACCATACGCGACATGGGTGGGCCGAGTTTCGGCCTCAAGCAGGCCATCGACGAGGACCTCGTCGTCGGTCCGCGCATCTATCCGTCCGGCGCCATCATCACCATCACCAGTGGTCACGGCGACTTCCGCCAACTCTCCGACCTGCCGCGAACCATCGGCGGCATGCTCAGCCGGATGGAGCGGATCGGCGGCAGCATGGTTGCCGACAGTCCCGACGAGGTGCGCGTGCGCGCCCGCGAGCAGCTGATGCAGGGTGCTTCCCAGGTGAAGCTCACCGCGGGCGGCGGCGTGGCCTCGCCGTTCAGTCCATTGGACGTCTCGACCTTCACCGAGCCCGAGCTGCGCGCCGCCGTCGAGGCCGCCGACAATTGGGGCACTTATGTTGCCACGCACGCCTATACGCCGGTCGCGATCCAGCGCTCGATCGCCGCCGGCGTAAGATGTATCGAGCATGGCCATCTCATGGACGAGGCGAGCGCAAAGCTGATGGCGGAGAAGGGGATCTGGCTGAGCACGCAGCCGTTCCTGGATATGTCGATGGGTGCCGGGCTCGGGCCGGCGGAGCAGGACAAGCTGCGGCAGGTGGTCGCCGGCACCGATCGTGTCTATGCGCTGGCCAAGAAGTATCACCTCAAGACTGCGTTCGGCACCGATGTCCTGTTCTCGCAGGCGCTGGCGGAGAAGCAAGGCTCAATGCTGGCCGCGCTGACGCGCTGGTACACGCCGGCCGAAGCGCTGGCCATGGCGACGTCGACCAATGCCGAACTCCTGAGCCTGTCGGGCCTGCGCAATCCCTATCCCGGCAAGCTCGGCGCGGTCGAGGAGGGCGCGCTCGCCGATCTCTTGCTGGTCGACGGCAATCCGCTCGACAACATCGCCCTCGTCGAAGATCCCGCGAAGAATTTTGTGGTGATCATGAAGAGCGGCAAGGTCTACAAGAATATCCTAGCGCGCTGACGAAGGCAGGCGTCGATCATGCCTCAAAAAAAGTTGCGGCCAGCCATTGGGGGATGGCTGGCCGCGCGCGAACCGGTCTGGGACGGGGAGGGGTGGGGATGTGACCGGGTCGCGTAACTCGTTGTCTCGTTCCTACGGATCGAACTACTGATCTCTTGCGCTGGCGGTGGAGACCGCCGGCTTGGTATCTCCGAGCGAGACCCAGACATTGGGATCGCTCTGCGACTGGCGCTTGACGAAGCGGTAGCCGGTTTCCGTCCAGGCAATGACGTTCTCGTTCTGATTGTCGAGAACGTACTCGCCCTTGTCGGTCTTCACCGTCAGCACCGCGTGTCCTTCGCCCTTCTTGTCGCGCACGACGGTGATCAGCAGGGCCTCGCGCGGCCATCCGGCATCGATCAGCATCTTGCGCTTCAACAACACGTAGTCTTCACAGTCGCCGTAACCATCGGTCGGCAGCGACCACTTCTCGATCACGCCCCAGTGCTCCTGGTCGGTCAAAGGCTTGATGGTCTCGTTGACCCAGCGATTGACCTTGGTCAGGTCGCGCCACGCGGTCTGCGACATCACGATGTCGCGCGGCTGCGTCGGCCCGCCCTGACACTGAGCGGTATTCTCCGAACAGAACTCGACCCAGCCGATCGGCGCACGCGTGGTGTCGCCGAGGCTCGCGTAGAGCAGTCGGCTTTCGCCGGCCTGCGCTGTCGCGCCGATCCCGAAGAGCATGGCGGCAAGCGCCAAACCCTTCCCCTGTCCCCTGAAGTCCAACATTGCGGCCCCCGTTTCTTGTTGGGACCACATTGCGCATGGAGCTTTTGCGTTGCCGCTAAGTCCGTCAAGTCAAGTCGAGACGAATACAAGTAAAACGAGCGGCGAATTCGATCTATACTTGAATATTATTCGAATAAAATTTGATATGACTGCAATTGATTCAAATTGTAAGGATTAACGCGGGAACACTGGCGGAACTGCTGTTTCGCATGCGAACAGGCCGCGCGTTAACCCGCGTGAGGCCCGTGACGACGCACGAAAAAGGCGGCGTCCGCATCGCGGAGGCCGCCTTGAGGCTAAAAAAACGGTGTTTTGGCGTCGTCGCGCTTTACCGCGCGGTAACGCTCTCTTCGAGAGTCTCGATCGGCTGCGAGTGCAGGAACTCGAGCGCGAAGCCGTCTTCGAGATTTCGGACCACGCGACCCTGGACCCGGCCGAGCAAAACCGTTGATTTCAGCGGCGGCCGGTTCTCTGCGGCAATCGCCGCGCCGGACAGCGAGAGGTCGATGATGCGGCAGGTCATCTTGGTGCCGTCCTCACACGTCAGCACCGCGATCGGGTTGCGCGGCACGATACGGTCGTGGCGGCGGTCCTCCGGCAGGTTGAGAATGTCGCGGTTGGCGAGCCAGGTCAGCTGTGCCGCGAGCTTGTCCCGCTTGCGGGGCGTCGCCCCGACCGTCATGGCGAAGCCGTTGTCGATGATGCGGGTGATCTTGCCCTCGACCCGGCCGATATGGTCGAGATAGGCGACCACGCGGTCGCCGACATTGCCGATACCCGGCGCCAGCAGCGCAAGCCCGCCGGGCGACATGTTGATCACCTGGCAGGGGAATTCACGGCGGTCCGGCAGCATGTAGCGGCCGAGCAGGTGAACTTTCACCCGCTGGAAACGCCGACGTTCCTCGGCGGCCGGAAGAAATTTTTTGTTCGCCAACGCCATTTTCACAACCCGACCCCCCGCCTGGCGGAGTCCGAGACGACCCTAAGGTGCATAGGGTTAATGCCGCGTTATGATTTGGCGCGGCGATCACGGACAGACACAATCCGTTCAAAAAGCCACATCAGCGGCGGGCAGGCGAGCACGGCCAGCGCGCCGAGGTCGAGCGCGACCGCGGCAGTCCCGGCCGATTTGGCGAGCCTTCCTGCCACCGCCGGTCCCAGCATCATCGCGGCATAGAAGAGAGTGTAGAACACGCCCATCCCGATCGCCCTGGTCTCGGGCGCGAGGACGCGGGCCGGCAGGCTCACGATCGGTCCGGCCGGATGGCCGCTGATCAGGCCGATCAGGACGATGATCGTGATCACCGCGTCGGACCGGGGCAGCCAGGCCAGCAGCACAGCAACCACGAGACACGCCGTGACCGCCAGCGTCATCGGCCGCCCGGTCCGATCGGCGATAAAACCGCCGGCCGGGACCGAGATCACCGACAGCCACAGCACGAGGCTGATCGCAGAGCCTGCCGCCGCAATGCTCCAGCCTCGCTCGACCAGCAGCGAGGGGCCGAATGAGAAGATCATGGCGAAGCCGACATTAAAGAGGCCCCAGATCGCGCCGGCGACGATCACCGCCAGCAGCGCCAGCGGATCGAGCCGCGCCGAGGTGGCCGCTGTCGCGCCTGTCGTCGGCGGCGGCTGATAGAACGCGATCAGCACGATCCCGGCTGCGGTCAGCGCGCCGGCCGCCAGGAAGACGGCACCGGCACCATGCGCGATACCGATGGCCGGCAGTACCAGCAGCGAGATCGCGACGCCGGCCGGCCAGGAATTGACGAAGATCGCCATGGCGGTGGCGATTTCCTTGCCGGCAAACCAGTCGGTGCCCATCTTGGTGAGCTGCACCGTCAGCAACACGCCGCCGGCGCCGGAGGCGAGCCGGCCCGCCATCTGCCAACCCCAGGCTTCAGCCAACGCCATCACGAGGCTGCCCGTTGTCATCAACAGCAGCGCCGCGATCGTCGTTGGCTTGTCGCCAAACCTTCGTCCGATCGCGCCGCCCGGCAGCGCCAGCACCACGCCAGGGGTGAAATAGAGCCCGATCAGGATGCCGATATCGGCGAGCCCAACGCCGAACGTCTTCTCGAGCAGCGGCGCGACCGCGGCCACGCTCTGGAACTGGAACGCAATGGTGAGGCGCACAAAGAACAGGATCGCAAGAATGCCCCAGCGATTGCGCAACGCTTCATCTCCCCAGCCGTCGTGACAAACCTGCGGTGGCGAGACGTTGCTGTCAACGGGCAGCTTCGCGAGGGGCTACGCCTTCTTTGCCGCGCGCTGATTGAGGAGAAACAGCAGTGCGAGCAGCACGGCGGCCGACAGTCCCAGCGACCAGTGAGTGCCGATCGCCGCGCCAAAGAGGCCGACGGTGATGCCGCTGAAGGCCCGCATCCCGAGCCCGGCCATGTTGTAGAGGCCGACGACACGGCCGCGGATGTCGGGCGGCGCGTTCAACTGCACCAGCGCCTGCGCCATGGTGTTGAACGACAACTCGAAGAAGCCTGCGAAAAACAGCAGCACGATTGCAACCGGATAGATCCGCACCGCGGCGAAGCCAAGCAGCGCCACGCTCCACAGCATCGCCAGTAGGATCGCGGTGCGCGGCGTGCCCTTGAGGCGCCCCCAGGATTCCAGCGCGATGCCCGCAAGCAGCGCGCCGGCCGCGTCGGCGGCAAGCAGCACGCTGTAGGACACGCCGGGATCGCCGTGGCCGAGATCGCCGGCAAAGCCCGGCATCTGCGCGTGGTAGGCGTTGCCGACCATGAAGGAGGTGAGGCCGGCGAGCCAAGTCATCGCCGTCAGCACCGGCTGCGTGCCGATGGCGCGCATGGTGTCGACGATGTCGGCAAAGCCGCGGACTGCGAAGCGCCGCACAGCGACGCTTCTGTCGCGCACCGGAGCCCAGAACAACCACAGCAGCATCGGCAGATAAAACAGCGTGTTGAAGATGATGCCGTGCGAAGTGCCGAGCGTCAGCATGATGACGCCACCCACCGCAGGGCCAACCAGAATGCCGAGATAGCGCGCCATCGCATTCAGGCGTACCGCGCTCGGAAGATCGGCGGGGCCGACGAGGTCGTAGAGCAGCAGCTGGTTCGGCGTCTGCCACAGCACCCCGGCACAGCCATGGATCACCAGCAGCAGCATCGCGTGCCACATCTGGATCGTGTCGGTGATGAAGAAGAAGCCCCAGCCGCTGGAGGCCACGATGAACAGCAGCATTCCGCACTGGATGATGCGGCGCGGGTCGAACCGGTCGGCGAGCCCGCCGACGGCGACGGAGAACAAGAGGAACGGCAGCCAGTGCGACAGCACGGCAAAGCCTGCCAGCGCCGGCGAATGGAATTTCTGGAACACCACCCAATAGCTGATCACGTGCTCGATATTGTCGGCCATCATCGCCAGCACATAGGCGATGAACTGGAGGCGGTACGGCACCGACTTCATGGCCGCGAACGAGCCGGACGCGACCACGGGATTTTGGGGGAGGGGGTTCAATCGATCACCTGGGTGGGACTTGAGCCGTCCCTACACGGTCGCCGGTGAGGGCTCAAGACACTTGGGTGCGCTTGGACATCTGCCATGCGCTGCTGCCACACTCACCACCGTCATCCCCGCGCAACCGCGAAGCGGTTGTCGCTGGAGGTGCGCGCTCTTGTGCGCCTCGAAGGATGAGCCGCAAGCGCCTGTGGCCATCCTTCGAGGCTTCCCCTTGCGATGCAAATGCATCGCAAGGTGCGCACCTCAGGATGACGGTTGAGCTTGTGACAGGCGCTGTAGCCCGGATGGAGCGCAGCGAAATCCGGGAACGCCGCCCCCGCATTACGCTTCGCTTCATGCGGACTACAAGGACCGCGGCTTGGCACAGTCACACATCTCACATACGCTTCGCCTCAGCCCGCACCAATCAATCACAACAGACGGGCATCGAGGAAACAGCCATGGACCACATCCGCGTCTGCACCCATGCAGGGCCGGGCAGCGAGCCCGTCATCCGCACCGTGCCGTGGCCGAAGGTCGGCCGGAAGGCTGCGCTGATCAAGATCGGCGCGTGCGGCGTCTGCGGCACCGATTTGCACATCCTCAAGGGACATTGGCCGAAGCCGCTGCCCTGGCCGTTCACGCTCGGCCACGAGCTCGGCGGAATCATCGTCGAATGCGGCGAGGAATTCACCGAGGACTTCATGAGCAAGCAGCTCGAGGTCGGCTCAAAAGTGATGATCCCGCCGCTGATGCCGTGCGGCCGCTGCTATTACTGCATCCATTATCCGCAGACCGCCAACAAGTGCCTGACGCCGGTCTATTACGGCCGCTATCTCGGCTTCGACAAACCACCTCACATGTGGGGCGGCTGGGCCGAATATGTCTATGTCGATCTCGACATACTGCCGGGCACCAAGATCTACAAATTGCCCGACGACATGTCGCTGCGGCTGGGCGCGCTGTCGGAGCCGCTGACGTCCTGCATCCGCGCCTTCAACCGCGCGAGCCGCGCCGGCGGTTTCAGCTGGGGCGGCACCGTGGTGATCCAGGGCTCGGGCCCGATCGGCATTCTCGCGGTCGCCGCCGCGCTGGAGATGGGCGCAGGGCGGGTGATCTGCGTTGGCGCGCCGGAGGAGCCGCGGCTGAGACTCGCGCGCGAATTCGGCGCCGAGGCGACGGTGAACATCGAGGAGCTCAAGACACCGCAAGATCGCATCGCGCGCGTGCGTGAGATCGTCGGCGGTTTTGGTGCTGATCTCGTGATGGATTGCTCGGGCCATCCGACCGCCGGCCCCGAAGGCATCGAGATGTTGCGTGATGGCGGCACCTATGTCGAGATGGGCCAGTTCACCGACGCCGGCTCAATCGAGACCTCATGGCACCGCATCTGCACCAAGGACCTCAATGTGCTCGGCTCCTGGGGCTTTACCGCCAACGATTTGCCGCTCGGCGTCGACATGCTCTACCGCACCCGCGACAAATATCCGTGGCTGAAGATGCAGACGATCTATCCCTTCACGGAAGAGGGCGTCGCGCAGGCGGTGCAGGATGCGGTGGCCATGAAGACGGTGAAGTCGACCATCGTGCCGTGGCCGGAATTGGTGGAGTGACCGAAAAATACTATCTCGGCGAGGCCGCCTCCGCCGGCAGCGACGCCGCATAGACGGCAAGATTTATCATGTCGTCAAGTGTGAGCGCCTCGGCCACCGGTTTCATCAGTTCGCTGCCGCTCCCACTTCGTGCGCCGTGCTTGAAATCGTGGAGCTGCCGAACAATGTAGCTGGGCGACCGGCCGGCGAGCCTGGGAACGTCATTCATTCCGTTCAGCCCGGCGCCGTGGCAAGTTGCACACGGAGCGGCGGCGGCCCCGACGCCTTGCGTGGCTAGCGCTTCACCTTTTTTAATGCTGCCGATCGGTGCATAGGCGATGAAGCGGGCCCGCGCGTCGCGGTTCTCGAACTGCACCAGGTCCTCCGGGACTTCGATGATCCGGTTGCCGACAGGTTCTTTCTTTCCGGAGTTTGCATCGGCCAGAAACCACGCGGTGACGCGGGTTTCCGGCACGGTGTCTGTTTCGACGATCCTGATGAAGGATTTCGGCGTCAAGGCGGAGAAATAGGCCGCGGCGGCGCGGATCTCTTCGTCCGAAGCAGCTATGGCGGCCTTGACCATCAATCGCATGGGAACGCGGTCAGGACCGGCCGTCTTTCGCGCCCCATTCTTGAAGTCAGCCATTTGCTGAATGATGTAGGCCGCCGGAAGCCCGGCAAGGCCTGCGTTTTCGGGGCCGCCGGCTCCGTCCGCGCGGTGGCAGAAACCGCAGGCGAAGACATCGGGCTTTCGCCCACGCACCACGACTTCAGGCATCTCGGGATGATCGTCGGGGTGCCAGTCAGGCGAAAAGAACAAGTCGCGTGTTTGAGCCGTGCGATAGGTGAGAGAGCTGCCCGGAACTTGCCGGGGCTGATCGTCGTCAGGAGATGGTTTGAAATCCGGCGGATTGATCGGATACGCCCACGCAGGCGTCGGTTCTTCCGCGCGAGCCGCGGCGAAACACGTGCATAAAATCGCCAGCGCCGCAGCAAGCTTCCTCATGATCCGCCTTCCGAAGTCCGTGACATACCCGGCCAAGTCCACCGACCACGTCCACCGACCACATGGCAGGCCTCGGTGATTCCATTGAACCCGCCGCGGGCTCCGCGTCATCACCCGTCCGGGTGAGCGCCCTCATGGCTCGGCATAAAGGTCGGCGATGCGCACGCTGCCGACTGCGGCGATCAATCCGTCGGGTCGGGTACCGATAATCTGACTGTCAATCTCGCATCGATCCGAACGCGGCTGCATACTAATGCGCCTAGCCTTGGTATCGCTGCCCATAGAGGCCGGAACGCGAGGACCAGTCAATGGACGAACGAACACGCAAACCAAACCCGCGCGACGGCTCGCCGTTTCGAGCCATTCGCGCGATCGACTACACAGTTATTTTCGCCCGCGACATGGCCGCGATGCGCCGCTTCTATGGAGTTGTCCTCGGCTTTCCGCTGCTGCGCGAGCTTTCGCCGAACTGGATCGAATACGGCTTGGGCAACAATACACTGACGCTGGCACGACCAAGCCGGACTGCGGCCGATGCGCCGACGCCTGCCGGCAGCGCTTCGCTGCAACTGGCCTTCAAGGTGTCCGCGGCCGAGGTGGATCAATGCGCCGACGAACTCGTGCGCCAGGGCGTGGCGCTGCTGTCGCCGCCGACGAACCAGTCCTTCGGGCATCGGACGCTGTTCTTCCGCGATCCGGACGGCAATCTGCTTGAGGTCTACGCGGAGATCTGAGATGCCCAAAAAGTTCCATCGGGAATCCCTGACTTATTCACGCTGCGGTGAAACTTAGGCCCCAGTTCCGGCTTTCAGTTCACGGGAGAGTTTACCGTGAAGCGAATCCTGAAACCCGTCACTTATATCTTGGCCGCGATCTACTTCCTGTTGGATGCGGTCTTCATGGCCTTGGCGAGGCCAATATCGCGCTGGCTTGGACGGCATCTCGAGTTCAAGCGGTTGCGGGCCTGGATCAGATCGCTGCCGCCTTATCCCTCGCTCGCTTTGTTTTCCGTGCCTGTGATCATTCTGGAGCCGATCAAGCCCTTGGCAGCCTACCTCGCCGCAACCGGTCAGGTCCTGAGCGGCGCGGCGGCTTTCATCATCGGTGAGCTGCTCAAGCTCGTACTCGTCGAGCGCCTGTTTCATCTCACGCGTGACAAGCTGATGAGGATTCCGGCGTTCGTCTGTGTCTACGGGAAGTTCACAGAGGTGAGGGCATGGCTCCAAGCAACCGAAGCCTGGCGCACCGTCCGCGCCCTGAGCCACGCGGCGAGAGACTACGTTGCGCGGGCAATAGCAAGACTCGCCGGTGGCTTCAGCAGGCTGGTGACTTCCAGGGATTAGACTAGGCAAACTCTCCTCTATGCGAGCTTGCGCGCTGCGGCGGTTGCCGTGTCGCCGGTGTTCGGCGTGCCGGTCGGCTCGATGAGCAGAAGATGGACCTCCTCACGCGTCACGGGGCGATGCTCGACTCCTCTGGGCACGACGTAGAGTTCGCCGGGACCGAGCGTCACCGTGCGATCCCGCAATTCGATGTCCAAATTGCCTTTCAGGACGAGAAAGAAATCGTCGGTGTCCTCGTGGCTGTGCCAGGTGAACTCTCCTTTCACCTTCACCACCATCACGTCGCAATCGTTGAAGGTCGTGATCGTCCGCGGAGACCAGAAATCACCAAAGGTCGCGAGTTTGTCGGTAAGCGATATCCCGTCGGCCATGGTTCACCCATATCTTGCTCTCTCGTGACGCTCGATCTGGGATCAAATTGCGGATGCGACAAGACTTGTAGCCAGCCAATCGGGCAATCTTGCCCGGCGACGCGGCCCTCCGACCTGCTTTGGTGCAAAATCTCGCTATATCCAGCAAAACGGCTCGAAAACGCTGGATGTAGTGGGTCAGGCCGGCCAGTAAGCTTATTCTCGGTATCGCCAGAGCCATGCGTCATAGGCATGGTGATTTGCCCGCTATTGGCGTAAAGAGCACCAAATCAAATCACCACGCGTGCGGCTGGACCATTTGCCGCGCATGCAGTTTCAGGTCGCGCGGCTCGACGTTCCGCGCCTGGACCAACCAAGGTTTATCCCGTGTCTTTTCCGACCATGAGTCCGCCGCTCGCCCGAGCTTTGGCCGAGCGCAACTACGACCGTCCGACCCCCGTTCAGCTCGCCGTGCTCGCGGACGAAGCCGCTGACCGCGACCTCCTGGTTTCGGCCCAGACCGGCTCGGGCAAGACCCTCGCCTACGGGCTGGCCATGGCCAAGGATCTGCTCGGCGACGCGGAGCGATTTGAAAGAGCAGGCGCACCGCTCGCCCTGATCGTCGCACCGACCCGCGAGCTCGCCTTGCAGGTTCATCGCGAACTCGCCTGGTTGTATGAGCATGCGAACGGACGCGTCGTCTCCTGCGTCGGCGGCATGGACCCGCGCCGCGAGCAGCGCGAGCTTGCCGCGGGCGCTCACATCGTTGTCGGAACGCCCGGCCGATTGTGCGATCATTTGCGCCGCAACCGTCTCGATATCTCGGAATTGAAGGTCGTCGTCCTCGACGAGGCCGATGAGATGCTCAATCTCGGCTTTCGCGAGGACATGGAATTCATCCTCAAGACCACGCCGGACACGCGCCGGACGCTAATGTTCTCGGCGACATTTCCGCGCGGCATCGTGGCGCTGGCCAAGCAGTATCAGCAACAGGCGTTCCGCATCGAGGTCGCGGGCGACGAGGGCGGTCACGCCGACATCGAGTACCGTGCCATCCGGGTCGCTCCCGGTGACGTCGAGCATGCAGTCGTCAATGTCCTGCGGTTCTTCGAGTCGCCGAGCGCGCTGGTGTTTTGCAACACGCGCGATGCCGTCAGGCATTTGCAGTCAGCGTTGCTGGAGCGCGGTTTTTCCGTGGTCGCGCTCTCCGGCGAATTGACCCAGAACGAGCGCACCCAGGCGCTCCAGTCGCTACGGGACGGGCGGTCTCGCGTCTGCGTGGCGACCGACGTGGCAGCGCGCGGAATCGATCTGCCGAGCCTCGATCTCGTCATTCACGCCGACCTGCCGAATGACGCGGAAGTCATGCAGCATCGCTCGGGCCGCACCGGCCGCGCGGGCCGGAAGGGCGTCAGCGTCCTGCTGGTGCCGCCGGTACGACGGCGGCGCGCGGAGGTACTGCTCAATCTGTCCGGCATCGATGCCGTCTGGGAGACGGCGCCGCAGGCGGATGAGATTCGTAAGCTCGATCACGAGCGCATGCTGAAGGATGCGCTGTTCTCCGAGGAGACGACCGCCGACGATCTGGTTCTGGCGCAGGCATTGCTGGCTGAGCGATCGGCCGAGGATATCGCCGCAGCGCTCGCACGGCTTTATCGCGCGCGACTGCCGTCGCCCGAAGACATCATCGATCCCGGTGAGCGAAGCGGCCGGCCGCGTGACGATCGTGGCCGCAACGATGTTCGCGCCCCGCGCGACGATGCCCGCGCCTCGCGCGGCGATGATCGCCCTGAAAGGCCTCGACCCAAATCGGGAAAATCGTCGTCGAGACACGGCATGGCGGATGGCAGCGTCTGGTTCCGGGCCAACATCGGACGAAAAAAGAATGCGGAAGCGCGCTGGCTGTTGCCGATGATTTGCCGTCGTGGCGGCATCGACAAGGGCGACATCGGCTCCATCCGGGTCATGGATACCACGACCGAGTTCGAAATTTCCGAGCGGGTTGCGGAATCCTTCGCTGCCAAGATCAAGCGTCCGGACAAGGAAGACAATATCCGGCTCGAGCCGATGGCGGATGCGCCGCAGGGGCAGGTGGCTTCGGAGAAGCGGCCGCACGCGCCTCGGCGCGAGGCCCGCGAGACGGATGATGGCGTCCGTCGCAGCGATGACGGTGCGCATCGAAGCGATCATTCGCGCGCCGCGACAGGACCGAAGCAGCACGGCAAGCCTCACGGCAAGAGCGGCGCGAAATTCGGCGTCCTGCCGGCTTTCGCAAAGAACCACAAGCATCGGGACAAGCCCGCTCAGGCAACCGAGTGGTCTGCGAAAGCCTCATCCGGCAAGAAGGCAAAGAAGAAAAATCGCGGCTGATCGGCGCCGCAAGAGGACCGGCGGCTCGGTGAGGCTGACGCCAGGGTGAGCCAACGGGTTGGTTTGTCTGCGCTGGCTGCGCCGCTGCTCGCCGGCTCCAGACAAACTCGTGCATCATGTGCCGCCGCGGCGAATTACCTAGGTGCTGCAAGCGGCGCGTGATACGATTTTTGATCGGCGATAGGTAGCCTTTGGCTTTGCCGGCTGAGAGAGCCGCGTGCTCCCGCCCGTTTGCAAGATCCCGATTAGGTTCTTGGCAAGACGTTCTTGGAAATGAAGCTTCTCGCGACGCCACCTTCGACCGAGGGAGCATTGTCGCGTCGGTCGTCTCCGATGTTCGATGGGAGTTCCGCCATGTTGTTCTTCAAAATCAGTGTGCCGGCGACGCTTCTTGTCGTGGGCCTGTTATCGCCGGCACATGCAGACACCGTGACCGAATGGAATACAATCGCGTTGAACGCTGGGACGGCTGCGCGGCAAACTCCGGTGGGACAGACACCTGCGCAGCAGGCAAGAAACCTCGCCATGGTACATCTTGCGATGTTCGATGCGCTGAATTCCATAGAGCCGCGATACACGCCCTATCGCATGCAATCGAATGTGCCCAAAACCACGTCCCGCGAGGTCGCTGCATCCGTCGCTGCGCACTATTTGGTTGTGCGCCTCTACGCTGCACAAGCAAAGGACGCCGACGCGGCGCTGAAAGAGTCCATAGCGCTCGTGCCGGAGGGGCCGGACAAGGCGCAGGGCGTGCGGCTCGGTGAAGAGATTGCGGCCGCCATGCTGGAGGAGCGGAAGACCGATGGCAGCGCCGTCCCCGATACCTATCGTCCTCACGGAGCAGCCGGGGCGTATGTGCCGACTGTGCTGACGGCCAGCTGGAATTGGGGCTTGGTGAAGCCTTTCGCGATGAAGTCGGGACATCAGTTCCGGCCTGATGCTCCCTACGCGCTTGCCAGTGCCGAATGGGCAAAGGATCTTAACGAAGTCAAGACGATGGGTGCGAAGATTGGCTCCGGGCGCACGGACGAACAAACCGACATTGCGAAGTTCTGGGAGCAGACTGGAGCTGGCTCCTTCAACCAAATGGTCGAACAAATTGCGGCGGCAAAGAAACTCGGGATCCTGGATAATGCGCGTTTGTACGCGCTCGCTTATCTTGCGACAGCTGATGCGTTCATCGCCATCTTTGACGCCAAGTACACTTACAATTTCTGGCGGCCGCTCACGGCCATTCGCAACGCCGATACCGACGGCAACGCTGCGACCGAGCTGGACGCGGCGTGGATGCCATTTATCACGACGCCCATGCATCCCGAGTATCCATGCGCGCACTGCATCGCGCAATCATCAGCGGCAGCTGTATTGAAGAGTGCTTTCGGTGATGCGATGCCGATCACCATCATCATGACCAGCCCGACCGCGCCTGGCGTGACACGCAAGTTCGACCGGTTGTCCGACTACACGGCGGAAATCATCAACGCGCGAATCTACGACGGTGTGCACTACCGCGCATCCGGCGAAGTCGGCGTGGAGATGGGGCGCAAGATCGGGGAGCATGTTTTGCAGAACTATCTCAAGCCCCTGAATTAGTGGTCCAAAGCGCCGCCGGGCAGATTCATCGCGCTGCCGGCGGCATCATGCCGGGTAAACTCGGGTAAATCTACCGGCCACCACCACCGCCTCCTCCATCTCCGCCGCCACCACCGCCGGCGTCACGCATGGCGGAGTTGTAGCGAGGGTCGCTCTGCTTCATGTAGATCGGCGAAGTGTCGCGGTCGATACGAACGACGCGCGCTCCGCCCGGTGGTTGTAGATCGACGAAGCCGGTGCAGCCCTCAAAGAACGCGACGTCGCAGCCATAGCCCCGCAACTGCACCGCGTTGGCACTGGTTGCGGTGAACGCGGTCGTCGCAACGAATGCAATCAATGCAACTTTCGGCAATGTGAGTTTCATGGAAATTCTCCAGCCTCAATTCGGCGAGACCGGAACGGCTCGCACAGTCCTTGGACGAGGGCTGATCGAAACCGGTTCGAGGCTCTTGGCCTCACGCCCGCGTGACGGGAAGGGTGGCTATTTGGCGAGTTCGCGCAGCATGTAGGTCGCGCTTGCGCCATAGGACGTGAGCTTGGCGCGCAGCGCCGCATCCGGTGTGACGGGCCGGAAGCCGAGACGCTCCCACAGTACGCGCGTGCCGTAGACCGAGACCAGCGCGAGCGCCGCGATGCCCGATGATCGCGCCAGCCCTTCGATCGCCGCGACATAAGCGCGCGTCACGCCGCCGCGGAAGTCGGGAAGCACGGCGACGTCGTGCACATAGAGGCAGTCCGCATCGTGAGGCAATTTTTCAAGGAAGCCGTCGAGCGGCGGAATCTGATGCTGCATCCAGGGATGCGAGAGGCCGTAGCCGACGGTCTCATTCTCCGCGGCGAGCACGCGGCAGCCATCCGGGTAAAGCCGCATCTTCTCTGCGAACACTTCGGGGCTTTCAGGCAGACCGGGATGAATCCGCGCCGCGAGCGCACTGATCGCCGGCAGGTCGGAGGCGCGCGCAGGGCGCCAATGCGGTTTGCTCATCTGGATTGTTCCGTATCAATCACCGCAATTTATTCCGTTGCGATGATGCGCGCAGCGAAAAATTTCTTTGCGGCGTTTCGAGGAATACGACGCGCCGTGCGGCGTCCTACCCATGCAGGCCAATTTTGCAAACCAATTGCATGACAGGAGAGACCATGACGACATCCTCGATCCGCTTCGCGCTCACGCTCGCCGCATCGCTCGCGATCATCCCGGCCGTGTTCGCAGCACCTCCGACCAAGACCGGCAAGACCGACAAGGGCAACGTGCTCACCGACGCCAAGGGCATGTCGCTCTATACCTTTGACAAGGATATGGACGGCAAGTCGGCTTGCAACGGTCCGTGTGCGACAAACTGGCCGGGGCTGAAGGCCGAGGCCAGCGACGCCGCTGGTGACGGCTACACCGTCATCGCGCGCGACGATGGCTCGAAGCAGTGGGCCTACAAGGGCAAGCCGCTCTACACCTTCGCCAAGGACACGAAGCCCGGCGACGTCACTGGCGACGGTTTTCTCAACGGCGCCTGGCATCTTGCGATGCCATGATTGAACGCGGCTCGTCGTTGCCTGAAGGGCGAGGACGGCGCGTGTGATCGGCCGTGCGAGGCGCGATAAACGCGCGGAACGCGAGAATTCCGGCTGACTGCCTTGTATTCGATGGTTTCGTAGCCATTTCGAGCGGGCAGCAGCCGGAAAGGCGTTTCGATGAAGTTCCGTGTCGGATTCGAAATGCTCTACGATTTTCCGCAGCCAACGCCGATGATCATGGTGCTGGGGACGCATTTCAGCCGCGCATCGGATGTCATCGTGCCGGACTTCCTGACCACCGCGCCTGCGGTCGAGATCACACCCTATCGGGACGTGTTCGGCAATTGGTGCAGCCGCATGGTCGCGCCGGCCGGTCGGATGCGCCTTGCCGCCGACGGCGTCGTTCGCGACAGCGGTCTGCCGGACCCCGTGTTTGCCTCAGCCGTTCAGCACAGGATCGAAGAGCTGCCTGCTGATACGTTGGTCTATCTGCTCGGCAGCCGCTACTGCGAGACCGACCGACTTTCGGAGATCGCCTGGAAGCTGTTCGAAAAGACGCCTCTGGGTTGGGCGCGGGTGCAGGCGATCTGCGATTTCGTTCATCGCCACATCGCCTTCGGCTACGAGCATGCGCGCGCCACCAAGACGGCGTGGGAGGCGTATCAGGAAGGCAAAGGCGTTTGCCGCGACTATGCCCATCTTGCCATTGCATTCTGCCGCTGCATGAACATTCCCGCGCGCTATTGCACCGGGTATCTGAGCGACGTCGGCACGCCGCAGCCGTGGGCGGCGGGCGATTTCGCCGGCTGGTTCGAGGCCTTTATCGGCGGACGCTGGCACACCTTCGATCCACGCAACAACGAGCCGCGGCAGGGGCGCATCCTGATCGCACAGGGGCGCGATGCCTGCGACGTTCCGATCACGCAGACCTTTGGCCCGAACGAGCTGGTCAGCTTCAAGGTCTGGACCGACGAGATCGCATAATGGCCAGTCATCCCCCGCTCAGCAGCGACGAACTCGACTCCTTGCGCAAGGTCGGCTCGACTGAGCGCCAAAGCGAGATCCCCCAATTGCACTGGGAGCGTCTCGTGGATCTCGGCTACGCGATCAGACGGCTCGGCGAGCTCGAGCTCACCGCCGCCGGTACGCGGCTCTTGGCGGGACAATAAAGGCGGCGCGGCGAGCTTGGTTCACGCAGCCGGCGCCGGCACCAGTCCGTGACGCAGCATCGTCTCTTTCATCTTGGCGGGATCGGGTGGCGCGCCGGCCGACAGGAGCGCGGCCATCTCCGTGAAATATTGCGGGCCCAGCACTCCGGGGCTGAGGATGCACAGGCATGTCGCCGGCCCCGTCGAACGGTTGGTGAAGCCGTGCACGATGCCGCGCTTGATGAAGGCCGATTGTCCGGGGCCAAGATCGCTCTGCTTGCCGTCGATCGTCCAGGACGAGACGCCGGACAGCCCGTAGATCGTTTCGTCCCAGCGGTCGTGATAGTGCGGGATCGGCATCCGCGCATTCGGCTGTAGCGTCATTTCGAAGATGTCGACGCTGCCGCCGGTGTCATCTTTGCTGTGCAGGAAGCGGAGCTGAAGCGTACCGAAATTGATGATGTCGGGCATGACTGTTTCGTCCGCGTGAGAGGCTGCATCGAGATCGCGGCGCTCGCCCACGTCGAAACGAAAACTACCGCAGCCCCTCATACACCATCAGCCCGCGTGCGATCTGCAATTTGCGGATGGCGCGTGGCAACAATTTCTCCGGCTGGTGCAGATAGCGCCAGGAGGTGACGGTGAACGGGCCAAGCGCGCCGCATTCATCGTCGAACGGCGCGAGCACACCGGTGACGCTGACAGGCGTGTGCGGGCGGGCGTTGAAGGGCAGCAGCAGCAGTTCGAGATGCGCCTTGCTGCCGTCCTCGCGCGTGGCGGTGATGCCGGCGATGGCGCCGAGCGTCTCGTCGGCGACGATGGTGGCGATTTCCTCGATCTCGCGGCGGCTGGCGTCAGCGAACAGTGCCGCGAAGCTTTGGTCCTTGAGATCGCAGCCGGCAAGCGCGCAGACGCGGGTGCCGGCGACGCGGAACGGAAAGCCGAGCTTGGGCTCACAGGACAGGACGAAGATGTCGCCAAGCAGCTCACGAACGGCGGCCGGATCGATATCGGACCTGTCAGGTGCCCGCGCAGCGCCGCGCTTCTTGTCCCAATACGCGAAGAACGCGCGGCTCGACGGATGTTTCATGACTGAACGTTTACCCCGGGGCCGCACTATGTGGGACAGAGCTGTCCCGCTTCAGTGCACCTGAGATCCCTGTGTTGTTGTGCAGGAGGGGATTTGCAGCGTCTATGCCGCGGGGGCGTTTTCGCCCCTGGGACCAGCACCTTTGCGTCGTTAACGTTAAATTAACTATGCGCTTTGCGCTCGCTCGACGCCTGCTATGGTGATCGCGGTCGCAAGCCTCGCCGCTTTCATCCAGGTTCTCGGCGAAGCCTGTACACGGGCGTCAAACAGTTTGGTCACTGGCCGCGGGGAGGCGTGGGGATACTCCTTATTCCTCTGTTATGCCGGAAAGGCCGACATGGACAGGCAGGGCTTTCCCAGGGCCCTGCCTTTTCCTTTTGTGCTCTTGCACCGGGTGGGTAAAGGCGACTATCTCCAAGCTGTTGCTCCGATCGCGCCTGAAAGCGAAGCTCTTGGATTCCCCGCCACAACCTCCATCGGACGAACCGGCCGTCATCGAGACGGCTCCGCGCGAGCCGATCCTGACGCTACCGCTGGCGCTGACGGCCTATGTCGTACTGCTCGCGCTGATCCATCTGCGGGTGCTGCTGCCGCCGGAACTGGAGAACTGGACCATCGACGTCTTCGGCTTCATCCCGAAGCGCTACGATTCCTCGCTGGCCAATTTGCAGATCCCCGGCGGCGCTGGTGCCAAGGTCTGGACCTTCGTCACCTATTCGCTGCTGCACGCCAATCTCACCCATCTCGCCTTCAACGTGCTGTGGCTGCTGCCGTTCGGCAGCGCGCTGGCGCGGCGGTTCGGCGCGGTGCGGTTCTTCCTGTTCCTGGCGGTGACGGCCGCGGCTGGCGCGCTCGCCCATCTCGTCACCCATGAGCATGCGGTGGTGCCGATGATCGGCGCCTCGGCCTCGGTGTCGGGCGCGATGGCGGCGGCGATCCGGTTTGCCTTCGTGCGCGGCAGCTTCCTGTCGTTCAGCCGTTCGGATGCCGATACCGCCGCCAGGGTTCCGGCGCTGCCGCTGCTGCGGGCGTTGCGCGACAAGCGGATCGTCGGCTTCCTCGTGGTGTGGTTCGCGCTGAACATCATCTTCGGCGTCGGTGCGATCGGCGTCGACAGCGAAAGCGCGGGCGTGGCCTGGGAGGCGCATATCGGCGGCTTCTTCGCAGGGCTGTTGCTGTTCGCGCTGTTCGATCCCGTACCGCGTGTGCGAAGCGATGCTGCAGATGCGTCATCACAGGACGTTTCAGACGGTATTTGAGGCGGCGCTTGCGGCGCGGCCCGATTTCATTCATCATCCTTGCGAAGAACAAGAATGTTCCGAAGCGACAGGCCGGTAGCGGCTTTGCTTCGCAAAGCGCCTGAGCGTGAAACCGGCGCCGAAACTGTTAGTTGAAGACTCACGAACAAGTCCGGACCGCGAAACGCGGACGGATCCGATTCAGGGAGGCGACAATGACGGTACGTTCAATTCTCAATACCAAGGGCCACCAGATCATGAGCGTCGAGCCCGACGCGAAGCTGGCGGTCGCAGTCAAGCTGCTCGGTGAGAAGAAGATCGGCGCGGTGCTGGTGATGAATCAGAGCCGGCTCGAAGGCATCCTGTCCGAGCGCGACATCGTGCGCGTGATCGGCGAGCGCGGCGCCGGCGCGCTGGAGGAGCCGGTCTCTGGCGTCATGACCCGCAAGGTCGTGACCTGCAAGGAGACCGACACGGTCGCCGAGCTGATGGAGATGATGACCACCGGCAAGTTCCGCCATCTGCCTGTGACCGACAACGGCAAGGTGGTCGGCCTGATCTCGATCGGCGACATCGTCAAGCGCCGCGTCCAGGAATACGAGTCCGAGCAGGAAGCCCTGCGCGACTACATCAAGACGGCCTGAGCGGACTTTTTACTCGTCCACTTTGGGCGGGCTGCCTGCGGGCGCCGGCGCGAGCACCTCGATCGCCTCCTGGATCGACTCCAGCGCGCGCTCGGCAGCGCGCACTCCGTGTGCGATCAGATCCTCGCCGCGGTGGAAGTCGAACCAGCCGAAATGGCCGACCCGCGGCGAGATCAACAGGTCCGGCGGATCGCCGGCGAGGCGGGCGCGGGTGATGCGGTCCTGCATGATGTTGAAGGCATCGACCATCACCGAGGAGATGCCGGGCCGACCAGCGCTGCCGAAGAACTCGCGCTTCATGGTCTTCTCCGCCGAGAACAAGCGCGGAAAGCGCCGCTTGGCTGTGGTCTCCTCGGGCACGGCCGCGACCGGCGTGGGCATCGCGCCGTGCGAATAGATCGTCGTGGAATGGGTGAAGATGTCGCTGGAAAGATTTGCGGCGATGACGATTTCGGCGCCGAGCGCCCGCGCGGCCGAGACCGGCACGGGGTTCACCAGCGCACCGTCGACCAGCCAGCGATCGCCGATCAGCACCGGCGAGAAGATGCCGGGCAGCGCATAGGAAGCGCGCATCGCATCGACCACGCGGCCGCGCGTCAGCCAGATCTCGTGGCCGGTGCGGACCTCGGTCGCGACGGTGGCGAACTTGATCGGAAGGTCCTCGATCAGGGTCTGGCCGACCGCCTCCTCAAGCCGGGTTGCGAGCTTCTCGCCGCCGAGCAGACCGGAGCCGGTGAGGCGGATGTCGAGATAACCGAGGATGTTGCGCATCCCTTGCAGGCTGCGCCCCCACTCTTCGAGCGCATCGAGCTGGCCCGCTGCATAGGCGCCGCCGACCACGGCCCCGATCGAGGTGCCGACCACGACGTCGGGTACGATGCCGTTGGCAATCAGGGTTCTCAGGATCCCGATATGGGCAAAGCCGCGCGCCGCGCCGCCGCCGAGTGCGAGGCCGATCACCGGCCGGCGAATGCTGCCGAGCCCGACTTTCTCGCCGTTGGAGCCATTCACGCTCCGACCTCTCAACATATCCAGCACCGAAACTCTCCTACCCCGGGGCCAGCCTTATCACCAGACTAGGCACCGCACGTCCGCTTCGCCAGAACGAGCGCGAAGCATGGTTTATACCGTTCGGGAAGCAGGGGGCGGGAGTGTGGCGAGGGCCGGGTGGCGCGGGACTAATCACGCAGGCGTCATCCGGGTTCCATCACGCCGTATTTCATGGGATTTCAGAGGCTTGAATTTGCCGCGTTTTCGGTGAAAAGCAGAGGGCATGACTCTCGGGGGTGACGGCATCATCGGATGGCGGCGCAGCGCATTGCTGCTGCCGGCAATCCTTGCTGCGTGCCTGGTTCTCGGCGAGGCTATTTTCGGTCTTGGTGTCGCCCAGGCCCAGCTTTTCTCCGATCGTCCCCCGCCGGTGCCGCCGGCCTCGGTGCCTGACCCCGGCGGAGCCGTCAGCCTGGCGCCGCCGTCCGGCCCGGGCGCAGCCCCTCCGAGCCTGCCGCCGGCCCTGACCCAGCCGGCGTCCCCCATCATTCCGCCCGCGGTCTCGACCGTGCCGTCGGCCCCGCCGCTCAGCGCGGCCGCGCCCGGACAGGCCGTGCTGTCGCTGACCGCCAAATACGGCAAGGACACCCCTCCGATCACCAGCGGCCTGGTCTGGCGGGTGTTTGCCGACCGGCCCGACGAGAACGGCACCTTCAAGCTGATCCGCGAGGACCGCAACGCCACGCCCAACATCGTGTTGCCGCCCGGCAATTACGTCGTGCACGTCGCCTTCGGCCTCGTCAGTGCGGTGCGCACCGTCAGCCTGAAGGCTGAGACCGACCGCGAATCCTTCGTGCTGCCGGCGGGCGGCCTGCGCATCGAGGGCCGCGTCGGCACCAGCCGCATTCCGCTGAACCAGATCTCGTTCGCGATCTACAAGGGCAGCCAGTTCGAATCCGGCGAGCGCGCCTCGCTGGTGCCCAACGTCGCGGCCGGCGACGTCGTGCTGCTGCCGGAAGGCACCTACTACATCATCTCCAACTATGGCGATCCGGCTAGCCTGGCGAACTCGGTGGTGCGTTCGGACATCCGTGTCCAGGCCGGCAAGCTCACCGACGTCATCGTCACCCACCGTGCTGCCGTGATCACGCTCAAGCTCGTCAGCGACAAGGGCGGCGAGGCGCTCGCCAACACCGCCTGGTCGGTGCTGACACCGGGCGGCGACGTCATCAAGGAATCGATCGGCGCCTTCCCGCGCGTCGTGCTCGCCGAAGGCGAATACCGCGCCATCGCCAAGAACGAGGGCAAGGTCTTCGAGCGCGGCTTCAACGTCGTCAACGGCGTCGACGGCGAAGTCGAAGTCGTCGCGCGCTGATCCTCACTTCCGAGCACGCGGATCAGCCGGCCGTCGGCGATCTCGCGCTTCACGAGGTCCTCCGGGATGTAAGCCAGGCCAAGACCGGCCAGCACCGCATTCATCCGCAACAGGCCGGTGTTGAGCACGAGCTGGCCGTCGACGCGCACCTTCATGGCGCGGCCGCCTGACCGGTGCGATCCACGAGAGCACGACGCTCGACAGCAGTGATTTCCGGAACATCGTACTGCGCTTCTCATCGAGTGCACGAAAAGCCAATCAGGCGCTGGTCGATCTGCTCGGCGAGATCGCCACGGCGAAGAAGGTGAAGGCGGCGCAGATCGCGCTGGCCTGGCTGCTCGCGCAAAAGCCTTGGATCGTGCCGATTCCCGGCACCACCAAGCTGCACCGGCTCGAGGAGAATCTCGGCGCGGCCAGTGTGACGCTATCGAAAGCGGATCTTGCGGCCATTGCAGAGGTGCTGGCCAAGGTCGCAGTGCAGGGCGACCGCTATCCTGCGCATCTCTAGGCGCGAGTCGGCCGTTAACATCGCGCATCAGCGTCCGGTGAGTGTTCGCTTACCGGACGTTCGCGCCTTGTGTAAGCGCTACCACGCCGCTCCGAGAGGTCTCGCGATACACCGGCAGCAGTGGCTTATTCCAGCAGCGTCGCGACTTGGTCACAGCCTGTGCAAGATACGTATTTCCGATAATCAATTTAATTCTCTTTACCTCCTGCTGCGTTATATGTCGGGCATCCGTCCAATGGGGGATGCCGGCGCGGGCTTGCAGGCCTGCGAGACCGGCAAGGAGCAGGGGACCAAGCCCGTCGGCATGTTCGAAGTGATCCTCACCAGGCGTAAGCGCTTTGGCTGGCGATGGCAGGTGTGCGACCAGTCCGGCAAGGTATTTGCCGATGGTTTCGAGCGCACCCGGCCGTCGGCCAAATACTTTGGCGAGCGCGCATTATTCTTCCTGTTGTCGCAGGCCCATCTGCGCAACCGGTCCGCGGCATCCAGCGAGGATTAGCGGCGTCGATCAGCACGGCTTCCGTAGCCCGGATGGAGCGCAGCGCAATCCGGGACCTTCGTGCCGCTTGCGTCAATCCCGGATTACGCTTCGCTCCATCCGGGCTACGAGTGCGAGCTTAGATATCGACGACCAGCTTGCCCTTGGCCGCGTGATCATGGATCAGCGCATAGGTCTCGCCAATATTCTCCAGCGTGAAGTGCCTGGGATCGAGCAGCGGCACGAGCTTGCCGGCCTCGGCTAGGCGCGTGGCTTCCGCCATGATCTCTCCGTGATGCGCGCGGCCTTCGCCGGTCAGCAGCGGCAACAGCGTGAAGACGCCTGAATAGCTGGCGGCACGGAACGACAGTGGCGCAAGCGCGTGCGTGCCCCAGCCGAGCGCGCTCACCACGTGTCCGAAACGGCGTACCGCTTCGAATGAAGCATCGAGCACCTTGCCGCCGGCGGTGTCATAGACGATGTCGAAGCCACGGCCGCCCGTGTGCTCTGCAACATAGGCCTCAACGGCAATGTCGCGGTCGACGAAAACAGCGCCAAAGCCTTCGATGGCCGCGCGCTGTGCTGTCGAGCCGGTGGCGAACACATTTGCGCCGCGTGCGTGCGCGATCTGGATCGCGACATGGCCGACGCCGCCGGCGCCCCCGTGGATCAACACCTTCTGGCTGGCCTTCAATCCCGCGCGGTCGATCAGGCCTTCCCATGCCGTGATGAAGATGAGGGGCAGCGCGGCTGCCTCGCGCAGGCTGAGATTGGCGGGCTTCAACGCCAGCAGGTCGGCATCGACGGCGGCGAATTCGGCCAGTGATCCCTGTACGCCACCGACGCCGCCGGTCATGCCATAGACCTCGTCGCCCGGCTTGAACCGCGTCACCTCGCGCCCTGTCTGTTCGACCACGCCGGCGAGGTCAATCCCGGGGATGGCGGGCAGCGGATGGCGCGCATGCGCCGCGGAGCCTGCGTGGATCTTGGTGTCGAGCGGATTGACCCCGCTCGCGCGCACTCGCACCCGCACCTCGCGTGGACCGATCTCGGGCGTGGAGATCGTTGAAATACGCAGCGGGGCGTTGTGGGTCTCGAGAATGGCCGCGCGCATGGTCGACTGCCTGGTCATGATCGTCTTGCTCCGTTGTCGGCCACCAATATGCCCATGAATTTTTGCATGGGAAGCAACAAGGATGTACGATTGTCGTGCATTTTTGTATGGAAAGTTCTTCGCGGGGATTTCGATGGACTGGAGCGATCTGCGCATCTTTCTGGCGATTGCGCGTGAAGGCACACTCGGCGCTGCCGCCCGAAAGATCGGCCAGACCCAGCCGACCATGGGACGACGGCTGCGCGCGCTCGAACAATCGCTGGGGCAGACGCTGTTCCAGCGCACCGCCGACGGCTTTGTGCTGACCGACGAGGGCACCGCCATCCTGCGCCACGCCGAGCGGATCGAGGAAGAGACGATTGCGCTGCAACGGCACGTGACCGGCGCGGAGACGCAGCTCGACGGCCCCTTGCGCCTGTCGTCGTCGGATTGGTTCGGAACGCTGATGCTGTCGCCAGTGATTGCCGCGTTCGGCAAACGCCATCCCAAGGTGACCGTCGAACTCCTGACCGATGCGCGGCTCTACAGTCTGCCGCGTCGCGAAGCCGATCTGGTCTTTCGGATCAAGCCGTTTAACGAGCCCGAGGTGATTTCCAGAAAACTGCTCCACATTCCCTATGCGCTCTACGGCAAGAAAGGCAGCAAGCCGCCGCGCGCCGGCGACGGAAGCGGTGTCCGCGTCGTGACGATGAACGCCGAATTCGCCGACATGCCGGACGCCGTCTGGCTGAAGCGTACGCTGCCGAATGCGGAAGTCGCCTCGCGCAGCAACAACAGGCAGGCGCAGGCCGAGCTCTGCGCCGCCGGCGGCGGCTTGGTCGTGCTGCCGCGCCCGCTCGGCGACCGCGATCGCCGCCTGGTCGCGCTCGACATCGGTGCGACGCCGCCTGGCCGCGACACGTATGTCGGCTATCATCGGGATCTCAGACGTTTGGCCCGCCTGCGTGCGCTGCTTGATCTCGTGATTGAAAGGTTGGCGGGGTGATCCGCCGACAATCCCTTGCGTTGCCGACGGGCAAAACAGCCCAGCGCCAGGTCAATGCCGGCCTGCGAAAATATTCCACTTTACCGAAATTCGGAATTGGCGGATATTGCGCGCACTCCGGCCCAAGGAAGAGGGGCGTATCGCGATCGTCACGACACGCGGGCCGGATGGCGGTGGACGTGGGCCACACTGGTGCGAAGGTGATCGCAGGGCGGAGAGCCGTGAGCGATGGCGTCGCACGCACGACCGGTGGTGCTCACGTACGGCCAAATCGTGTGGTCCTGGCGCCCGGGGTCTGTGCGCCAAGTCTTGCGGTGATGTGGGCGGCCCGACCGGGCACGCACATCAGTCATCCGCAAGGCGACGGGGGCAATAGTGCATCGCTCCCCGGGGAGAGCACGACATAAGCCGTTCCAACCATTGCGCAGGGAAGGCCGGGATGTCCCGGTTGCCCTGTTACCCGCTGTGCAGTGTAGCGCAATCTACTCATGGCATAGCGGTCAATGGGAGCCAACCGGCTCCCGGTCTTCCCTGCGCCCTCTTTCATGGGGGCAAGGCGACGAAGCAAAGCTCGGGCGAAATGCGCCGCGAGGATGCGGAAGTACGTCTGCGATTTGAAATGCGAATTGAGAGAGCGATGCCGTCACCCACACTCCGTCATTGCGAGCGCAGCGAAGCAATCCAGAGTCTTTCCGCGGTGGGATTCTGGATTGCTTCGCTGCGCTCGCAATGACGGAGTTGAAGCAGGTGTGCGCCAAAACGGCGATCTCGTGCCCCGGACCCACCACACACAACAAAACCGTCACAGTCTCTAACGCCCACTAACCAACACCCGACTTAAAACTGTCATAATCGCCGAACGGAACCCGCGGCCGCACGCTTTTTACAAGGCATTAAGCGGGGGTGCTTTGGATGCGGCGGGAAAGTGCGTTGGGGAACTGCCATGAGTGCCGCGAAGAAGATGCCGGGAAAACCGGCCACCGAAATGTTCGACGACATCCCGGTGCTTCAGCGCAAATGGCGTGCCGCTTTGAAGCCGGGTGAACGGTTGCCGCGATACGAGGACGTGATGCTCGGCAGCCTCGGACGGCTCGCCGATCACATTGCGCTGCTCAAGGGTGACGGCGCGCTCGAACTGTCGCGCAGCGGACGTTACGTGCAGAAATGGCTCGGAGAGGAGCGCTGGGACATTCCGGTCGCGGAGCTGTCGCCGGATTGTGCCACGGCGCTGTCGGAAGCGGTGACGAGTGCGCTCAAGAACGGCCAGCCACACCAGGCGAGCGCGCATTGCGTCCGCGACGGCATGGTCAGGACCTACGATGTGCTGGCGCTGCCGACTGCGTCGCGCTGGGGCGCCACGCTGGTCGGCGCCTATATCAACGAGCGCGGCGCGCAATATAATCTGCTCGACGCGATTTTTTCGTCGACCGATGACGCGGTCATTTCGCTCGCGACGTTGCGCGACGCGAGCGGAAAACCGTTCGATCTTCAGGTCGTGCATCACAACAAGAGCGCCGGAGCGCTGCTGAGGGTCGCGAGCGGAAGCTTGCTGTGGCGACGGATCGGCGAAAGCAGCACGCTCTTGGCCTCGCCCGACATCATCAAGTTTCTGCTCAAAGCCGTCTCCGGCGGCCGCGGCGAACAGCTCGAGATCGAGCACGATGGCCGTTATCTCCGGCTGAGCGCCACCGCCTTCGCCGATTTGGTGTCGCTGACGATCTCGGACGTCACCGCCTTGAAGCGGCGCGACGCCTCGTTCCGCCTGCTGTTCGACAACAACCCGATGCCGATGTGGGTGTTCGACGCTGACACCAAGGAGTTCCTCAGCGTCAACGACGCCGCGGTCCAGCACTACGGCTATAGCCGCGACGTGTTCTTGCGCATGACACTGCCGGAGATCTGGCCGCAGGACGAGTGGGACAGCCACGCCGAGGCGCTGGAGCGCATCGGCGACACCTATCATTCCTCGCGCAACTGGCGTCATCTATGCGCCGACGGCAGCGAGATCGAGGTGCTGACCTTCGGCCGCCGCGTCGCCTTCGACGATCGTGACGGCTATCTGGTCGCGGTGGTCGACATCACCGAGCGGCGCAAGGCCGAGGCGCGGATCGCCCACATGGCGCATCATGATGGACTCACCGATCTGCCGAACCGCGAATATTTCCAGGAGCGATTGAAGCAGGCGCTCGACCAGGGCGCGGGAAAACGGGTCGGCGTGCTCTATATCGATCTCGACCTGTTCAAGAACATCAATGATTCCTTCGGGCATCCGGCGGGCGACCGCCTGCTGAAGCAGGTTGCTGAACGCCTGACCACCGCAGTCCGTGGCGTCAATCTCGCGGCGCGTCTTGGCGGTGACGAATTCGCTGTGATTCTCGCCGCCGATGTTTCGCCGAACGAGGCCAGCGCCTGCGCGACCTTGCTGATCGACCTGCTGAAGGCGCCCTATGAGCTCGATGGCCAGGAGATGGTGATCGGCGCCAGCATTGGCATCGCGCTGTCGCCGGGCGATGGCGTGACGTCCGAAGAGTTGATGCGCAACGCCGATATGGCGCTGTACCGGGCGAAGTCCGACGGCGGCGGCGTGCACCATTTCTTCGAGCGCGAGATGGACCTCCAGGCGCAGAAGCGCCGCGACATGGAGCTTGATCTGCGCCGGGCCTTCGCCAATGGCGAGTTCGAGCTGCACTACCAGCCGCTGGTGTCGATCGCATCCGACCGCATTTCCGGCTTCGAGTCGCTATTACGCTGGCGTCACCCCGACAAGGGCATGATCTCGCCGGCGGAATTCATTCCGGTTGCCGAAGACATCGGCCTGATCTCACCGCTCGGCGGGTGGGTGTTGCGCGAAGCCTGCGCCGAAGCGGTGAAATGGCCCACGGACATCAAGGTCGCGGTGAATCTATCGCCAGTGCAATTCCGCAGCCGCAATCTGGTTCAGGTCGTGATCTCGGCGCTCGCGCAATCCGGCCTGTCGCCGAAGCGGCTCGAACTCGAGATCACCGAGTCGATCTTCCTGGCCGAAACCGACGCCAATCTCGCAATATTGCATCAGTTGCGCGAGCTTGGTGTCGGCATCTCCATGGATGATTTCGGCACCGGCTATTCCAGCCTGAGCTATTTGCGCAGCTTCCCCTTCGATAAGATCAAGATCGACCGCTCATTCGTCAAGGATCTCGCGCAGCGACCCGATTGCGTCGCGATCGTGCGCGCGATCTCCGGCCTCGGCCGCAGCCTCAACATTACGACGACTGCGGAAGGCGTCGAGACCGAGGATCAGCTCGACTGGCTGCGCGCCGAAGGCTGCAACGAAGTGCAGGGTTTTCTGTTCAGTGCGGCGCGGCCCGCTGCCGAGATCGCAAAGCTGCTCGCCGATTTCGGCCAGCGCGCCTCACGGGCGGCGTAGCTCGGGTGGAAAGGTGTCGTAGACCAATTCCTTGAACGCCGGCGTGATACGGCCACGCTCGTTCTGGGTCTGCTGCATCAGGATGTAGACCATGTCGAGCTTGGGATCGATGCCGAAATAGGTGCCGCTCCCGGAATCCCATTTCAGCTCGCCGAGCGATCCCGGCGGCGGCGGCTTTGCGTTGCCGGGGTCGGTGCGCACCGCGAGGCCGTAGCCATAGCCGAAGCCGTCGCCCGGGAAATAGAAATAGTCGCGCGCGACGCCCGAGCCCGGCCCGATCTGATCGGTCGTCATGTCCTTGAAGGCAGCCGGACTGAGGTAGCGTTTACCGTCGAACTCGCCACCGTTGAGCAGCATTTGCGAAAAGCGTTGATAGTCGGTGATGGTCGAGAGCAGCCCGCCGCCGCCGGACTGCCATTCCGGATGGGCAAGGCGCTCGCGCTCGGCATCGAGCAGGATCTGGTCGCTCGGCAGCGGTCGCGCCATCCGCTCGAGTTCATCGGATGTCGTCAGCACGAACTTGGTGCTGGTCATGCCGAGCGGATCGAAAATGCGTTGCTTCAGCGCGTCGTACAGCGTCTGTCCGGTGATGATCTCAATGACGCTGCCAAGCACGTCGGTGGAATGACCGTAGCGCCACAGCGTTCCGGGCTGGCGCGCCAGCGGCAGCTTGGCGACGCGCTCGGCGAATACCTTGTTGTCGAACTGTTCCGCGAAGATGTCGGCTTCCTTGTAGGCGAGCTCGACCCATTTACCGCCGATATAGTCGTAGCTGATGCCGGAGGTGTGCCGCATCAGATCCCTGATGGTCACGGGATGGATCGGCGGCACCAGCTCGAGCGTCAGCGAACCATCGGGCTTGGTGACCTCCAGTCCCACCTTCGTGCCGGCGAACGACGGAATGTATTTCGACACGGGGTCGGTAAGCGCAAGCTTGCCCTCATCGATCAGCATCATCGCCGCGACGCTGGTGACCGGCTTGGTCATGGAATGGATCGCGAAGATCGTGTCCGGCGTCATGGAGAGCCGGGTTCGGACGTCGCGCACGCCGAACATCTTGAAATAGACCGGCTTGCCGTGCTGCTGGATCAGCACGATGACCCCCGGCAATCTGCCGGCCGTGACCTCGTTCTCGAAGAACGCGGTGATGCGTTGCAGCTTGTCCGGCGCAGGGGCGGGGATGTCGGCAGCACGGCTTCGCGCCATGGTGCCGGCCAGCATCGCGGCCCCGACCAGAAATTCACGGCGTTTCATCCGGGCTTCCTCCCTCGACGGGATCAAAGCCGCAAGATGTTCGAGGCGTCAACAAGACTTCGATTAAAAACGCGTCACGATGTCGGAAAGGACCGGTCGCGGGCGGTCTTCGCTCGGCTTGATCGGCGTGCCGATGTGGACGAGGCCGGCGAGCTTTTCGTCCGCCTTGAGGCCAAGCCCGTCCAGCACGTCGCGATCGAAGGAGAACCAGCCGGTCAGCCAGCAGGCGCCGTAGCCGAGCGCGGTCGCAGCCGTGACGATGTTCATGACGCTGGCGCCCGCGGACAATTCTTGCTCCCATGCCGGTACCTTCGGATGCGGCTTGGTGAAGCTGACTATGCCGATCACCAGCGGCGCATCGGTGAGGCGCTTGCGCTCGGTCTCGATATCGGCGCTAGGGGCGCCGGGATTTTTCCGGGCAAAGACCTTTGCGATCACCTCGCCGGCGCGCGTCCTTGCATCGCCCTCGAAAATGATGAAGCGCCAGGGCGCCAGCTTGCCGTGGTCGGGCACCCGCGCGCCGATGGTCAAGATGGTCTCGAGCTCGGCCGGCGAGGGGCCGGGGCCAGTCATTTCGCGCGGCTTGACCGAGCGGCGGGTCTTCAAGAGTTCAAGGGCGTCAGGCACTGCGGTTTCCTCTTCGGCTGGTCATCGGGCGTGCAGTCCCCACATAGGAACGCACGCCCGCAACCGAAAGCGAGTTTAGATCGATTTCAGGAATCAGGCCGTGTCGCGCATCCGCCGGACATCCGGCGGGGTCGCCTCATCGACCAGCGCGGCGATCGCCTCGGCCGTCGGCATCACCTTCTGGCCGTCGCTGCCGAGCCGGCGGACCGAGACCGAGTGGCTCTCGGCTTCCTTCTTGCCGACCACGAGCAACGCGGGGATCTTGGCCAGCGAGTGCTCGCGGACCTTGTAGTTGATCTTCTCATTGCGCAGGTCGATCTCGACCCGAAGCCCTGCGCGCCGCGCCTGCTCCAGGACCTGCTTGGCGTATTCGTCGCCTTCCGAGGTGATGGTGGTGACCACCGCCTGCACCGGCGAGAGCCAGAGCGGGAAGTTGCCGGCATAGTGCTCGATCAGGATGCCGATGTAGCGCTCCATCGAGCCGCAGATCGCCCGGTGCACCATCACCGGCGGTTTCTTGCCGCCGTCATGGTCGATGTAGAACGCACCGAACCGCTCCGGCAGGTTGAAGTCGACCTGCGTGGTGCCGCATTGCCAGTCGCGGCCGATGGCGTCGCGCAGCACATACTCGAACTTCGGCCCGTAAAAGGCGCCTTCGCCCGGATTGATCTCGGTCTTGATGTGATTGTTCTGCGACTGGATCTCGCGCAGCACCGTGGCCATCACGCGCTCGGCATGATCCCACATCTCGTCGGTGCCGACGCGCTTGTCCGGCCGGGTCGAGAGCTTGACGGTGAGATCCCCGGTGAAGCCGAAATCGGCATAAGTCGACAGGATGAGGTCGTTGATCTTCAGGCACTCGTCGGCGAGCTGATCCTCGGTGCAGAAGACATGCGCATCGTCCTGGGTGAAGCCGCGCACGCGCATCAAGCCGTGCATGGCGCCGGACGGCTCGTAGCGATGCACCACGCCGAACTCTGCAAGCCGCAACGGCAGGTCGCGATAGCTCTTCAGGCCGTGCTTGAAGATCTGGACGTGCCCCGGACAGTTCATCGGCTTCAGTGCGAACCAGCGCTTGTCCTCGGCCTCGTCGCCGGCCGACTGCGCCGCGAACATGTTTTCGCGATACCAGCCCCAATGGCCGGAGGTCTCCCACAACGACTTGTCGAGGATCTGCGGCGCGTTGACCTCGCTGTAATCACCGGTCAGGCGTCGCCGCATATAGGCGATCAGCTGCTGGAAGATCGTCCAGCCCTTGGCGTGCCAGAACACGACGCCCGGACCTTCCTCCTGGAAGTGGAAGAGGTCGAGCTCGCGGCCGAGCTTGCGATGGTCGCGCTTTTCGGCTTCCTCGATCTGCTTGAGGTAAGCGTCGAGGTCTTCCTGCTTCGCAAACGCCGTGCCGTAGATGCGGGTCAGCATCGGGTTGTTCGAGTCGCCGCGCCAATAGGCGCCGGCCACCTTCATCAATTTGAAGGCGTTGCCGACCTTGCCGGTCGAGGTCATGTGCGGGCCGCGGCAGAGATCGAACCAGTCGCCCTGGTAATAGATATTGATCGGCTCGTTGCCGGGAATGGCGTCGACCAGCTCGACCTTGAAGGCCTCGCCCTTGTCGCGGAACACCTGCTTGGTCTTTTCGCGATCCCAAACCTCTTTCGTAAAGGGTTTGTCGCGCGCGATGAGTTCGCGCATCTTCTTCTCGATCGCGGCGAAGTCTTCCGGCGTGAACGGCTCGTTGCGGAAGAAGTCGTAATAGAAGCCGTTCTCGATCACGGGGCCGATGGTGACCTGGGTGCCCGGCCACAGCGATTGCACGGCTTCGGCGAGCACATGCGCGCAGTCGTGGCGGATCAGCTCGAGCGCGCGGGGATCGTCGCGGTTCACGAGCTCGATCTTCGCATCGGCCTCGATCGGATCGTTGAGGTCGGCGAGTTCGCCGTCGAGCGCCATCGCAACCGTGCGCTTGGCCAGCGATGGCGAGATGCCCTTGGCGATCTCCATGCCGGTCGTGCTCTTGGCGTATTCGCGTCGAGCGCCGTCGGGGAAGGCGAGGGTGATTTTTTCCGGCGGGGTCACGGGTCTCAAATTGCTGAGGCTGTATTGGAAGCCGGATTCGGACTTGCGGTCATCGGTCATTGCTTTTCTCCTGAGGCTCACTCCTGCGAACGAGCGCAGGTAAGCGGGAACGAGCGATATATCAGGCGATTCGGCCTGTGCAATCCGGCATTTCCAAGAAAATGGGCGCGTAAAGGTGGTGCCTGCATCAACTATTTCGAGGAGGCCCTTTAATTGGCCATGGCTCTGGTCTACATGCATTTGCATGGAAAATCTCCGCGCCGGCCGTTTCGCGCCAACCGCCCTGATGCTTGGTAATATCGTCACCGGCAGCTCGGTGCTGGCGCCGGCGGGCATGCTGCCGGAATTGTCGGCGGGGCTTGGGATCAGCATCCACGCGGCGGGGCTCCTGATCACGTTTGGTGCGATCACGCTGTGCATCGGCTCGCCGCTGACGGCCTGGCTGACCAGCCGCATCGAGCGGCGGACGTTGCTTACGACCACACTCGCAGTGCTTGCAGCCGGCAATCTCGCCTCGGCCTTCGCACCCGACTACACGACCCTTCTCGTCATCCGTCTGGTGATGCTCGCCGTCGGCGCGCTCTATACGCCGCAAGCTGCCGGCACGGCAGCGCTGCTGGTGCCGGCCGAACGGCGGGGCAGCACGATCGCTTATATTTTCCTCGGCTGGTCGCTCGCCGCCGCCGTCGGCCTCCCGCTGATCACTTTCATCGCCAGCCGCTATGGTTGGCGCGCCGCCTATGGCGGGATCGGTGTGCTCGGCTGCATCAGCTTCCTGTTGCTGCTGGTGCGCCTGCCTGCCGGCTTGAAGGGGACGCCCGTCGACCTGAAGACCTGGCGCGAGGTCGGCCGCAGCAGGACGATCCTGCTGCTGCTGGCGATCACGATGCTGCAAATGTCCGGACAGTTCGCGGTGTTCACCTTCATGGGCCCGCTGCTCAAGAAGCTGACCGAAGCGAGCCCGGATGCGATCGGCATGGTGTTCGCTCTCTACGGCGTCAGCGGCTTTCTTGGTGTCGCGATCGCGACCCGCATCGTGGACACCTGGGGACCCTATCGGACCTCACTGCTGTTCACATGCCTGGTGCTTGTGGGCATCACGGGGTGGGCGCTGAGTGCCGGCACTATTGTGTGGATGGCGATTGCGGTCGCGATCTGGGGATTGGGCTTTGCCTCGACCAATTCGATGCAGCAGGTGCGGCTGGTCGCGGCAGCGCCACCGCTGGCATCGGCCACCGTCGCACTCAATACGTCGGTCCTCTATATCGGCCAGGCCATCGGCTCCGCGGTCGGCGGGATGTTGTTTGCCGGAGAGCTCCTGCACACGATCGGCTTCGTGGCGGTCGGCTTCGTCGTCCTGGCGCTGATGTTGGTAGTCCTGACCCGGCCGCGGCCGGCTGCTGCTGCTGCTCCGGCCTGAGGCCAGCGTTTCCTGGTCGCAAGGCGCTTGGCAAACCGAGGGGGAGAGCGCTAGAAGGCCAGTTATGGGGACCAAAGAGAGTTGACTGAAATGAGGATGATTCTGGCGGTTGCCGCGGTGCTCTATTCAGCCTCCGCGTTTGCGCAAACCGACAAGCCACCGATGGTGGGGGACAAGCCGCTGGTGCAGGTCAAGCCCAAGGGGACGAAGGCGGGGACCAAAGAGGCAGCGGCCAAGCCGGCCGCAGCGCCGAAGGGCAAGCCGCAATCGATCGCGGCGCGGCTCCAGGCCTGCCTCGAGACCGACGATGGCACCAAGGACCGGCTCAACTGCTACGATGCCATTATTCCGCCAACGCCGAAGCCGAAGCCGGCGAAGGCCAAGGGTTACGCCGATTGCCGCTTCTTCAAGGAGGAGGACGAGCGACTGGCCTGCTTCAACGGCTTTGCCGAGAGCATTCCGAAGCTGCCGAAAAGCTGAGGCCTGGGAGCTGGACGGCTAATCGCTGAGCCGGCTCAGCACGGCCCTGAAGGCAACGCCCGGCACTTGCAGCGCGGTGCCTTCGAATTCGGCCATATCGCCGTCTTCGCGACCGCTGAGCGTCAGCGTGATCCGGTCGAGCCCGAACAGCGCCTTGAATGACGGGTCGTCATTGTAGCGCTCGGTCGAGATCTTGACCTTGATGCTGTCGCCTTCGCCCGTGTAAGAGCCGATGAAGGCGAAGGCCGAATTGCCGCCGCGCATCTTGCCATCCGTCACATAGACGACGCCGCAGCCGGTTCCATGAACCGTGTGGAAGTCGACCTTATATAGTCCCTGACGCACTACCTGTTCCCGCAAAATTCCAACTGCTACTTGGCCGGCAAATTATGATCGTGGCCAGCGGAAGCAATCCGTTGGCTCCCGGGGATGCGGGCCATCAACATCACATTTTGATCAAAGCCTGAAAGAATTGCGGGCAAGCGCGGCCAAATCCCGGCCCGCGCAATATCCAGGCTATCGGCCTGATGCGGAGGAGCCCGTGGTGGCCGCAACACGCGTCAGCGCCAGCGCCGGCGTCGCCGACATCTTCACCAGCACGTCCTTGAGCGGATATTGCGTCCACGCGCGGTTGACGTAGTCGCGATGGGTGATGCCGTCGCCGGTTTCGACGAACACCACGCTGCCGGGGCGCAAGGGGCCGTCCATGTCCTCGGAAACGCCGATGCCCTTCTGCCGCAGCATGCTCATCAGCTCGCGATCGCGCCGTGCGGTGTAGTGGGTGTAGGAGCTGACGAAGAAGCCGGAGCGGTGGCTCTCGATCCAGGATGCGAACTTGTCCATTTCGCCGTAGACCGCATCAAGCAGGACAACGCCACGGACGCGGTCGCTGATGCCGCCGACCTCGAGGCTCCATGCCGTCGGCAGGAAGCCGCCGCTATAGCCGACGATCACGATCGGCATGTTGGCGAAGGCGCGTGCGCTGTTGGGATCGCCGGTCATGCGGGCGAGGTGGCTGGCCGATTCCTCCATGAAGCGCTTGAGACCGCCAGGCTGCCAGAACTTGCCGGCGCTGGAATCGGCAGCGTCGACCGCCATCTGCGGGGCGAGCAGGATGGCGTTGGCGCCGGAATCAGTGATCTGCTGCGGCACCAGTTGCCGGTCGCGCACGTCACGCTCCAGCGTCGCGCCATTGCCGTGGAAGAACACCACGATCACACCCGGCTTGCGCACGTCGAAATGCTCAGGGACGTGCACCAGCACGCGGCTGTCGTTGTAGGTCTCGTCCTGCCACAACACGCGACCGGAATAGCTGCGGTGGCCGCGGCGGTCGCCCTTGGAGATGTTGAGGAAGGGCGTGTCGGAGGCCGGATTGTTGCCGAAATAGGGGAACGCGGACGATTTCATGCTGACGAGGGTCGTCAGGTCTTCGCGCGGTGGACGCTGATAGGGGACCTGCGGCGTGAGCGAGGCCACCCTGTAGGGCGCCTGTTCCGGCTGCTGCTGTACGGCGCGCTTGGGCGAGAAGTCCGACATCTGCCGTTGCAGGAGACTCTCGCTCGCCGAGGGGAAGCGTTCCCTGAACTGCGGGGCGGGGAAGCGATCTTCGAATGTGTCGCTGCTTGCAACTTGCGGATTGGTCTTGGCGACGGTCTGATTGACGACTTGGACATTGGCCTGCGAGTTCGCCGCGAGCGCCGCCGGATTGGGCGCCTTGCCGCATTGAACCAGCGTCAGCGACAGCGGCACCAAGGCTGAGATCAGGACGATCCGGAGCGCACGACCGCGCGCGCCGGACGCCTTGGTCGTCCAGTCAGCACGAATGTCTGCTTTCACTTTCGGAACGACCCCGACCATCCACCCATGACCCCGAGTCCAGCGGCTATGTTTAAGCCAATTGAGCCGACTGGCGTTTAGGCGACGTTAAGTGTCCGGACAAACTTCCCCACATCCGGAACGATCAAAAAAGACCACGCAATCGTGTCGCGATTGTGGGGGAGGAGCGTGGTTTTCGGCAGTCGACTACGGGGTTATCGCCCAAAAGCGTGCATAGAAGGTGTTTAAATACCTATTTTGGCCGCCTCATTTAGCCCTTGTTAACCCTGCTTGAATTGACTGGACCAATCTGCACGATGCTTCCCACGAGGCGCGACGCCTGAGGTTAAGGACCCCGATGACGGCATCAGATGCGGGAACGGCGGCCTGGACCGGCCGGCTGACCGGAGGCGGCTCCGGGGTTTCCGGTCTGGTCGCAACCGCCATCGTCGTTGCCGACATGATCGGCGTCGGTGTCTTCACCAGCCTCGGCTTCCAGGTCAAGGACATCCCCTCCGGCTTTTCGATCCTCTCGCTGTGGACCATCGGCGGCATCGTCGCGCTGTGCGGCGTATTCTCCTACAGCGAGCTCGGCGCGATGTTTCCGCGCTCGAGCGGCGAGTACAATTTTCTCGGCCGCGCCTATCATCCCGCCTTCGGCTTTCTCGCCGGCTGGGTCTCGGCGACGGTCGGCTTCGCAGCACCGGTCGCGCTCGCCGCCATGGCGTTCGGCGAATACGCCAAGTCCGTCGTCCCTGGTGTGCCGCCGATCCCGCTCGCGATCGGCGTGGTATGGCTGGTCTCGCTCGTGCAATTGACCGGCGTCAGGCACTCCTCGACCTTCCAGCTGATCTCGACCATCCTGAAGGTCGTGCTGATCGTGGCCTTCCTGGTCGCCGGCTTTGTTGTCGGTGTGCCGCAACCGATCTCCTTTGCGCCGCAAGCGAGCGATCTGGCCCACATCGTCAGCGCGCCCTTCGCGATCGGGCTCGTCTTCGTGATGTACTCGTTCTCGGGGTGGAACGCCGCGACCTACATCATCGGCGAGATGAAGACGCCGCAGCAGAGCCTGCCGCGGGCGTTGCTCGGGGGCACGCTGATCGTGCTGGTGCTGTACGTCGCACTGAATGCGGTGTTTTTGTACTCCACGCCAATCAGCGCGCTCGCCGGTCAGCTTGATGTCGCGAGCGTTGCCGGCAGCGCCATCTTCGGCGGGATCGGCGGGCGGATCGTCGGCGCGATGATCTGCGTCGGCCTGATCTCCTCGATCAGCGCGATGATGTGGATCGGCCCGCGCGTGATGATGACGATGGGGGAGGACATTCCGGCGCTTCGTGTGTTCTCGCGCAAGTCGACGAGCGGTGCGCCGGCCTATGCCATCCTGTTTCAGCTCGCGGTCTCGAACTTGCTGCTGTTCACGCGCAGCTTCGAGGCGGTGCTCGACTTCATCCAGTTTGCGCTCTTGTTCTGCTCGTTCTTCACGGTGGCCGGCGTCATCAAGCTGCGTATTACCGATCCCGACCTGCCGCGGCCCTATCGCGCCTGGGGATACCCGTTCACGCCTCTCGTTTTCCTGCTCGTGACCGCCTTCATGATGTACTACCTTTTGACCGAGCGGCCGGTGCAGTCGCTCGCTGGGATGCTGGTTATGCTTGCTGGCCTGTTGATTTATGCTGTTTTCCGCAGGCGGCCGGTCGCCGCTGCCACTTCATCACATCGCGAATAGACATGTTTCGACCCATGAGAATTGCGGCCGTCGCTCTCGCCCTGCTGGCTGCGGCCATCTCGTCGGCGCGTGCTGCCGAGGTCACCTTCGACGACACTGCGCGCTTTCTTGCCGGCATGCAGCCTTCGGCGGACTCGCCGCTGGTGGCGCTCACCAAGGACCCGTCCTGGCCGCATCACGCAAAATTCTTCGACGGCGCCTTCGCCCAGCTCGAGCAGCGGCAATTGTCGAAGATCCGGAGTTGGTCCGACGTCAATCTGGCCGCGCCCCGGCCGACCATGTTCTACCTGTTCAGCGGCCCGGATTTCCTCTACGCCAACGCGTTCTATTCCAAGGCCAGCACCTATGTGCTCGGCGCGCTGGAGCCGGTCGGTGCGGTCCCTGACCTGTCGAAGCTGCCGCGCGGGTCGGTCGGTGGGGCGCTCTACAATGTCGAGCGCTCGCTCGGCTCGATCCTGAGCTTCTCCTTCTTCATCACCAAGCAGATGAAGGTCGACCTGCACACCAACCAGGTCAACGGCACCTTGCCGATCCTCTATGTCTTCCTCGCGCGCTCAGGCAAGACCATCCGCAACGTCGAGATGATCGCACTCGACGACAAGGGAGGGGTGCATACCGGCAACGACAATCCCGGGCCGAACGCGACGCGTGGCGTCCGCATCACCTTTGCCGGCAGCGACGGTGAGGCGCGCACGCTGTATTATTTCTCGACCGATCTCTCCAATTCCGGCGCGCGCGCGGCCGGATTCCTGAAGTTCTGCGAGACACTCGGGCCTGGCAACAGTTTGATCAAGAGTGCGTCCTATCTGCTGCACGCCGGCAACTTCACGGTTGCTCGCGACTGGCTGCTCGCCAACAGCTCCACCATCATCCAGGACGATTCCGGCATTCCGCTTGCCAATTACAATTCGCGGCAATGGCGGTTCTTCCCGTTCGGCCGCTATCTCGGACCGATCAGTGAATTCCCCGGCCGCTATCAGGAGCGCTACGCCGAATTGTTCACGCGCGCGCAGCCGATCGATTTTGGCGTCGGCTATCGCTGGCGGATGCATGAGTCGAATTTGCTGCTGTCGGTGAAGACACCGGGGAGCGAGACTGCGCCTGCCGCGGAGACCACCTCGTCCGCCGAGCCGCCGCCGAAGCCGCCACGCCCGAAGCGGCCGCGTCCGCCCGAGCCGGTTCCGCCGCCCCCCGGACGCTTCTTCTGGTTCCGCTAGCCTGCTGCTGAGGCCTGCGTCAGGCCGCCGGGCTCTGCGCAACGACGACAAGAACCTCCGCCTTCTGCCGGCCGAGGCTCCTGACCTCGTGTGGTGTCTCACCTGAAAAATACAGACAGTCGCCCTTGCCGAGGACCAGCTCTTCGCCGTCGAGCTTGATCGCGATCTTGCCGTTGATGACGAACAGCAGCTCCTCGCCCGCATGCGACGCGCGCGTTGCCGATTTGTGCGGCGGGCTCAGCAGGAACGGCTCCATCATCTTGCGGGTGCGGCCGGTGACGAGCGGGACCACACCAAACGTGTCCTGGAACAGCGGCACATTGCCGTTCTCGCGGCGGAACAGCGTGTAGCGCGGTGCGGGCTCGGCGTTCGGGTCGAAGAAGTTCGCGACATTGACCTCAAGCGCCGCGGCCATCCGGAGCAGGGCTGCGAGCGAAGGGATCTTCAGATTGCGCTCGACCAGCGAGATGTAGCCGCGCGTGAGATCGCTCTGCCTGGCGAGCTGATCCAGCGTCAGGCCCTTGGCGATCCGCGCCTGGCGGATATTTGCCCCGACGGCTGCCGCCTTGCTGACGTCAAGCACGCATGTGTCTCCAGGTAACGACCGAGTTGTTGCTCCACCTTTTGCAATAGATATGCCTCAACCGCCAGCCCGGCGCTCCGCGGGGGCTCGCTCAGCCCGCACCAAGTGTATCCCAACAGAAAACTTATGCGCGGAAATTTCAAGCAGACCCGCAGATATTGTGAGCAGATTCGTTGGTATCCCAGGAAATGTAGCTAAAAAATAGGGCAATAGAGGCATTGTGCCGATCCGCGCAGCATTTGCCGGCTTCCGCGTCATTGATTTCTGTCAGTAAACATGGTCGATTTTTCGCGTCGTGGCTGCCGATGGGCTCCACGGCCAGAACCAACTGCTTTTCCCTGGCGCCGGTACCTTTTGGAGAGATCGATGACCGTAGCAGACGACATAGCCCTGAACGTAGCGCCGGACGAGGCGGCGAGCTTGCGACGGATCGTGTGGTCGAGCGTGATCGGCACCGCGGTCGAATGGTACGACTTCCTGATTTACGGCACGGCGACCGCGCTGGTCTTCAACAAGGTGTTCTTCGCCGCCGGCAACCCCACGCTTGCTACGATCGCGGCCTTCGGTACTTACGCGGTCGGATTTCTGGCGCGCCCGCTTGGCGCTGCGATCTTCGGTCACTACGGCGACCGGGTCGGCCGCAAGGCGATGCTTGCGATCACGATCATGGTGATGGGCATTGGCACCTTCCTGATTGGTCTGCTTCCCACCTACCAGCAAATCGGCATCGCCGCGCCGGTGCTGCTGATCGCCTTACGCTTTCTCCAGGGCATCGGCCTCGGTGGTGAATGGGGCGGCGCGGTGCTGATGGTGGTCGAGAACTGTCCGACGCACCGCCGCGGCTTGCTCGGCAGCATGGTGCAAGTCGGCAATCCCATCGGCAATCTCGCGGCGATCGGCATGTTTGCGCTGGTGGCGAGCCTGCCGGAAAGCGACTTCATGACCTATGGTTGGCGGAGTCCGTTCCTGATCTCGATCGTCCTGGTCGGTGTTGGCCTCTACATCCGCCTCAACATGGAAGAGACCGCGGCTTTCCGTCAGGTTCAGGCAAAGAAAGAAGTGGCAAGCCTTCCGATCGTCGAGATCTTCAAGCACCACCGCAAGCCGTTCTTCACCGCGGTCGGGCTGAAGATCTCCGAGATCGCCTATGCCAGCATCGGCGGCGTGTTCGTGATGTCGTACGCCACGGCCAATCTCGGACTGTCGCGTACGGTGGTGTTGAACGGCGCGTTCGCGGCATCGCTGGTCGCGCTGTTCGCCATCCCCTTGTTCGGCTGGCTGTCCGACATCGTCGGCCGCAAGAGGATGTTCTATGCAAGTTGCGTGTTCTCGGCGCTGTTTGCCTTCCCGCTGTTCTGGCTGCTGAACACCCGCGATCCCACCATCGTCATCTGCACCATCGTGGTCGCGATCACCTTCGGCCAGATGGTGATGTTCGGCATCGGTGCGCCCTGGTACTCCGAGCTGTTTTCCGCACGCTTGCGTTATAGCGGGGCTTCGCTCGGATTCCAGGTCGGCGCGGCGATCAGCGGCGGATTGACACCGCTGATCGCGGCCTCGCTGATGGCCTGGAGCGGAGGCGCCACCTGGCCGGTGTCGCTGCTGCTGATCGCCTGCGCCGCCGTCACGGCGATCGCGACCACGTTCGCGCCGGAAATGGCGAACAAGGAACTGACCTGATCCCCCGGCTCGCCGCTGCTTGCGGCGCGCCATAGCTTCTCGCAAGGATCGTCTCACAAGGATTCTGTCATGCTCGACACCATCAGCGCCGGTTCGGCGCAGAGCGCAGCACGCCTCGCCTGGACCGGCGTAGTGCGCTTCCTTCATCTCACCCCGCGTGCGTTCCTGCCGATGCGCGCGATGGAATCGATCACCCTCATCGCCGGCAGGGGGATCGAAGGCGATCGCTACCTGATCGGCAATGAAGAGGGTTTTTATTCGCACAAGCCCGAAGAGGGCCGGCAGGTCACCTTGTTCGAGCTCGAGACACTGATCGCGCTCAAGCGCGACGCCGGCATCGAGCTCGGTCCCGAAGAGCATCGGCGTAACGTGACCGTCGAGGGCGTGCCGTTGAACCATCTGGTCGGCCGCCGCTTCTGGTTGGGGGAGACCCTGCTGGAGGCAACCCGCTTGTCGATACCGTGTCGGCATATCGAGGAGATTACCGGCAAGGCGATCTTCGATCCCCTGATCAATCGCTCGGGCCTCAACTGCAAGATCCTGCAAGGCGGTATGGTCAGGGTCGGCGACACCGTGCGGAACGCGGCATGAAGGCGCGTCCGATCACGACGATCAAGACGGTCGTTGCCGGGATCGAGCAGGGCTGTGCAGGCATAAAACTGTTCACGCTGGCCGATCTCGACCAATGGGAGCTGCCGCCGTTCAAACCCGGCGCGCATATCGATCTGCATCTGCCGAACGGGCTCGTCCGCACCTATTCGCTGTGCAACGAGCCCGCCGACAACACGCGCTATGTCATCGCGGTCAAGCGCGAGGCGGACGGACGCGGCGGCTCGCGCGCACTGCACGACGAGATCGGGATTGGCGATGTCATCGGCGTCTCGCTGCCGCGCGGTGGGCTGAAGTCGGAGACTTCGATCACGCGCTACGTGTTCGTCGCAGGCGGCATCGGCGTGACGCCGTTCCTGTCGATGGCGCGGCACCTCGCGAGAACGGGTGGCGCCGACTTCACGCTGCATCTGATCGTGCGCGCGGAGATGCCGCTGGCCGCGCAGCTCGCGTCGCTGATCGATGAGGGCCGCGTCGTCGTGCATCGTACGTCCCGGACTGGGCGTCCGGATCTCGCGGAGCTGGTCGGCGGCGCCGGACCGGAAACACTGGTCGCTTGCTGCGGCCCAGAAAGCATGATCGACGATTTCGAGCGTGTGACCGCAGCGTGGCCCGCGGCCCATGTTCACATTGAGCGCTTTGTCGCCCCGGCGCCGGTCATCGATCCCGACGCCAAGCCATTCACGGTATCGCTGGCGCGCACGGGGACCGAAATCCAGGTTCGCGCCGGCCAGACCATGATTGCCGCATTGCAGGAAGGGGGCGTCGACATCGCGACCTCATGCTGCGGCGGCATCTGCGGCGCCTGCAAGGTCGGATGGATCGAGGGCAAGCCCATCCACCGCGACCGCATTCTGTCGCCGTATGAGCGCGAACGCTATCTCATGGTTTGCGTCGCCGGGTCAGACGCGGAGCGCTTGGTGCTGGACCTCTGAACTACCAGTGCACGCTCTGGCTCGGCACAATGAACGCTGTCGTACTCGGCTGCGTGGCGAAGCTTGTCGCCAGATACCAGCCAGAGCCGAGGACGAGCGTGAGCAGGACCACGATCGCGATCATGTCGATGGTTCGGGGATCGTGATCCCTTGGATTAAACTTGGGATGCGGACCAAGCCTGAAGTGAAAATGAGGGCTGATTTTCCAGCGCATTGTTGTTTCCTCCCCGGGGAGCATCACAACAACGACATGGAAAAGTTCCGGTTCCGCTCAGAGCAGCGATGCGCAAAGCACCGCAGCATACTTACCGCAGCTATTTGCCTACGACGCGTTGACGCCGCGCCAGCGGCCGTAGCGCCACGGCAGATACCAGCGCGCGGCCGGCGGCGTGGTGAGGGGCACATTGTCGATGCCGGACGTTCCGAAGGGGTTGCAGCGCAACACGCGCGCGAGCGTCATCCAGCCGCCAGCCCAGAGTCCAAAGCGCTCGATCGACTCGTCGCCATAGACGGAGCAGGTCGGCAGGTGCCGGCAATTATAGCCAACCAGCGGCGACAGCGTGTGTCGGTACAACCAGATCAGCGCGCGGCCGAATCTGCGCGGCAGCCGCAGCGTCTCAGTCACGGGGCCGGAACAGTGCTCGCAAGTTGAGTGCTTCATGTGCGCTGTGCCGACATCCTGTGCGCCTTGATGCGCAGTTCCAACGCAGGGAACAGCGAGCTGTTGTGCGCACGCCATACTTTGCCTGCTTTCTGGGAGCAGTGCAGCAAGTACCTATGGACGATCTGTATTCCCCCGGATACCATTTTTGTGACGTCCATGTGAGACTCATTGGAACGTCGAAACGGGGCTTGCCTGAACGCTCTTGGGGCTTGGGAAGGGACCAGTTTGAAACTTCTGAAGTCGCTCAATCTACGCGGCTGGTTGCTGGTGGGAACCGCCGCTTGCGGCGTCATGTTGGCGGGTGCCGTGGCGACCTTCGGGTCGTCGGCCCGTGCCGGCGGCTCCCTCGAAGAGCGCAAGCTGCCGATGAAGTTTGGCTGGGTCGCCTGCGATCCCAACTGTCGCGGCTGGGTCAGCGCGGTCGGCATCATCACCGCTGATACGCCCAAGGATTTCGACGACTTCGCCCGCGGGCGCCAGCTTGGCGGCGCCACCGTGGTGCTCGACTCCAGCGGAGGTTCCGTCAACGACGCGATCACGCTCGGCCGGCGCTTCCGCAATCTCGGCCTTTTGACCACGGTCGGCATCACGCAGCAGAACCGCGATGGGCAGAGTGCCCGTCCGGCGGTCGCCTCGGAAGCCTATTGCGAATCCATGTGTGTGTTCCTGCTGCTCGCCGGCAAGAAGCGCTACGTGCCGGAGGCGGCCCATGTTCGCGTCCACCAGATCTGGATGGGCGACCGCGCCGACGATGCGAGGGCCGCGAGCTACAGCGCCCAGGACCTGATGATCGTGGAACGCGACATCGGCCGGCTTGCCAAATACACATTTGATATGGGCGGAGCCGGCGATCTCCTGTCGCTCGCGCTCAACGTGCCGCCCTGGGAAGATCTGCACGAGCTGGACGCTGGCGAGCTGAAGCTTACCAATCTGGTGACGACCGATCTCGTGGCTGACGTGCTGCCGCATGTGGACGTCTCTGCGCCCGCGATGGCGGAGCTTGCGCCGAAGACGCAGGCAAGGTTCGGCGAGGAACCGGAGCAGCCGCAGCCTGCCAAGTCGACCAAGACGGCCGAAGCCCTGGTGCCGACGGGTGCGGCGGCTGCGTCGCAGAAGTAAAAGCTTCAGCCCTGCGCAGTGACCGGCTGCTTGGCCTTCGCCTCGATCTGCCCGATCGCGTCGACCACGGCATCGAAGGTCAAAAGCGTCGAGGCGTGGCGCGCCTTGTAATCTCGGACCGGCTCGAGGAATTTTATCTCGTCCCATTTGCCCTCGGGAGGCGCGCCATTCTCCTTCAGCATCTTGCGAACGGTTTCGCGTAACTCACGGAGTTCGCTCGCAGTCGAGCCGACGACGTGACTTGCCATAATGGATGAAGAGGCCTGCCCCAGCGCGCAGGCCTTCACGTCATGGGCGAAGTCGGTGACGGTGTCGCCATCCATCTTGAGGTCGATCTTGACGGTCGAGCCGCACAATTTGGAGTGGGCGGTGGCACTGGCATGCGGGTCGGATAGCCGCCCGAGGCGCGGAATATTGCCGGCCAGTTCGATGATCCGCTTGTTGTAGATGTCGTTCAGCATGTGATGGAGTCCAACACTTCCGGGCTGGATCGGCCTTGGCGGGCGCCGTCCACGGCCTTATATAGGGTCGGAACTGGCGGAAAAACAGTCCGACGGTCTGCCGGTGCTGATTCAGAACCGCGCGACCGGCGTTCTAGCCGAAGACCCTTTTCGCCAAAACTGTTCTCTTCAGGCGTCCGGCGGCATGCCGCCCCGTCTGCCGGTGACACTCCGGCCACAAGGCCGTCGAACGGAGTAGACATGGACGCTGCAATCAAATCCATCCGCCCCAGCAAGCCCTCCGACAGGCAACCCGAGAGCCGCCCGGCCGAGCTTGATCCTGCCGAATTCCTCGCAGCCGCCGTCCGCGCCGACCAGCCGCGCCCCGCGCGCGCCGAGGCGGAAGCGGCGGTGAAGACGCTGCTCGCCTATATCGGCGAGAACACCGAGCGCGAGGGCCTGCTCGACACGCCGCGCCGCGTGGTCGAGGCCTTCGACGAGCTCTATCAGGGCTACCACCAGTGCCCGGCCGAGGTGCTCGACCGCACCTTTGGCGAGACCGCCGGCTATGACGATTTCGTGCTGGTGCGCGACATCGAGTTCACCTCGCAGTGCGAGCATCACATGATGCCGTTCTACGGCAAGGCGCACATCGCCTATACGCCGGTGGAGCGCGTCGTCGGTCTGTCCAAGCTTGCGCGCCTGACCGACATCTTCGCCCGCCGGCTCCAGACCCAGGAGCATTTGACGGCGCAGATCGCCGCCGCCATCGACGAGATCCTGAAGCCCCGCGGCGTTGCTGTCCTGATCGAGGCCGAGCATACCTGCATGTCGGTACGCGGTGTCGCCAAGCATGGCGCCTCCACGTTCACCAGCCGCTTCACCGGCATGTTCCGCGACAATCCGGCGGAGCAGGCCCGCTTCCTGTCTCTGGTGCGAGGTCTTCGCTGACCTCGCAAAGATCTATTGTTTGAGCATGATCTCCGCGCAAACGCATTTTGCGTTTGTCGCGAGGGAAAACCGCTGCACACTTTTCCGGATCATGCTCTAGCGAGGTCGTCGTGTCCGCTCACTCCCATGAGATCGAGGAAGGTCTTTCCTTCCAGCCGCGCTTCGACGCGAACGGCCTCGTGACCTGCGTGGCCACCGACGTCGCCACCGGTGACGTGCTCATGGTCGCACACATGAACGACGAAGCGCTCCGTAAGACCATTGCGACCGGCGAAGCCTGGTACTTCAGCCGTTCGCGCAATGCCTTGTGGCGAAAAGGTGAGACTTCGGGTCAGACCCAGCGCGTGGTCGAGATCCGCACCGATTGCGACCAGGACGCGGTCTGGCTCCGCGTCGAGCAGATCGGCGCGGCCTGCCATACCGGCCGCCGCTCCTGCTTCTATCGCAAGGTCGAGGCCGAGGACGGCGGCGCCAAGCTCGTCTTCATCGATGCCGAGCGGCTGTTCGATCCCGGCGACGTCTATAAGAAGTAGAGGAAGTAGTTTTCGCGCGCCCCGGAATGACCGGGACAGCCGAATTAACCCCGCATTAACCATGCCTGTCCCACGGTGGGACGACAGGGCGTCCGAATTGCCGGCGCCGTTTAACGCCGCGCGGGGCGGGCACTCCATTATGTCGGTCGACAATTCCAGTGCCCCGCAGACTGCCGCGACCGACGGCTCGCCGCGCGTCGCGGGCGCCATCAAGCAGGCCTCGAGCCGGACCGGCGTCAGCTTCGAATACATGCTGACCACCGCCAAGATGGAATCGGACTTTGATGCCACCGCCGGTGCCAGCACCTCGTCCGCCCACGGGCTCTACCAGTTCATCGACCAGACCTGGCTCGGCACGGTGAAGGAGGCGGGCACCCAGCTCGGCTATGGCAGCTATTCCGACGCCATCAGCAAGACGTCGTCCGGCACCTACACCGTCGATGATCCCATGATGAAGCGGTCGATCATGAAGCTGCGTGACGATCCGGAAGCCGCCTCGAGCATGGCGGCCGCGCTGACGCAGTCCAACAGCTTCAAGCTCACCGGTCTGCTCGGCCGCAGGCCGAGCGACAGCGAGCTCTACATGGCGCATTTCATGGGCGTCGGTGGTGCCGCGAAACTGATCGCCAATGCCGAGGACAATCCGCAAGCGGTCGGCGCGCGGCTGTTTCCGAATGCGGCGTCCGCGAACCGCTCGATCTTCTACGCCAAGGACGGCCGCGCGCGCAGCGTCTCCGAGGTCTATTCGGTGTTGAACGCACGCTACGCCAGCGCCTCGAACGCGAAATCGACGCGCAGCGCGATGGCGATGTACGGTGATACGCCCTCGACCACGCAGGTCGCGAGCGCAAACGGCGTGCAGCCCACCGCGCCCATGATCAATAGCGCCGCCTATCTCCAGACCTTCCCCGATACGCGCTCGGTGACGCCGGTCAGTGCGACATCGTCGACGACGGTAGCCGACAATGCACCGAGCACGCCGGTGTTTCGCTCGATCTATCAGCCCGCCGACGCCACGCAGCCGGTCTCGACGACGGTGCAGAAATTGTGGGGCAGCAACGCCTCGCTGACCTCGGTCGCGTCAGCGACCTCGGCCGCATCGACAACGCCCGATGTGCGGCCGCCGCAGCCGCTCGATCTCTTCAGCGATCGCAGCGGCACGTTCAGCAGCTAAATTTCGAACTCTCGTGTCCCGGACGCGCAGCGCTGCTGCGCTGCGTCCGGGCATGTGAGTCAGGCGGCTTTATTCCCTTAACAAAACGTCAATAAAACCAGCCAGTTATGGTGAACGCTTTGTTAAGCGTCGTGGTTTATTTTGTGTTGCAGGTGACAAGCCGTCACCGCTTCGTCTTCGTTGCGTAAGCCGGAAGCACCATGATTGTTCGGCAGTTCATCAATTGGATCAGGACAGCGTCCGCCGGTGAGCGGGCCGAGGCAACACGGGCATTGGCCCGGGCCTGGCTGATCTCAGACCTTTCCCATGACGACCGCGTCGCCGCCGAAGGCGCGCTGCTGATGCTGCTCGACGATCCGTCGCCTCTGGTGCGGCAGGCGATGGCAGAGGCTTTTGCACGCAGCACCGATGCGCCCGCGGCGATCGTGCGAGCGCTGTCGGCAGACCAGCCGTCCGTGGCTCTTTCCGTGCTCGAACATTCACCGCTCCTGATCGATGCGGACCTCGTCGATATCGTCGCGACCGGCAATGACGTGGTTCAGTGCGCCGTCGCCCGGCGCGTCGCGCTGCCGGTATCGGTCTGCGCCGCCATTGCCGAGGTCGGCTGCGCGGCGGCCGCGCTGGAGCTGATCGAAAATCCCCACGCCGAGCTCGCACCGTTTTCCTGGGACCGCATTGTCGAGCGTCACGGCCATCTCGCCGCGATCCGCGAGGCGATGCTGGTGCTGGAGGATCTGCCGGCCGCAACGCGCGCCGCGCTGGTGGCAAAGCTCTCCGAGACGTTGGCGCAGTTCGTCGTGGCGCGGAACTGGCTGAGCGCCGACCGCGCCGACCGCATGACGACCGAGGCGCGCGACCGCTCCACCATGAACATCGCGGCGCGCTCGCGCGGCGATGACATGCAGGGTCTGGTGCGGCATCTCCGTATCACGGGCCAGCTCACCGCGGGCCTGATCCTGCGCGCACTGCTGTCGAGCAATCTCGAACTGTTCGACGCCGCACTCGCCGAATTGGCCGATCTGCCGCTGGCGCGCGTCTCCGCGCTGCTGCACGACCGCGGCGGCAACAGCCTGCACGCGCTGCTGCGCCGCGCCGGGCTTCCCGAGGCAACGTTCGCAGCGTTCCAGGTCGCGCTCGATGCCTGCCACGAGCAAGGTTTTGTCGATACCGACGACAGTGCGGCCCGGCTGCGCCGGCGCATGGTCGAGCGCGTGCTCACCCATTGCGAGACCGATCGCGGCGCCACCGAGCCGCTGATGGTCCTGTTGCGCCGCTTTGCCACCGAGTCCGCGCGCGAAGAGGCGAGGCTGTTCTGCGACGAGCTGGTCGCAGACGAGGCGATCGCGCCGGTCTATGACGATCTGATCGCGGCGTAACGAAGGTACAGGGGTGGGCAAAGGCGCTCTTGCGCCGTGCCCACCATGCATCCGTACAATCAGAGTTGATTGGTGGGCACGCTTCGCTTTGCCCACCCGATTTCAGAAAATAGCTCGCGCTACTCCGCCGGCACGATGCTCGGCGCCAGGATCGCCTCGAGATGCTCGGGGCGGTCGCGGTTGACGTGGGCGAGATATTCGTCGGCAACCTTGCGCAGGCGACGGTTGAGCTCGGCGGAGACAGTGAGGCTGTCGAGCCGTGTGTTGTCATGCACGATAGCCAGGATGGCGTTGATGTGGTGCGTGAACAGCTCGGCCGGAACCCTCTCGAGATCGGGTGCGTGCTCGATGACACGGCACAGGCTCTCGGCGATTCCCGCGGCCGCCGGAAAGCCGAACGTTGCGGCGTCGCCCTTGATGTCGTGCGCGGCGAGGAACAGCTCGTCGCGCCTGTCCTTGGTGAAGCCCTCGTTGCGGATGGCAACGTAGGCGGCCGACAGCCGGTTGATCTCGGTCGTCATCCAGTCCTTGAACTCGCTGGACAAGCCTGCCAGCGCCTGCTCGGCGCGGCCGACCGGATCGTCCATGTCCTTTTCCTCGACCCGGCGCAGGACTTTCCGCAGCGGATTGGGCTGCGTGATCACTTGATGCGTGGCGAAGGCCTTGACCTCTATGTCTCTTGCGCTGTTCTTCGCCATGATGCCTGCCTCGTCGCTGAAGACGTTGCGCTAGATGGAGGACCGGGCCTTGTCGAGCAGCGAGGGCTGCTGGAGCACCTCGTGCTTTTCGCCGACACGGCGCTCGGGGCCCATATAGGCGGAATTGGTGTTGCGGCGACGGTCCGGGCCGAAATAGGCCTTGGTCTTGATGAAGGGCCGGGGACTGGCAACCACGTTGAGGATGCGCTGATAGAGCCCCTTGGCCGAGATCGGTTTGGCCAGGAATTCGGTGACACCGGCATCGCGCGCGACTGTGACGCGGCGCTTCTCGGAATGGCCGGTCAGCATGATGATCGGCGCGTAGGGGTTGCCCTTGGATTCCGGCTGCCGGATCATCTGCGCGAGCTCGAGCCCGTCGAAGATCGGCATCGCCCAGTCGGTGATGACAATGTCGGGCACGTAATGGCTGTACATTTCCAGCGCAGTGGCGCCGTCCTCGGCCTCATAGACTTCGCGCGCGCCGAACGAATGCAACAGCGTCCGCAGGATGCGGCGCATATGCGGATTGTCGTCGCAGATGAGGAAACGGAGTTTGTTGAAGTCGATGCGGAACATGACGCCCAGGCCAAAGGGTCAACTTTCATTAACCATATCGTGCCGAGGGTTAACGAAGCGTTGCGATCAGGCGTCCGCCAAGCTGCCGGGCAGGCGGCTCAGGAGCCGAACTGCTCGCGCAGGATGCGTTCTTCCAGGCTGTGGCCTGGATCGAACAGCATCCGCATCGAGATGGTTTTGTCGGTGAGCACCTCGACGCGGCGGACATCGCGCACCTCGTCGTGGTCGGCGACCGCCGCTACGGGGCGCTTGTCGCCTTCCAGCGCTTCGATCACGACGTAAGCCGTGTTGGGCAGCAGCGCGCCGCGCCAGCGGCGGGGGCGGAAGGCACTGATCGGTGTCAGTGCCAGCAATGCGGCGTTGATCGGCAGGATCGGCCCCTGGGCGGACAGATTGTAGGCGGTCGATCCGGCCGGCGTCGCCACCATGATGCCGTCGGCGATCAGCTCGGGCATGCGCTCGCGCTCGTCGATCAGGATCCGAAGTCGCGCCGCCTGGTAGGTCTGCCGGAACAGCGCGACCTCGTTGATGGCGTGGTGAAGATGGACGCGGTCGTTGACGTCGGTCGCGCGCATCAGCAGCGGGTTGATCTCGGATTCATGCGCAGCTTCCAGGCGGGCACGCAGATCGACCGTCGAGTACTCGTTCATCAGGAAGCCGACCGTGCCGCGATGCATGCCGTAGATCGGCTTTCCCGAGTGCATCTGCTGGTGCAGTGTCTGGAGCATGAGCCCGTCGCCGCCGAGTGCGACAACGATGTCGGCCTCGTTCGGGTCGCAATTGCCGTAGTCCCTGGTGAGCTGGCCGAAGGCGGCCTGCGCTTCGCTGCTCGAGCTGGCGACGAAGGCGATCCGGTCGTACCGCAATGGCTTGGTCATGGCTTCCAGGCAGGTGCTGCTGGCTCGAGAAAGGTCCGCCGAGGTCGTCTATACGACCTGGGCCTGCATTGTCGAGGATGACCGCTTCTTAAAGCAAATGGGCGCCCGGTCGGACGGTCGCCAGTCTCGGTTCAGGGCAAAAGCCGGGCCGATCGGGCCGGAAAGCCAGCCTCCGGCCTCCGATCCCCCAAACCGTCGCAATTGGAAGCTAGAATTTCGGTGATCGCTCGCCAGCGACCGGACGACGTGCGAGCGCGGCAGGGCAGGGAGATTGGGTCATGGACATGGGTTTGCCGATGCTGCGCCGCGCGGGGCTGGTGCTGGCGGTGTCTACATTCGCGCTCGCGGGTTTGGCGCGCGCGGATGATCCAGTGCCGCCGCGCAATGAGGCCGCGGCGCCTTCGGGACAGAAAGGCGTGCGCGGCGGCAACGCGCAGCAAAATGCAACCCAGACTTCACCGTTGGCCGCCGAGCAGCATCGTTTGCCTCCGGACTCAACCACGAAGCAGACGCTCGATCTGCCGGGCCGAACGCTCAACTTCGCCGCGACCGCCGGTTCGATCCGCGTGTTCGACGACAAGGGCGAACCGCTGGCCGATATAGCGACCACGTCCTATGAGCTCGACGGCGCCGACCGTGCCACGCGTCCGGTCACCTTCCTGTTCAATGGCGGACCCGGCGCATCCTCGGCGTGGCTCCAGTTCGGCAATGCCGGACCATGGCGGCTGCCGCTCGACGGCGAGGGGCTTTCGCCGTCGGCCTCGCCCGAGGTGAAGCCGAACGCCGAGACTTGGCTCGACTTCACCGATCTCGTCTTCATCGATCCCGTCGGCACCGGCTACAGCCGTTTCATCGCGAGTGGAGACGACGCGCGAAAGCGGTTCTATTCGGTCGAGGGCGACGTCAATTCGATTGCGCTCGTCATCCGTCGCTGGCTCGAGAAGCACAACCGGCTGGTCTCGCCGAAATACGTCGCGGGCGAGAGCTATGGCGGCATTCGCGGCCCGAAGGTGGTGCGCCAGTTGCAGCTCCAGCATGGCGTCGGTGTCAGGGGATTGATCCTGGTGTCGCCGCTGCTGGATTTCCGCGAGTTCACGGGCACGAGCCTCCTGCAATATGTCGCGACGCTACCAAGCTATGTGGCGGTGGCGCGCGAAGCCAAGGAATCGACCAAGGGGCCGGTCACGCGCGCCGCTCTCGCCGATGTGGAGGCTTACGCACGCGGAGAATTTTTGGCCGATCTCGTCAAGGGCGAGGCGGACAAGGAGGCCACCAATCGTCTTGCCGACAAGGTCGCGGAGCTGACCGGCCTCGATCAAGCGGTGAGCCGCAGGCTCGCCGGCCGGTTCGATGTCGGCGAATTCCGCCGTGAATTCGATCGCAAGAACGGCATGGTGACGGGACGCTACGACGCCTCCGTGCGCGGCTTCGATCCCTATCCGGATTCGAGCAGCTCACGGTTCGGCGATCCCTCAGGCGACGCGCTTCAGGCGCCGCTGACGAGTGCCGCGGTCGATGTTCTCACACACAAGCTCAACTGGCGGCCGGACGGCTCCTACGAGGTTTTGAACGGCGCCGTCGAGCGCAATTGGGATTTCGGAGGCGGCATCAACCCGCCGCAATCGGTGTCGGAGTTGCGCCAGATCCTCGCAACCGATGCGAAGCTGAACGTGCTGGTCGCGCACGGCCTGTTCGATCTCGCCACGCCCTATTTCGGATCGAAGCGGGCGCTCGACCAATTGCCGGCCTTCGCGACGCAGCGGATCAAATTCGTCGTCTATCCCGGCGGCCACATGTTCTATTCCCGCGACGGCTCGCGACAGGCGTTGCGCGGCGAAGTCGAGGCGCTCATTCGGGAGTAGGCCGCCGTTTCCGCGGCTTGTATCTGCGCGCAATCTCGCGCGCGACGACGCTCGCAGGCTTGACGTTGGCGCCGGCGATCCAGATGTCGCTGACCTTGCCGCGCTTGTCGCGGACGCGGCGCACCGGCTCGCCATGGCTGGAGTAGCCGGCGGCCCATGCGAGATTGCCGGTGTCGCGGCCGGTCACCTCGATCTCGGCGGCATCCATAAAGGGATTGTTGAACTGCGGATTGGCGATCAGCACGCGATTGCCCACCGGCACGAAGTCTGTCGCGCCCCAGATCGTCCACCAGCGGCCGGTCCAGTCGCGGACGCGCCTGTCTGGGGCGCCGCGCGTCTGGAAAACACGCAGAATCTGCATCGCGCCGTCCATCCAGAATGGCGCCGCGCCATCGATGGAATTGCTGAGGATGCTGATCGCGAGCTCGCAGCCCGGGATGGAGCAGGTCCGGGAGATGTAGCCCTGGAAGCCGCCGCCATGGCCGAACCAATCCCAGCCGTCGGTCTTGCCGGCGTTGACGCCGAGGCCGTAATAGGCCTCGAAACTTTGCGGGACGCGCCAATGATGCCGCGTCATCTCGCGGCGGCTTGCGACGGACAGCACGCTCTTCCTGGCGTTGGGTGCGAGCTGCGCGAAGAAGCGGGCCGTGTCGGCCGCCGTGGCGACGAAGCCCGCGGCGGATGCCATCGCGTGGGCGGGATTGTCGCCGGGGATCACGCATCGCTCGCCCAGCGGCAGCTTTCGGGTATGACCGCGTGCAAACGGTGTTCCCTTGGCGATCGGGGCGTTCGGCTCGGTCTCACGCAAGCCCGCTGGTTCGATGATCTCGCGCTTGATCCAGACAGGGTAGGGCTCCTTCGTCACCGCCTCGATGACGAGGCCGATCAGGCCAAAACCGTGATTGGAATATTTGAAGCGTGTACCGGGCTCGATTGCGGTGGGTAGCTTCAACTCCGCGCGCAGCTCCTTCTCGTCAAGATAGGGACGGCTGTCGATGAACTGGCCGGAATCGGCGCCGTCGCGCGTCAGGCCAGCGCTGTGGGAGAGCACCTGCGCAATCGTCGTCTCGGCAACGTGCGGATGCAGGCCACTGACATATTGGCCGATCGTGTCGTCGAGCCGGATCTTGCGCTGCTCGCGCAGCTTCATGATGCCGGCGGAGGTAAAGCTCTTCGAATGCGAGGCGATGCGGAAGCGATGGCGCGGGGTGAGCTTCTCGCCGGTGTCGAGATTGGCGAGGCCGAACGCATGTTCGGCGACGACTTCGCCGCGATGGACGAACGCGACGAGGACGCCCGGCTGTTGGAATGTCGTCTGTTGGAATTCGATCCAGGAGCCGATGTAGTCGATCGCGGATCGCAGCCAATTGTCCATTGCGCACCAATTGCGGGGAGAGAGGTGCAAGAGGCTAGCCGAGAAAGCGGAACGGGCACAACCCCGAGGGTGTGCCCGTTCGCTCGGTTCAAATAGGCGGGTCTCAGTAGACGAGCGTCGCGCCGGTCGGCTTGTCGAGCGCTGCGGCGAGCGAGCGATATTCGGAGCTGTCGGTGCCGGCGAGCGAGGCGATCTTGTTCAGATGATACTGCGCCTGTTCGCGGTTGCCCTGCTCGAGCTGCCAGAGGCCGTAATACTGCCAGGTGCGGACGTGGTTCGGATCGTCCTTCAGCGCCAGCTCGTAATAGACCTTCGACGACTGGTAGTCGCCGATCTTGCGATAGGAGTAGCCGATCAAATTGGCGACGTCGGCGACGTCGTCACGCTTGAGCGACTTCAACTGGCCGATCGCGCTCGTATAGTCGTGGCTGTCGTAGATCGTGGTGTAGGCGGTGCGATAGGCCGCGAGGAATTTGGGATCGCTGATGGAAGAGCTCTTCTTCTTCTTCTCTTTCTTGGTCGAGGTATCCGACTTCGGCGGCGACGGATCATCGCTACCGGCGGCATAGGCGCTCGTCAGCACCGGTCCGGCCGCCAGCGCCATCGAGACAAGTCCCGGTACCAGAAGCATGGAAAGTTTGCGCATCTCAAGTTCTCCCGAATGGAACGTGGCGATCCTACACGATTGCCTGAAGACCGGAACACCCCGCATGCAAAAACATTCCCGGCCGCCGTCCGCCTGCGAGATGACAAACTTGTCATCCAGATGAACGGAAGCCTGCAATCGGCTTCAGACTGGGTTCAGCGCGCTCCCCCTAGGCTCCACCTACGATCGAAGGGTTGGCGAGTGGGCGCCGCCTCAAGATCCTTCAAAGAGGAGACAACCATGTTGAAGACCATTTCCGCAGCCTTGCTCGCAGCTTCCGTGATCGCAGCCCCGGCCTTCGCAGCCGAGGCCGGCAAGACCACCACGACGACCGCGCCGGTGATCAAGGCGGACCAGACCCAGACCAAGGCGTCGAACACCGCGGCGAAACCCGATGCTACCGTCAAGGCCGACGCGAAGACCGCCGGCGTCAAGGCGGATGCCAAGGCAAAGGCCATGAACGCCAATGCCGCGATCACGCCCGACGAGCACAAGACCGTGCGGACGCATCGCCACCACCACAAGCATCTGTCGGCCAGGAAGTCGCTCAAGGCGCAGCCCGACGTCACCAAGCCGGTGACGACCGAGAAGCGCAGCTAACGACTGATCCCGTGAGGCGGCATCCATAGCATTGCCCCGCCGCCTCGCGCGGAGTTCAGGTCCGGCTCGTTCGTCATGCCTTGTGCGAAAGCTCGAGGTGCTGGCGGCGGGCCGGTGCCTGCAGGCGAATTCCCTTCGATACACGACCACAAGCAAGAATCTTGAAAACAACCCCATGCACAGTAGCCGGTGATAGATATATCAATGGTTTGACGATCGGTTGCTCTACGGATTTTACGAATCTGTTTGACTCGTCGGGCAAAACACCTCTAGAGATGCATCATCGCAACCTTGGGGCTAAACGTCTCCGGGTCTGATTGAGCGGCGAGCGTGACCCTTGGGGCGATTGGCGAAACGTGCGGCGATCCTTGTACTGCCGCTGTTGCTTGCGGGATGTTTCGGCAGCGATGGCGACCGTCCATCCCTGATGGAGGGGACCCAGGCCGGAGGCCCGCAGCCGTTCCCCGACAATTTCCGCAGCGACACGCTGGCCTTGATGCGCGCCTATCTGAACAATCCGGTCGGCGTGCGCGATGCCAGCATCGCCGAGCCGGTGCTGCGCGAGATCGGCGGCCGGCAATTCTATGTCAGCTGCCTGCACTTCACGCCCCGCGAGCCTGACGGCAGCTACAAGACCATGCGCGAGCGGGCCGCGGTCTTCGTCAACGGGCGGGGCGACCGTGTCACTGAGCGCACCAACGAGTTCTGCGCCGGCGCGGTTTACACACCCTTTCCGGAACTGGAAAAGATGACGCGATAGCGCAAAGCCCACCTTCATCGGGCGGTGCTAGGACAAGAGCCGCCGGAGCCGCTGGATCACATTTTGGCGAGCTTTGAACGGGGTGGTTTTACCTTGCGACAAATCGTTACGGCTGGCCTTGCGCGGACGACAAAATCGGTCGTGCAAGCGCACGTGACGGAACAAAATGCCGTTGTTGCCACCCCGTCACAGTTACGAACGATCAACGTTCCGGCATCGCCGCGAAGCAACCTAATTCACGCCACGTTGTTTCCAGAGTGTCGAATTTGAAAGAACGGGGATGATCATGAAGACGATTTTGCTGGGCGCAACCGCTCTGCTTGCGCTGGCCGCACCGGCGGCAGCAGCCGACATGCAGCCGCGCACCTACACCAAGGCTCCGGCCTATACGCCACCGCAGCTGATCTACAACTGGACCGGTTTCTACATCGGCGGCCATGTCGGTGGCGCCTTCGCTGGCGACAGCAGCTTCCAGTCGAGCGACGCCCGCTTCCTGGGTGGTGTGCAGGGCGGCTTCGACTACCAGTTCGCGCCCAATTGGGTGGTGGGTGTCGAGGCCCAGTATTCCTGGCTGCCGACCAACAATAACGGTGCCACGTTCCCGCTGGGGACGCAGGTGACGTCGAATACCGACCAGCTCGGGTCGGTGACCGGCCGCATCGGCTACACTTGGGGCCCGGCGCTGGTCTACGCCAAGGGTGGTTACGCCTGGCGGAACGGCGGCCTCGGCGTCAACATCGCCGGCGTGCCGCAAGCCTTCACCACGACCGGCAACAGCAAGGACGGCTACACCGTCGGTGCCGGTCTCGAATACATGTTCGCGCCGAACTGGTCGGCCAAGGCCGAATACCAGTATTACAATTTCGGCAGCACGACGATCACCTCCGGTCCGGCCGACGTTGTCGGCGTCCGTGGCCGGGAGGATGAGCATACCGTCAAGGTCGGTGTGAACTACCGCTTCGGCTGGGGCGGTCCGGCAGCCTCGCGCTACTGACCGCGGGCAGCGACCAAGATCTGACAAAGGCCGGCTTCCCGCCGGCCTTTCGTTTGCCAGCCCCTTGTTGGCCCAGCCCCTTGTTGGCATTGCGTGAACCATCTGGCGCGTCATTTGCAAGCAAACGTTCGGGCGCGCGCCTTCTCACGCGTGTCACGGGGCTCGGGTAAAGCAAAAATAATTTTTGCGACTTACGGAACTCGTGCTCCGGAACGCGTTATTATCGAATTGCCGGGCTGGTGGGACAACGAACATGCGTATCTTGGCGTCGGTGGTGGTGTTCTCGTGCTTCGTCGCCCTGCCGTGCTCTGCCCAAACAATCCTCAAATCCGAGCCTCTGATGCTGGCACCTTATGAGGTGGCTTTCGTCAAGGACGCGTCTTGTCCGTCCGGCAAGGTCCTGAAGGTGACCGGTGCGATCCGCGGGCTGCACCGCCGGAAGGCCTGTGTGGCCCTTGCCGGTGAGCAGGCCTCGTTGGCGACCGCGACGCCCTAAGGCAATGCTGCCTGCGGTCGGGCCTCACGAACTCAATTGAAGCTCCATCCGGGACTCCCGCTCGGCATCCGCCTTGTTCTTGGCGGGGTCCTCGCCTTGGGCTGCCCGGCAGGACTTGATCTCATAGTCGTTGTCGAGCACCCGGCGCGGCCCCGGCCGCTCTTCGTTGGTGCCGACGTCCACGACCAGGCCGCTCCGTTGCGCGAGCTTCCAGACGTCGGCCTCGCTCGGATAGGCCTTGCTGATCTGGGCGTCGTTGCAGAACAGGGCGTAGGGCATGCTTCCCGCTCCCGGAAACCGCATTAACGACCTGCCGCGGGGAGGGGTTCCGACACGGGGATTAGATCACGGAGCCGTGATCGAGGTGGCGGGCCCTGAGTCGTAAACGAGTCCTGAATCCCCAAAAAAAGAATCCTTGGGACTCCCCAGCCGGAATCAGCGGATGTTTCTGGCCATGACGACCGACCTGAAAACCTCCTGCGGGCACATGCTGCTGCCCCTGACGCTGGCACTGGTGGGTGCCTGTGCGGCCAATCTCTGGCTGGTGTGGTCCTGGCTGTGAGAGGCTAAGTCTGCCCTCACTTGTCCGCCGGCGGGCGGGTGGAAGGATCGCGGATGGCGGCGCGAAGCCTGGTCAGCGTCGCCGCACAATATTCCTCCCGCTCGCGCTCGAAGCGCTCCTGATGCTTCTTGAAGCTCGCGATGCGGGCCTGCATCTCGCTGCGAAAATCGCCCGTCGACAGCGGCGGGGGGACAGGGGCGGGCGGTGGGCGAGCCGGTGGCGGCTCGGCTTCGACCGCGAGGGCCCGCACGGTGACGATCTCCGTGGTCACTGCGAACGCAGCCGCGGGGGGCGCCGGCGGATGGAGGTCATCCGTCTTGCCGGTTACCGATTGGACGAAGGCCAGTGTCTGCGCAATCAGCGCGTCGCGTTCCCTGATCCACTTCATGGTCCACCTTTGTTAGAGCTATTCCACCAAAGTGGGAGCGCCGAATCAAGCAGGCGACCTGCAAGGGATTGCATATTTTTCCCGAGCGCCCGACACTGGCCGGATGGAATCCAGGGACGACCCGTCGGACGAAGCGCAGGGCTTGCGGCTCGTACGCGCCTTTCTGTCACTGCCGCCCGACAGACGGGCGGAGGTGTTGGCGTTCGTCGAGGATCTCGTGCGCGTCCATGCCCGGCCCGAGGAGGGCCAGGAGATTTCCCCCATTTGAGCAGGTTTCCCCGGACGTGACGAATGGTTCCGGGCCGGCCGGGCGGCACCAGATACCCCTTAAGACGGACCCCAAGCTTACGCGAAGCTTACGGACGAGCACCGGAAAGTTATTTTTTAGTAAGTTTACCCCTGTCATTTAGTATTAAATTTTAACGTCCGCCGGTTCCAATGGCGCGGCTGGGGCCGCTTCGGTCGCGTAGGCCGAAAATCATTGGAAGGCAGGGATGAGCTTTTTGAACAATTTGAAGATCGTGTTGAAGGTTGCGCTGATTGTAGCCGTGATGGGATGCGCGATGGTCGCCGTCGCCGCCTTCGGCACGCGTGAACTCTCCGCGACCGTCGACGGGTTTGGCGAACTCGCCGCCGCGCAATCGGCATTGCTCAACCTGACGCGTGCCCAGCGTCGCGCCGAGACCTATCACGCGGCGCTCTATGCGGTGTTCACCGAGACGACCGAAGCGGGCAACGCCAATCGTCTGAAGATCGCGAACCAGAACCGCAATGAAATTAGCCAGTATCTTGATGCGGCCGTGCAGGACGACCCGTCGCGTGCAAGTGAGCTCAAGAGCATCGGTGACCAGTTGAAGGCCGTGTTTAATGGCTGCGAACCGGTGCTCCAGGCTGGAGCTGCCGCAAACAGCACGGAAGAGAACGCCAAGGCCGCAGATCGTGCGCACAAGGAGTGCGATCCGCTGATCGACGCGGCGCTGGAGCGCATCGCCAAGTTCACGACCGAGACGGCGCAGGTGGTTGCCAAGCGCAAGGAGGCCATCAATAGCGACGCCAAATCCGCGACCTGGACCGTGATGAGCGTCAGCGCCGGTGGCCTCGTGCTCGGCATCGCGATCGCGCTGTTCATCGGCCTGAAGGCGATGTCGCAGCCGATCGCCCGGCTCAAGCTCGCGATGGAAGGCCTCGCCCGCAATGATCTCAAGACCGAGGTGCCCGAAAAGGACCGCCGCGACGAGATCGGCGACATGGCCAAGACGGTCGAAGTCTTCAAGACCAACGCGCTCGAGGTCGAGCGGCTCAAGGCGGCGCAGGCCGACATCGAGCGGCAGGCCGCCGAGCAGCGGCGCCGCGACATGGTCAACCTGGCCGACGGCTTTGAGCGGGCGGTGGGCGAGATCATCGAAACGGTCGGATCCGCATCCACCGAGCTCGAGGCATCGTCCTCGACACTGGCGACCACCGCGCAGCGCGCGCAGGAGCTGACCTCGGTCGTCGTCACCGCTTCGGGCGAGGCCACCGGCAATGTCCAGTCGGTCGCCACGGCCACGGAGGAGCTGTCTTCCTCGGTCAACGAGATCAGCCGACAGGTGCAGGAATCCGCGCGTATGGCGAGCGAAGCCGTCAACCAGGCCCGCACCACCACCGAACGGGTCAGCGAGCTCTCGGTCGCGGCGACGCGGATCGGCGACGTCGTCGAGCTGATCAACACCATTGCAGGCCAGACCAATCTTTTGGCGCTGAACGCGACCATTGAGGCTGCGCGGGCAGGCGAAGCCGGCCGCGGCTTCGCGGTCGTCGCTTCTGAAGTGAAGACGCTGGCCGAGCAGACCGCGAAAGCGACCGGCGAGATCAGCCAGCAGATTTCCGGCATCCAGACCGCGACGCAGGAATCCGTCAACGCGATCCGCGACATCTCGGCGACCATCGAGCGGTTGTCCGAGGTATCCTCGACCATCGCAGCCGCCGTCGAGGAGCAGGGTGCTGCGACCCAGGAGATCGCCCGCAACGTGCAGCAGGCGGCCCATGGCACCCAGCAGGTCTCCACCAACATCACCGACGTGCAGCGTGGCGCAGCCGAGACCGGCTCGGCGTCCTCGCAGGTGCTCTCGACCGCAAAGATGCTGGCGACCGACAGCAACCGGCTCAAAGACGAAGTCGGAAAATTCCTCCGGACGGTGCGCGCGGCCTGAGCCGGGCGACGCACAAGCTCCGGCGGCCTTGCGCCGCCGGGGAGCCGCAGATCCTATTGCGGCAGCAAGAGAGCCATCGCGACCGCGAAAAGGAAGACCGTCGCGACAACGGCTGCGACGGTACCGGCGATGATCTTCGCGCTCTCGCGGCTGGTATGGGGCTCCATGCGAGGTACACTCTACCTCATGTTGGACTCCGATCCAATCTGTGGTCAGTCCCCGTCCCCATGAGCTGGCGCGGTCAGGTGGCGAGCTTCGCCTGGAAGAATTTCGTGACGCGATCGATCGCATCTGATGTCGTCGGGCGGGTGTCGGAGAAATCAAAGCCGTGGGCTTTGCCCGGATAGGGTACGAATTCGGTCTCGGCGCCGACCGACTTGCCGAGCTTCACCAGTTGGCGGCCTTCTGCGATCGGCACGTTCCTGTCGGCCTCGCCATGCAACGCGATCAGCGGGGGCAGGTGCTTCACCTTGGCAGCCATGGCTTCCGGCATGCCACCATAGAGCACCGCGAGCGCTGCGATACGCGTGTCGCGCGCGGCGGCGTCGGCAGCGATGTAACCGCCCAGCGAGAAGCCGAGCAGGCCGACGCGCCCCGAACTGTCGGACCGGTCGAGGAGAGCCGTCACGGTAGCGGAGACTGTATCGGCCCAACCGTCGTACCGCGTCGTCTCGTAGGCTTCGCGGCTCTCGCGCGTGCTGGACTTCGCCGCCAGCGTCGCCGTATCGACCGGCGTCATGTAGCGGAGAAAATAGGCGTCGATGCCCCTCGTGGACAGCGCATCGGCATATCGCTCATAGGCTCGGGCCCTGAGCTCGATACCGCGGGAGCCGTGCAGCACGATCACGGCAGGGCGCTTTCCGGGCGCAGCCGCCGCATAACGCGACACAGGCAGGCTGTCATGGCCGGAGGCGACGTTGAACTGCTCGCCTGGTGCGCTGCGTGCGATGACGGGTGACAGCAGCGCGGCGAGGCCGGTCAACGCCGTTCGTCGGGTGATCATCGGCAAACTCGCTGGAGAGAGATTTCGGACGCAATGCCTTGCCTGTATAGCGCGCTTGCGACGGAATCTTGACGCGAGTCCAATGGGGGACATTTGCGCGAAACTGCTCAGTGCCGTCATTGCGAGCGCAGCGAAGCAATCCAGAATCTTTCCGCGGCGACAGTCTGGATTGCTTCGCTGCGCTCGCAATGACGACAACGCTAGCCCCGTCATCTTGAGGTGAGAGCGGCGCAGTGCGTAAGCACCGCGCTGCGAGCCTCGAAGGATGCACGGCCCCGATGCAGCCGGGCCGTCGCCCTTCGAGGCTTGCTCTGCGGCGTTGTCGCGCCGCGGAGCGCGCACCTCAGGGTGACGGGAATGGATTAGGATTCTGGGCATCAGCTATGATGCGCAATTGCGCATCATAGCTCGCGCTTCGCGCGCCCCTGAATGACGAGTTGAGTATGATGCGAGGTAGGGAATGCTTTTGCGTTTGCGTGTTTCTACTTTTGCCGCGGTAGCGGCACCACGCTTGAGAGATACGGGTGGGAGACGCCAATGATATCTGCCAGATGCAACTGCGGCGCCATTGCGCTTTCGCTTCCGGGGCCAACCAACCGGGTTGCGGCCTGTCACTGCATCGCGTGCCAGCGCCGGACCGGCGCGCCGTTCGGCGTCGGTGCCTTCTACCCGGCTGATGTCGTCTCGATCTTAGGGACGCCGAAGGAATACGTTCGTGCCGCCGAGAGCGGCGGCAAGGTCCGCTTTTATTTTTGTCCCGACTGTGGCTCGACAGTCTATTGGAAGGCGGACAATCTGCCCGCGATGATCGGCGTTGCCGTCGGCGCTATCGCGGACCCGGATTTCCCGGCTCCGATCAAGTCGGTTTTCGAACAGTCGAAACATGCCTGGGTCGAGGTCAGCGGCGCTGGCGTCGAGCATCTTCAACACGGCAGCGCGCGCAAGACTTCAGATTGAGCGCGGCGCGTCGAGCGCTGGTGCCGGCTGAGGGGATTGAACCCCCGACCTTCGGTTTACAAAACCGCTGCTCTACCGCTGAGCTAAGCCGGCGACGCTGGAAAGGGGCAGGGCCGGCCGTGCGCCGGAGCTGTCTGCGCCCGCGCGTCGCAATACCAGACTTGTTTAGAAAGTGCCAGAACCTGGCAGGCCGTTTCTCAGGCATGAATCAGGCGGCCCGTTGGACCGCCTGAACCATTTTACCTGACTGCGGGCCTACTGGCAGAGGTGCTGCCGGCCGTCTTCGCCCTTGAACCAGGTGCCGGGCCTGCACACGATGCCGTTGCGGGCGGCATAGGCGTCCCAGTTGCCGTACCAGCCGGGGCCGCTGCGATCATAGCTCGCGTAGGAATTGCCCCAGCCCTGGAACGGTGCGGCTGCGACCGTTGCCGCGGTGCCGACAGCAGCGCCGGCAACCGCGCCAGCTGTGTCGAGCGGCCAGAATCCGGATTGTGTTCCATCATCCTGGTTCACTTGCCGATGGGCCATGTGCCGGCGGCGATAGCCACGGTCGGTGGTGGGATTGGCGGCGCCGAGATTCTGGCAATTGGGATCCTGGAAGAGTCCCGTGCAGTGGCCAGAATTGTCGGTCATGGTTTGCGCGAAGGCAGGTGTGGCAAGCGTGGACGCAACGATTGCGGCCAAGCCGAGAAGCTTCAGGCTCGTCATGGCATTTCCTCCATGTTGTTGAGACCTGTGCTAAGTGCGACATTCGGTCGTCGTTCCGCGGTTTCTCGCATGCGGGGTCACATCGACGTGAGCGCGTTCAGGATGTGCAGTCTGTGCCGCGCAACCGCGTGCGCTGCGGCCGTGCGATGGGTTTGCGTCTCGTTAACGCTTCGCTAGTGCACCTCGCGGCATTTGAGCTGCTATCGCCCCATGTGCGTTAGGCTTACCGGCATTTGGAGAGGAGGCCTTAACCCTCTGTCCGTCGCAATCGGATAGGTTGTGTTCTGGACAACCGGGATCCTTCCATGCGCGCTTTGGCGCTTGCAGCCTTTCTGATCGGACTGCCCGCGACGGCTTTTGCCGGCGGCGGCTTCGATATCGTCGTTCCCGGCCGCCCCGGCGTTCCCATCATCATCAACAATATCGACGCATCCTACACGGTCGTCGAAGGTGTCTGGGGCCTGGGCAAGAACGTCCAGGTGCAGCCCACGATCTATGGCGGGAGCTACGTTGCGGAGCGGCAGCCCACCGATGTCGGGCACTATTATCCGAGCTCGGGGCTGCAGCCGGGTTACGGCCGCCTCGAGATCGAGCCGCCCGCGAACCGCAAGCTGCCGAAGCCCGCAGAGAGCTATCACGAGAGCTGGAGCGCGCGATCCGCGCCGCTGCCGCCGCAGATGGACGTTCCCGTCAATCCGCCGCCGGTGATCCTTGCACCCCAAATCAATGCCGATCCGCAGCACCATCGGCGGCGACCACGTGCCGAGGGGCTCGCCAAGCCACCCGGTTAAAAAACGTCAAAATCCAACGAAACGGAAATCAACAGGAGAGAGTAATGCGTCAGATGATTTCAGGACTGGTCGCGGCAGCTGCCGTGATGATTGCAGGGGCCGCGCCCGCCATGGCCTGCGGCTTCAACCCGTGCCAGCCGGTTGCACCGGTCTATTCCGGCTGCAACACCGGCTGCGGCGGCTATGGCGTTGGCTATGGCTATGAGCGCCTCGCCGAGCCGACCTCGCAGTATTATTACGTCAACCAGGGCCCGACCTACACCGGCCCAGGCGCCTTCGCGCCGCACCCGACCTATCGTGAGGACGCGGTCGTTGCGCCCGCCGAGTACGGTTATGGCCGCGGCTACGGTTACGGCTATCGCGCCGCTGCTGCGGTCGAAGAGCCGGCTGCCTATCCCTATCGTCGGTCGTACTATCGTCCGCATCGCTATGGCTACGGCCCGCGCTACAGCTATTTGCCGCGCCCGCATTACGGCTACGGTCCGCGCTATGGCTACGCTCCCCGCCACATGCCGTACTATGGTGGCCACCGCGTGCTGCGCCGCTACTACTGATCGCTTGATCGGCTGAACTAACGAGACACCCGTCCGCCTGATGCGGACGGGTGTTTTGTTTTGCTGGAGCCCGCTCCGATGAAATCGGAACGGTATCGACTCCGCTCGAAAACGCTCTACCGCTTCATCAGCCCGAGACGACTCGCGCCGACATAGAGCGAGAGCACGGCGGCGTTCGACACGTTGAGGCTCTTGATCTCGCCGGGCATGTCGAGCCGCGCCACGACGCTGCATGTGTCGCGCGTCAATTGCCGCAGGCCCTTGCCTTCCGCGCCCAGCACCAGCGCGAGCGGTTCGCGCAGCACGACGTCACTGAGGTCCTCGCTGCCTTCACTGTCCAGACCAACGGTCTGGAAGCCGCTGTCGTTCAGCTCGTTCAGCGCGCGTGCGAGGTTTTGCACGGTGATCATCGGCACGAGCTCAAGCGCGCCGGAGGCGGCCTTCGCCAGCACGCCGGTCGCTTCCGGGCTATGGCGCGCAGTGGTGACGATCGCCTTCACCGCAAACGCCGCGGCCGAGCGCAGGATCGCCCCGACATTGTGCGGATCGGTGATCTGATCGAGCACCAGCACCATGCCTTCCTGCGCCAACGTCTCGATGTCAGGCGAGGGCAGAGGATCGGCTTCCGCGAGCAGGCCCTGGTGCACAGCGTCGGGCGACAGCAGCCGGTCGATCTCCTGCGGCCGGACGATCTCCGGCGCGATACGGGTCTCGATATTTTCGTCCGCCAGGCGCCGGGCGGCATTCTCGGTCAGCGTCAGCTTGCGGATCTGCCGCTGCGGGTTGGCGAGCGCCATGGTGACGGTGTGCCAGCCATAGAGGATGACGGGCCCGTCAACCTGCGAATCGCGGTCGCGCCAGGCCGGCCGGCCCGCCGATTTTCCCGGTTTCTTGAAGGGCTTAGCCCCGCCGCGGGGTCCCCTGGGGATGAATTTTCGATCCTTCATGGGCTCGCTTGTGTCACGGGTCCCGGAATATGGCAATTTGGGTGCCTTCGAGGGCCATTTTAGCTGTTCGCCTCGGTTGACTTTACCCCACGGCTTCGCCGATAACCGCGCCCGGTCGCGCCCCCATCCGGGCTGTCGCGGCCTTCACGTTCCATGGCCGTCTTCGGTCCGCCGGCAAGGTCCGGCCCGATTGTGCTGCCGTCGAGCGGGGGAGTGTCCCGAGTGGCAAAGGGAGCTGACTGTAAATCAGCCGCCTTATGGCTTCGCAGGTTCGAGTCCTGCCTCCCCCACCAGCCTTCGCTCGCTTCGCGAGCTACGGCTCNNNAAGCCGACACAGCTGGTCGTGGCGCGAAGCTAGCGAAGGCTGCCGCGCCGTAGCCCGCAGGGCGTAGGCGGGCTGTCTCAGCGCGCTACCCCATCATCTCCCGCACCATCGGCACCACCTTGCGCCCATAAAGCTCGATGCTGCGCATCAGCTTCTCGTGCGGCAACGGTCCCGCCGAATACTTCAACTGAAACCGCGCAATCCCTAGCGCCTTTGCTGTCGCGGCGATCTTGCGCGCCACCGTCTCCGGTGAGCCGACATAGAGTGAACCGTGCTCGGCTTCGCTGACGAATTCGTCGCGGCCCATCGGCGGCCAGCCGCGTTCCTTGCCGATGCGGTCGCGCATGGCCTTGTAGTCGGGCCACAGTTCTTCGCGCGCCTGTTCGTCGGTCTCGGCGACGTAGCCGGGCGAGTGCACACCGATAGGCTTTGCGGGCCGGCCGAATTCCTTGAAGGCGCGGTGATAGAGATCGACGTAAGGCGCAAAGCGCGTGGGATCGCCGCCGATGATCGCAAGCATCAAGGGCAGGTCGTAATGCGCGGCGCGCACCACCGATTGCGGGCTGCCGCCGACGCCGATCCAGGTCTTGAGCTGGCCGTTCTCGACAGGGGGATAGACGAGCTGGTCTTTCAACGGCGGACGCAGCTTGCCTTCCCAGGTCACCGGCTTCTGCGACAAGAGTGCGGTGAACAGGTCGAGCTTCTCCTCGAACAGCGCCTCGTACGCCCGCAAATCGAAGCCGAACAACGGAAAGGACTCGGTGAAGGAGCCGCGGCCGAGGATCACCTCGGCGCGGCCGTTTGACAGCGCATCGAGCGTGGCAAAGCGCTGGAACACGCGGATCGGATCGTCGGAGCTTAGCACTGTCACGGCCGAGCCGAGATGGATGCGCTTGGTGCGCGCTGCGATCGCGGCCAGTACTGTTTCAGGCGATGAGATCGCGAAATCGGCGCGGTGGTGTTCGCCGAGGCCAATGAAGTCGAGACCCAGCTCATCGGCCAGCACGGCCTCGTCGACGACGTTGCGGATCACCTGCGCGTGCGGGAGCAGCGCGCCGGTCGCGTCTTTGGTGACGTCGCCAAAGGTATCCAGTCCGAATTCGAGCGGTGCGGTCATCGATCAGGTCTCTGTGGGAGAATGCGGGAGACTTAAGTGATGGTTGCTGTGTCACAAGGGCACGCACGGAAATGCTCGGTTTCCGTTTTCAACCTGGCTCGTGTGGACCGGACCGAAGGCGGCGCAGGCTGGACGGCGTTCGCCCATAGCGGCGACGGAAGCTTCGGTTGAATGTCGAGAGGTCGCCGAATCCCGCGGCAAAGGCGATGTCGCCGATGCGAAGCTGCCTGTCGCCGGGGTTCACAAGCATGGTCACGGCGCGCTGGAGCCGCTCTTCCGTGACAAAGGCGGCGAAGCTCAGGCCGTTGCGCTCGAACAGCAGGTAGATCGATCGTTCCGACAGGCCCAGCCGCTGTGCGACGTGTTTTGCCGACAATGTTGGATCGGCGAGACGGGCGCGGATGTCGGCCTTCGCGGCGGCAAGGCGCGCCGCCGAAATCCCGCCTGCCTCGGCGCGCTCGGAATTGTCGTCGCCCGGTCGCAAGGAGGCCGCGATCAGATCGACGATATGGTGATTGATGCCGTGAGCGAGCAGGGGGTCGGCTGGAATGCCGGTTGCGAGAAGTGCATCGACATAGGCCTGGAGCAGGCGAAGCGCGACGCCGTCCGAAGGCAATTGTCGCAGCAGCAGCGCGTCGATATTAGGAATCTTGCTGCGAACCAGCGCGCCATCCAGCCGGATATTGGTGAGCCGGGTGCAGCCCTCGATCGCGAACGAGCCCGTTGCGGCGTACAGCAGCAGGATGCCGTCGCCTGCGTCCGGCGGCGTTGCTCCATCTTCGCCAAGAATGCGATAGCCGGATTGCCTGAACCAACTGAACGCCAAACCGCTGTTGCCATCCCTGAGCAATTCATGTGCGCGGGATTCGATCTCGAGCCGCATGTTGTGGCTTCCGAAATCATCGAGCCAGATCGCAAGCCTGTCGTCGGGTGGCAGATCGTCGGTGCTGAACAGGAAACGCGTCGCGCGTTCGGTCGTCAAACGGATCATCCCCGCTGGAATCCGAAGCTTTGTCGCGCGCCTCGCGAACCCGGTTCGAACTGACGCCGCGCAGACAAGGCGCGGCGCTCCGGTCCGTGTGACGCGTCCGCAACAGGGGCAACATTTCCGCGCTGTTGCGGGAATTGCAGTGCCGGCTGCACGGAGCGCCGAGACCTCCGTGCGGCATCTTCTAGGATTGCCCTCGAATCCCCGGATTGGCCGCGCGCGCCTGCTCGCGGGCTGATGCGACATCGACAGGACGCGGTATGAAGAAGGCCCTTGCGGCGGTGCTATTGGTTCTCGGCGGATGCGTTTCTGCGGAGGCTGGCGAGATCAACTGGACGGGATTCCATGTCGGGCTCAATGGAGGCTATGGCTGGGCACGGGGCGGCGTTACCGCACTTCCCGGAGATACGCTCACGCAAAGCCTATTGTTCGGGCGGCCAGTCGTTTCGCCCGTCTCGGCCTCTCTCAACGCCGATGGCGGGCTCGGCGGCGGGCAGGTCGGCTATGACTGGCAGTTCGCCGGCCGCGGTGTGGTCGGCGTCGAGGCCGATATCGCCGCAGCGAGCCTGAAATCCAGCGCGTCGGTGCCAACCACGTTGTTCGGGACGCAGCCCGCGACATTCGATGTCAGCCGAAACATCGACTGGTTCGGCACGGTTCGCGGACGCATCGGGTTTTTGGCCTCGCCGGATCTCCTGCTCTTTGCCACCGGCGGCTTCGCGTATGGCCGCGTGGGTGAATCGGCCAGCGTGTCACTGCCGCCGGGCGTGTCGAATTCGATCGGCAATTTCGGCTACGCCTTCGCGTGCGGTCCGTTCTATGGATTTGCATCGTGCTTCGCCGGCAGCTCGTCGCGTATCGCGACCGGCTGGGCGGCCGGCATCGGCGGTGAAAAACGCTTTACGCAGAACATTAGCTTGAAGGTCGAGTATCTCCACGTCGATCTCGGTAGCACCAGCTATCCCGTGGTCGGCAGCCTCAATGCCGGCACGCCGTTCGCGCCGAGCTTTCTCAATGCCCATTCCAGTACCACGATCGATCTGGTTCGGGCCGGGCTGAACTACAATTTCTGAGCTCGGGCCTTTCGGTCTACCGCCACATCCCGCGCATCCGCGCGCCGATATCGACTTTCGGGCCTTGCGCTCCGGTGCGGGCCGCGCCGGCGGCGGCCTTCGGCCATGCCGTGCGCTCGAACAGATAGACCAGCTGCTCCGGGATGAAGCGGGTGCGCGAGGCGTAGACGTGACGGTCGCCCTTGGTGGCTTGGCCGTGGGTGAAGAAGCGCTGCGGCACGACGAGATGGAGGTCGTCCTTGGCGCGCGTCATCGCGACATAGAGCAGGCGGCGCTCCTCCTCGAGCTCGGCACTGGTGCCGGCGCCGAGGTCGGACGGCATGCAGCCATCGACGACGTTGAGCACGAACACTGACTTCCACTCTTGCCCCTTGGCCGAGTGGATGGTGGAGAGGATCAAATAGTCCTCGTCGCGCAAGGGAGGTCCGGATTTGTCGCTGGTCGCATCCGGTGGATCGAGCGTGAGCTCGGTCAAAAATTTCTCGCGCGAAGCGTAGCCGCTCGCGATCTGCTCGAGCTGCATCAGATCGGCGCGTCGCGTCTCGGAATCCTCGTGAATGCGATCAAGATGCGGCGCGTACCAGAGCCGCACGCGTTCGAGATCGGCCGGCCACTCCGAATAGCGCAGATTTTCGACCGTGCGGACGAAGTCGATCCAATCGGCACCGGTGCGCGGCGGCACCGGAAGCTCGCCGAGCGCGCGCAGGGGATCGGTGCTCTCCGCCATCTGGTCGAGCACACGCTGCGCGGTTGCGGGGCCGATGCCGGGCAAGAGATGCAGGATGCGAAAACCTGCGACGCGGTCGCGCGGGTTTTCGGCGAAGCGCAGCAGCGCCAGGACGTCCTTGACGTGAGCTGCGTCGAGGAATTTCAGCCCACCGAATTTCACGAAGGGGATATTGCGGCGGGTCAGCTCGATCTCCAGCGGGCCTGAATGCGAGGCCGTCCGGAACAGCACAGCCTGATGCTTCAACAGCGCGCCTTGCTCGCGGTTGGCCAGCACCTGCTCAACGATGTAGCGCGCCTGGTTGGCCTCGTCATGCACGGTCACGAGCTGCGGTTTTTGCGCGGAGGTACGGTCGGTCCAGAGATTCTTGGTAAAGCGCTCGCGGGCCAGCCCAATGACGCCGTTGGCAGCCGCCAGCACCGGTTGCGTCGATCGGTAATTGCGGTCGAGCGTGATCATGTCCGCACGGGGCGAGAAGCTCTGCGGGAAGTCGAGGATGTTGCGCACGGTGGCGGCGCGGAACGAATAGATCGACTGCGCGTCGTCGCCGACGACGGTGAGGCCGCGGCCGTCCGGCTTCAGCGCCAGCAGGACGGAGGATTGCAGGCGGTTGGTGTCCTGGTACTCGTCGACCAGAACGTGATCGAAGCGGCCGCCGATTTCTTCGGCGATCAGCGCATCGCTCATCATCTGCGACCAGTAGAGCAGCAGGTCGTCGTAATCGAGCACGTGCTGGGCCTGCTTGGCCTCGACGTAAGCCGCGAACAGGCCTTTCAGCTCGGCCGCCCAGCCGGCGCACCAGGGATAATGCTGGCCGAGCACCTTCTCGATCTCCATCTCGGCATTGACGCAGCGCGAGTAGATCGCGAGACACGTGCCCTTGGCCGGAAAGCGGCTCTCGGTCTTCGACAGGCCGCGCTCGTGCCGCACCAGATTCATCAGGTCGGCGGAATCCTCGCGGTCGTGGATGGTGAAGGCGGGATCGACGCCGATCCGCTCGGCATATTCGCGCAACAGCCGCGCGCCGATGCCGTGGAAGGTGCCGGCCCAGCTCAGCGCATCGCGCATGATCGCGGCATTGTTCTCGCCGAGCACCTTTCGCGCAATGCGTTCCACGCGACCGGCCATCTCGGCCGCCGCGCGGCGGGAAAACGTCATCAGCAAGATGCGGCGCGGATCGCTGCCTGCAACGATCAGATGCGCGACACGGTGGGCCAGCGTGTTGGTCTTGCCGGAGCCTGCACCCGCAATGACGAGCAGGGGGCCGCCCACGGTCAAGCCATCGGCCACGCCATGCTCCACAGCGCGGCGCTGCTCCGCATTGAGCGTGTCCAGATATGTTGCCACGAATCGCCCCGGTGAAACCGAGAGAGTCGACAATCCGGCGGCCATCCGCAAGGCATACGTGGCTGCCGCAATTCAGCTAGGTCGCACCATGAACGGCATGCTCCTGGAGTCGGACTGCCCGGCAATCGTAAGGACGAGACGATAGATCCCAGTTGTCGCCGGTGCCGTGAGGCGCAGAACCGTCCCTCCCATTGGCGGTCCCGTGTAGCGGATCGGCTTGGGAGCCGGGGGAGCGGCTGGCTTGAAATCACTTTCGTCGAGTTCCGCCTTGCCCGGCTGCTGGACAGCGCGTTCCCAGGAGAGTTCTCCCTGTAACGACGTCGCGGGGGAACTTGATTGGATCAGCGCCTCAAAGGGCGCTTGGATCGCGACAACCACGTCCTGGACGGTGATGTCGAAGCGCTCGTCTTCCGCTGCCAGCAGGCCATCGGCGTCGAACAGTTCCTGGAAGGCAAGCCTTGCCTCGTAGGCCGTGATCAGACCGACATGAGACTTGTCCGTGAACTGAATTTGATGTCCCGGCAGGAAAGCGCCTTGCAGCGACACCGTGCCATCGCCGGCTGAATCGGTCTCGATCTTGTCGACGATCCCACCGTTCCAGACGAAGTGTGTGATCGTGCTGAACCGCGTTCCGATCATCAAAAAGGTGCGGACATGCGCAGGAATCGGCATCTTCACGATGTCGATGGCCTCGCGAAAGGCCTGGGCGAGATCGAGGGTTGCAGCATCCAGTTTGAGTTGATTGACGGCAAACGCCCGATCGCTGAGCGAGATCGGCTCCAGGCCGCCTTCATCCTCCCGCTTCCAGATGATGGGTTCGTGCTGAAGCGGAAAGGTCTGGTAGAGGGCAGCGTAGCGGGAGTCATTGGCCAATCGTTTCGATTGCTCGGCGCTGAGAAAATCTGCCGCGTGCAGCCCCAATGCGCCGGCCAGTGCAACGGGCGCGCCGTTATGGGGGGTGCCGAATGTCGTCAGCGAACGAATGGCGGCAAAGCCCGGCTCGTTCGCAAACTTCCCGCTTTGCAGATAGTACCTGGTGACTAGCCCACCCATGCTGTGGGCGACGATGTGAATCTCCGCCTTGCCGTTCCAATCCGCGTCAATCTCCCTGATCTTGGGAGCCAATCGCTCCTCTGCGGATTTCGTCAGATCGATCCGCCAATCGTAAGGCGCGGTGTAAAGGGTCTTGTCCGCATCGGAAAACATCGCCTGGCGGTTCTTCTTGTTACGCAGCCGCGAGAACGCCTTGAGCCATTGCGCATAGATATCGACGACGTATCCGACCTTTCCGATAACCTCGCCGAGGGTGAGCTTCGGATTGAGCAGGCGCTGAAACCGCGCCTCGTCGAACCCCACGATTCCATTGTACAACGAGCCCGGCCAGACCATTCCCTCGTCATCCAGAAGTTCCGAGCCGAGCAATCCCGGAACGAACAGCAGCACCTTGGTCATGGCGTATACTCCCGGATCGTCTCGACGATCTTGGCCGCACCTTCGCGCGCGTGTGAGGGTAGGCTGGCGATACTGTCCTGACAGATTTCCATTCTGCGAAGCAATTGGATCAGGTCGTCGGGCTTGGTGACGAGGTCCATGATGCAGCCATGCCCGGGATCATGCTCTTCGAGACCGAAGCACTCGACGAGGACTTGCGAGAAGATCAGGGCAGCAAGACACGCTTCGAAGGAGCGGCTAGCTTTCTTCGCATAGTTTCGCAGGTTGAAAGCGGAAATCAGCGCGACACGCTTGTTCGAAAGTGCCAGGATTTCCCATGCAAAGCCCTCTTCCTTAAACCGTGGAGGTCCCACCTGATCCATGAGGGAAGGCGCCACCAGGCAAACCAGCAGATCGGTCTCGATCGCTTTCAAAATAGGTCGGGCAGCGCGGTAGATATCCTGAGCCCACACGCTTCGTTCGATCGTCGGATCATCCAGATCGGATCCGTAAAGCTTCCGCACGATTTCACGCGTGCGCTGACCAGACATCGTCAATCCCATCGGCACGGTCGCTTCGATCCGAGTGAATTTGAAAAGCTTCTGCTTCTGATTGATCGCGTCGAGGACGCGATTGACGAAGCCCGAATGAACGTCGATGTCCCAGATCGCCACGTCGCGGGTCTTCGTGGCTCGATCACTTTTCAACCGGGGCGTGGCCGTCGACTTTGCCGCGGTTGTCTTGCTGGAAGTTGTCTTGCCCGCAGATGTCTTGCCCGCAGATGTCTTGCCGGCAAGATTCTTGCCGGCTTTCGGTGTCCTGCTGGCCGGGGTGCGCGACGAGAGCGACGCGGCCCGAACAAAACGCGTGGCTTCTGTTTCTTGAACATCGTGTCCCCTTCATGGGGTGAATAGCTGGCTGCAACCAGGCCGCCGGTACAGGACTGGGATTCCCCACTCGATAGGGGCGGATCTCAGCCCTTCCATTTCCTTGACCAGTGCGATCCGCCCCTTGTTGACCGCGACGTCGATGTTGCCGTCGGTCAGGAGCGAGCGGTACAGCGCGCCGGTGAAGTCGGCGATCGAACTGACCGAAATGGGCAGCTGGTTGGCGACAACCGCCGGAACTCCGGAGCGCACCAGGGTCTCGGCGATGGTTCCGAGCGGCTGCACGTCCTTGATCAGCGCGGTATCGCAGGCGCTCAGGATCACCAGGGCGGGTTCGGCGTCAGAGATCATTTTCGAGAACGCGTCTGTCGGAAGCACCACGCCGCGTTGCTGACCTTCACCGCGCAGGAAGATGCCGTCTGGCCGGCCGTGGCCGATGAAGTGAACGATGTCGTAGGGCTTCTGCTCGAGTGCGTCGCGGACGGTTTTCCGAGTGGCCCCTTCGACGAGTTCCATGGTGATCCGTGCCGTGCTCAGTCCCTGCATTCTCGCGCCGATGATGCGCTCGAGGTTTTCCTTGGTTTCGTTCCAGGGAATTCGTTCGCGTCCGAGGACGTCCGCACCGATGACGAGCACGGCGATCAGGGAATTGCTGATCGACTTCGCCTTGCGTTCCTCGCCGTTGGACACTGGAACGCTTCGTGCGAACGTCCGTCTGGCGTGAGGCCCCTCGTTGACGTCAGGCCATACGATGTATTCCCACGGGACTTGTTTGAGGCGCGTGTCGGATGTGCAGAGCGTGATCTGGATGTGGCGCCGGCTCGCCGCATAGAAGAGTTCGTTGACCGAGCCTGAAAACAGCGTCTTGCCGAGGACGACGCCGAATGCCTTGAGCTCCGCGACGGTCGGACGGTCGGCATCGTCGGTCAGACTCTTTTCGAGTTGGTCGCGTTTGTCGATCAACCCCTTGAGATCTTCGTCCAGGATGTCCGGCCCGTAAGCGAGTGAGTAGTCGTTGGCGGCGACCGGAAGCGCCCCGCCTTGCTTCTCGGGCAAAAGAAAGAGGTTGATCCTGGCGGCATCTGACGCCACTGGAAATACCCGCTGCAATCGGTGTTATGATCAAAACGAAATTGCAATATTAAGTCGCGTGAATGCTACAATACAATCCATAATATGCAAGGACCCGATTGCGTGTCTGTGTGTGAAAAAGCGATGATCCGATGGTGGTCGTTCGCTTGGGTCCTCCCTGGATCGAAGAGCATCGTCCCGGCATGACCGAGCTCCAGCCCGAACAGTTTGAGATGCGGCGGCTGGAGTCGCTCAGTAACACCATCTTCGGCGTCGCCATGACGCTATTGGCCTACGACTTGCCCAAGGCTGCGGTCTTCACCAGCGCACCCAGCTGGAGCGATCTCGCCCACGTTTATTCTGGCAAGCTGGCCGGCTTCGCGCTGAGCTTCATCATCGCCGGCGTGTTCTGGATCAGCCATCACCGCCGGCTCGCGCGCCAGGGCGTGGGCAGCCGCGGGGCGGTGATCCTCAATCTGTTCTTTCTGCTGTCGATCGTGCTGTTGCCGGTGACCAACGGCCTTTACACCAACTATCCCATGAGCAACGCGGTCGCCGTGATCTACGGCCTGCATCTGACCGCGATCGCCGGGCTCAATGCCTGGCTGTGGTGGACCATCTTGCGCGGCTGGGGCCATGAGATCATGGCTTCGCTGTTTCCGCTCCTCGTGTTCATCCCAGGCACCATCGTGGCGTCGGTCGCGCCGCAATACGCGGCCTATGTCTGGTTCGTCGCGTTCGGCGGGCTGCTGATCCAGCGGCTGGCCAACCGGCCGTCATCGGACGCGTAGCCTCGATCATCCCTTCCCAGGTGTCGCGCCGAACCCATCGGCCGGCACGTAAAGCTTGACCGGGCGGATTTCGTAGACTGCGCTCGGATTGACCTGGCGCAGCAACCGCGCCGCCGCGATCGCCTCATCATCAGTGTCGTAGTTGACGAGGTGGAAGCCGAGAAGCTGCTCCTTGGTCTCGGCAAACGGGCCGTCCAGCACGATACCCGCGCCGGGACCGCGCAAGGTGCGGGCCGTTCGGGTCTCATCCAGACGGGCGGCTGGCCCAAGGTGCCCGCTTGCCCTCAAGGGCGCCTGAACCTCCAGGACTCGGGCCACGACCGCGGTGTCTTCCTCCGGCGCCCAAGACAAAATCTCGTCTTCCACGTGGTAGGCCAGGATGGCGTAAAGCATCGTCACCTCGTTGGTTTTGGAGCTCGCGGTCCGAAGGACGTATCACCGCGGCCGGACCCGACAGTCCCGGACACTATAATATTGCGTCGTCAAGATTGCGACGAAACCATCCTGAAACCCGATTGCCGCCCTGCGGGGTGAACGCCGCCCAAAGCCGCGGCGACTGATGGCCACGAAGAATACGCAAAAGGCAATCGGAGGCGGCAATGTCGGGTCAGACCATCAAGATCATCTGCGACGCACGGCGGGCCGGGAAGTCTGAGCCTGCCGATTTGCACGACCAGGCGGGCCATCACCGCTATTACGGCAGCTCCGTCGAGAACGGCGGGGAGCGCATCGTCGAGAGCCGCCGTGGAAAACGCCCGTCTGCGCTCAGCGTCTTCGGCTTCTGAGCCTCGCCTAGCGAAACGGCGCGCGCCCATGAGCGTCCTGCAAATCGTGATCGCCGCACTTCCGTTCCTGCTCTCGCTGGCGAGCCGGAACAGCAACGCGATCGCCCCGTGCCTGCTCACGAGCATCTTCACCGTGCTGCTGGGCGGCGAGCCTCACCGGGCCGTCATGGCCTGGTGCATCGGCGTGCTGATCGCTGCGGTAGCGCTACGCGAGCGGCTTCGCGCGATCTGATCAGGCCGCGTTACGGCGCGCTCAAGACCTGCTTGACGAGGGCCTCGCGCAGCGTTGCCAACTCGCCGCTCGCCATCTGCTCGATCACCTCTCCAACCTTCGGCACGAGATCGCGATGGCGCTCGTGTAGCTGCGCGCATCGTGCTGAGGAAGAATCTCAACCGTCGAATTGCTCGAGGCTGCGACCGGCAGCTCGGGGCGGGGTGTCGCCATTTGGCTGTTCCTGCCGCGATCGGCGGGCGAGGCGCTGGCCAGGACCGCGCCGGTGCAGGCGCCCGTGGCGGCCCGCGGGCACGAGAGGATTTTCGTGGTCGAGGATGATCCGCTGGTGCAGGGCTATGTCATCGCCCAGCTCGGCAGCCTCGGCTATCGCACGCTCACCGCCAGCGACGGCGCCGCCGCTCTCGCGCTGGTCGACCAGGGTGCCAGCTTTGATCTCCTGTTCACCGACATCATCATGCCCGGGGGCATGAACGGGCGGGAATTGGCCGAAGCCGTCCGGTTGCGCCGGCCGGGGGTGAGGGTGCTCTACACCTCCGGCTACACCGACAACACCATCGTCCACGAGGGACATCTCGATCCCGGCGTGGCGCTGCTCAGGAAGCCCTACAGGAAGGCGGACCTGTCGCAGAAGATCCGCGAGATGCTCCCAAGCGAGTCGCCAGCCTGACCGCCAAAGACGGTCGCCAACAAAAAAGGCGCGGCGGGGAGAGCCCCGTCGCGCCCGATTTCTTGCTCGCTGGTCCAGGGCTGAGAGCGCCCCGATGCCAAGCCTTTTTCAAAGCTTAGCGGGCGATCCCAGCGAGGTGACAGCGCTTGGTAAAAGACACTGGATCACCTCCTTTCGTTGGTTTCGGAAGAGTTCAATATAGGCGGAAAGGCCGCCGCTGTTAAGGGGAGGCCGGCCGGTCGGAACCTGGCCTGTTAGCAAGGCCGGAAAGCCGCCCAAAAGCCGCATCCTGGGCAGTTGAGACCGCCGCCCGGCCGTGTTAGGAGCCGGTAACGCGGGTGTAGCTCAATGGTAGAGCAGCAGCCTTCCAAGCTGAATACGAGGGTTCGATTCCCTTCACCCGCTCCAGCCTTTTCATAGACTTAGCGAGAGGGTCGGATTTCATTCTGACAAGTGGGCTGCGTTGCATGTTCTGATGCACGCTTTCCGATCGCCTGCTTCGCGTGTCTTTTGGTACGCTGTCGTATTCCCCGCACTGCTCTGGACCGACTGGGGCGCGAGCTCATCAAAACCGAACGTCTTGGTTTGGAGAAGAGGTACTGAACGCGCGTGTGGTTGCTGCCCATTAGCCTTTCGTGTTGCCGCTGAGACCCGCCATCAGCGTGCCGACTATCGCGCCGTTCGTTGAATCGACGTTTTGCGCTCTATCCGGGCATCTCATTCATTGGAATGAAGGGAGCGTCTCTAGACGACCTCGTCCCGGTAGAACGCTGCAACTCGTTCCGCTGTTGCCTGCCAAAGTGCTTGCAGCGCCTGGGGATCGTCGCCTGGCGCCACAGGGGCGAGCCGTGACGCGTCACTGACGGAAAAGTAGCCGCCCGTCACACCGGCGAAGGCGGGATCGCTGGCGAGGCTGACGATGATGCCCGCGCCGCGTTCGGGATTGCCGACCTTCAGCCAAGTCAACAAGCGTTCGAGCGGTGCTGCGAACCAAAGTTCGCGCCCGAGACCCGTCACGTTGAATCCGGGACAGAGGCAGTTTACCGCCACTCCGGTCCCCGTCAGCCTGCGCGCCAGTTCCATCGAGAACATGATATTCAACAACTTAGTCTGACCGTAGATCACCGAGGAGCCTCGAGCGGAGAACTGGCGTTTGTCGACGATGGCGGCGAGTGGGTCAAAGCCGGCGCCTTGCCGGGAGGCTTGCGATGCGACTGTCACGATGCGTGAGGGCGCTGACCTGACAACTGTCTCAAGCAGGATATTCGTGAAAAGCCAGGGCCCCAGATAATTGACCGCGACCATCTCCGGATAGCCGTCCTTGGTGACGCGGGATTTGAACGCATGAATCCCGGCATTGTTGATCAGCACATCGATCCGGCTGTGGCGTGAGGCGATCTCGCGTCCGAGTGCGGCAACCGAGGCCAGATCGCGGAAATCACCGTAGTGTATATCGACCTTTGTTCCGGGGGCGGCGCGTTCGATGATCTCTATTGTGGAGTCGGCCCTGGTTTTGCTGCGGGCAGTGAGAACAAGATCTGCGCCTTTCTGCGCAAGCGCAACCGCGGTGCGTTGGCCGATGCCGCTGGTTCCGCCGGTCAGCACGACGGTGAGACGAGGCGGCGACATGGGCGTTCCTATTTTAGTGGATATATATCTACTATGCAAGATAGTGGCTATTTGTCAACTAATCTGGTAATGGTTAGAGAAACCATAGGCAGGCGTGGAATCATGATTTCGCATTCGAGCAAAGCACCGCGGGATGGAGGCAGGCGAGAAGCGCGCATTCGGGGGCTGGGTGCCGTATTGAACGCGCTGGTAAGCCAGTCCCGTGCTCTGACGGCACAGGCGTCGGAAACATTTTCCACCGGGCTGCAACCGGCCGCGTTCCATATCGCGCTCTGGCTCAAGTCGTACGGCCCGGCCAAGCCGAGTGCCGTAGCGGAGGCAATGGGCATGGACCGCAGCGCGGCAAGCCGCCTCACTCGCGAGTTGGTGCGCTTGGGGTTGGTTGCGACGTTGACCGACCCCTCCGATCGTAGAAGCATCGTCCTGTCGTTGACCGCCGATGGCCGTCGGCGGATGGAACTCGCGACGCAGGCCAAGGGCGCTGCGTTCCGGACGAGGGTAGAATCCTGGAGCGAGGAGGACCTGCTGCTGTGTACTGATCTACTGCGAAGGTTGCTTGATGTGCCGGCAAACGCCGGTGGCGAGTCGAGGTGAGGTTCGACGGTCGGCGACGAAGGAGACCGCCAAAATGGACGACACGACGCTGAGCGCCTATAATCGGGATGCCAAGGCTTTCGCGGACGATTGGGCCGCCCAGCCGGCACCGATCGATATGCACAACGTGGTGGATCGGTTTTTCATCCCCGGTCCTACTGCGGATGTCGGTTGCGGCAGCGGTCGTGACGCCGCCTGGCTCGGAGCTCGAGGCTATCCGACCGTGGGCTTCGATGCGTCTGAAGGACTTCTGGCCGAAGCGCGAAGCCGCCATCCGCAGATCGAGTTCAAACGGGCAGTCCTTCCGGCTCTTGATGGGATTCCGGAGGCAAGCTTCACCAACGTTCTCTGCGAGACCGTCATCATGCATCTCGAGCCCGAAGCCATTGCGCCAGCGGTCGCGAGGCTTCTGGCCATCCTTGTCCCGGGCGGCGTGCTCTATCTAAGCTGGCGAGTGACCGCGGGGGCCGACAGGCGGGACGAGCGCGGGCGCCTTTACGCCGCTTTTGATCCGGAGCGCGTGCTTCGTGCGTTGGAGACGACGCGGACATTGCTGGACGAAGAAGTGGGCAGCGTCTCGTCGGGGAAGTTGATCAGGCGCATCGTGGCAGCAAAGAGCAGCGCGCATTCTTGATACATACTGTTCGATCAGTCAGCTCTTGCGAGGCCCCAAGCGGCAAGTGTATGTGATTGCATGGGAACAGCTAAAAAGAGCCTCAAAATTCCCGCGGTCGCTTCGGGGCGAGACGCGATTTTGGACGCTGCCGAACAAACGTTCGGCTCTCATGGCTTCGACGGCGGGAGCATGAGTCGGATCGCCCAGCTTGCGGGAGTAGCGCAGTCACTGCTCCACTATCATTACAAGACCAAGGATCTTCTTTACGAGGCGGTTTTCGAGCGGCGCGCAACTCAAATTCGGGACAAGCGTCAGGCTCGCCTGGACGCGCTTTTCAGGCGCGCTGGCAAGGTGCACCTTGAAGAGGTGCTCGAAATACTTTTCATCTCGCTTGAAGAACTCCTGGAGCTCAAAGAGTTCGAGTTGCGGAATTACGTTCATATGGTCGGCGACGTAACGCTGTCGAGCAATAAACGATCGATCGAAATAGTAAAACGCCACTACGACCCCTCGGCCGAACTTTTCATCGAGGCAATCCGCAAAGTCTATCCTGAACTTTCGATGGATGAAGCGATTTGGAGCTATCTGTTCGCAATCGGAGGCCGCATGCAGGCCCATGCTTCCGTCGATCGCGCTGTCCGCCTTGGTTCACATAAGGCGAGTGGTCGCAAGCAATATGAGATCCTCGTGACGTACGCTGCTGCCGGAATCAAAGCGATAGCCAAGGCTCGGCGCTAGACAAGGCTCGGCGGTAGCAGCGCGAACTATCTCTGACGATCCTCATTCGACTTTCAAATCCGCCGCACGAACAGCGACGTCAACTTTTGTATTGACTGATCGATCAGTCAGTAGTTAGAAGGTGGCGCGCTGGAAGTTCCTCTCATCGCGTCTCGGGCTGTTGGCGCCGTTATCGGCTCAGCAGCATCCTTGACTCAACAGCGCTCGCGAGGCCGCGGGACGGGGCCTCGATGCGGCAGATCGACGTCTCGATGCGCTGGCGATGACGCCGTGACACAGGAGGCCAATATGTCTGCGTATTTGATTTCCCAGGGTACCGTGAAGGATCCCGAACGTATGCAGGCGTACAGAGCGGCTGTCGTTCCGCTGATAGCTAAGTTCGAAGGGCGATACATCGTACGTCGCGGCAAAGTCGAGGTGTTGGAGGGGCAACATGACGGTCGCAGCGTGACCATCCATGAGTTTCCCTCCATCGAGGCGATACACGCATTCTGGGAGTCTCCGGAATACGCTTCAATCAAGGACCTTCGGCTCGGTGCTGCAGACCTCGATCTGTGGGCAGTCGAGGGCGTTTAAGCCATCAGCATCAAGAATGCCTGCAGAGCGGTCGATCGATCCGATCCAGCCTCGCGTTTCAATCGGAGGAAGTACATGAAAACCCGCAATCTCGGTCCGAGTGGACCCGCCGTTTCAGCCATCGGGCTGGGCTGTATGAGCATGAGTCCGGTCTATGGACAAAAGGAAGATAGAGGCGAAGCGATCGCAACACTCCATCGCGCGATCGAATTGGGCATAAATTTGGTCGATACGGCTGACAGCTATGGTCCACATCACAACGAGGAGCTGCTGGGTGAAGCGCTGACGGGGCGACGCGACAGAGTTTTCCTTGCCACCAAGTTTGGAGTGGTTCGAGGCAGCGGAGAGCCAACGATCAATGGCAGCCCGGCATATGCCCGCTCGGCAGTCGAAGCCAGTCTGCGACGGCTCCGGACCGATTACATCGATCTCTATTATCTGCACCGTGTGGATCCAACGGTGCCCATCGAAGATTCCGTTGGTGTCTTGGCCGATCTGATCAAACAGGGAAAAGTCCGGTACATCGGACTATCCGAGGTCGCCCCTGCTACGCTTGAACGAGGGCATCGCGTTCATCCCATTACGGCAGTAGAAAGCGAGTACTCCCTCTGGACGCGTGATCCCGAAAGGGAGCTCATGGCGGTCTGTGAGCGCATAGGCGCAGCCTTTGTGCCATTCAGCCCGCTCGGGAGAGGGTTCCTCACTGGCGAGATCCGCAGTCCTGATGACTTTGATCCAGGAGATCGCCGACGCCACTATCCGCGTTTTCAGGGTGCGAACTTCGAAGCGAATCTGAGATTGGTCGACAAAGTCAAAGAGCTCGCAACGAAGAAAGGTGTCACGCCATCCCAACTGGCACTGGCTTGGGTTCTCGCGAAAGGGCCGCACGTCGTGCCCGTACCTGGAACGCGCCGGCGCAAGTATCTAGAGGACAATGCGGGAGCAGTGGAAGTGGCTCTCAGCCGAGCTGAGATGGACGAAATCGACGCTACGTTCCCGCCCGACGTGGTCTCCGGCGAGCGTTATCCCGCATCGATGCTGAAGGCAACCAACGGCTGATTGTCTCGCCTCGCCATACTTGTCGAGATTCCGCAGGTCGGCGGCGTACGTATGGTGGGCAATCTGCTAGGCGATCCACTACAGAACGTCGCGATTGGAGCCGATTTCGAAGGTGTGTTCGAACATCACGCGGATTCCGATCCGGCGTATTCCCTTCTGGGATTTCCGCAGGGGAGCGGCGAACTTCACGAGGGGTGCATTGACAGGTTCGAACATATGTAATAATGACGGTGACACACTTTTGGATACCCCATGCCAACGAGCACGCGTTTCGCCGTCGCAGTTCACACGCTTACCGCCCTCGCGGTGAGCGACGGCAAGCCGATGCGGTCGGAGGATCTGGCCTATTCCGTCAACACCAGCCCGGTCGTGATCCGGGGGCTGCTGTCGCGCCTGAGCGATGCGGGCCTGACCCGGTCCCAGCTCGGCACGGGCGGCGGGTCGCTCCTGGCGCGACCTGCGGCCAAAATCCGACTGCTGGACGTTTACGAGGCCGTCGAGGATGTCGAGCTGTTCTCGCTACACCGGACTCCGCCTTGCGAGAGCTGTGCAGTCGGGGGCAACATCCTGGAAGCGATGCAACCGACATTGACGCGGGCGCGCAAGGCGCTTGAGAACGAATTGGCAAAGGTCACGATCGCCGCTGTTGCAGCCGAGGTTGCGCGTCTCGGAAAGTTCAGCATACCGCTGGTGTGGTGAACCCCTTTTTTGAAGCTAAATGTCATCATGTCAACGACACACAGATATATCGTTCCGCTTCCATGCAGAACGTAACGGGATGGGCAGCATTGGGGCGCTGCCGTTCCATGGCAACTCGGCCCCATCAACAGGAAAAGACACAATGAGCATTGGCATTATCGGAGCGGGCGCCATCGGGTCCAACGTGGCCCGACTGCTGGCAAGGAGTCGGATTTCAGCGACGATCGCAAATAGCCGAGGTCCGGAATCGTTAGCGGCGCTCGTCGGGGAGCTTGGCCCTTCGATCAAGGCTGGCACGGCGAGGGAAGCCGCGAGCGCCGATATCGTGCTGGTGGCTCTACGTTGGGTTGATCTCGAAAAAGCGCTGGGCAGTCTGCCCGCCTGGAACGGACGTATCGTCATCGATGGCACCAATCCCGTCGCATTCCTCGAGCCGGACTCCCCCGACGCGAAGGACCCGAACAACCCGCTGGCTGCCTATGGTATCAAGGCGATCGAACTCGGCGGCAGGCATTCCAGCGAGGTATTCCGCGGATTCGTTCCTGGCGCGCGCGTGGTCAAGGCATTCAACCATCTCGATGCCAACGTCCTGTCAAAGCCGCCCGAATTAGGCGGACAGCGCACGCTGTTCTATTCGGGCGATGACACCGACGCGAAGGCTGAGGTTCGCAAGATCATCGAACAGACGGGCTGTTTTCCGGTCGACCTCGGCGTGCTCGATGTCGGCGGACCTCTGGCCTCGCTGCCATTCGGGTCGCTTGCCGCCATCAACCTGGTCAAGATCTGACCGTCGAAGCTGTCGTGCCAAGCCACGGGTACGGTCGATTGGCCTAGAGTTAGCGGGCACTCCAGGCCGATGGAGCTCGCTGCGCAAATCCCGCCTGCTGGCTGCCCTGCAAGACACTCAGAATCCGTCAGCAGCTCTAGCCAACGCTTTTCGCGCGCGACCGGACGTCGCGTATGTGAGCTGCCAATGGCGCCCGAGCGCGTGAAAGCCGCACGCGCCTAACCACCCCCACGGTTCGAAGACCCCGCCAGCGCCAATTGTCCTACCAGTAGGACAGGCTGTCCTACGAGCGGTTCAGAACGGCAGAAATTTATACTTTACGATCGTAAAGTAAAATGGCATGGTCCGTTCAGTTGGGTGGGTTGCGCTTCTCACCTTCCCGATGTCGTCAGACGCCGACCGAAAGCGTCGCAAAAAGACCGGGATGAAACGATGATCGAGGAACGGGACATTATTGTCGCCATGCGCGACGGCGTGCGGCTTGCTGTCGATGTCTATCGCCCCGATGCGGCAGGCCGGTACCCGGTGCTGTACGCGTCGGCGCTGCACAACAAGGACATTCAGGGCCCCGACATCGCGGATATATTGCCGCCCCAGCCGGCTCACGCGCCGCTCTGGTTCGGTCCGATCGAGGCGGGCGATACGCGGCGTTTCATCGCCAACGGCTATGTTCATGTGATCGCGCAGCCGAGAGGCTCGGCCAAATCGGAAGGGCACTACGGCCACGAGGACACGGACCATTACGATCTGATCGAATGGATCACGCAGCAGCCCTGGTCAAACGGCAAAGTCGGAATGGTCGGCATCTCCGGCTATGCCGGCGAACAATGGCGCGCCGCCGCGCAGGGACATCCGGCGCTGAAAGCGATCTTTCCCTACGATGCTTGTAGCGCGTATGGCGGCATGTTCGGATTCCGCGACTTCAATCCCGGTGGCGTCCTGCACGCTTTTCCTTATTTGCTCGACGTCTTCAGCACGGTGCATGAGTCGCGCGACCGGCCCGCGGAACTTCCCGCCGCGGAAGAAGACCTCTGGCGCCGGGCCATGCAGAACCCGGACTACAAACAATATATCAACCTCTTCAACATCCTGACCCAGAAGGGACAGCGCACCTTCATCATGTATCTCATGATGACGCATCCCTGGGAGATGGACGGAACGGTCGAGCGTTCGGAACAGCTTTTCAAGAAAATCAAGATACCGTTCTACACGGGCTCGGGCGCCTATGCCTACACCTACAAGCTCCATTGGCTCGGTGCGCAGCACTATTTCCAGAACGTCGACGCGCCAAAGAAACTGCTCTTCACCGGCCCCGCCCACCTCGAGCGGCCATTCCATCAATATCACGACGAGATCATCCGCTGGTACGATCACTGGCTGAAGGGTCTGGATACCGGCATCATGGACGAGCCGCCGGTGCGCTACTGGCTTATGGGAGCCAACGGGTGGCGAACCGGAACGGATTGGCCGCTGCCGGAGACCCAATGGACGAAGTACTATCTGTCCCACTGGGAGACCCTGTCGACCGAGCCGCCGCGACCTGCCTCGCAACTTGGCGCGGCGGCACGCGAGCCTGACGTCTTCACCCAAATGCCGGTGACGCGGACCACAAAGGTCGAGCGCCTGCGCTACATGACGGATCCCTTGCCGCATGACGTCACCGTCGCAGGCCCGATCACGTTGACGCTGTACGCATCGATCGATCAGGACGACACCAACTGGATCATCGCGCTCAAGGACGTTGGCCCGGACGTCTCGGTTCGGACCGCACGCGAGGGCGAGCGCGATGTTCCCTCAACACTGCCTGAGCGCGAGCTCACGCGCGGCTGGCTGAAGGCGTCCCACCGGGCCCTCGATGAGAAGCGTTCAAAGCCATGGGAGCCGTTCCACAAGCTCACGCAGGATGCGATCGCGCCGGTGACGCCGGGAGAGGTGGTCGAGTACAAGATACAGATCCTCGCGACCGCAAACCAGTTCAAGGCAGGTCACCGCATCTGCCTCGACATCACGTCCATGGATGTCCCGACCGGCACCGGAGCCATGACCAACGTCGAGTACATTCCGTACCACATTTGCAGCAGCAAGACCGTCACCCACAAAGTCTACCGGGACGCGGAGCGGCCTTCTCATCTGCTGCTGCCGATCGTTCCTGAACCCGCCGATGGGCATTCGGCCTGACGCCTGGCACATAGGAGGAATCGCGACCATGAAGACGATCCGATTTGAACGAAACGGCGCCATCGGACATATTGTCCTGGCCAATCCGCCCTTCAATCGCCTCGACTTACGCTTCGCGGAAAACCTGCGAGCGGCGGTGCTTGAAGCGAGTCAAAGCGACATTCGCGTGCTCGTGATCCGTTCGGAGGGGCCGCACTTCAGCTTCGGCGGCGAGGTGCGCGAATGGCCGGGGAAGGACGTCAACTGGTTCAGAACGTTCGTCGCGGACGTAAACGTTTCTTATCGCGCGATTGAAATGCTGAAGGTTCCGACCGTCGCAATCGTGCAGGGAGTAGCCTTCGGAGGCGGCTTTGAGCTTGCCTTGGCGTGCGATTTTCTCGTTGCGGCCGATAATGCGATCTTCCGCTGCGTGGAAGTCACGACAGCGATGCTCCCGATCGCCGGCGCCCTTCAGCGAATCGCGGAGCGCGCCGGCCGGGCCCGTGCATCGCGATTTGCGATGCTCGGCGAGCCGATATCGGGTCATGAAGCAGGAACGCTCGGAATCGCGACGCACGTGGTGCCTGAAGACCAACTTTCAGCGACCGCGACTGAGTTGACGCGGCAGCTTGCGACCGGGCCAACCCGATCGTATGCCGCGACGCGAACCCTGCTCAAGGCGTGGTCGAGCGGAGGGGTAGCTGCCGCCGACCTCATGATGCTCGACGTGGCCATGGAGCTCTACGGCGGTGCGGATGCGCAGCGCGGATTTGCAAATACGGCCGCAGCGTTCGACAAGGACATCGAACCTCCGGCGCTGATATTCGAAGGGAAGTAAAATCGACGGCCCGTAGCACAGTGCATGCAGGCCTGATAATCTGGACAGAGGTTGGTTGGAGGTGGTCGTGCAGCGGGAAAGTTATGTGCATGGCAACAGCGGTGCGCCGTTGATCGGGAAGACGATCGGCGCGCTTCTGGACGAGGTGGCTGCGATTGACGGGTCGCGGGAGGCGCTGGTCGTCGCGCACCAGAAAATCCGCTGGACCTATTCGGAGCTCAAGGCGCGCTCTGACGCATTCGCGTCCGGGCTCCTGGCGCTTGGCCTCGAGCCGGGGGACCGGGTCGGCATTTGGGCCCCAAACTGCGCCGAATGGACCGTCGCGCAGTTTGCGACGGCGAAGGCCGGCCTGATCCTGGTCAACATCAATCCTGCCTATCGCCTGGGCGAACTGGAACACGCCCTGCGCGCGGTGGGATGTCGCGCACTGATAACCGCGACCCGATTCAAGACAAGCGACTATATCGCGATGATTCGCGAGCTGGTCCCGGAATTGAAGGACGGAAGCGGTGAACTGATGAGTACACGGCTGCCGGAGCTGCGCTACGTTATTTCCATCGCGGGTAAACACGATGGTTGCCTCGCGTTCGACTGGGTCTCGGAGAGAGGCAAGCAGGTCGGTAACGGTCGGCTCGACGCGGTATCGTCGAATGTTCAGATGGACGATGCCGTCAATATCCAGTTCACCAGCGGCACCACGGGCCTGCCGAAAGGCGCCACGCTTTCGCACCACAATTTGATCAACAATGCCTTCTTCGTGGGAGAAGCGACCGGGATCGAGTCCGGTTCGCGCGTGTGCATTCCGGTGCCGTTGTATCATTGTTTTGGCATGGTGATGGGCAACCTCGGTTGCGTGACCCATGCGGCAACGATGGTCTATCCATCCGAGTCCTTTGATCCATTGAGGACGCTGGAGGCAGTCGAGGCAGAACGTTGCGACGTGCTCTACGGCGTACCCACGATGTTCATCGCCCAACTCAATCACCCTGAATTCGCACGGTTCGATTTGAGCTCGCTTCGGCGGGGCATCATGGCGGGAGCTCCGTGTCCTATCGAGGTCATGAAGGAAGTTGCTTCGACCATGCATATGAGCGAAATCACGATCGCCTATGGCATGACCGAAACCAGTCCCGTCAGCTTCCAGAGCAGCCGCGAGGATCCGCTCGAGCTGCGCGTCTCCACGGTCGGCAGGATACAGCCGCATCTCGAAGTCAAGATCGTGAATCGACAGGGCCAGGTCGTTCCGCGCGGTGAAGTCGGGGAGCTTTGCACGAGAGGCTACTCAGTCATGCTGGGTTACTGGAACGATGAGGCACGGACGAAAGATGCCATCGATTCGGCCGGCTGGATGCATACGGGCGACCTGGCGACGATCGATGAAGACGGATATTGCCGCATCGTCGGAAGGATCAAGGACATGGTCATCCGCGGCGGCGAGAACATCTATCCGCGTGAAGTTGAGGAATATCTATATCAGCACCCGGATATCCAGGACGTCCAGGTGTTCGGCGTTCCGGACACGAAATACGGCGAAGAGATCTGTGCGTGGATCATTGCAAAGGCCGGCGTCACCCTCGACGAGGAGGCTGTCCGCAAGTTTTGCCAGGATCGCATCTCGCACTACAAGATCCCCCGCCATATCCGGTTCGTCGAGAGCTTTCCGTCCACTGTGACCGGCAAGGTCCAGAAGTTCGCGATGCGTGAAGCGATGGTGCAGGAATTGGCCCGCGACCAAAGCTGACAGGGAATCGATTGCGCGGCCGGCTCGGCCGGGTTGACAAAGAGCGGATCAATGCTTTGCGTGTCGTTCGGTTGGGAACTATGTGAATCGAAGGCAAAATGGCAAAGCAGGCTGTCCGGCGAGAACGCCCGCGCAAGAGGGCCGAACAACAACGCTCGCTCGAGACGCGAACCTCGATTCTGGACGCCGCCATTGCCGAATTTGCGGCACGCGGATTTGAAGGAGCGAGCATTCGCGCGATTGCAGATCGTCTCGGCCTGCAACATCCGCTCATCACCTACCACTATCGCAGCAAGGATATCCTCTGGCGGGCCGCGGCCGAGCATGCCTTCGCGCAAATCAGGGCAGGGTGGGATAGTTCGGCGCCGGAAAACTCCGATCTGCCGCCGCTTGCCCGATTGCGCGAGGAATACGCCACCCTCTTTCGCTACACGGTCGCATTTCCCGAGTTTCATCGGTTCATGCGCCAGGAATCGCTTTCGAACAACCCACGGCTGAAGTGGGTAGCGGAAACGGTGCTCGCGCCGCTTCTCGGGCGATTGATTCCGCAGATCGTTGCAGCCCAGAAGCAGGGGCTCCTTCCCGCGGTCGATCCCGTTCTTTTCCACTATATGATGGTCAGTCTCACCACGACGCTATCGGGCTTTGGCCCTGAAATGCAGGCGACAAGCGGACGATCTGCCGAGGACGCGAAGGTTGTGGAAGCGTATTGGCGCCTGGTGGACGAAACGGTCTTCGGAACGAATCCGGGCGGGCGAAATGTTTCGGGCGGCGAAGCGCGCAAGCGCTGAATACAGGCAGGTCGGGTCTGTAGTAGCGGAAGACATAATTCTGGTTGCGAACACCGCGTTGCAAATGCCGGCTTTCGTTAGTTCTCGATCCAAACGGTCATGCCAGGTTCAACCCCTGCCAGGTCTCCCTTTGGGTCGAGGCGCAGACGAAGTGTGTTGCGGTCATGATCGCCGATGACCCGCTCGGCCTGCCAGGTGGCAAAGACTCCCAGCGGCCGCAACTCGGTGATGACGGCCCTGTTCGTGCTGTCGCTGCCGTTCCGCATCACGTTCGCCGTTTCTCCGATCGCGAGACCCCTGAGATGGTCCTCGCGCACATTGAACGAGAGCCATTGCCCGCCCGCCGCCTCGACCATCAGGATCGGCTGACCCGCGCGAACGTTTTCGCCGATCTCGGCGGCGATGACGCTGACCACGCCGTCGGCCGGCGCGCGCAACACCATCTTGTCGAGGCGGCGCTCGAGCACGGCGACCGCGGCGGCCGCGGCCTGCACCTGCGCGTCGGCGATCGCGCGCTCCTCCCGGGTCGGTCCCGCCACGGCCGCATCGTAGTTCGCCTGGGCCTCCGCGACGTCGGCACGTGCGCTTGCGACGTCGTTTTCGGCCTGGTCGAGCGACTGCTGCGATTCAAAGCTCTGGCGCGCCAGCGTGCTGGTTCTGGTGAGCTGGGCCTGCACATAGTCGAGGCGGGAGGTGGCCTTGGCGATGGCGGCTTTCAGCGAGTCGACCTGCTCGCGGCGAACGCCGGCATAGACATTGTTGCGGTTGGCGGTCACGGATGCGAGCGCCGCCCGCGCCTGGTCGGCCTGTGCCGTCAACTCCACCGCGGAGAGCCGTGCCAGAATATCGCCCGCGTGCACGTGGGCGCCTTTTTCGACCGCGATCGACTGGAGTTGGCCGGCCACCTCCGGCTCCACCCTGACTTCGGTCGTGCGTACGACACCGACGATTGCGGGCGGCGAAGCGGAACGACGCGCAGAATAGGTCAGGGCTCCGGCAATGAGCACGAGCGGGACCGCCACTATGGCGGCAAACCTAGCCTTGTGCATGTCGCTGTCCTCTCTTGACGACAAATGCCGAGATCACCGCGAGCGCGAAATAGACCAGCGCCAGACACCAGAGGCCGAGCCAGTCATGCGCAACCTCCCAGATGCCGGCGCCGAGCTGATTGACGCGGACGAGGCCGTCGATTGCGGAATCGGCGGGGAATATCCGACCGAACGCAAGGGCCACGTCGGGGATCGCTTCACGCGGCCATGCAAAGCCGGCCATGAAGAACTGTGGCAGGCTGGTCGCCAGCAGAAGGATGGTCGCGTTCTCCGGTCGCGTGAACCAGGCCCCGACGGCCTGTCCCATAAAACTCGTCGCCAGCAGGAAGATGGTCGCGAGCGCAAAGATCTGCGGCAGATGGCCGAGCGTCGAGAAGCCGTAGATCCGCGGCAGCACGATGAGATACAGCGCGACCGCCGGCAGGTAGATGGTCAGATGCGCGACGCCGCGGCCGAGCACCCCGGCGAACGCGCCGCCGCCGCCCGCCAGCGCAGAGCCGGTCAGCATCGCCGCGCCGATCAACAGAGTTTGCTGGAGGATCAGCACGAACGCCGCCGGAACGACATAGCTCGCATAGCCGCCGACCGGGTTGAAGATCGGTTGCAGCAGAACGTCGGCGGGGCTCGAGCTCGCGAGCTTCGCCTTGACCAGGCTCCCGTCCGAGCGTCCGCCGCGCGACACGAGCTCCGACGTCAGGGCTCCGACGGCGGTGGCCACGCCGCTTGCGGTCGACCTGAACATGAACAGGTAGGCAGCGTCGGCGTAGACCGGGATGTGTGCGGTAATACCCTTGAGCACGTCGCGCTCGGTGCCGGCCGGGATCTCGACGGCGGCAAAGGCGTGCCCGCGATTGACGGCGTCGCGCGCGTCCGCGAGCGTGCGCGCGCGAACCACAACGCTCAATGCGCCGCTCGCATCCAGCGTCTCGACGACCCGGCGGCTGAGATCGCTGAGATCATTGTCGACGACCGCGATGGGCAGCTTGCGAAGGATCTGGTTCAGGTAGGGTTGCGGATAGTAGATGCCGTAAACCAGCGGCGCCAGGAACAGCACGCTGAAAGCGCTCCGCGTTCCGAGCACGCGCCGCCACTCTGCGGTGAAGGCGCCGCCGATGCCGTGCGGTGCCGGCCCGGCCACTGGCTGATCGTCGGGCCGCACCGACTCGAACCAGCCCTTGCGCGTGAGGCTCGCCATGCGCAGCAAAGCGAGAGCTGCAAACAGCAGGGCCAGTCCCGCGAGCGCGGCGAAGGGAATGGCGGAGTCCGAGACTGGCAGCCCGCGCGCAGCTTGTCCGAGCAAAACGGCCATGTACCAGCGGAGCGGCAGGATCGCGCCCCAGGCTTGCGCAAACGTGTTCATGCCGATCGTGGGAAAGCCGACGCCCGCATAGCCGAAGGCGGGGGATGCAACGAGGCCGGCAAGCCCGAGTCCGGTCGCGAGGTCGCGAACCAGAAGCTGGAACAGGGCGCCCAGCGATAGATAGGCGATGATCAGGAGGGAGCCGGCGGCGACCATCAACGGCAGGTCTCCCTTGAAGGGAACCTCCAGCACACCCTCCAGGACCAGCGGCTCGGCCAGCATGATCAGGAGGAAGATGCAAAACAGCGGCGCGAGCTTGCCCACAAGCGCTGTGACCGGATCGCCTCCGGCGCTTGCGAGCCAGGCCCGCGCGTCGCGACGGCGGAACTCGGAGCCGACCGAATAGCCCGCGGCGAGCGTGATCACCACATGGATGATAGTCGGCAGCAGCGCGCGCAGCAGGAACTGCGCATAGTTTTTCTGCGGATTGACCAGCGCGATGGTCTCCGTGGAGAACGTTCCGATCGATGCGGCTGCAGCCGGAGCGCGCCTCGCAGGGGCGGCCACGGCCGCCGCGGCAGAAAGCCCGTCGCTTAGACCTGAGGACACGATGCCGGCCGCCGTCAAAAACTGCTGATTATAGAAGCCGACGACCTGCGGGCGGCGTTGCGCCTTCAGGTCGCGCTCGAAGTCCGGCGGAATGTGAATGGCCGAGATCGCCTTGCCCGAGCGTATGTCCTGCACCGCCGTGGACAACGTCCCGGAGCGGTCGACGATTCTGAGGCTCGGCGATGCCGCGACGTATTCCACCAGCGCACGCGAGGCGTCCGATTTGTCCTCGTCGACAACAGTCACGCCGAGCCCGCGGATGACCGGATGGCTGAAGACCGTGGTGAGCACCACGAACGCAAACAGCGGCACCCCGAAGATCAGGAGCAGCGCCACACGATCATGAAGCAGCCAGCGGCACTCGCGCCGTACGACCAGCCAAAATCCGGGCTTTGCCGGCTTCATTGCCGTGACCGCCAATCGAGATAGGCGCTCATTCCCGGTCGCAGCTCGGGCACCGGCTGCACCGGATAAGCGCGGATCGAGAACGTCCGCAGATCGAAATCGCCGGAGGCACGCGTGGCCCGCCAGCTCGCATATTCGCCCTTGGTTGCGATGAGCTTGACCTCGACCGTGACGGAGCGGTCGCCGAGTGCCGGAATGCGGACATCGAAGCGATCGCCGACCTTCAGGCCTTTGACGAGATCCTCGCGAAGATCGAAATGAACCCAGAGGTCGGCCAGATTGATCAAGGTGACGAGTGGGACGCCCGGCGATACGTATTCGCCAGGCTCCACGTTGCGCTGGTAGACCTGCGAGGCGACAGGCGCATAGACCACGAGCTGATCGATGATCGATTGGACGCTCTGGATGTCGGCACTGGCCTTTTCGACGTTGGTCCCGGCAATGGCATGCTCTTCCTTGGTGTAGCCGTTGACCGCCTGCTCATAGGCCGATTTGGCCTGATCGACCGCGCGCTCGCTTTCGTGCAGCGCGTCCGTCGCCTGGTCGAGGCGGGCCTGCGGCGCGTTGCCTTGATCAGTCAGGGTATGCGTGCGGTCAAATGTCTTTTGCGCCAGGACCAAAGCCGCCTGTGCCCGCTCCATTTCCGCCTTGCGTGCGGCGATGACCTCCGCGCGCGTTCCGACCAGCACGTTGGCGAGCTGCGCGTCCGCAACGGCCTTGGCCGCCTTCATCTGCTCGTGCTTGGCCAGCGTTTCGGGATTGTCGATCTGGACGAGCACCGCGCCCGCGGCGACGTTCTGACCGCGTTCGACAGGAATCTTGCCGACCCGTCCATCCACGCGCGCCGCGATATCGAGCCGCGTTGCATCGACCTCGCCCTGGACGAGCAGCGGTTCCGGCCGCAACAGATAGAAGACGGAAAGCCCGACGACGACAGCCGCAACGACACCGACGATAATGGAAGGCGTCCGTGTCGAGTTGCGCACGACTTTCGCCTGTCCGTCACCCGGTGCGTCGGGCGTGCTTTGAATGTCCTTGTCAGAGCTCGGCACGTCCATGCCTGACTCCCTTTCTCTTGGCCGGATAGTCATTGACTATATTTGGTTGCCAGGCCCTGTCCAATCGCGATGTGCTGATTTTTTCGAGCCGCGACACCGACGATGTGGCCTGTCCATCGCCCGCGCTTGAAGGTTTGCTGCCCGACTTGTTGAAAGCTGCTGCTCTCGCATCGCTCGTTGTCCCGATGCCCACGGAGGGGGCGCAAGGAATCAAGCAGCAGACCCATTCCAGCGGTGACATTCCTGTCCAAGATGAATGGCGGCGATCTCGTCATAGTCGCGTCACCTGACCCGGTTCGCGGTCGGGCCAGGATACAGGTGCGACATGCCAGAAGCCGTCACGAAATCAAATCTCAAAGTTCCTCGTCTGTTCGTCCTCGAACTGAATGCGGGCTGCATTCACGCCATGAACACGGATGGCGCCGAACGCACGACCATTGTGACCGGCTGCCACCTTCCGGACGGCATCGTTGTGGATGTCGAAGCTGGCCACATCTATTGGACCAACATGGGCATCCCGAGCCTGGACGACGGGTCCATCGAGCGCGCCGACATCGACGGCAAGAACCGCAAGACAATCGTGCCACAGGGACACACCCACACACCGAAACAGATCATCCTCGATAAGAAGGGGAGCAAGCTCTACTGGTGCGATCGCGAAGGCATGCGCCTCATGCGCTGTAACCTCGACGGATCGCGGCTGGAGACGCTGATCGAGTCGGGGCACGGCGATGCCGACAGCAAGGACCAGACGCGATGGTGCGTCGGGCTGGCGATCGACCAGAAATTCGGACGCATCTACTGGACGCAAAAGGGCCCCGACAATGCCGGGCTCGGCCGCATCTTTCGCGCCAATGTCGAAATACCCGCCGGCCAGACCGCAGCCACCAGATCCGACATCGAGATCTTCTATGACGGTCTGCCGGAGCCGATCGATCTGGAGATCGATCACAAGAATCGGATTCTTTACTGGACCGACCGAGGCGACCCCCCGCGCGGCAACACGGTCAACCGGGCTTCGATCGACAACAAGCCCGCCGAGTCCGAGATCGTAGTGACTCACCTCATGGAGGGGATCGGTATCGCGCTCGACGTCCCGAACGATCGCATGTTCGTGACGGATTTTGCCGGCTCGATCTACTCCGCACGGCTCGATGGATCCGGCGAACGAAATTTCCTCTTCGCCCAGGGCAATCTCACCGGCATCGCCTACGCCGAGATCTAACAGACGCATCGGAGAAATGACATGACCGACACCAAGCCCATTCGCCGCATCGCCATCATCGGCACCGGCGTGATCGGCGCGAGCTGGAGCTCGCTGTTTCTCGCCAAGGGACTTCAGGTCGTCGCGACCGATATCGCGCCGAACGCAGAAGCCGCGCTGAGGAAGTTCGTCGAGACAGCCTGGCCTGCGCTCGAGCGACTGGGCCTCTCGCCCGGAGCGTCGCAGTCGAATCTCAAGTTCACGCCCGACATCGCGCAGGCACTCGCCGGCGCCGACCTCGTCCAGGAAAACGGGCCCGAGCGGATCGAATTCAAGCAGAAGCTCTATGGCCAGCTCGACGAGCTGTTGCCGCCCGACGTGATCATCGCATCGAGCTCGTCGGGACTCACCATGAGCGAGATCCAGAAGGGGGCCGCGTCCCATCCCGAGCGCTGCGTCATCGCCCATCCGTTCAATCCGCCCCACTTGATTCCGCTGACGGAGATCGTCGGCGGGGCAAAGACCTCGGAAGCCACGATCCGGCGCGCCGCAGAATTCTACACGTCGATCGGGCAACGGACGGTGCGCCTCAACAAGGAAATGCCGGGCCATGTCGCCAACCGTCTCCAGGCGGCGCTGAGCCGCGAGGTCTATTATCTTGTCGCCGAGGGTGTCGTGAGCGCCGCCGACGTCGACACCGCCCTGAGCTGGGGGCCGGGCCTGCGCTGGGGCGTCATGGGCAGCCTGATGCTGAACCACCTCGGCGGCGGTCCGGGCGGCATCGAGCACTTCTTCCAGCAGTTCACCGGCCCGATGACGGCCTGGTGGAAGACCCTCGGCTCGCCGGTGCTGACGCCGGACGTGCAAAAAAAGCTCATCGACAGCGTACATGCCGAGGCCGGATCACGCACCATCGAGGAGTTGGAGGCGGAGCGCGACGAAGTTCTGCTCGGCTTGATCGAGCTACGCAAGAAAGCTGCCAAGCTGAGCTGACGTAGTCGGCGGCGCCGACGAGATCAATCACTGGTTCAAACCGTCCTTCACTTTTCCGGCTTCCGAGCCGTAGCGAGGAGAGATCGCAAATGCCCACCGCAACCCCAGCAGGCAAGACTGCCGCGCCGAAGCCGGCGCCCGCACCCAACGGCGACTTCTATCAGCTGGTCGACCTTCTCACTGCTGACGAGAGAGCGTTGGTCAAGAAGGTGCGGACCTACATGGAGACCAAGGTCCAGCCGGTCATCAACAAGTACTGGTCCGATGACGCGTTTCCGTTCGAGCTGCTGCCGTCGTTCAAGGAGCTCGGCCTCGGGGGGCTCGGCTTCGAAGGTTACGGCTGCGCGGGCGGCAGCCAGAAGCTGTTCGGCTTCGTCGCCATGGAGCTCGCACGCACCGACGCATCGTTCTGCACGTTCTTCGGCGTGCATAGCGGCCTCGCCATGGGCTCGATCTATCTCGATGGCTCCGAGGAGCAGAAGCAGAAATGGCTGCCGGCGATGGCGCGCTGGGAAAAGATCGGCTGTTTCGGCCTCACCGAGCCGCTGGTCGGTTCCGGAACGAGCGGCGGTCTGACAACGACCGCCAAGCGGGAAGGCGATACCTGGATTATCAATGGACAGAAGCGGTGGATCGGCAATGCGCCATGGTGCGACATCTCCATCATCTGGGCGCGCGACCTTGCCGACAATCAGGTCAAGGGATTCATCGTCGAGAACAAGTCGACGCCCGGTTTCAGCGTCGAGAAGATCGAGCACAAGATTGCACTCAAGGTGGTCCAGAATGGCCAGATCACGCTGAAGGACGTGCGGGTGCCCGAAGCGAACCGCCTCCAGAGCGGCAATTCGTTCCGCGATACCGCCCGTGTGCTGCGGATGACGCGGTACATGGTGGGCTGGGCGTCGACCGGCATCCAGATGGGCGCGTACGAAGCAACGCTTAAATATGCCCAGGAGCGCCAGCAATTCGGCAAGCCAATTGCTTCGTTCCAGCTAATTCAGGATCTGCTCGCGAAGATGCTTGGCAATCTGACCGCGTGTCAGTGCCTGATGCTCCGCCTCGCGCAGCTCGATGACGAAGGCAAGCTTGGCGACCATCACGCGGCGCTGGCGAAGGCGTTCTGCACCTCGAAATCACGCGAGACGGTGTCATGGGGCCGCGAGGTGCTGGGTGGCAACGGCATCGTCGCCGACTACAACGTCGCGCGTTTCTTCGCCGATGCTGAGGCGTTGTACTCCTACGAAGGCACCTATCAGATGCAGAATCTGATCGTGGGCAAGGCCATCACCGGCCACGGCGCTTTCCTCTGACCTCTTAGCGGCGCCGGCGCTCCAGCGCCGGCTGCCTATCCAGGAGACATGACTATGGTTTCAGGAACTGCACCGTTCACTCCTTCGCCTGCAACGGCACCAAGCTCCGCCCCCAGAGCGGCGCTGGCCCTTGCGAACGTCCAGTACGAGAAGAAGGGGGCGATCGCCTACGTCACGGTCAATCGGCCCAAGGTGCTCAACGCGCTCAATACGCCGACCTGGACCGATCTGCACGCCGCATTCGAGGACGCAAAGGCGGACGCGTCCGTGCGCGGTGTGATCCTCACCGGCGCGGGCGACAAGGCGTTCATCGCCGGCGCCGATATCAGTGAACTCGCGCATGTCGACGCCTACGACGCCGAGGAATCCAGCCGGTTCGGGCAGGGGGTGCTGGACCTCGTCGAAAATCTCGGCAAGCCGGTGATCGCGGCGATCAACGGCTTCGCGCTCGGCGGCGGCTGCGAGACCGCGATGGCCTGCACCATCAGAATCGCCGTGGAGCACGCCAAATTCGGTCAACCCGAGGTCAAGCTGGGCCTGTTGCCCGGCGGTGGCGGAACGCAGCGCCTGCCGCGCCTGGTGGGAAAGGGCCGGGCGTTGCAGCTGATCCTTACGGGCGAGACGATTTCTGCCCAGGAAGCCTATCGCATCGGCCTCGTCAACGAGGTCGTTGCTGCGGCTAGCCTGATTGAGCGAGCCGAGGCGATCCTGAAGCAGATCGCGGCCAACGCGCCGATCGCCGTGAAGTTCTCACTGGAAGCCGCCAACAAGGGGATGGAGACGAGCCAAGGCGAAGGCCTTGCGCTGGAAGCCTCCTACTTCGGTATCTGCGCCGCCACCGAAGACAAGAAGGAAGGCACTGCCGCCTTCCTCGAGAAACGTACGCCGCAGTTTCGCGGACGCTGAAGCAAGGCCGCCCTCTACGAGGGATCTGGAAAGGACACCCATGGCAAACGACAACATTTTCTCCGGACTGAAGGTGGTGGACCTCGCGAGCTTCATCGCTGGCCCCAGCGCCGCCGTGATCTTGTCCGATTTCGGCGCCGACGTGATCAAGGTCGAGCCGCCGAGCGGCGAGCTGTGGCGACATGCGAACCATCTCCCGCCGCAGCCGGTCGCTGACGATGCTTATCCCTGGCATCTGGCCAATCGCAACAAGCGTGGCATGGCGCTTGATCTGAAATCTCCAGACGCGCATCAGGTTCTCGAGAAGCTCGTCAAATGGGCCGACGTTCTCATCGTCAATACGCCGCATCCGGCACGCAAGAAATTGAAGCTCGAATATGAAGATGTGGTGGGGTGGAACCCGCGGCTGATCTACGCGGACCTCACCGGCTTCGGCGACAAGGGACCGGATGCAAATCTCCCCGGCTTCGACATCACGTCGTATTGGGCCCGCAGTGGGTTGCTGTCGATGACGCGCGATGCGGGTGCGCCGCCGACCTGGCCGGTGGCGGGCAGCGGCGACAACGCGACCGCGGTCGGGCTCTATTCAGCGATCGTCACCGCCCTGTATCGTCGCGAGCGCACGGGGGAGGGCGCGCATGTCACGACCTCGCTGCTCGCCGAGGGCGTGTGGTCCGCCAGCGTCTCGATCCAGGCAGCACTTTGCGATGCGAAATTCTTCGGGCTGCATGATCGTATGCACCCCGCAAATGCGGCCATGAACGTGTATCGCGCCAAGGATGATACCTGGTTCGTCCTCATCATCACTCAGGACAAAGTGGAGGCTGTGGCGAAAGCGATCGGCCGGCCCGATCTTTTGACCGATCCGCGTTTCTCCGACCCGGCCAAGCTGATGGCGAACATGACCGAGCTCACGGCAATTCTGGATCAGACCTTCTGTTCCGAGCCGATGTCACATTGGTACGAGGTGTTCAGCGGTGTCCACGTGACGTTCGGAGCGGTGCGCGGGCCGCAGGAGGTGATCAACGACCCACAGCTCCGGGCAAACGACATCATCGTTCCGCTCGAGGGTGCCGGCGGCAAGCTGACGTCCACGATCTCCAGCCCGCTTCAGGTGCATGGTGTCGTCAAGGTGCCCGCAAAACGCGCGCCGAAGATCGGAGAACACAACGACGAGGTCCTTCGGCAGCTGGGATTTAGCGGGGCCGAAATCGATGGCTTGCGTGCGAGCGGTACCATTCCGAAGACAAAGGAACACGCGGCCTAGCGCAACGACGCGGTCGGGGCGGCGCAGGCCGCCGCGATCCTGCGCGTGCAGTGAAACTCTCCAAAGGGACCAGGAGTTCGACAATGGATGAGATCGTGACCGAAAGTGCCGGAGGCATCCTGCGCATCCAGTTGAACCGTCCGACAAAGCGGAACGCGATGACGTTGGCCATGTACGTGGCTCTCGCAGAGATATTCAACGCGGCGGCGAATGACGAGAGCACACGTGTCGTCCTCTGGCATGGCGCGGGAGATTCGTTCTGCGCCGGCAACGATATCGAGGATTTTCTGAAGAATCCGCCGGGGCCGGGAGAATCGCCACAGGCCCGGCTGATGGACGCGCTGATCAACTTCGACAAGCCGTTGATTGCCGCAGTCCACGGCGCCGCCATCGGCGGCGGCACCACCATGCTGACGCATTGCGATTTCATCTACGCGGGCGAGAGCACAAAATTCCAGATGCCCTTCATCAATCTGGCCGTCGTGCCGGAGTTCGGATCGAGCTGCTCCGTGCCGGCGCGGATCGGTCACATCCGCGCCGCCGAGCTGATCTTGTTGGGAACTCCGTTTGATGCCAAGCGCGCGGTCGAGTTGGGTCTGGCGACCGAAGTCGTCCCCGATAACGATCTCCGGGCGAAAGCAACTGACACGGCTCGGAAATTGGCAGCGAAGCCGGCCGCAGCACTCCAGGCCAGCAAGAGGCTTATGAAGCAGCCATTTCGCGAGCAGATCAAGGCCGCGATGAAGGCCGAGAACGAAGAGTTCAGCGCGCAGGTCCGCTCAGACGACGCAAGAGAGGCGTTCACGGCGTTCGTGGAGAAGCGCAAGCCCGACTTCACGCGAAACATCAAGTCCCAAGCGACTGCATGACCATGGAAAAGCGGAGACGATCCGATCGCCTTGCGGCAGGAGCGCGCTGAAGTCGCAGCGTGACGCTCAAAAATGGACTGTCAAAAATGGACTGGTCGCATCTGCTCGAATTCGTCACGACACGCGTGGCTGAAGCCAAGCAACAGATCGATCGTGCCATCGATGGCCATTTCGCGCAGTTGGACGAAGCTTTTGTCCGGCTCCAGATAGGTATCCAGGATTTTTCGGGCGACGTCTTCGGCTTGCCGAACCACCAGATTTGAAGATACCGCCCGCATTGCGCTCAATTTGGCATAAAGGCTGACCAGGTTCGGAATGTCGGCCTTGTCGTGCTGGAGCGCATCAATGTAACATTTGGCGGCGTCTTCGATGAATTCCCTGTAAAGAGTCTGCCGGTTGGTCTCCTCGTGGAGAATCCACTGGGCGCGGACCTGGCTTCGTTGGCTCCGCCAATTCGCAATTCCGCTCGTCAAGCCGCCGACGGCCGCCCCGGTGAGGGCGGCGAGCGCGGAGATGATGGAGGCGTCCACAGATACAGTCCTCAACCAATTGCCGGAAATGATGACGACCGGTCCCAAGCACGGCTATGACGCGGGCGACCGCGGCCCTTCGGAAATCAGCCGTGAGCTCCGTTGCCCCGACAGATACGACCAGAGCCACTGCGTCTGGACTCGAAACCTGTTCTGAAGTTGCGGCAGCGCCAGCACGTGCAGCGCGGCCCATATCAGCCAGGTCACAAAGCCGCTGCTGCGCAAACGGCCGGACTCGAGGATGGCGAAGTTCTTGCCGACCACCGCCATGTTGCCCTTGTTGCGGTACCGAAACGGGCGACCGTCCTCGTGCCCCCGGACACGGTTGGCGATGACATGCCCGACAAATCGTCCCTGCTGAATGGCTGCCTGCGCCACTCCGGGAACGGGGTGGCCATCCTGGGTCATCGAGGCGGCATCTCCCGCTACAAAGACGTTGGGCGCCTCGGGTATGTCCAGAAAGGCGCCGACGAACGCACGCCCGGCGCGGTCTGTCTGCGTCCCGAGCAGTTTCACGACGGGCGAGGCGCTGACGCCTGCCGTCCAAAGCACGGTGGCGCTGGGAATGCGGACGCCGGCCGCAATCACGCCCTGGTCGTCGACCTTCTCGACCTTGACGCCCGTCGACACCTCAACGCCGAGTTTCGCAAGCCTCTTGGCCGCCTTTTGCGACAGCGGCTCTGCGAAGGTCGGCAGAATACGAGTGCCGCCATCCACCAGAACAATTCGGCTCTTGGCCGGATCTATCTTGCGGAAATTGTTGCGCAGGGTCACCGAGACCAGTTGAGCGATCGAGGCGGCAAGCTCGACGCCGGTCGGGCCGGCGCCCACCAAAACGAAAGTCATTTGGCGAGTGCGTTCCTTCTCGTCATCGGTCGCTTCCGCCAATTCGAACGCACTCAGGATCCTGGTCCGGATCGTTTCGGCGTCGCTGAGGCTCTTGAGGCCCGGTGCGAACTGCGCGAACTCGTCGTGACCGAAATAACTCGGACGCATTCCGGTTGCGATGACCAGGAAATCGTACGCGAGCTTTCGACTGCCAGCCTTCGGGCAAACGGCATCGAGCGTGCGAGCTCCCATGTTGATGGCCTTGACCTCCGCCAGCAAGACACTGAGGTTTTTCTGTTTCGCCTCAAGCTGCCGGATCGGCGCCGCTATCTCGGATGGGGCCAGGACAGCGGTGGCGACCTGGTAAAGCAGCGGCTGAAAGATATGATGATTGCGCCGGTCGACCAGCGTGATGTCGACGTCGGCCCGCTTCAGCGCCCGCGCCGCCGCAATCCCGGCAAAGCCACCGCCGACAATCAAGACATGTTTTTTGCCCGGCGCCGCCTGTGTCGACGACTGCCTTTCCTGCGGGAACGATTTGGTGAGAACTGTCGTCATGGGGTGTACCGACTCTTGAGGGCCAGCCGACCCGTCAGGATAGATACAGCGGAGCTGTGGGCCATTCTTGGATGGCGCTGCGGCGCATTGAACGGCCGTGCCTCATCATGTTTTAAGAACGGTCAATTGCGCTGTGCGGTCCAGTAGCCAGAGCATCGCTCACTTCCCGTGTGACCGCTCCATCTGCCGCCGCCCGTGGTCGCCGTAAGCCTGCCCGTGCCGGACGCGAATTTCTCGTGAACCGTCACTGACGCTCGAACCGAACCGGATCTCGCAACATAGCCTCTGAATTTCACCAGATTGGGGTGGGTCACGATGCCGTCGGAAATATTGACGGTGAAGTTGTAGCTGGGATCGCACGCGCCCCTTTGCGTCACGAAGACGAGATCCCAGGAACCATCATAGGCGGATCGCGCCTGCGCGGCCGGTGCCGCGGCCATGAAACAGGCGGTTGCGATCATCGAGAGCGACGACGTCTTCATCGATAGGTCCTCCAAGCCGCGTTGCGGGTATCCGAACGATGATCTGCATTAGAAAAAAGCCGGCGCAGGGCGCTTGTTGAAACGTGCTCAAATTGTCCTGAATCGTGCGATCGCAACGTGTGTTGTCAGGCTGGAATTCACCCGCAGGCAATTTTGAGCATGATTGGCCCCAATCGAGCAGCCGCGTTCAATCGCCGCCGAGGGCGCGAATGCATATTGCCTGCACGCATTGACAGTCGTTCGAGCAGAACATGCGAGGCAACTCTGTTGAGAGAATCCGGAGCAGCGAAATGAACGTCAAATCCATTGCTGGCTCGCTTCGGGAAAGGCGATACCGCTCCCTACCATTATCGCACTCCGCTTGCTCGCTGGCCGGTGAATGGAGCGTGTCCGACTTCGTCGCGCTGACAAAGCCACGCGTCATGAGTCTTGCCGTCTTCACCGCGCTCGTCGGAATGAGCATCGCTCCGGTTCGACCTGATGTGACGGCCACGCTTGCCGCGGTCTTTGCCATCGCCGTCGGGGCAGGGCCGCCGGCGTCCTCAACATGTGGTACGACGCCGATATCGATGCCGTCATGACCCGCACCGCGATGCGGCCAATTCCAAGGGGAAATGTCTCCCGGTTCGCAGCGCTTGTCTTTGGTCTCGTTCTGGGCGTGCTCGCGGTGGCGGGTCTCGCGTTGGCGACGAACTTGACAGCAGCCGCGTTGTTGGCCGGCACGATCCTTTTTTATACCGTCGTGTACACGGCTTGGCTGAAGCGAACGACGCCACAGAACATCGTCATCGGCGGCGCCGCAGGCGCGCTTCCACCAATGATCGGATGGGCCGCGGCGACCGGAGCAATCGGGTTCGAGCCGCTTGCACTGTTCCTCATTATCTTTCTTTGGACGCCGCCGCATTTCTGGGCGCTGGCGCTCAATCGCACCGACGACTACGCGCGTGCAGGCGTGCCGATGCTGCCGGTTGTCGCAGGACGCGCCGCAACAACGCGTCAGATCCTGATCTACAGCGGCCTTCTGGCTCTCGCCTCGGAGCTGCCCTGGGCGATAGGGTTTGCAGGCACGATGTATAGCGTGATCGCCGCCATCGGCGGGGCGATCTTCCTTCTGCTCGCGGCCCGCCTGAACCGAAGTGTCGAGACCGATCGCCGCGCCGCCCAACGACTGTTTGTATTCTCCATCGCCTATTTGTTCGTGCTGTTCGCGGCTCTCCTGACCGACCATCGAGGTGAACAATTGTCATTCATGCGCGCGTCGCAGAATGGCGCCGTCAACTTCAGCGAGGCCTGACATGCGCTATGGTTTACTTGCAATCGTCATGATCGGTGCCGCGACCCTCGGCGGCTGCGAAGGCGTGCTCGATCCCAAAGGGCCGATTGCGCTGGCCGAGCGGCAAATTTTGTTCAACGCACTTGGCATCATGCTGGCGATCGTGATCCCGGTGATCCTTGCGACACTTGGCTTTGCTTTCTGGTTTCGAGCATCCAATGAGCGTGCGCGCTATCGGCCAGATTTCACATATTCCGGACGTCTTGAGTTGCTGGTCTGGTCCATCCCCGGGATGACGGTGCTCCTGGTCGGCGGCGTCGCATGGATCGGCGCACACGACCTTGATCCGGGCAGGCCGATTAACTCAACGGTCAAGCCTGTCAACGTTCAGGTCGTCTCACTCGACTGGAAATGGCTGTTCATCTATCCAGAGCAGGGGATCGCGAGCGTCAACAAGCTGGTCGTGCCGGTTGGTACGCCGATCAGCTTCGAGCTGACCTCATCGAGCGTCATGAACAGCTTCTTCGTGCCTCAGCTCGGGAGCCAGATCTACACCATGTCAGGAATGGCGACGCGCCTCCACCTGCAGGCGGACCATGTCGGAACCTATCCAGGGATATCCGCCATGTTCAGCGGTGACGGCTTTCCAGACATGCACTTCACGGTCGATGCAGTGACAGACGACGGATTTGCGCAATGGGTTCGCCAGACCCGCGAAACCGGTTCGGTGCTCGATAAGCAGACTTACGCTGACCTGGTCAAGCCGAGCAAGGCGGTCGCGCCGTTCACCTATCGTGGCGTCGCCCCCGAGCTGTTCAGCAGCATCGTAAGCGCTGCCATGGGTGCCCAAGAATCCTCTCTATCAATTTGTTCAACGTCGCAGAGGGCAGAGCGATGAATCTCCTTGGCAAGCTCGATTGGAGCGCGATTCCCCTCCATGAGCCGATCATCATGGGTGCAACGGGCTTCATGGTCCTGGTCGTGGTGGTTGTCCTCGGATTCGTCACGGCGAAGGGAGCCTGGCTCTATCTGTGGCGCGAATGGCTCACCTCGGTCGACCACAAGCGGATAGGTGCCATGTATTGCATACTGGCGCTCATCATGATGTTGCGCGGCTTCAGCGATGCGATCATGATTCGCACGCAGCAGGCGATCGCAGCCGGCGGTGCCCAAGGTTATCTGCCGCCCGAGCATTTCAATCAGATTTTCTCGGCACACGGCACGATCATGATTTTGTTCATGGCAATGCCGTTCGTGGTAGGGCTCATGAACTTCGCGGTGCCCTTGCAACTTGGTGTTCGCGATGTCGCATTCCCTACGCTCAACTCCGTCAGCTTCTGGCTGACGGCCTCGGGCGCGTTGTTGGTCAACATTTCGCTGGCCGTCGGCGAGTTCTCAAAAGCCACCTGGTGGGGTTATCCTCCCCTGAGCGAAATGCAATATTCGCCCGGCGTCGGCGTCGACTACTATCTTTGGTCGTTGCAAATCTCCGGTATCGGCACCTTGCTGGCGGGTATCAACTTCGTCACAACAATCCTCAAACTGCGGGCGCCGGGGATGAGCTATATGCGGATGCCCGTCTTCTGCTGGACCGCGCTTGCCGCTAACCTGCTCATTGTCGCGGCCTTTCCGGTCCTGACCGCGACGCTCGCGATGCTGGCGCTCGATCGCTATCTCGGCTTTCACTTCTTCTCGCTCGAAGGCCAGGGTAATCAGATGCTGTACTCCAACCTGTTCTGGGTATGGGGGCACCCCGAAGTCTACATCCTGATCCTGCCCGCGTTCGGCGTATTCTCGGAAGTGATGGCGACCTTCTCCGGCAAGCCGTTGTTCGGCTATCGCTCGATGGTAGCCGCGACGATGGCCATCTGCGTCCTCTCCTTCCTTGTCTGGCTGCACCACTTTTTCACAATGGGTGCCAGTGCAAACGTCAACGGCTTCTTCGGCGTCATGAGCATGATCATCGCGTTGCCGACGGGCGCGAAAGTCTTCAACTGGCTGTTCACGATGTACGGCGGCCGGGTTCGGTTCTCGGTGCCGGTGCTGTGGTCGATTGGCTTCATCGTGACTTTCGTCATCGGCGGTATGACCGGCGTGCTCATGGCGGTGCCCCCGGCCGACTTCCAGCTGCACAACAGCGTGTTCCTGGTCGCGCACTTCCACAACGTCGCCATTGGCGGCGTCGTATTCGGCGTGATGGCGGGGTACAATTATTGGTTCCCCAAGGCATTCGGGTTCAAGCTCGACGAACGCTGGGGCAAAGCCTCGTTCTGGTGCTGGCTCGTCGGCTTCTATGTCGCCTTCATGCCGCTCTACGTGCTGGGTCTGATGGGCATGACCCGGCGCATGCAACACTACGACAATTTGTCCTGGCAGCCGTGGCTGATAGCAGCCGCATTCGGCACCGCTATCATCCTGGTCGGCGTCGTTTGCCAGATCGTGCAACTCGTTGTGTCGATCCGCAATCGCGAGGAGCTGCGCGACGTGACCGGTGATCCGTGGAACGGCCGCACGCTCGAATGGGCGACAGCGTCGCCGCCGCCGGCATGGAACTTTGCGTTCCAACCCAAGGTCGCCGGACTGGACGCGTTCTGGAGCAGCAAAGACCGGGCGCAAGCGACAAAGGGCGAGCCGACGCCGACGCGCAAATACGAGCCCGTCGAAATGCCGAAGAATAGCGCCACGGGCTTTGTTACCGCCTTCTTCGCAGTCGTCATCGGCTTTGCAATGATCTGGCACATTTGGTGGCTGGCCGGTGTCGGAGTGTTCGGCGCATTCATGACGTTGCTTGCCTTCTCATTCCGCCGGCACAACGAAATCGAGGTGCCAGCCGAGGAGATCGCCCGGTTCGTACGGGCCCACCAGGCAGGAGTTGCAGCATGAATATCGCCGTCGCAATTGATCAGATTCCGCAAGACGCACTGCCAAGTGCGAGCGAGGCGGGACCTGCTCCAAAGAGGATCGTGGTCGCCTATGGCTTCTGGATCTTCCTGCTCAGTGACATCATCATGTTTGCCGCGCTGTTCGCGAGCTACGCGGTCCTCGTGCGTTCGACGGCCGGCGGGCCGACCGGCGCCCAGCTATTCAATCAGAAGACGGTCGCGATCGAAACTGTTTGCCTTCTCGTTTCGAGCTACACCTGCGGAATGATGTCCTTGGCCGTCAATTCGCGCCGTTACCTCAGGACCTATTTAGGAGCTTTGATCACCTTCGCACTCGGAGCCACGTTTCTTAGTCTTGAGATCCGCGAGTTCCTGGGCATGATCGCCATCGGTGCTGCGCCGCAGCGGAGCGCGTTTCTGTCCGCATTCTTCACACTTGTCGGATGCCACGGGCTGCACGTCGCGCTCGGACTGATCTGGCTGGTCGTGATGATGGTGCAGGTGGCGGTATTCGGATTCGCCGCGAGGGTGCAGCATCGCCTGCTCTGCTTCTCTTTGTTCTGGCACGCACTCGACATCGTTTGGGTCGGGGTATTCACGGTGGTCTATCTGATGGGAGTGAGTTCATGACCGAAGCCCGACACGAACGTGCACCCGGAGACAGGCCGAGCCGCGAGATGGACGCATCGGCTCCATCCGAGTTTCTCGTCTACACGATCGGCCTGTTTGTGGCGCTTCTTCTCACTGCCACATCGTTCTGGACCGCAAACACGTCACTGCTCTGGCCGGGTGGCGTATTCCTCGGGCTCGCTGTCCTCGCCATTGCCCAAATGGGCATTCACCTGGTGTTTTTCCTGCACATCAGCAGCGGGCCGGAAAGCACCAACAACGTGCTGGCGCTCGCCTTTGGCGTTCTCATCGTAGTCGTCGTGATCGCTGGCACGATGTGGATCGTGGCAGATATGAACACCAACATGATGATGCCGTCGGGCGCGCCGATGAGCATGAGGATGCAGCATTGAAGGGCGTCGCAGGGATGCAGAGGTAGTTCGGTTGAACCGGTTTGTGCCAACGCCGGGTACGCAGAAACCACCACGTCATTACTCGTTTTTCCAAGCGTTGAGGTTGATACCAGCGCTAATGTTCTAGGTCGGAATGATGTGCCTGATACGGACTGCTGGCGGTGGGAACGAGAGATGCTGAAAGGATTCACCGCTCCTCGGTCGCCCAAGGGTATTGCGGCATTGGTCCCGTCGCCACCCTGGCACTTCGCGGGTGACGTGCTTGCGGTGGAATTCTGGAATGATCCCGATATATCGGCCCATATCCTTCCGGCGGGTGTGGAGCTTGATGAGCAATGTCGCGGCCATTCGGTTGCAGTTTTCACGGACTATCAGTTCACTGCGCAGAACGATGAGCATCTGGACCCGGCCAGATATCAGTGTCGCGGATTCAGCGTTCTCCTCGACGCGATTTGGAAGGGGACACCAATAGCGTGGTGTCCGTACTGTTATGTCGACAACGACGCCGCACTAATGAGAGGCTGGATTCAGGGATATCCGAGAAAGCTCGGCACTGTGCACCAGACGCGGACTTTTGCCGCTGCGAGCCTGGCTTCGGCGCCGCTGGTGCATGATGGGAGATTTTCTGCCTGCATGTCCGCTCACGGCCGTTTGCTGGTGCAGGCCGGCGTTACCTTGCGCGAGAGGGCCGAGCATCTTGGCGGCTTGCTCGATCGGCGGATTGTCGGACGGCGGTATTTTCCGCGGCTCTCCGCGGGCCTGCACGACAAGCCCGCGGTGGATGAGCTCGTTCGATGCGTTTCGGCCCACCCCCTGATCACGAACGTCTGGATCGGAGAGGGCGAGCTCAATTTTCCGGAAGCCTATGGCGAGGAGCTGGAAATGCTCGGGCCGCTCAAAGTAGGGCGCGGATACCGGTTCTCGTTTTCCTATTCCGTCACCGATATTGAGGTTTTGGCAGACCTGACCGCCTAGCAATCGACCGATGTCGACAGGTGTGTTCCGGATTGCGGCAGGAATCAACAAATCGACGCATTTCAATCAAATCCAGCGAGGCAGGTTCCGCTAGCCTCTGTGCCGAAAGCGATGCACTTAGGACACGGGAATGCTCAAGGGCTTTACAGTTCCGAAGTCGCCATTCGGCCAGGCCGCTCTAACGCCGCCGCCACCCTGGCACTACGCTGGCGATGCTGTCGGTATTGAGTTCTGGACCGACCCCGAGGCGACAGCTGCCACATTGCCGAGCGGTCTTTCCCCGGATCCGGAGTCGAACGGTCACGCGGTGATGATGTTCCTGGATTGGCAATTCACCGCCCAGGACGACGAATATCTTGAGCCGGCTCGTTATCAATATCGCGAGGCGTTTGTCCTGGTCGACGCGATGTATCGCGACGTGCCGGTCATGTGGTGTCCGTACATCTATGTCGACAACGACGCCGCGCTGGCGCGCGGTTGGACGCAGGGATTTCCGAAGAAGATGGGCAGCATCTTTCAGACACGCTCCTTTGTGGCCTCAGGGCTTGCCGCGGCGCCCATCGCGCCCGGCAGCCGATTTGGCGCCAGCCTTTCGGCTCATGGCCAGCGTCTTGCGGAGGCCTGCGTCACCTTGCGCAAGCCGGTCGAAGACGGATTGTCGCTGCTCACCCGCCCCACGGTCTTGCTGCGATACTTTCCGAGACTGGTGCCCGGATGCCAGGACAAGCCTGCGGTCGACGAGCTTGCGATGTCGGTCACCGACAATCTCACCGTCGCCGGCGCATGGATCGGGACGGGCGAGCTCAATTTTCCGGAAACGAATGGCGAAGAACTCCATGCGCTCGCGCCGAGGCGGATCGAGTCGGGATTCCGCTACTCGCTTTCCTACTCGATCAGCGATCTGAAGGTCCTGGAAGACCCTGGCTCGTAAGCGATCTATTTGGAAATAAAAGACTTTTCCCGATTTTCGAATGTTTGCCCAGCAACGGAGCATTTGCCCGCATTTAACTGTTCAGAACACTACTTAACAAGCCAAGACGCTCCCCTTGCTGCACTCTCTCGCCGGGCTGTCGGACTGATCGTCGAGGGAATGATAATGGCAGGACTTCCGGCTACCGCACCAGAATCGTCCTTGGCATCCGACCAACAGTTCAACCTGGTTGCGAACAGCCTGGCCACGCTGCTTGAAACGGCAAGGCGGGAGCTGGAACGTGATCGAGATGCGGCCAGAGTGTCGCTGGCGACCGCATCCCACATCCTGCAAGCGGAGATCGAGCGCTGCTCGGGCGCCAACGGCGCCACAAGGGGTGGTCTGGCGGCCTGGCAGATTCTGCGCGTGCGAGCTTATATCGACAGCAATCTGCACCGCACCATTCACATTCGGGATCTCAGTACGGTCGCACGTCGAAGCCCGGCGCACTTTTCCCGAAAGTTCAAACTGGCTATCGGGGAGTCGCCGCATGCTTACGTGGTGAGAAGGCGACTGGAGCGAGCCTGCCACCTGATGATGACCAGCGCGGCGTCACTGAGCGAGATAGCCTTGAGTGTGGGCTTCTCCGATCAAGCACACCTATGCCGGCTCTTCAGGCACGCCTTTGGTCAAAGCCCGGCCAACTGGCGACGCGAGCTCGGAATCCCCTGCGAGCTCACCCCGAGAGGCGACATGGACGAGCATATTCCATGAGCGGTCAGCAGGGGGCTGTCCTCAGCTTCGGCCCCTTCGAACTGTCGATCGCAAACCGGCTTCTGACAAACGACGCGAAAGTCGTGCCGCTCGGCGCGCGCGCCATGGATCTCCTCATCGTCCTGGTGGAGCAGGCAAACAAGGTCGTCGGCAGGAGAACCCTGATCGAACGCGTTTGGCCCGCGAGAGGAGCCGAACAGGTCAGCCTGCGCGTTCATATTTCAGCGCTCCGGAAGGCTCTTGATCAGAGCGACCCCGGCAGGCGATATATCGCGAACATACCCGGCCGGGGGTACAGCTTCGTCGTACCAGTCACCTCGCGTGCCTCGCAGGGGTCGGAGAATCCCAAGGCGCCTCCGAGGCCCCGAGTGCCTGCGCGCTTGATGCGAATGCTTGGGCGCGGAGACGCCGTGGCTGAGATCCTGGTGAAGCTGGCCGGGCAGAAGTTTGTCACGATCATCGGGCCTGGCGGCGTCGGCAAGACCACGGTGGCGGTCGCAGTTGCCCATGAAATGGGCGCAGCTTTCGACGGTCAGGTTCTTTTCATCGACCTGAGTGCGCTCGGCGACGCTTCACTCGTCGCGCCAGCCATCGCCACGTCACTCGGCATGTCGGTGCAAACAGACAATGTCGTACCTGCCCTGATCGATCGTTTGCAGGAAAGGCCAACGCTCGTCATTCTCGACTGTTGCGAGCATCTGATCGATGGAGCGTCGGCCGTTGCAGAAGAACTGATTCGCCGTGTCCCGACATTGCATTTGCTCGCGACCAGCCGGGAGGCCATGCGCGTTGAGGGCGAGCATGTCTACGAACTCGATGGGCTTGAATGCCCTCCGGAAGATAGCGATCTGTCAGCGCGGATCGCCTTGCAATACCCGTCGGTTCAGTTGTTGGCCGACCGCGTGCGGGCCGTGCGAAGCGACTTCGAGCTGACGGATGCGGATGCGCCGATTGCCGCGGGAATCTGCCGTCGGCTTGATGGTATTCCCTTGGCGGTCGAGCTCGCAGCCAGCAGGGTCGATATATTTGGCCTTGGCAAGACGGCAAGCCTGCTCGACGAACGACTGAACCTGTCATGGGTGGGGCGCAGAACCGCCCCGTCGAGGCACCAGACGTTGAACGCCACGTTGGAGTGGAGCTACGACCTGCTCGGGGAAGCCGAAAAGCGCATATTGAATCGGCTCAGCGTATTCTCCGGCGGATTTACGTTCGAGGCGGCGGTCGCCATTGTCGCCGATGAGACGGTGGATGAAGCAAGCGTATCGGATTGCGTCTGGGAGCTTCGTTCAAAGTCGATGATTGCGGTTCAGGGACAGGACGGCCGGCTGCGCTTGCTCGACCCCACGCGCGCGTTTGCCTTGCAGCGACTGGCCAGGAGCGATGAGCAGGACTTTTTTCGCCGTCGGCACGCCCTCTATTTTACCGACCTGTTCAGGCAGGGCGCCGCGATGGACATATCGGGCTGGTCCAGGGCGCTCGGGATCGAGGTCGATAATCTCAGAACTGCCCTGAATTGGGCGTTTTCTGCCACGGGCGATGCGAAAATCGGCGTTGAGCTCGCTGCGGCATCGGCCAGCGCCTGGATGGGCATGGCGCTGCTCACCGAATGCGTGGAATGGATGAGAAAGGCCATAAGCCATCTCGACGACATGAATTCGGGCACACGGCAGGAGATGGTCCTTCAGTCAGCCCTCGCCAGTTGCGTGATGTTCACGGGTGGCATGACGGAAAAATCATATGCGACGTGGGCCAAGGCGCTGCTTCTCGCCGAGGGTCTCAACGATATCGACTATCAGATGGATGCCGTGCTTGTGCTGTGGGCTCACGAGTTGCGCGTTCCCAACTATGCGGAAGCGATCAGGCTGGCGGACCGCGGCGGCGAGGTTTCGGAAGGAACGGGTCGTATCGGCGCCATCGCAACGGCCAATTATATGCGGGGTATAACCTACTACCACGCCGGGCGGATTACGGAGGCTCAGGGCCTGCTGGAATTGTCGCTGCATCGTGATGACGAGGCTGCGCGACAATTGCTGATCAAGCGGTTTGGCTATGATCGCAAGGTCGACAATTTGGCCGGTCTTGCGACCCTGGCGTGGTTGCGTGGCTCTCCGGATCAAGCCCGCAGGTTCAATCAGATGGCCGTCGCCGAGGCGCGCCAATCCAATCGGACCGTGAACCTTTGCGGTGCGCTGACCTTTGCGGGCCTCATCGCATATTTCACAAATCCGGATGACGGCGAAGCCGAGGCACTCGTGGACGAACTCGGCAGCCGTGCCGGGAAATACGCTCTGCACAACTACCAGGGCCTTGGTCTCGGCATGCAGGCGATCTACGAAATCAGGCGAGGAGCGCAAATCAGTGCAGCCTCCGCAATGCTCTATGCGGGTCTCGAGAAGCTGTCCGCAGCACGCTACGGAATTTTCGATTGGTTCTTGCAGGCGGAGTTTGCGATGTGCATGGCTCTCGTGGGCCGGCCGAGGGAAGGGCTTGACGTGTTCGAGCGTGCGAAGATCGATCTCGACGAAAGCTGATGGTATGGCCCGGAGCTGCACCGCATCAGGGGCGAACTGGCTCTGAGCAGCGGCGAAGGATTGGCGGTTGGCAGGCAATACTTTCAGCGGGCGTTCGAGCTTGCAAATAGGCAAGCGAGCCTGTCGTGGGCGCTTAGGGCCGCGACCAGCCTCGCCATTGCCGAAAAGTCGGCCGGGCGAAAGGAGGCCGCGTGGCGGATCTTGCAAGCCACTTGCGCGAAGTTTCGCGAGGATTTTGAGACCTGCGATCTACGGCTGGCCAAGCAGGTATTGGCCGTTTCACATTCGCACGATGGCGCCGCCAGCTCGATGCCGTGAGGCTTGTTGCTGATGGAGGTTTCGGCTAACACTTAATTGGGTGGGGTGCGTTTGCACGAGACTGACGGCGAATGGTGCAGCAACCAGATCGTCGACGGTCTTGGCGGAATGATTCATGTCGGTCCAACCAATTGGCTCATCGAGTGCAATCCGGCTTCGGTTTGGCCCATTCGAGCTGAATGTCGCCGAGCGCTCTCTCAGCAAGGCGAACCAGATCCTTCCACTTGGTGGCAGAGCCTACGACATCCTGATCGGCCTGCTCGAAAACGCTGGCGAGGTTGTCCCCAAGTCCGAACTGATCGCCAAGGCATGGCCCGACGTAACGGTCGAGGAAGGGAGTCTTCGCGTCCATCTATCGGCGCTGCGCAAGGCACTGGGTGATGGTCAGTTCGGTGACAAGTACATCGCGAATGTCCAGGGCCGCGGCTATAGCTTCATTGCGCCGGTCACGCGACTTCCAGCCGACCGCGACAGGGGTAGCGCATCTTCGGGATTGTCCAACCTGCCGCCGGCACTGGGCCGTATGGTTGGCCGCAGCAAGGTCGTCGCTGAGATTCAGCGTCTGCTCCAGACGGAACAGCGTCTGATTACAATTTTGGGTGCCGGGGGCATAGGCAAGACGACGGTTGCTCTGTCAGTCGGGCACGGGGCGCTGGCCGATTTCTCCGGGGCGGTATTCTTCGTCGATCTTTCAACGGCAAGCGACAATGAACAGGTCGTCGGCGCGGTCGCGTCCGCGGTCGGGCTCGCCCCGCAGCTGGTCGATCCAAAGGAGGCGTTGCTCAATTTTTTGCGCGCGCGCAGGGCGCTTGTCATTCTCGATAGTTGCGAGCATGTCATCGAGAGAGCCGCGGAGATCGTCAACTATATCTTCCGGAATGCCCCGGAAATCCACATACTGGCGACCAGCAGGGAAACCTTGCGCGTTCCCGGCGAAAGCGTACTTCGTCTTTGTCCACTGGACTGCCCGCCAGAGCAGCCGCGGCCAACCGCGTCTGAGGTGCTTGCCTATCCGGCAGCACGGTTGTTCGCCGAGCGCGTCAGTGCCCGCCGCGGCAGCTTTTCGCTGAGTGACGACGAAGCTCCCCTGGTTGCCGAGATTTGCCGGAAGCTCGACGGCATTGCGCTCGCCATCGAGCTCGCCGCCGGAAGAGCCGCCGTCTTCGGCGTCGGGAATACTGTGGCAAGGTTGGGTTCGCGCCTCGATCTTCTGAAGTTCGGCCGCCGAACGGCGAATCCGCGGCATCAGACGCTCAAGGCAACGCTGGACTGGAGCCACGATCACCTGTCAGAAGTCGAACGAATTGTGCTGCGGCGTGTCGCGATCTTCATCGGGCACTTTTCATTGGAAGCGGCGTGTGCGGTTGCAGAGCAGGAAGGAATCGACCGGTCCGAGATCGAGGGGGCGGTCGAAAACCTTGTCAACAAATCGCTGATCGTGGCGTGGCCCAGCTACCGGCGGATGCTTTACCGATTGCTCGACACCACGCGCTCCTATGCCTGGGAGAAATTGGCTGAGAGCGGTGAACATCATTCCATGGCGGCGCGCCACGCGAGCCATTTGAGCCGATCGTTGCAAGACAGCCGCGGGAATCTCTTCGACCTAGAGCCCGGACAATCCCTGGCAGACGCGACACAGCACAATCTTGGAGATATCCGTGCTGCGCTCGAATGGAGCTTTGGTCCCGATGGAAACGATGGCGCGGCCACACGAATGGCGGCCGCCGCCTCGCAATTGCTTCTGGCCAAGTCGCTTTTCATCGAGTGCCGGGATTGGATGGAGAAAGCGATCGATCGGATTGCTGCGGACGACGACCCGCGGGATCAGATGGAAATCCACGCTTCGCTCGCCTTGTCGCTGATGTTCACCGCCGGCAACAGTGAAAGGGTTCGCGATGCCTTCAATACGGCGTTGACGTTCGCGGAGCGGCGCGAGGATGCCTACCAGCAACTACGTCTTCTCAGCGGGCTGTCGATGTATCTGCATCGTACGATCGATGCGACCGGCAGTCTTGAAGTTGCGCTGCGTGCGGAGTCAGTCGCGAACAAGACCGGAAGTCCGGAAGATGCGGCGCTTGCGGATTCGATGCTCGGAGCTGCGTATTACATGCTTGCAGACCACGTCCGCGCGCCAAAATACCTCGAACGGGCGCTGCGTGGGGCGCCGGCTTCGCGACGGTTCAACGCAACTCAATATCTGTTTGATCTGCGCACGACGTCACTATTCAACCTGACCCGATCGCACTGGTTCGCCGGCAATCTGGATAGGGCCGCCAGTCATGCCAAAAGAGCCATCGAGGAGGCAGAGAGATCGGACCATCCGATCGCGCTGTGTCGAGCCCTGATTTTGACGATGCCTCTCTATTTCTGGATCGGCAACTTGGGACGGGTCGAACGGAACCTCTCTGCGCTCGAGCTCACCGCCGAGAAGTATTCGTTGGAGCCATTTCGCGCTGTCGCCATGGGACTTAGAGGGCGCTATCTGGTCCGTGTCGGCCGGACGGAGGATGGCATGTGTCATCTGCGGGACAGCTTGGAAAAGCTGCGGATCCTGCGATACGAGATGCTTGTTACGGATTTTGTCTCCGAATTGGCAGTCGGTCTCGCAAAACGGAACGAGCAAGCGGAGGCGATGGCTCTCATCGACGATTCGATCGCCACGCAGCTCGGATCGAAGAGGCCTCTTCACCTTCCGGCGCTGTTCCTGGCGAAAGGCGTGGCCCTTGTGTGCGGGGAATCCCAGCAGTGTGATCTGGCTGTGGAATGTTTCGAGGAGGCGATGACCCTGGCAGCGCAGCAATCTGCGCGTTCGTTCGAGCTGCGGGCAGGATTGGAGCTTGCGCGGCTCTGGATTGATCGGGGGCAAGTCCAACGAGCCCATGATCTCATCGGACCCATTTACGGCCGTTTCACGGAGGGTTTTGGAACGCCAGATCTCCTGTCGGCGAGGCAGATCCTCAAGCAGACGAGCGTTCGTACGCGACAAACCGGATGACGCGGCGAAGCTTCACTGCGTGGTGACGATGCCCAGGGTCTGTGCGCGTGATACGGCCTGTGCGCGCTTCTCCACGCCGAGCTTGGTGAAAACGCTCTTGAGGTGCGACTTCACGGTTTCAGGACCGATATCGAGGTTTCGGGCGATTTCCTTGTTGGATAATCCATCCGCGATCAGCGTGAGAATGTCAGTCTCGCGCCGGCTCAATGCGCTGAGAATCCGCGCACTCGAGCCCGGCGTCGAACGATGTTGTCGTGCTCGCTGTAGGCCGGCCGTGAGCCGGTCGACGTAGGAGATCAGATCCGCGTTGACGTGTCCGCCCTCGCGGGTCGCCCGGAGAAGCTCGGAAACGACTGGCCCCTCATCCAGGACGGTCTGATAAAGACCGGCCGCCGAACATGCGGCAAGCACGCGGCGGAAGCGGCTCACAGCCTCCGCGGCCTTGCCCGCACCGAGCTGAACTGCCGACTGGCGGATCGCAATGCAGATCAGGAACTGGCGGTGCTCCATTGCTTCTGCTTCGTGCTGCAATTGTTGCAGGATTGATATGGCCTCATCCGGGCGAGCTTGCTGGCCCAGCAGATGAGCGCGGGTCAATCTGTGGTACCATCCAATCTCCGACCAGGCGCTAGGCTTCGGTGCGGGGAATTTCCGCGCAAGGCTTTCCAGGCGATCGACGCATGCGGCGGCTTCATCCAGCCGGCCGTCGTTCAGGTAGAGCCGTGCCTGTTCTGCGATCACTCCGGCCGTGAGCCTTCCCCAATCCCGCGCGACGCCGAGATTTTCAGCGCGCTCCAACAGAGTGCGGGCCCGCTCGAAGTTCATCCGCGCAGCGGCGACCCGGGAGATCACGAAATAAGTGCTCCACACGCAGTCGAGCATCGTCCCCGAGTTGATCAGCGGGACGCGATCGATGACCCAGGCCTCCGCCTCGTCGAGCTGGCCTTGCTCGTACTTCATTCGCGCGATCAGGCTTGCGGGCAAGGCTGCCGCAACCGAATTCGGCCCGACATCCTGCTCGGCGATCCGAAAGCCCTCGCGGTAGTGCTGATCTGCCGCTGCCAGACGTATCTGCCGTTCCTCTGTAAGCCCGGTCAGGCAGTGTCGATACACCGAGGCGAATACGTTCCTGCGATCCTCCTCGACCGAATAGGGAATCCATGGCGTCGCATGGAATTGCTTGAGGTTGCCCGCCTTCATATGGCTGAAGCGCACGACGTTTGAGGCAACGTTCGCGGTCCAGGGATCGGATGAGCGGTTCACGCAATCCTGTGCCAGAGGTAGCGCGCTTTCGCTGTCATCCTTCAGCGCGATGGCAACTGAGCGGATCGCCTGGCATTCGCACAGCAAATTGCCGTCCGGCAGAGGCGTTGCAGCGATATCGCCTTCTATGTCGGCTGCGAGCTTCAGGGCCTCATCAAAACGAAGCGCGAGCGCCAATCCCCAGGCGATCGCCAATCGGACCTCGCACTGGCCTCGCATGAGTTCGTCGGGAAACTGGCGCTGCCATTCCAGCAACGTGAAGAGATCGCCTCTCTTGATCAAGGCCATCGCGCAATTGTTGATCCAGCCGATTGCACGATCGGAAGCGCCGGCTGCAATCGCGTGCTGGACTGCCTCGGTCCACAATTCGTGGGACGCGTACCAAAGGGCCGCACGCCCGTGCAGTTCAGGAACTTCGATGCCGCGGTCCGCCTCCAGCCGCTGTCTCAGATATTCAGCAAGCAGCGGGTGATAGCGAAACCAGACACCATCGCTGTCGAGCGGCGTGAGCAGCATTTGGCGCTGGGCAAGCGATGCCAGGATCGTGCGGCTCGCGCTCAAACCTGTTACGGCCTCGCAGAGAGGACCAGAGAGCCGATCCAGAATGGCTGTTCGCAGCATGAAGTCGACCAATTCGACCGGAAGCCCATCCAGCATCTCGGTCAGGTAGGCGGCAATTGGACGCTGCGAACCCGAGAGATTGTGAACATACTCCTTCAGCCCGGATCCGGACTGCGAAGGCATGGATGAGATAATTCGCAGCGCGGCGGGCCACCCTTCGGTCTTGCGCTGCAAGAGTTGGACGTCGGGGAATTCCAGAGCCCCGGGTTTGGTGCTGTCCAGAAACGCCTTTGTCTCCTGCATATCGAACCGCAGGGCTTCGGCATCGATCTCGATCAGCTGGTTCTGGGCGCGCAAGGTTGCGAGCGGCAGGGGAGGCTCGATCCGCGTCGTCAGCACCACATGGCAGTGGGATGGTGCGTGCTTGAGAAAATACGCGACGGTCTGATGGATGCGAGAGGCGCTGATCCAGTGATAGTCCTCGAGAAACAGATAAACGTCATCCTCGATCTCCGCCAGATCGTTGATCAGGCTCGACAGGATCGCTGTCGGGTCGATCAAATTGTTCTCGAGGATCAGCCCAATCGCGCCGGCGCCGACGTCCGGACAGGCCTGGTGCAGGGCTTGCGAGACGTAGAACAGAAACCGTGTGGCCTCGTCATCGTCCGAATCGACTGTCAGCCACGCAACGGCATTACCGTCTTGCTCGAGCGTCTCGACCCAAGTGGATGCCAGTGAGCTTTTGCCGAAGCCCGCCGGCGCCTTGATGACGGCAAGTCGTTTGGCCGGGAATTCGGACATGATGGCGAGCAGCCGGGGACGTGCGACCAGGCCGCCGAATCGTGCCGGCAAGATCTTGGTTGCGAGGAATGGCAGCTGTCCTCCCCCGAGCAGGATGCCCGTTCCATCTGTCAAATGGCTGGAGTGCGGCTGGATCAACGGCTCCCCCTATCAACGTCGGTCCTCCCCCCATTCGGGGGATGCAAACAATGATGGAAGTGTACGATCTCTGTTAGCGAGAGGGAAGCGCCGGACATCGTCGGTTGTATGCAGCTCGCATGCCGGTCGCCGCGTGCTGATCCCTTCAGGTCCGCGCGTGGAGCCGAAAGCAAGCCAATGTCCATCAAGAACGCACGCTTGGGTTTCGCGCGAATCATTGAACATCCAGGAAAAACACCCCAAGCCCGTGCCAAGAGCTATGGCTGACAATCAGCTTCGTGGAAATCTGCTGTTTGGTCCCTTTGAACTTTCGAGTGGGGAGAGGGTACTTCGGCGCGATGGCGTGGCGCTGTCTCTCGGCAGCAAGGCCCTCGACATCCTGATCTACCTTGTCGAGCGTCCGGGGCAGGTGGTCGCAATGCAGGAGTTGATCGATCACGTCTGGCCGGACGTGACGGTCGAGGGCGGGAGCATCCGGGTTCACGTGGCCGCCATCCGCAAGGCGCTTGGTGACGGCCAGTTCGGCAGCCGCTACATCGCAAACATCAAGGGACGTGGCTACTCGTTCGTCGGTGCGGTGGTCCCGCCCGGAGGTGACGCGGAAAGCGGGAACGCCAGGTCCTGGCACCAAGGCAGGCTTCCGGTGCGACCGATCATGATGATCGGACGCGAGACGGTCGTCACGGAGGTCAGCGACAAGCTTCGAAATGACCGGTTCGTAACGCTGCTCGGCCCCGGTGGCATCGGCAAGACGACCATTGCCTTGGCCGTCGGCCGCGCCGTCGCCGAGAGGTTTGGCAGCGAGATCTATTTTGTCGATCTGGAAAGCCTCACCGATCCGCACCATGTTGCTGCGGCGGTCGCGACTTCCCTGGGACTTGCACTCAAATCGAAAGATCCCGGCCTGGAGCTGGTCGACCTCATCCGGTCGCGGAAACTTCTTATCATACTCGATAGCTGCGAGCATGTGATCGAGGCGGTCGCCTCGCTTGCCGAGCAACTCTACCAGCAAACGGAAGAGATCCACATTCTGACCACGAGCCGGGAATTATTGAAGGTCGAGGGTGAGCATTGCTGCCGGGTTCTCCCACTTGATTTTCCACCAGAAGGCTCGGAGCAAACTGCAAATGCGGTGCTGCGATATCCGGCGGTGCAGCTGTTCGTACGGCGTGTGGCCGCGAGAGCAGGTAGCGTCCTTCTCACCGACAAGGAGGTGCCATTCGTCGCGGAAATGTGTCGAAAGCTGGATGGGATTCCGTTGGCAATCGAATTGGCAGCGGGGCAGGTCGCCGCCCTTGGCCTCAAGAGCACGGTCGACCTCCTGGTGTCCCGGCTGGAATTGCTGAAACTAAGCCATCGGACGACAATTGCCAGACATCGAACGCTCAAGGCGACGTTGGATTGGAGCTACGATCTGCTGTCGGACGCAGAGAGGATTGTCTTTCGACGCATCGCTCCTTTCGTCGGCCATTTCAGCCTGGACGGCACGCGGTCTGTCGCTGGCGAACCAAGCATGGGAGCCGAGGAAATCTTCGACGCGGTCGCGGGCCTGGTCGAGAAGTCGTTGATAGCAACCCGGATCGATACCGCGCAGGCACAATATCGGCTGCCGAACACGACCCGGGCGTACGCACTCGCAAAACTGGAGGAGCACGCCGAAGTCGATATTGTCTTCCACCGTCATGCAGAATACCTGGCAGGACACCTCGAATCGCTGAGGGAGGCTCTATCAGACCTGCCAGGCGCTGAAAGAGGTGCGGCCTATTCTGACCAATTGAGCAACGTCCGTGCGGCGCTCGAATGGAGCTTTGGGCCGAACGGCGATGCCGAGACAGCAACGCGACTGGCCGCCGCTTCCACGCAGGTGTTTTTGGAGCTGTCACTGCTGATCGAATGCCAGGCATGGGCGGAACGCGCGATGGCAAGCCTGGGAAATCCGCATCGAGACTCCCGCCGCGCGATGGAAATTTCTGCATCGATACCGCTGGCCATGATGCACACGGAAGGTAACGATCAACGCGTCAGGACCGCCTTTGTGAAGGCGCTGGAGATTGCGATCGGGCAGGGAGATCTCCGCTACGAGCTGAGGATTTTGAGCGGACTGTTCACGTATTCGCACTGGACCATGGACATTCGGGGTGCGACCGACATCGCCGTCCGGAGCAAGAAACTGGCGTTGAGGACGGGGGATCACGACGACATGGCGCTGGCGGAAGCAATGCTGGCGGCCTCCGAACATCTGTCGGGAAATCACCTCGCCGCACAACTGCATTGCGAATCGGGCCTCCGGCATCTGGCGTCCGGACCACGTTCTCGAACGGAACTTTATCTTTTTCATTATACGAGCTTCCTGCTCGTCGGTATGGCACGTTGTCTCCTGTACAGGGGCTTGCTCGACCAATCGCTGGACTATGCAAGGCGCGCCAGAGAGGAAGGCAAGAGGTCAGCCAACCCCGCCACCTTTTGCCGATCCGTGGCTTTGGTCCTTCCAGTGTTTCTGGCCATGGCCGACCTGAGGCAATCGGACCAATACATAAGTGAACTGAGTGAACTCTCCGCCGCGCATTCCCTGATGCCGTATCGCGCCATAGCGACAGGCCTGAAGGGTCAGTTGTTGCTCCTTCAAGGCAATCGTATCGAAGCGATTCAGTTGCTGAGGCGAGCCCTGGAAGAGCTTCACGTCCAGCGTCACGAGATGCTGAATATGGATTTCACCTGCGATCTGGCCGCGGCTCTCCTGGACCTCGGTGAGCATGACGAAGCGCTGACCCTCGCGATGCATGCAATCGCGCAACAGCTGCGCGCCGGCAAATTGTTGCACATGCCGGCCCTGTTCAGGATGAAAGGGCTCATCCTGGCGTCCCGATCTGCGGAGGATCATGTCGAGGCCGAAGAGAGCCTGCTGTCGGCAATCGACTGGGCGAAACGGCAGTCAGCCACCCTGTTCGAATTGACAGCTGCGACGGACCTGGCCGGGCTGTTGCTGAAACAGGATCGCGTGCCGGAAGCTTACGAATATCTCAGCGCGAGCCTTGATCGAATGCCGGCGGGAATTTCATTTCCTGCTCGCGGCCGTGCCCTGCACATGCTCGGCCAACTCCAATCCGGAACCGACGGCGTCGGCTGAAAGGTGCGCCATCCCGCAGCCGTGCGCTGTCTGCGCAGGCGGGTTCAAGTCCTCGCATTCAGATCCAAGCCCCGACAGTGCAGTTGGGTGCACGCTGTGGGCAGAAAAGGTCACAGCCAGGGTTGAATGTCATGGGCAAGCTGGTCGCGGATATCATTGTCGAAACCCTGCAAAGTGCGGGCGTCAAACATTGTTATGGCATCGTCGGCGACACTCTCAATCTGATCGCCCGCTCGCTCGAGAAAAGCGAGATCGAGTGGATATCGATGAGGCACGAGGAGGCGGGAGCGTTCGCCGCGCAGGCGGAGGCGCAGGTCGCAGATCGCCTGACGGCGGTCGCCGGCAGCTGTGGCCCCGGAAGCCTGCATTTCATTAACGGAATTTTCGAGGCCAATCGCAACCGTGCGCCCGTCATCCTGATCGCAAGTCAGATCATTCGCGACGAATTGGGCTTCGACTTCATCCAGGAGGTCGACTTCAAGCAGGTCTACAGAGATTGCAGCGTCTTCTGCGACATGATCCATACCCCGGAACAGGCGCGCCGGAAGACCGTGATCGCCTGCCAAACGGCTCTGGCGAAACGTGGTGTTGCCGTTCTGATCGTGCCGGCGGATATCTCTGCCTCGGTTGTGGATGACAACATCCCTTATGCCGTGCACGTCGCCAGGCCCGTCACCCGGCCGAACGATGCGGATCTTGATGAGATCGCAGACATCCTCAACAGCAGCGAAAACGTCGTCCTGTACGGTGGTTCGGGTTGCCAGGGGGCGCATCAGGAGATTCTCGCGGTCGCCAACAGGCTGAAGGCGCCGATCGCGCATACGTCGCGGGCAAAAGACTTCCTCGAATTTGACAATCCCTACAACATTGGAATGACCGGGATGCTCGGCAACGAGGCCGGCTACCACGCCCTGCTGGACTGCGACGCGCTGTTGATGCTGGGCGCAGACTTTGCCTGGCGGCAATTTTATCCGGACAAAGCAAAGATCGTGCAGGTCGATATCGACCCGACCCATCTGGGTCGACGTCATCCGATCACGAAGGGCGTTGTCGGCGATGTGAAGGCGACGCTGGAGGCGTTGCTACCGAAGCTCAATGAGCGCACCGACGCCTCGTTCCGAAGCGCGTATGTGAAGCGCTACGCGAAGTATCGGGAAGCGGAGCAGGCCAAGGTGGCTGCGGGTCACGATGGCACTATTCCCGGAAGCTATCTGACGCAGGTGATCAACCGCCATGCGGCAAAGGATGCGTTGTTCACGGCCGACGACGGCACCCCGGCCGCCTGGGCCTATCGCCATATCGAGGCAAACGGTCAGCGTCGCATTTTCGCCAGTCTGCTCCATGGAACGATGGCCAACGGCATGCCGTCGTCGATTGGGCTCCAGAAGGCGGAACCCGGCCGGCAAGTCGTGTGCATGGCAGGCGACGGCGGGATCTCGATGCTGTTCGGCGACCTGATGACGGTCGTCCAACAGGAGTTGCCCATCAAGATTGCCGTCTATGACAACGGCAAGCTTGGCTTTGTGGAGATCGAGCAGAAGGCGGAGGGCATGCTCGATACTTTTACGAAGCTGAAGAACCCGAATTTCGCCGGCGTTGCGCGTACGCTGGGTCTGTGGGGCCAGACCGTTTCGCACGCGGACCAGCTCGAGACCGCGGTCAAGGACTGGCTGGCGCAACCGGGGCCCGCACTTCTGCACGTGCATGTCAACCCGATGCAGCTCGTCATGCCGCCATTCATGCAGGTCGAACCTGCAATCGGGATGGCGCTTTATTCCGCGCGTGCCGTCCTGCACGGCCGTGGTGGAGACGTCTGGGAGATGGTGAAGGAGAATTTCCTCTAGTCGAGGTCGCTGTCCCTCAGCGGCAGTGTGGCACGCCACACTGCACGAGAGTGGCCAAGCATTGCCGTCATGGGTCGATCGAGATTGCCAAAATTCCCGGAGCCATCGGCCTTGCCCATGGCAAGGTATTTTGCCGTTGTCGGCGGCGCTCTCGTCGTTCTTCTGCTGAACTTCCATCCAACATGCGCACGTTTGTACAATACGAGCAGGCATGGGCAGTTATGCTCGGGCGATCACGTCGAAATGCCGGGGCAGGCTCCAGACGCCGTAAACCGAGACGTTGCGCGGGCAAATCGTCGGCGGAAGAGATGGGCAAAGCTTCGGTGCATTGACGATGAAGATTCTCGCGACGCTCCCGACGAAGGGCCGGGATTTCCGGTTGGACCTGTTCCGAGGTGTGGCAAATTGGGGAATCTTCCTCGATCATATCCCCAACAACATCGTGAACTGGCTGACGACGCGGAACTACGGCTTCAGCGATGCGGCGGATCTCTTCATCTTTATCTCCGGCTACACGGTCTCCTTTGTCTTTGCACGGATGATGCTCGAACGCGGGTTTATCATCGGCGCGACGAGGCTTCTGAAGCGGGTCTGGCAGATCTACGTCGCCCACGTTTTCCTTTTCGTGCTCTATCTCGCTGAAATCGGATATGTCGCACAGAGGTCCGGTAACTCCGGTTTCACCGATGACTTCAACATTCGGGGCTTCCTGGCAAATCCTGCGCAGTACCTGTTCGAGGGGCTGATACTGCGCTTCAAGCCGGTGAACATGGATGTGCTGCCGCTTTACATCGTGCTGATGGGCGTCTTCCCGCCGATGCTCTGGCTGATGCTGCGCAGGCCCAACATGACCCTGGCCGCTTCGGGGGTGCTCTATTTGGCAGCTAGGCGCTTCGGCTGGAATCTTTCGGCCTATCCAACTGGCCTCTGGTACTTCAATCCATTCGCATGGCAATTTCTGTTCACGTTCGGGGCCTGGTTTGCGCTCGGTGGATCGGCGCAGGCAATGCCGTTCATCCGGTCGCGTACCGCGTTGGTGCTCGGCACCGCCTACCTTCTGTTCGCTCTGGTGATGACAATGGCCGCCCGGTTCGACGAACTGCGGTCACTGATCCCGCCGGAGATCTACAGCGCCTTCAATCCGAACGATAAGACCAACCTCGCGCCTTATCGCTTGCTGCACTTCGTGGTGTTCGCGTTCTTTGTCGTTCGTCTGCTGCCACGCGATTGGCCTGGGCTGGAATGGGCGATCTTTCGGCCAGCAATCAAATGCGGTCAGCAATCGCTTGAAGTGTTTTGCGCCGGAATATTCCTTTCGTTCGCCGCACATGTCGTGTTGGTCGATTTCTCCGGCGCCATCTGGATGCAGATTGTGGTCAGCATTGCCGGCATCCTGATGATGACCGCGCTGGCATACTACCGATCCTGGTCGAAGAACGCTGACAAAGCATCGAAAGCCAAGCCTGTCGTCGCAGTGGCAGGCTGAGATCTGAGGGATCGCCGGGTGCCTATTCTGCCCTGATGTCGCTTGGCGCCTTGTTCGTCCAGCGATGGAACGCGCGACGGAAATTGGCGGCATCGCTGAACCCGAGCGCCAAGGCGATGTCATCGTTTGAAAGCCTGGTCGTTCGGAGATACTTCACCGCAATCTGGGTGCGGAGCTCGTCCAGCAGGCCGCGATAGGAAAGACCTTGCTGGCGAAGCTTGCGACGCAGGGAGCGGTCGTTCATGCCGAGAAGCCTCGCCGCCGCCGAGGAAGTTGGCGGGTTGGCAATATCTGCCAGCAGAAGTTCGCGAATCTTTCCGGCGATGCCGATTCGCAACGTCAAATCGTCGAGCAGGCCGTCGCATAGCGCGACGATCGACGGATAGGTGGTCTTGTTGCCGAGACTTGCCTGCTGCTCCAGCCATGCAGAGCGGAAAACGATCTTGTTCACAGTCTTCGCGAAGCCAATGCGACATCGCAGTTCGTCTTTCGGAAAGCCGCCGTCTCCAACATTCGGGTAGGCGAGGCAGATCTCGTCCGGAGTGAACGCGGGACCCATGACATCGCGCATCAGCGAGATGTGTATTCCGATCTGCATCTCGGTAATGAAGCGGTACAGCGCGAGGTCCGTCGTGGCGTGCAGATGGGGTTCGATGGACCAGATGGCGGATCCGTTCTCCTCGCTGAAGCTGATCGCAGCCAAGGGCGCGGCAAGCATGTGGTATCGCATCGCGAACTGCATCGTCCGGCGAAAGTCGGGACAGCACAGGATGGCAAAACCGTACATCCCGTAGGTCGAGATATGAATGGATGCGCCGATCCGATAGGCGAGGTGCGGATCCCTCGAGAGCCGGACGGCATTTTTGCAGGCTGTCAGCAATTGCTTGAGCGAGATCCGGGCTTTCGAGGAATACACCTCCTTCGCCGGCAGATTGACGTTCTTCAATATCTCGCTGGCCGGGTGGCCCTGGCTCAACATCATGTCGAACAGCGCGGCAAGCTTGGTCGTCTCGTAGATGCGTTCGCTTAAGCCAACGATCGGCGATCCCTTTGCTCCGCCCGAGTGCGGTGGTGGCGACGGAGAAGAATGATGCTGCCGAATGTTTTGCAATCAGATCCGCCTTTGTAACGGGCATCCGAGATGCGCGCGCTTCCGTTCACCCTCCAGGCCGTGGCCTCGGCAACGATAGCAGCTTTTTGGATCATCAGAAGCAAGGCCGGATTCGCGACGCGTCAGCTGGATGCGGCGTCGCCGCAAATCGCGAAATGAGCAGCTTTATTCAAGAACGAATGCCGGAGTGGTCTTAACCTGTCCGTTCTGGACCCCGTTGATGTCCGTTTCGGACCTTCACAAATACCACGCGTCGAGCGACGGTCGGTGTCCACGTCGGGTGATGAAATCGTCGTGTGAGAGACGACCGGCCGAGGCGATCCGCAGGTCATAATTGCGGACGTCGCGAGGAGCCGGGGGAGAGGCAACGTTTCGAGGGAGGCCGCCATGGTGGGAAGGCTGATCCAGACCGCCAAATCCGCCTATCGATATCCTCTGATCCTCAAGCAGTTGTGGCATACCCCGCTGTTGCAATCGCCCGAGCAGGAGATCGTCTATCGCGATCGAACGCGTTTCACCTATCGCCAGCTCGGAGAGCGCATCGCCCGTCTCGCTTCCGCGCTGAAGAGGCTCGGTGTCGAGCCCGGCGACACGGTCGGCGTCCTCGACTGGGACAGTAACAGGTTTCTTGAGGCCTTCTTTGCGATCCCGATGATGGGTGCGGTGTTGCAGACGGTCAACGTGCGGCTCTCGCCCGACCAGGTCGCCTATACGATCAATCACGCCGGGGCATCCACTCTGCTCGTCAACGACGAGTTCGTCGGCTTGCTGGAAGGCATCAAGCCGCAGCTCACGAAGGTCAAGACACTCGTCGTGATGTCGGATCGTCCTCGTCCCGAGACCGGAAGCCTGCCGTTTGAGGGCGAGTACGAGAGCCTGCTCGCTGAAGCGTCGGCCACCTATGATTTCCCGGATTTCGACGAAGATACGCAGGCGACGACCTTCTACACCACCGGAACGACCGGCTTGCCCAAGGGGGTCTATTACAGTCACCGGCAGTTGGTGCTGCATTCGCTAGGCGAGCTGGCATTCTTCGGAATCGCGAGCCAGCAGGGCCGGTTCTCGCGCGACGACGTCTATATGCCGATCACGCCCATGTTCCATGTGCACGCCTGGGGCTTTCCCTGGGCTGCAACGTTGGCCGGCGTCAAGCAGGTTTACCCCGGACGCTACGACCCGGCGATGCTCGTCAAGCTGATCAAGAGCGAGGGGGTCACGTTCACCCATGGCGTCCCGACGATCCTGCAAATGCTGCTGAACGCCGCCGCGGCGGCGAAGACAGACCTCGCTGGCCTGAAGATGGTGATCGGCGGCTCGGCGTTGCCGAAGGCGCTGGCAAAGCAGGCGCTCGCCGCAGGCATCGACATCTTTGCCGGCTACGGCATGTCGGAGACTGGCCCGATCGCCGCGGTGGCCCATGTCATGTCGCGGGACCTGAGCGGGGATCACGACCAGGAGGTGGAGTTCCGGACCAAGGCGGGCATGGCGGCTCCGCTGGTCGACCTGCGCATCGTCGATGAGGACATGAACGATGTCCCCCATGACGGCAAGTCGTCCGGAGAGATCGTGCTGCGCTCGCCCTGGCTGACGCAGGGCTACTACAACAATCCCGAGGGCTCGGAGGAGCTGTGGGCCGGCGGCTACCTGCACACCAACGACATCGCGGTGGTGAGCCCGGGCGGCTACGTCCATATCACCGATCGCCTCAAGGACGTCATCAAGACCGGTGGTGAGTGGGTGTCCTCGTTGCAGATCGAAGACCTGATCACGCAATGCCCGGGCGTGGGGGAAGCGGCCGTCATCGGCGTCAAGGATGACCGCTGGGGCGAGCGACCGCTTGCGCTCGTCGTCAAGAAACCGGCGGAGACGAATGATGTCACCGACACGATCGTGAAAGATCATCTCAAGGTGTTCGCCGACAAGGGCGTCATCTCGCGATACGGAATCCCCGGGAAGATCCTCTTCATCGACAGCATCCCCAAGACCAGCGTTGGCAAGATCAACAAGAAGGAGCTGCGCAAGCTCTACGGCGACGTGTAGCCGTTCGATCGCGGTTGGCGATGAAATATCGAAGGAGGAAAATGTGAGCAACCTCACCCTTGCCGGTTTGAGCGAGCGAGTTGGAACGGAGCTTGGCCTGTCCGAATGGGCCGTGATCGATCAAGCGCGCATCGATGCGTTCGCCTCCTGCACCGGCGACCATCAGTGGATTCATGTCGACGTCGAACGGGCGCGCCGTGAGAGTCCCTTCCGCAGTCCGGTCGCACACGGCTATCTGGCGCTGGCAATGGTGGCGCCGCTGTCGATGCAGGTCGGCGTCATCCCCGTCGACGCGGCAGCCGGCCTGAACTACGGCATCGACAAGGTGCGTTTTCTCGCGCCGGTGCCGGCGGGCGCGCGGGTCAGGCTGCGTGTCGTTCTTGCCGGTGTCGAGCCGAAGGAGCGCGGGCAGGTGGTCATGAAGACCCAGAACACGCTGGAAGTGGAGGGATCCGAGAAGCCTGCCCTGATCGCCGAGACGTTGGCCCTGCTGATTCCTGCGACGGAAGCGAGACGATCATGAGCACGGAAAATCCCGGCCCGACATCGTCGCGCGTAGAAATCTCCGAGGAGGCATCCAGGAATACGCTGGCGCTTAATCCCCTCGTCGCCATCCAGGGCCAGGATCTGCTCGACAGCGCCGGCATCCTGTTCAAGGCGGTCATCAACGAGCCGAAAGTCGCAACGGAACAGTGGCTCGCCTTCGTCGGTGAGCTCAGCTCCATCGTTTCCGGCAAGTCCGAGCGTGCGCCGAAGGCCGGCGACAAGCGGTTTGCGGACCCGACATGGAAGGAGAGCTCGCTGCACAGCGGCCTGCTCAAGGCCTATCTGGCGTGGGGCGAGGCCGTCAATGGCCTTGTCGACAAGACCAGCCTCGGCGCTATCGACAAGGCGCGCGCGCACCTGGTCACCGAGATCCTGATCGATGCCGTCGCGCCGACCAACGCGATGCTCACCAATCCGGCCGCAGTCCGCAAGTTCGTCGACAGCGGTGGACAAAGTCTCTGGCACGGATTGAGGAACTACGTCGACGATCTGACCCATAATCGCGGCATGCCGTCGATGGTCGACACGAGCGCGTTCAAGGTCGGCGAGAATCTTGCGGTCACGCCTGGTGCGGTCGTGCTGCGCAACGAACTGCTCGAGCTGATCCAGTACACGCCGATGACGGCGACCGTCCGGAAGCGACCGCTGCTTGTGACCCCGCCGCAGATCAACAAGTACTACGCGCTCGATCTCTCCCCGGACAAGAGCATGATCCGCTTCCTGCTCGAGAGCGGGATCCAGACCTTCGCCATCAGTTGGCGTAATCCGACGGAGGCGCATCGCGACTGGGGCCTGGACACCTATGTCGCGGCGGTCGACGAGGCCGTCGATGCGGCGCGCGAGATCTCCGGCAGTGAAGACATCACCATGATGGGGTCCTGCTCCGGCGGCATCACGTCGACGGCCTATTTTGCGACGCTGGGCAGCGCGGCCGAGAAGAAGATCAAGAACCTGGTGCTGGCGGTTTGCCTGCTCGACCCGAACTCGGCCGAGGAGGGCGCCTTCGGCTGCCTGGTGACGCCGGAAACCATGCGCGCAGCCAAGGAGATGTCACGGCTGCGCGGCTTCGTCGACGGCCACGACCTGGCGCGGATGTTCGCCTGGATGCGGCCCAACGATCTGATCTGGAACTATTGGGTGAACAATTATCTGCTCGGCAACCAGCCGCCGGCCTTCGACATCCTCTACTGGAATGCCGATACGACGCGGCTGCCGGCGGCGCTGCATGGCGACTATCTCGACCTGTATTTCACCAACCCGTTCGTGAACGCGGGAAAGCTCACGCTCAACGACAAGACCGTCGACATGAGCAAGGTGAAGGCCGACAGCTATATCGTCGCCGGCGTCACCGACCACATCACGCCGTGGAAGGGGGTGTACAAGACGGCTCAGATCATGGGCGAGGGCACCACCTTCGTGCTGTCGAACAGCGGACATCTGCAAAGCCTGCTCAATCCGCCCACCAATCCAAAGGCGTCCTTCATGATCGGGCCGGTCGGCGCCGGTACCCCCGACGCGTTCCAGGCTTCGGCCGAGAAGCGGAAGGGAAGTTGGTGGCTCGACTGGCGCGACTGGCTGCATGTCCGCTCGGGCGAGGAGGTGGCGGCGCCTGCTTCGCCAGGCAGTGTGCGTCACCCAACCCTTGGCGCGGCTCCGGGGACCTACGTCTTTGAATGATAATCTCACCAGCGGAAAAAGGACCGACCCGGTTGTCGTCGCGACGCCGGGGACGATCGAGGTCCGGCAGATCACGATCGACGGTCAACTGCTTCAGGTCGCGGTCAGGCATGGAAGCGGCCACGGGCCGCCACTGTTGCTGTTCAACGGGATCGGCGCCAATTGGGAATTAGCGCGGCCGTTCCTCGAAGCGCTTACGAGCACGACCACAGTCATCTTTGACGTGCCCGGTGTCGGCGGTTCGCCAAGGCCGCTGTTGCCATATCGCCCGTCGACGCTGGCGCGGCTCGCGGCGGGGCTCGTTGCGGAGCTGGGCTATGCGGAGGTCGACGTCGCCGGTGTGTCCTGGGGCGGCGGAATCGCGCAGCAATTCGCCCATCAGTACCCAACACTGTGCCGGCGGCTCGTGCTCGCCGCGACGGCGCCCGGTTTTACCATGGTGCCGGCAAGCCCCTCGGTGTTGTGGAAGATGGCGACGCCACGCCGCTACACTGACAAGGACTACATGAACAGGATTGCGGCGGACATCTACGGTGGCGCGTTTCGCGACGACCCGTCATTGATCGGCCGGCATGCGGCCGCGATGCATGGCACGCGCAATCTGGGTTATCTGTATCAGCTTCTCGCCATGGCCGGCTGGACCAGCCTGCCATGGCTGTGGTCGCTGCCGCAGCCGACGCTCGTGCTGATGGGCAGCGACGATCCTCTTGTGCGTCCGATCAATGGTCACATCCTCGCAGGCCTGATCCCGAACGCCGAGCTCCACATGATCGATGATGGGCACCTGTTCCTGGTGACGCGGCCTGCGGAAACGGCAGCTCTGATCGAGGCATTCCTGGCCGATGAGAGCAGGCAGGCCGAGCCGTCATCCCTGCTGTCGCGGACGGCCAGTTACGTCAAGAATCTCGTTCCGACGTCCGAGGGTGGACGCCGCCAATCCTAAGCATAACCACAAGGGAGGATATCATGACGGACGCGACCTCATACATCGACATGCTGAGGAAGTTCGGCAGCGATCTCGGCCTGCCGAAGCTGAACGTCGACGAGTTGCTCCAGACCCAGAAGAGGAACATCGACGCCCTCAGTGAAAGTGCGAAGGTGGCGGCGCAAGGCGCACAGTCGGTGGCGCAGAAGCAGCGCGAGGTGCTGGAAGCGGGATTGCAGGAGGCGGAGAGGCTCGCGCGCGAATACAAGCCGCTCGGCAAGGTTTACGAGAACATCGCGTTGCAGACGGAATTCGCGAGGAAGGTGTTCGAGATCACGGTGCAGGGCGCGCAGGAGAGCGCATCGACCGCGAGACAGTCGACCACGGACGCGGTGAAGATCATCCACGATCGCGTCAAGGAAAGCCTCGAGGAGATTCGCGCCAGCGTTGGTCCGAACAAATCGGTCTGATATCGCTGCCGGGCAAGTGACGACGAGAGCGGAGGGAGGACACCATGGCGAATCCGCAGGCGACACGGGCTGGAAGGCCGGACTATGCGCCGCCGCCGGTCGAAGGTGATTTCTACCGGATCGCTGCCGTACTGAACGACAGCGAGCGGGCGTTGCTCAAACGCGTTCGCGAGTTTACGGAAGGCGTGATCGCACCGGTGATCGAGGATTATTGGAGCCGCGATGCATTTCCCTTCGAGATCATCCCGAAGATGGCGGACGTCGGTATCGGAGGGGTGGGCTATCAGGGATACGGCGCCGCCGGCGGCAGCTGGCTGCTGAACGGCCTTGTCTCGATGGAGCTCGCGCGCGTCGATGCGTCGGTTGCGACGTTCTGGGGCGTGCATACCGGGCTGTCGGCAGGCTCGATCTATCTGTGCGGCGACGAGACGCAGAAGCAGCGCTGGCTGCCGTCCATGATGCGTTTCGAGAAGATCGGCTCGTTCGGCCTGACCGAGCCGCTCGTCGGCTCCGCAACATCGGGAGGGATGACGACGATTTGCCGGCGCGAGGGCGATGTCTGGATCCTCAATGGCCAGAAGAAGTGGATCGGCAACGCCACCTTCGCCGACATCAATGTGATCTGGGCGCGCGAGGAGGACACGAACCAGGTCAAGGGTTTCGTCGTCGAGAAGGACAATCCCGGATTCGCGGTCGAGAAGATCAAGACCAAGATGGCGCTCCGCGTCGTGCAGAATGGGCTGATCACCTTGACGGACTGCCGCGTGCCGGAGGCCGATCGCCTCCAGAATGCCAACACGTTCAAGGACACCGCCAAGGTGCTGCGGATGACCCGCACCGGAGTGGCGTGGTTCGCCGTGGGCTGCCAGATGGGAGCCTACGAGCACGCGCTGCGTTACGCGACGCAGCGGAAGCAATTCGGCAAGCCGATCGGCGGCTTCCAGCTCGTGCAGGACCTGCTGGTGCGCATGCTCGGCAACGTCACTGCGACCCAGGCAATGATGCTGCGGCTCGCCCAGCTTCAGGACGAAGGCGTGATGCAGGACGAGCATGCGTCGCTGGCCAAGGCGTTCTGCACCGTCAAGTGCCGCGAGACCGTCGGCTACGCACGCGAGCTGCTCGGCGGCAACGGCATCCTGCTGGAGAACCACATCGGGAGATTCGTGGCCGACGCCGAAGCGATCTATTCCTACGAAGGAACCAGGGAGATGAACACGCTGATCGTCGGCAAGTCCATTACCGGACTGAGCGCCTTCGTCTGAAGCGTCAGAAATTCGCAACCGTCTTCAACCCGAACACCAATGCGTTGGGATTGGTGGTGGTGCCGCCGGGATTGATCACGTATTGGATGTTCGGCCGTACCTGGAGGCCGGCGAGCGGCCGGTAGGTGTAGTAGAACTCCAGGCTGTATTCGTTGCTCTGGACCGCGACTGGACCGAGGCCAGCCAGATTTTGCAGCTCTTCCGACCAGGCGACGCGGCTGTTGACGTGGGTCGTGCCGACCGCGAATCCGATGTCATCCTCGGGCCGGGACTGGAATGGGCCGGTGTAGGTCAGACCGCCTGCGATTTGATAATCGGTGGTCGACGTCCGGCGGTCGGCCATCGTCGCGTTCAAGAACAGGCTTAGCGTCCCCGCGGAATTGACTTGCGACGGGCGTATCACCTGCTGAAGGAAATTGACGTAGATGCCGTAACGCCCGCGGCTCTGGAGCAGCGGCTGTCCCGAGAGGATCGCCGGGTTGCCGTTGATGTCGGTGACCACATCGGGGGCGGTCGATGTGTCATACCAGCCGCCGAACTTGTAGCTGCCTTGGAGGTTGCCGAACTTCGGCAACCATCCGAGCTCCGCCGGAATGAGAAGGCCCGTGGATCCCGAATAGAACACCGGAAGAGCTGATTGCTGTACCTTCAGGTAATTGGGATTGGCGTCGAACACACCGAACTGAAAATAGCCGAAGCCCTGCAAGTTGAACTTCAGTCTCGTGGCCCATTGGCTGACCGGCCAATTGTAGATGTAATTGCCGACGAGGTTGCCGGGCTGCGCGCCGCAGAAGGTCAGGTTCTGGAAATCGCACGAGAACGCTGCAAAATCCTCGCCGAAGGTGATCCGCCCGATCTTCCAGTCGACCGCGCCGTCGATGAACTTCTGATCGTACCAGAATTGCGTGAGCCGCAGCGTCTGGCCGCGCCCGAACACCTCCTGCACCTGCTGGAGTGTGCCGAGCCGCGCGTCATCGCTCAAATTGCTGCCGTTGCGGTCCGTCCATGTGACCTGAATCGTGCCGCCGGGCACGACACCCAGCTTGGTCAGATCGAACGTCGTGCCAAAGGTCCATTGATCGGTGTACGCTGCCTGGCGCCGGTCGCCGCCCGTTGCATTGCCGGCGATCTCGCTGGTGTAGCCGAACTGGAAATCGATGCCCGCATCCAACAGCCGGGTTCTCGCGCCGTTCCAGTCGCCGAACAGCCAGGGCACCGGTGCCACAGCCGGGTTGGCCGCACCGCCGGGAATCACCAGGTCGGCGGCATATGCTGCGTGGCTGCCCGCACAGGCTGACATCGCCGCGAAACCCAGCCAAAGGCAGAGCGCCGTTGGATGCTTCGCTCGGTCACCGGATGACGCAATCATGGCGATGCTCCCGGATTCAATCCTTCAATGAATAGGCGATGATGTAATCACCGCGCTTGGTGCCGAACGAGCCATGACCTCCGGCCGCGGTGACGACATATTGCTTGCCGTCGACCTCGTAACTCATGGGCGTCGATTGGGCGCCGGCCGGCAGGCGATCTTCCCAAACCACCTTGCCATTACGCACGTCGTAAGCCCGGATCGTGTACTCATAGGTCCCGGTGTAGAAGGCGACCCCGCCGGCGGTCGTGATCGGCCCACCCAGCATCGGAACGCCCATCTTGAAGGGAAGGGGCAGCGGTGTGGTGTCCCTGATCGTGCCGTTGGGATGCTGCCAGACGACCTTCATCGTCTTCAGATCGATCGCGGCCATCGAGCCCCAGGGCGGCCGGTAGCACGGCACGGAGAGAGGTGAGAGGAAGCTCTGGATCTCGACGCCGAACGGCGTGCCATACATCGGCTGCGTCCCGACCTCGCTGCCGACCGGCTTCTCGGCTGTCGGCGCCGGCGGATTCTGGGGCCCGCGCGGAATTAGCCTCGACACGAAGGGCAACCACATCGGGTTGGCGATCGCGATCTGTCTCACAGGATCGACCGCGATGCCGCCCCATTCGAATATGCCGAGGTTGCCCGGGAAGACCAGCGTGCCCTGCAACGACGGCGGCGTGAACGTGCCCTCGTAACGCAATCGGTGGAACATGATCCGGCACAGGAGCTGGTCGAAGATCGTGCCGCCCCACATGTCCGCGCCGGTGAGTTTCGCCTCCGGGCGGAATGTCAGTTCGGAAAACGGCTGCGTCGGCGCGGTGCGGTCGCCGGGCGCGGGCCCCTGCGGGACCGGACGCTCTGGCGCCGGCACGATCAACTCGCCGGTCCTGCGGTCGAGCACGAACAGATTACCCACCTTGGTCGGCTGGATGATCGCGGGAACGACGCCCTTGGCCGTCGTCACATCGACCAGGCTCGGCTGCGAGGGAACGTCCATGTCCCAGAGGTCATGATGCACGGTCTGGTACGACCAGGCGCGCTTGCCGGTATTGATGTCGAGCGCAACGATGGAGCTGGAATAGCGCTCGACGAGCGCATTGCGATTGCCGCCCCAGATGTCAGGTCCGTTGTTGCCGGTGGGGATGTAGACGAGGTTCAATTTCGGATCGAACGACGCCGTAATCCATGAATTCGGCGAACCGTTGGTGTAATGACGCGTCGGCGAGGGCAGCTCGTTCTCGTTCGCCGCGCCGGAGTCCCAGGCCCAAACCAGTTTGCCGGTGTAGACGTCGAAGCCGCGGATCACGCCCGAGGGTACTTCGACCGCATAATTGTCGATCACCGCGGCGGCGACGACCAGGATCTTGTCACTGACGACCGGCGGGGACGTCGGCTCGAAGAAGCCCACCGTCTTGATCCCCATCCCTTGCTGGAGGTCGAGGGAGCCGTGATCGCCGAAACCATCGCAGAGCTTGCCGCTGTCGGCATCGAGTGCGATCATGCGCCCATCATTGACAGGCAGGAAGATCCGCCGCGGGCATTCGGCGGGCGCGGGACTGCCGCTGCTGTCGACGGCGCCCGCCGCGGCCTCGTGGTAGGAAACTCCGCGGCAGGTCATGTGCTGGAACGTCTTGTTGAACGTCAGCTTCGGATCGTACCGCCAGCGCTCCTTGCCGCTCTTGGCGTCGAGCGCAAACAGGACCTGGTGCTGTGAGCAGAGATAGAGCGTATCGCGCACCTTGATCGGGGTGACCTCGAAGGTCGTCTCGCCGGAATCCTCTGGTGTCGGCATGTCGCCGGTGCGGAAGGTCCAGGCGACCTTGAGGTTGCCGGCATTGTCAGGCGTGATCTGCTTCAGCGGCGAATAGCGTTGTCCGAATTGCGTGCGTCCATACGCCCGCCAATCGGCATCGGGTTGCGGGTCGGCTTCGCTTTGCTGCACCGCGGAGCCGGACTCGGCGATCGTGCCGTTGATGTTGTGATAGCTGGACAGAAGCCCGATGACGAGGACGACCGAAGCCACGGCGACGCCGGCCCAGAGTGGCGCCGTCGCGCTTCGGTAGGACACCGGCTCGTTTCGCACCAGCCCGCGAACGATCACCGGCGTGAGAAGCCAGAGCGCCATGGGGAAGATGATGTCGCCGCGCGCCGCGAGCGGCCACCAATCGAATTGCACCTCGTAGACGGCCCACGCCAGCGTGACGACCAGCACGATCGCAAACAGCCAGAGCGCTGAACGGCGCTGTGCCAGCAACAACGCGCCCGTGGCGAGAATGCCGATACCGAGGATGATGTAGAAGATGGATCCACCCAAGGCGGCGAGCCAAATGCCGCCGCTCGCGAGGACGAGGCCGATCAAGGTGTAGATGAGACCCGTGATAAAGACTGCCCTGGATCGCTGCATGGCTGCTCCGGCGCGGAATGGAACCTGGCCCGTCCCTCGCAAGCGCAACAGACGGCGTTCACTTCCGAGGACTGTGGTCCAATCAACTACAACTGGCAACCGTCAACCGTTGCGTTGATGTAACATCCGCGCGCAAAAGCTGCGAATTAGAAGCGTGCACAAGCAAAGTTCTTCAAGATGCGCGCGCAATGTTCAAAAGCAGGTGCCACGGTTCAATCGCTCGCAGGCCTGTCGAGAAAGGTGTGAAGCGCCCGAATTTTTCCGTGCTCGAAGATTCCCTGTTCAGAACATGCCGTTGGGGTTGGCGCGCGGCGCGTTCGGCGCGAGCCATGGAGCCGAGTTTTTCGGGTCGCCGACGAGCTGCAAGGTGTCCCAATGCTCAACGGCTTTTCCGTCGGCGTCCATCCTGTAGATGTCGACGCCGGCGATCCCCGTATCATTCGGATCGTCGTTGAACAGATTCAGAAAATTCACGTGAGCCCACACATAGTCGTCGACCGCGATGATCTTGTGGACGACGACGCGCGCCTGGGCGCGTTCCCGGGTGATCTGGCCGAAGAACTTCCCCAGCGCGTCCGGACCGTCCGCAATGAGCGGGTTGTGCTGGACGTATGCCGGGCTGATGAATTTGGCGACGAACTCCTCCGACTTCTTCTGGTTGATCACCAGATCATAGAAGCCAAGGATGTTGGCCTTGTTGCGAGCGGCGCGGCTGTCGTTGGGGTCAAACAGCTCGATCATGCGTAACTCCTCATGCGAAATGTGAATTTGCCGGACGTCCCTAGCCGAGGCCGACAATCTGGAGGCGGAGCGCATCCAGTTCAGCGTCGGATTTTTCGCGCGCGGCCCGGAGCATTTCATCGGCGTCCGTACCGACCGGCGCGCGACTTGGTGCGGGCACCTGCTCGGCCAGCTCGATCACACGCCTGGCCGCCGAGACGGAGTCGAGCCCGCTGCTCTGCATGCTGTTGAGCGTGGTTGCGAACGTGTTGAAGGATTGTCCGTACAGTCCACGTTGTTCGGCCGTCATGGTGTCGGCGATACGCGCGAGAGCCGCTGCCGTTTTGGCGGGGCCGCCGGTTCTCATGTTGCCCGCAACCGCCACGACGACGTCGACTCCAAAGGATTTCAGTTCGGCGCGGTAAACGGCTGCAAGCACGTCCATAGCCGCCTTCGACGCGCCAGACGGCCCGTTGAAGGGAAGCGGAACGCTCGCCGTCCAGGTGCTGACCTGGACGATGCGGCCGCGCGCCTTCCTCAGCGCCGGCAGGAAAGCGTTCATGACCGACAGGGCCCCGAACACGTTGACGTCGAATTCCCGACGGATGGCGTCAAGCGGCAGAACCTCAATCGGACCCGGGGTCAGGATGCCCGCGTTGTTGATCAGGAGATCAAGCCCGGCATCGCCGAGCGCGTCGGACACGCCGCCCACCCAGGCTTTCACAGCCTGCTCCCTGGTCATGTCGCAGACGGTCAGGCTGACGCGTCCGCCGGAAGCGTCCTTTAGGTCCTGGACCTCCGTGGCGGACATGGCCGTGCCGAAAACAACGTAGCCTTTGGCGGCCAATCCGAGCGCGATATCGCGGCCGAGGCCGCCGCCGGCGCCAGTGACTGCGGCGGAGCGACGCGCGTGTTCAGAAGGGCTCGGCATTTGAGGTCTCCGTTTGGGCAGGCGGCGTGCGCGTTGAATGCGCGCGGCGTTGTCCGCTCTGACCGGGTTGATGTTGTCGTTCCGAGCTGCGATGCGGTAGCCTCGCGATCTGCCCAGCTGTGTCGCCGAAAGCGGAACGCCGATCATGGATATCGAAGACCTGCGGACCTTCGTCGAAGTGGCCGATGCGGGCGGCGTATCGCCGGCCGCGCGCCGGCTCGGCGTCGCGAAGTCGATCGTCAGCCGACGGCTGCTCCGGCTGGAAGCTGAACTGGGCGTCCAGCTCCTTGCGCGGACAACCCGCGGCTCCGCGCTGACCGAGGCGGGCGTCACGTTCCGTGACCACGCCGCCCGGGTCTGCGCCGAGATCGATGTCGCGCGGGAGACGATCCTGCCTGCCGGCGAGCTGCGTGGGCGCTTGCGGATCGCAGCGCCGCTGACCTTCGGCCCGACGCTGTTGGCGCCGGTCTTCGCGGAGCTGGCGCGGCGCCACCCGCTGCTTCACGTGCACGCGAGCTACAATGATCGCTTCGTGGATATTGTCGGCGACGGCTTCGACTGTGCGGTACGCGTTGGCTATCTCACCGATTCAAACCTGATGGCGCGGCGCGTCGGGCCAATCCATGGTGCGCTCGTCGCAAGCCCGGATTATATCAGGGAGCATGGAGCGCCCGAGACGCCGGACGAACTCCTCACGCATCAGGCGCTCATGCAGGGTACGGAAACCTGGCAATTCGTTGATGGCGAGAGAACAATTTCCGTTCATCCGCAGGGGCGGTTCAAGGCGGACAACGGCACTGCTCTCGCGGTCGCCGCCGTGGCGGGGCTCGGCATCGCCTGGCTTCCGCATTGCCTCGTCGGGGACCATCTCGCTTCAGGCGCCCTTATTCCTGTGATGACACGCTATCCTGCCCCGACAGCCGGATTGTTTGTTGTCCGGCCGCCGGGACAGCACCCCGCGCGAAAAGTCCGCGTCCTCACTGAATTGCTGATCGAGCATTTCGGATAGTTGGCGCTTATTCGGCTGCGAACGCCATCGGCTGCGGAGCATTCAGACAATCACTGCAAAATGACCAGCTTGACCAAACAGGAAAATGGATTTGTGGATCCAAATCCTTGATTGGAGTTGATTGATACCATAATACCGTTCGGCGGAAGCGATGCAGGTGGGTGGGCTGGTGAAGGCGATCATTGCTGACGATCACGCCGTCGTTCGGGAAGGTCTGAAACAGCTTCTGTCGACGGTGGACCAGCTTACAATCAGTGGAGAAGCCGCGGACGGTGAAGCCGTTCACCGGCTGCTGAACGAAGGTGCCGCCGATTTTCTCATCCTCGATCTCGGCATGCCGGGTGTGAGCGGATTTCAGTTCATCGCCAACCTGAAAACCGAATGGCCGGAGCTGCGCGTTCTCGTCCTCACCGCCAATGTTGAGCCACGTTCCGTTCGGGCAGCCTTTTCAGCAGGCGCGAACGGCTATCTGACCAAGAGCGGCGATCCGGCCGAACTCATCGCCGCAATCGATGCCATCAGAAAAGGCAACCTCTATGTGGCCGAGGAGGTTCGCTTTGCGGTGAACCAGCATGACGGTCTGAACGAAGCCCCGGAGCCCACGGCCGCGATCATATCTCCGGTCACGCTCACAAGGCGTGAGCGGCAAATCCTGGGAATGATCCCTCACGGCGCCACCAGCCGCGACATCGCCAACCGCCTCGGCATTAGCCCGCTTACCGCCCGGAAACATCGCGAGAATCTCATGCGGAAGCTTGATCTGCACAGTGGGGCCGAATTGACAGCCTACGCAATTCGTCTCGGCCTTCCATCGGGCTAGCAACGGCAACTCGCGAACGAAGCCGCCGCTCCGACCGGCGCGCGGAGAGGTTTCGATGCAGGAAGACAGGATACGCGCGGCGCTCGTCGAGCTGTTGTATCGCAATTCCTATGGCGTAGTGGTCGCCAACATTCTCATCTCGCTGGCGGCAGCTTACGTCCTGAGGACCACGGTATCGGCGAGCTGGTTGATCGGATGGCTCGGCGCGGTGTATCTACTCACTGCTATTCGCGTCCTGGCGGCGCGCCGGTTCTTCAGCCGAGAGAGAGAGCCTGCGTCCGCGTCGCGATGGGCCTGGCTTGCGGCGGCGTTTTCCTGCGTGTCGGGCCTGCTATGGGGAGCGCTCGGCTGGGTTGGATTCCTGCCTCAGGAGCCTGTTCTTTTTTCATTCACGGTCATTGTCTTGACCGGTCTGATCTGCGGCACGGTTCCGTCGCTCTCGGCCTTTCCACCTGCTCTCGTCGGCTCGATCATCGCTACGGTGCTGCCGATCACGGTGCGATCGATCACCAATGGAGGTGATATCGCCGGCGCGTATCTCGCCTTGCTGGCGGGGCTCGTGGCGATCAATCTCTATTACTGCCGCACCACCTACCAGATGCTGCGTGAGACCATCAGGTTGCGTTTGGAAAATGTCGAGCTGGTCAGCCATCTGGAGCAAGAACGCGACCGCGCACAAGCCGCCGATCGTGCGAAAACGCGCTTCCTTGCGGCCGCCAGTCATGACCTGCGCCAGCCGATCCATGCCTTGAGCCTGCTGATCTCCACGCTCGCCGTGCTGGGTCACCGCGGCGCTGTCCAATCTGTCGATGCACGCGATCTGGCCGGCAAGGCAAAATCCATTGTCGGCAACCTCAGCGCCCTTCTGAATGGACTGCTCGACATCTCCCGACTTGATGCCGGCGTGGTTACAGTCGCGAGGGAGACGGTGAATCTGTCCCAACTCTTCAACCAGCTCAGCAACGAGTTCGCTTCGGTGGCGAAGGATCGCAGCCTTGATTGGCGTGTTGTTGAAAGCCGACTCCAGGCGGACAGCGATCCCATGATGCTGAAACGGGTGTTGGGCAATCTACTGTCGAACGCCTTTCGATACACGGAATCCGGCGGCGTTCTGCTCGGCTGCCGCAGGCGCGGTGCTGCGGTGGAAATCCAGATATGGGATACGGGCCCGGGTATCCCCACAGATCAGCAAGCCATGATCTTTGAGGAATTCGTGCAGTTGCAGAACCCGGCGAGGGACCGCACGCAAGGTCTTGGCCTCGGCCTTGCCATCGTTCGCCGCACCGCCGCATTGCTGCAACACCCTCTGAAGCTGATCTCCGTCACCGGGCGCGGCTCGATGTTTTCCGTGACGGTTCCGCAAGCCAGTACGGTGGCACTTCCCTTGCCCGACAACAAGCCATCACCCGCGGGCATCGCCGTCAGCATCATGGTCGTGGAAGACGAGAGGGATGTTCTCGATGTCATGGTTCAGTTGCTGACGCTCCAGGGGCATCGCGTTTATGCCGGCCGCTCTGCCGCCGAGGTGCAACAGATCCATGCAGAGGCGATGACGGCTGGCGATGCACCGGTCGATCTGATCATTGCCGACTACCGCCTCGGAGATGGCGCTACCGGCCTGGAGGCAATCGAGGCTCTCTGCGCCCATATCGGCCGTTCGGTCCCTGCTGTTATCGTGACCGGCGATACCTCGCCGTCGCGCATCAAGGACGCCACCGCTAGCGGACTTCATATTCTGCACAAGCCGATCACTGGCGAGGAATTGTACGAAGCGATCGTTGCAGCCTGTGTTGACGGCGAGGAATCAATCAAGAGCGACCGCTAAAAGGATGTGCAGCTGCCTCAGGATTGGGAATCCGGCTACGGTTGAGATTGTATCCCGGCGCTGATCTCATGGTGCCACCGCCCTGCGGCGGCGCCGGGCCTTTTGGCCTCCTTACCGACGACGAAATACGACATCTGCCGTATCGCTCGGGATTCACCGCGGCGATATCTTTCGCCCCGATGAATGAGCTGATACGCGCGCCCCGCTTGTGCCACTATGCCTTGAGGCAAAGAAAGCGCACATTTTCAATCAAGGCAGCGTTGGCGAGCACGGCCATCGTGCGCGCCGGGGTGGCGGGGCTGACCCTCACCGGCACATTCGTCGCGGCCCTTCTCGCGATAACGCCCGCGTTTGCAGATGGTGGCCAAGGCGGCGCTCCAGCGGTCGGCGGTTTCGGCGGTGCCGGCGGCACCGCGACAGCTCCAACCGGCGGTCATGGGAGCGATGAGGACCTCATAACCGTATTTGGCAGCGGCGGTGGTGGCGGCGGCGGCGTCAGCCTCAGCACGGGTGCCGGCGGCGCCGGCGGCACCGGCGGCACCGTCCAGTCTGGTAGCGGCTCGACGTCCGGCGGCGATGGTGGCAGCGGCGGCAATTTCGGCCTGGTCATAACATCCGCGCCGAACGGGACTTCAGTGTCCGGAACGGTCGGCGGCACCGGCGGGAGCAGTGCTACAGGTAGCGGTAGCGGCGGTGGCGGTGGCGGCGAAGGCGGTGGCGGCGTCCTGTTTACCGGACTCGCCGCGAGTTCGAACGCCTCGACCATTGCCGGAGGCAATGGCGGCGACGGCGGCGATACCGGCAACAGTTTGTTTGCCTCGGGTTCGGCCGGCAGCGGCGGCGCCGGCGGCATGGGCGTGGCGCTCACCGGTGGTGCGAACTTCATCAATAATGCGGGGGCAAGTGTTCAGGGCGGCGACGGCGGTGCCGGCGGCGCCGCCGGCTTCTCCATCAACGACGTTGCCGGCAAGGGCGGCGATGGCGGCAACGGCGGTACGGGCGTGCTGATGGTCAATGGCGGCACCCTGACCAACGCCGGCACGATCACCGGCGGTGCGGCCGGCGCAGGCGGATCTGGCGGAACGGGGCTCGTCAATGGTGCCAATGGCGTCAGTGGTGTCGGCGGAGCCGGAGTCTCGGGCGCGAACATCACGGTCGTCAATAGCGGGACGATCACCGGCGGCTCCGGCGGCGGCCTTGCCATCGCCTTCACTGGCGGCACCAATACGCTGGTGCTGCAGGCGGGATCGACCATCTCCGGCAACGTGGTGGCGTTCAGCAGTGCCGATACGCTCCGGCTCGGCGGCAGCACGGATGCGACGTTTGACGTGTCCACGATGGGCGCGGCAGCCCAGTATCGCGGCTTCGGCATTTTCGCGAAATCCGGCAGCAGCACCTGGACGCTGACCGGTACGAACGCCTTCAGCGGCACGACGGTCGTCAGTGGTGGGACGCTGCTGGCCGGCAATGCCGGCGCGTTCAGCGCCACCAGCGCGATGACGATCAATGGCGGCACCGTCGACCTCGGCGGCTTTGCGCAGACCATCAACAATTTGGCGCTGGCGGGCGGCGCGCTGAGGAACGGTTCCCTGACCGGCACAGTCACCTCGACTGGCGGCGGGATCGGCGGTCTTGGCGGCGGCATGAGCCTGGTCGCGAATGGCGGCACCACCACCGTGACTGGCCCCAATACCTATACTGGCGCGACCACCGTCAACAACGGTGCCCTCCTGTTCACTCCCATCGACAATGCGTTCAGCGCGGCCAGCGCGGTGACGATCAACAGCGGTGGCACTTTCCTTCTCAGCGGCTCCATTCAGACCATCAACACGGTAGCACTGGCAGGCGGATCGCTGGAGGAGGGCATATTGACAGGCGCGGTCACCTCGACCGGCGGCACGCTGATCAACATGTTCGGCAGTATGAGCCTGACCGCGAACGGCGGCACCACCACCGTGGGCGGCTTCAGCAGCGGCTATACCGGTGCGACCACGGTCAACAACGGCGCCATCTTGCTCGGCGGTATCGCCGACGGGTTCAGCGCCGCCAGCGCGACGACGATCAACGCCGGCGGCACGGTCGATCTCGGCGGCTTCGCACAAACCGTCAACAATATGGCGCTGGCGGGCGGCCTGTTGACCAACGGTGCGCTGACCGGTGCGGTGACCTCGACCGGCGGCACGATCGCCAGCGTTGGCGGCAGCATGAACCTGACCGCAAATGGCGGTACCACTGTATTCTTTTCCGGCAACACCTATACCGGCGTCACCACGGTCAATAACGGCGCCACCCTGTTCAGCGTCTTCGACAATTCGTTCAGCGCCGCCAGTGCGACGACGATCAACACCGGCGGCATCGTCAATCTCGGCGGCACCGCGCAGACCATCAACGCCGTGGCGCTGGCAGGCGGGACGCTTGAGAGTGGCTTGTTGACCGGCGCGGTGACCTCGACCGGCGGCACGATCGCCGGCATCGGCGGGGCCATGAACCTGACCGCGAATAGCGGCACCACCACGGTGACCGGCATCAATACCTATACCGGTCTCACCACCGTGAATGGCGGCTTGTTGTCGGTCAACGGTTCGATTGTCAGTGATGTGACCGTGAACGCCGGCGGAACGCTCGGCGGCAACGGCACCGTCGGCAACACCACCATCAATGGCGGCGTGTTGGCGCCCGGCAATTCGATCGGCCTGCTCACCGTGCAAGGCAACCTCACCTTCACCGCGGCTGCGAGCTACATGGTGCAAGTTTCGCCTGTCAGTGCCGACCGCACCAACGTCACGGGTGCGGCGACGCTTGGCGACGCGACGGTGATTGCGAGCTTTGCGCCGGGCACCTATGTCGCGAAGCGATACACCATCGTTAATGCGGGCGGCGGGGTGCATGGCACATTTTCGTCGCTGGTCAGCACCGATCTGCCGTCGGGCTTCACGGCAAGTCTCAGCTACGACGCCGCCGCCGCCGACGTGTATCTCAATCTCGCGTTCGGCGTCGTTCCACTGCCGGGCACGGGTCTCAACACCAACCAGCAGAACGTCGGCAATGCCATCGTCAACTTCTTCAACAGCACCGGCGGCATCCCGATCGTGTTCGGCGCGCTGACGCCGGCAGGGCTGACGCAGCTTTCCGGCGAAGCCGGCACCGGATCGCAGCAGACCACGTTCAATGCGATGAACCAGTTCATGGGCGTGATGACCGATCCGTTCGTCGCTGGACGCGACGACAGGGTCTCGGCTGGCGGCACGGCTGCCGGTTACACCGATGAGGAAGCGCTGGCCTACGCGCGAAAGCGCCGGCCGAGCGACGCATTGGCTGCGATCTATGCCAAGGCGCCGCCGGTCGCGCCGGGTTTCCAGCAGCGCTGGAGCGTGTGGGCGGCTGGCTTTGGCGGATCGCAGACCACCGACGGCAATGCGGCTCTCGGCTCGAGCAACACCACGAGCAGCATCTACGGCACGGCGGTCGGCGCCGACTATCGCGTCTCGCCGGATACGCTTGTCGGTTTTGCGCTCGCCGGTGGCGGCACCAACTTCACGGTCGCAAATAACCTCAGCGGCGGTCGCTCGGACCTGTTCCAGGCCGGCGCGTTCATGCGTCACAATGCTGGCGCGGCGTATCTCACCGCTGCGCTGGCATATGGCTGGCAGGACATCACCACCGATCGCACGGTCACGGTCGCCGGCGCCGACCGCCTGCGCGCCGAGTTCAAGGCCAATGCCTGGTCAGGCCGGCTCGAGGGTGGTTATCGTTTCGTCAGCCACGGATTTGGCCTTACGCCTTATGCCGCCGGCCAGTTCACGACCTTCGATCTGCCGGCCTACGCCGAGGCGGCCATCGCCGGCAGCAACATCTTTGCGCTGGCCTACAATTCGAAGAGCATCACCGATACCCGCAGCGAGCTCGGCCTGCGCGCCGACAAATCCTTCGCGCTACGAGACGGCGTGCTGACCCTGCGTGGCCGCGCCGCCGGGGCGCATGATTTCAATCCGGACCGCAGCATCGGCGCAACCTTCCAGACGCTGCCCGGCGCAAGCTTCGTCGTCAACGGCGCCGCGCAGGCATCCAACTCGGCGCTTGTGACCGGTGCGGCCGAGATGAAATGGCTCAATGGCTGGTCCACCGCGGCGACCTTCGAGGGTGAGTTCTCCAACGTGACGCGCTCTTACGCTGGCAAAGGTGTTGCGCGATACCAGTGGTGAGCGTCTGCGAATTGTTTGTGAGGACGGTCGAATTTTCGAACGTATACAAGAAGGTCCATTTGATATGGCAATTTTCGATAGCTCCCGCGCCCGGCAACCATCGTCGCCTCTCAAGGCGTGGACATTCGCTGTCCTGGCTGGCTTCGGCATTTTGCATATCGTCGGTGGATACATGCTCCATCACGCGCCGAGTATCCGACCCATCGAAACAGCAACGATGGCGACCGACGGCGACTAGGTGGATTGGCTCTGCTGTCACTTGAGTGAGTTCGGATGGCCCTGCGCTGTCCGGCTATTGCGGACCATCACCATTCTCCAGGAAGCGATACCATGTCAGACATAGCGGTGTACTTGGTGCTGAGCGTGGCGGTTTTTGCAGGCGCGTTCGTGTCCGGCCTTTCCGGCTTTGCGTTCTCGGCGGTCGCCGGTGCTATCCTGCTACACGTTTTTCCGCCCATGGAAGCTGTGCCATTGATGATGGCTTGCAGTATCACCGTACAAGCGGCCAATCTGTTCGCGCTACGCAAAAGCATGCAATGGAAGACCAGCCTCGTTTTCATCGCTGGTGGACTATTGGGCATTCCGATCGCGATCTATCTCCTCCAGAATGTGGATATCGGGATCTTCAGGCTGGGGTTTGGAATTCTCGTATCGCTGTACGCGGCTTATGCCTTGTTGCGGCCAACGGCTGCCTATTTGCGTCAGATGGACAGCCGGAGCAGCAACGCGCTGGTGGGGTTTGGCGGCGGGCTCGTCGGCGGCTTGACCGCGATGCCCGGCGCGCTTCCCGCGATCTGGTGCGATATCCATGGTCTCCCGAAAACCCAGCAGCGCGGCCTGGTTCAGCCCTACATCGGGGTCATGCAGCTTTTCGCCCTCGCGCTCATGCTTTCGCACCACAGCCTGTCATTAAAGGTCCTGATCGACTTTGGTATTTCGCTGCCCGCTTTGGCTGCCGGAACGGCTGTAGGGATCGTCCTGTTCGGGCGGATCAACGAAGCCGCCTTCAAACGGATCATCCTGGGCTTGTTGCTGTTTTCGGGACTTTGCCTCGTGATCTAGAACGGGTCTTCGCGACAAGGTGTGAATGGTTTAGGGACGCCGCATGTGAGCTCCGCAGGAGTCCCTGACAATGAGCGAGGTCTGAAGCCGCGTTGTGGTCGGCGGCTTGTCCGGATCCTTGATGCGCTCGAGCAGCAAATTGGCCGCGACCCTACCGATATCAAGGCAGGGCTGCGCAATGACCGTCAGCCGCGGCTCGAAGCTGTCGGCCCAATCGAAATCGTCGAATCCGACGAGCGCGACGTCGCGCGGCACCGCGAACCCGCCGCGACGCAGGCCCCGCATCACCCCGATGGTCGCGAGGTTATTGCCTGCGAGAATGGCCGTCGGCGGTTGCCCTAGCTGCATCAGACCATCGGTTGAGTCCGCAGCCGAGTCGATGTCGATCGAGCCGGGCGCGATCAGATCATCGTCGGCGTCGATTCCGTGCCGGATGACCGCCGAACGGTAGCCGGCTATTCGTTCGAGGGTCGTTGCGAAGCCCGGTTGGCCCGGCACCATTCCAATCCGCCGGTGCCCCAAACCGACGAGATGGTCGACGAGCCGCTCGACCGATTCCGCATTGTATACGCCGACCTGATCGAATTCCTGAGACACGAGACGGTCGACGAGCACCGCCGGTATCTTGTTTTCCCGGAGATAGGTGACGGCGCGCTCGCTGGACGTCGTCGACGGTGCGAGGATGATGCCGTCGACTCGGTGTTGATGCAGGGCCTGCACGACTTGCAGTTCCCGTTCCGGGATGTCGTGGGTGTCGGCAAGGAAGATCGTCATGTCGAGTGCCGCGCATTCGGATTCGACGGCCCGGATAATGTCGCTGAAATAGGGGTTCGATACGGTTGAGATGGCGATGCCAACGCTATTGGTCGAGGCGCGGGCGAGCGAGCGGGCGAGCGAATTGGGTGTGTAGCCCGTTGCCGCGATCGCATCGCGCACCGCCTTTTCGGTTTCCGGCCGAACAAAGCGTGTCCCGTTCAGGACGTGACTGACGGTGGAAAGCGAGACACCGGCGATCCGGGCGACATCGGCGATAGTGGCCATTTTAAAACAACCTTGAAACGTCCAACCAGGGACGAGGCCCGTTAATATTTGCGGTGCGAGAACATGATCCGAGAAAGCCCGCAGCGGCTTTCAGGAAAGATCGTGCTCGGACAAAGAGATCTGGTCATTGATCCGATTTCACGTGATTCCACTGTGTTGTGACACCAGGCTCAAGTTTACTCCGGTGTTGACGTCAAAGAAGTGAGCGCGGTCCATATCGATCCGGAATCGACGAGATTCTCCCGCATGCGCGTCCTCTTCGGGATGAACCCGGGCGATGGCGCGGAAGCTGCCCTCAGCGAGATCGAGAAGTGTCTCGTTGCCGAGGTGTTGGCTCACGTCGATTCGAAAGGCAATTGTTCCAGGCTCGGGTGCGTCGCGCGGTTGGAGTATGAGGTGCTCCGGCCGGACGCCGAGGGTGATCCGGTTCTGCCCCGCGGCTCGAAGCGTGCATCGCTGGGCCTCAGGAAGCTCGAGACGGATTGCGGTGTCCGGACGAACAAGCGCGGCGCCGTCGAACACGAATTCCAGGAAGTTCATCGACGGCGAGCCAATGAAGCCCGCGACGAATTTGTTTGCCGGCCGGCGATACACATCGAGCGGCGGCGCAGCCTGCTGGATGATGCCATCCTTCATCACGACAATGCGCGTGCCCATGGTCATGGCTTCGGACTGATCGTGGGTGACGTAGATGGTGGTGATGCCGAGCTCGTGATGCATCTTGGTCAGGAAGGATCGCGCCTCGACGCGCAGCTTGGCGTCGAGATTGGAGAGCGGTTCGTCCATCAGGAACACGCCCGGACGGCGCACCAGCGCGCGCGCCAGGGCGACGCGCTGGCGTTGACCGCCGGACAGCGCGCGCGGCAGGCGGTCGAGGTAGGCCGAGATCTGCAACCGTTCGGCAACGTCGGCAACGATGTGTTCCATCTTTTGCGCCGGTGTGCGGCGGATGCGGAGCCCAAAATTGACGTTGTCGCGGACCGTCATGTGCGGAAACAGCGCGTAGGACTGGAACACCATCGCGATGTCGCGATCCTTGGCAGGCAGGTGCGTCACGTCGCGGCCGCCGATACGAAGCGTGCCGTCGGAGATCGACTCCAGACCGGCGATCATCTGCAAAGTCGTCGTCTTTCCGCAACCGGACGGCCCGACCAGAACGATGAACTCTCCGTCAGCGATCTCGAGATCGAGATTCGGCACGACGACATGCGCGCCATAGCGCTTGACGATGTTTGCGAGCGATACGTGAGCCATCGATGAACAGCCTTCGGCTTTCGGAGGAATGCGGGACTAGCCTTTGGTGGCGCCAGCGAAGTTGCCCTCGGAGATCTTGCGATAAGTCAGTATGAAAAGGATCACGATCGGGATCTGCGAAATCACGAGGCCGGCCGCCGGCAGATTAAATACCGACATGTAGCGGTCGGAGTTCAGCTTGAGCATGCCGACGGTAACCGGGAAATTCGCCTCGGAATTGAGCAGGACGAGGCCGAACACGAACTCTTTCCAGATCGCGATGAAGTTGAGGGTAAACCCGACCAGGATTCCTGGCACCGAAAGCGGCAGAATGATCCGCCAAAACACCTGGAAGTCGGACGCGCCTTCGAGATAAGCGGCCTTTTCGATGTCGCGCGGGATCGTTGTCATGAAGCCGCGCAGGATCAGGATCTGCGCCGGCATGCCGTAGGCTGCGTGGACCACGATCAAGCCCAGACGCGTGTCGAGAAGATTGAGCGAGCGCAGCGTGTCGTAGAGCGGAATGATCACGGTCTGCTGCGGTAGCATCAGGCCCGTCAGGATGATGCCGAAGATCAGCTTCTTGCCGGGGACGTCAAGCCGCGACAGGGTGAAGGCAGGGACGAGCGCCAGGATCACGGCGAGTGCGGAGCCGGCCGTCGCATAGAGAAACGAGTTTGCCATCAGCGGTCCGAAGCCGAGTGCGAACCAGACCTTGAGATAGGGCTCGAAGGTCAGGTGGGACGGCAGCGCGAACGGACCGGCGAGGAAGTCATTGTTCGACTTGACTGAGGTCAGCACGACGAGCAGCACCGGGCCGAGCCAGATCAGCATCAGCGTCGCCAGCAGCGTGAAGCCGATGAGGCGTCCGGTGAAGCCCAGCAGCGCCCGGCGGCTGTCGGCGAAATTGAAGATGGCGTCAGACATCGAAGGCTCCCCTCATCAGGGTGCGGGTCACGACGGCAGCAAGGCCGACCGAGACGGCCAGAATGGCGACCGACAGTGCTGCGCCGTAGCCGAACCGGCCGTTCCAGAAGCTTTCGAGATAGACGAGGTAGCCCAGCACGTTGGTGGTGCCGAACGGGGCGCCCTTGGTCATCACGGCAATGAGGTCGAAGGCACGGAGCGATTCGAAGATCGTCAGCATGACGACGACCGCAGTGACCGGTCGAAGCTGGGGTAGCGCGATCTGGACCAGCATGCGCGGGTGACCGGCACCCTCGATCCGGGCGGCGTCGAACGTGTCCTTTGGGACATCGCCGAGACCGGCAAAATAGAAGATCATCGGCATGCCCGTGAAGGCCCAGCCGGAAACCACGGTCAGCGTATAGAGCGCGACGCGGTAGTCGCCGAACCACTCCATGACCAGTCCGCCGAGGCCGATCGACTGCAGCAGCGTATCGAAGGCGCCGAACAGCGGATTGAGGATGAGCAGGAACATCAGGCCGACCGATATCAACGACATGGTGACCGGGAAGAACATCACGGTGCGAACCAGCGTCGGAAACGGCAGGATGCGGGCGCGGAGACTGTAAGCGATGACGAGGCCGAGGCAGACGGGAAACACCAGCGTCACCGCGAGCCACTTCAGATTGTTGAACAGGGCCGTATAGAAGTAGCGGTCCTGCAGCATGTACTCGTAGTTTGCGAGGCCGACGAATGTCTTGGTCGGCGTCATGCCGTTCCATTCATAAAGGCTGAGAACGACGGTGTAGACGATCGGATAGCCGACGAAGACCGCGAAGACCGCGAGCGGCATCACGATGCCGAAGATCGTCGCAAGCACGTGGGCGCGAGCGAATTCGAACAGGCTCGGCTGCTTCCCTTGCAAGAGCTCGGACATTGTTGGGGCAACCTCGATCAGAGATGGTGGCAAGTCGGCGATGGTGCTTTGAAGGAGGACGCCGCGAGGAGAGAGAGTTTCCTCGCGGCGTCCAAGGCGGCGGTGCCGGCCAGGGACGCTCGCCGCCAAGAGAGGATCAGAAAGGCAGGATCAGATTTTTCCCCGCGTACGGATGGCTTCCTGTTCCGTGGTCTTCATCGCCTCCTCAGGCGTGACCGCACCGGCGAGGACGCCCTGAACCGCATCGAGGAACCTGTCGGAGATCGCAGGCGGGGTCGCATGGTCGACATGCATGAAGGTGAAGGAGCCGGCATTGGCCATGTCTTTGCCGAGCCGCTGCTCCATCTCGCTAAGGCCCGACAGATCCGCTTCGGTCGAAGACGGGAACGGCTTGTCGATCACGAGTTTCTCCGTCATGGCCTGCTTGGAGATCATCCAGTCGACGAACTCCGCCGCCTCGTCCTTATGCTGGCTCTTGGCGTGGATCATGATCGTGTCTTCCGCAAACACCGACATGACCGGCTTGTGTCCGTCGAAGGGCGGCATTGGAAAGTAGTCCATCGGGACGACGCAGCATTTCGCGTTCTCGCCACGGAAGCGGCCGAGATTGAACGAACCCTGGTACCAGTGCAAAGCCTTGCCTTGGCTCCACGGGACCATCGCCGGGCCGACGTCGATCGAATTGAACGACGGCTCGAAATAGCCCTTCTTGGAGAGGTCGGCCATGATCTGGGTGGTTTCGACAGCGCGCGGATCAGTCCATGGAATCTTGTTGCTGACCAGGCCGTCATAGGTGTCGAGACCGAACTTGTTGACCAGGATTGCGGACCACATGAACTGTGATGGCCACTTCTTCTGGTTCGCCAGCATGAATGGCCACAGGCCTGCCTTCTTGCCGGCTTCGGCGTTGGCCATCAGTTCGTCCCAGGTCTTCGGGACCTTTAGACCGAGCTTCTCGTAGAGGTCCTTGCGATACCACACGACCGACGCGCCGACCTCGGTCGGAACGAAGTATTTCTTGTCGCCGAAAGTGGCGAGTGACACACCGGCCGGGACCAGCACCTTCTCCCAGCCGTACTTCTGGTAGTAGGGGGTCAAGTCCGCCGCAAAGCCGTTCTTGATGACCTCCGCGGCGCGACCACCTTCCCAGGAATAGAAGATATCGGGCGGATTGCTGGAGGCGATCTCGATCGTCTGCTTGGTCTTGTAGGTCTCGCCGTCGACGCTGGCGCCGGTCACGTGGACCCGCGCGCCATTCTTCTTGTTCCACTCATCGATCAGATAGTTCGCGTAGATTTCCGACGATGGCCATGGCGCGCGATAGAAGTAACGAAGTTCGATCGGGGCGGCCGAGGCTGGCGCGCAGGCGGCACAAATCGCAGAGATGGCACTCGCTGCAAAGGTCGCCGCGAGAAGCATGCGGCGGTTCAGGGGCTGATTGAACGACATGATTTTCTCGTCCTCCTAGACACGCCATCCCGTCTCTCGGCCCGGGCGGATCCCTGGTCGAGCGGTGCGAGGCGTGAACGTCTTCCTCCATTTCGTGTCCGCATGACCTGCGGAAGCGTGAGCCAGGGCGCAGCGGTTTCTTTTTGAGCTGAAACTCGCAACCCCGCCTGGCACACGAATGGTAATTTCATCGAAGCGCTTGCGCAAGCGCTTTCTTTGCGGAAATTGTCTTCTACTGTCAGCTGCGGTTTGTCGCCCTCGTGATTCTGACCGGCGAGCTACGGGCGTGAGGATTGGGTTGCTTGTCCGTCGGAGCAAGATTTCTTCTCGCAGCAAAGTTGCTTATTTCCCGAAATTCGTTGAACTCTGCGCTCGGCATTTCATTCGCTTCCTGTGCTAGTGCTTGATCCAGAATTGAGCGCTCGTTGATTGAACGCGATCCGCGTTGCGTCCGTTGTGGTGGCACAACATTGGAAGTTTCATCCGTCATGTATCTCGGCATCGATCTCGGCACCTCGGCGGTCAAGACTGTGCTCGTCGATGGCGCCCAGCGCGTGATTGCAAGCGAGAGCCGGGCGTTGACGATCGCCTCGCCGCTATCAGGCTATTTCGAGCAGGATCCCGCGCAGTGGATCGATGCGACGTTTGCCACGCTGGACGCCTTGAAGGCGACGCATGCCAGGGAGTTGGCGGCGGTCGAAGGCATCGGACTGTCGGGCCAGATGCATGGCGCCACGCTGCTCGACGCGAGCGACACGCCGTTGCGGCCTTGCATCCTCTGGAACGACGGACGGTCCGCCGCGGAGTGCCGTGTCCTGGAGCAACGCTGGCCCGCCTTGCGTGCGACGACGGGCAACAAGGCGATGCCCGGATTCACGGCGCCCAAGCTGCTCTGGATCGCGACGCACGAGCCTGAGATTTTTGCGGCCACGAAACGCGTCCTGCTTCCGAAGGCGTATCTGCGCCTGGTCTTGACGGGCGAAGCGATCGAGGATGTCTCGGACGCATCGGGATCGCTGTGGCTCGACGCAGCGCGCCGGGACTGGTCGGATGCGGCACTGGCCGCGACCGGCCTGTCGCGCGCGCACATGCCGCGTCTGGTCGAGGGTTGCGCGCCCTCGGCCACATTGCGCAGCGAACTCGCGCAGCGCTGGGGCATGATCAGGCGGCCGATGATCGCGGGCGGCGCCGGTGACAATCCAGCGGGCGCCATCGGCATCGGCGCGATCAGGCCTGGAACCGCGTTTATTTCGCTGGGAACCTCGGGTGCCCTGCTGGCGCCGACAAGCCACATTGCCGCCAACCCGGATCGCGTCGTCCACACCTTCTGTCACGCGATCCCTGCAATGTGGATTCAAGCCGGCGCGATCCTCTCGGCGGCCTCTTGCCTCGCCTGGGTTGCGCGCCTGTTCGGAGTTGCCGAGGCCGAATTGCTGGCGCCGCTGGGATCGCGCCCGCAGGCGCCGTCTCCCGTGAGCTTCCTGCCTTATCTTGCGGGTGAGCGGACGCCGCACGACGACCCCGTCGTGCGCGGCATGCTCGATGGTTTGAGCCATAGCACTGACCGCGGAGCGATCGTGCAGGCCGTGCTCGAGGGCGTCGCCTTCGCGCTCGCGGATTGCCGCGATGCGCTCGCCGATGCCGGCATTGCGGTCGCGGAAGCCGATGTGATCGGCGGCGGTTCACGGTCCCGGTTCTGGCTGTCGGTGCTGGCCAACGTTCTCAATGTTCCGATCCATCGCTTTGCCGAAGGCGAAACCGGTGCGGCGTTCGGTGCGGCGAGATTGGGGCGGCTTGCTGTCACGAGCGAGGCAATCGACGCCGTCTGCACGCGGCCGCAACGCATCGAGACATTCGAACCTGATCGCGTGCTCGTCGATGCCTATGCCGAGCGGCTTCCCGCGTGGCGCGAGCTGTATCGGCCGCGCCACTAGCATCGCTTCGATTTCGCATTCCCCTCTGTTCGGTATTGCCGTGCGCCGCGGCCTTTTGTTTAATGCGCGAACCGCGCTGGCAAGAAACGAGACGCGGGTAGGAAACGCGTTGTGCGCCGGGAGGCACGATGAACGATCCGATCCTCGAGATGCGTGGGGTCTCAAAATCCTTCTTCGGCATCAAGGCGCTGCGGACCGTCGATCTCACCGTCTATGCCGGTGAAATCCATGCGCTGATGGGTGAGAACGGCGCCGGCAAATCAACCCTGATGAAAATTTTGTCTGGCGCCTACAGGCCGGACCCCGGCGGGGAGATCCGCATCGAGGGCAAGCCGGTGCGCATCGAAGGCCCGCTCGGCGGCCGCGCCGCCGGCATCTCGATCATCTATCAGGAACTGTCTTTGGCTCCCAATCTGAGCGTTGCGGAGAATATTTATCTCGGCCGCGAGGTCTCTCGTTCAGGATTTTTGGCGCGCGGCGCCATGCGGGTCGGCGTTGGCCCGATCCTGGAGCGGCTGGGCGCGGACTTCTTGCCGTCGACGTTGGTGGCGCATCTCTCCATGGGGCAGCGCCAGCTCGTCGAGATCGCGCGTGCGCTGCACGTGCGTTCAAAGATCCTGATCATGGACGAGCCGACCACCGCGCTGTCGGCCGGCGAGAGCGAGCGGCTGTTTGCGCTGATCCGTCAGCTCCGCGCCGAGGGGCTCGCCATCATCTACATCTCGCACCGCATGGACGAGGTCTATGCGCTCGGTGACCGCGTCACCGTGCTGCGCGACGGCCGTCTGGTCGGCTCGCTCGACAAGCAGGATATCCGCGCCGACACCATCGTCCGCCTGATGGTCGGCCGCGACGTCTCCTCCTTCTACAAGAAGGATCACGATCCCGAGGCCGGGAAGGGGCACCCCGTGCTCACCGCAATCGACATGGCCGACGGGCAGCGCGTCAAGGGCTGCTCGCTCACCGTGCATGCGGGCGAAGTGGTAGGGCTTGCCGGCCTGATCGGCGCCGGCCGCACCGAGCTTGCGCATCTCATCATCGGCGCGGCGCCGAGAATTTCGGGCTGTCTCGAACTTGAAGGCCGCCCGATCGACATCCGTACCCCCGGCGAGGCACTCGAGGCCGGCATCGCCTATCTGACGGAGGACAGAAAGGCGCTCGGCCTGTTCCTCGACATGTCATGTCTGGACAACATCAATCTCGCGGTGCTCGGGCGCGATGCGAAGCTTGGCTGGTTCCTGGATCGCGACAAGGCGCGCGAACGCGCCGACAGGGCTTTCGTGGGACTGAGCATCCGCGCCGCCAATGTCGGCGTCCCGGCCGGTGGCCTGTCCGGCGGCAACCAGCAGAAGGTGCTCCTGTCGCGGCTTCTCGCCATTGTGCCAAAGGTCTTGATCCTCGACGAGCCGACGCGCGGCGTCGACGTCGGCGCCAAGTCGGAGATCTATTCGATCATCGACAATCTTGCGAAGGCCGGCACCGCGATCCTCGTCATCTCGTCCGACCTGCCCGAGATCATCGGCATCTGCGACCGCGTCATCGTGATGCGGTCGGGACTCGTTGCAGGCGAAGTCAGGCGAACCGAGACGGCGCCGCTGAATCAGGAGGACATCATGGCCTTTGCGACGGGGATGGAGCATCTCGATGCCTGATAACGGATCAACGCAGGCGAAAGTTGCCACGGCAAACGGCCTTGCCGCCGCCCAGGCGACGAAGCGCCAGCGCATCAGGCTCCTGATCCGCGCGGCCGGCATGCTGCCGGTGTTGCTGCTGCTCTGCGCCGGCTTTCATTATATGTCGGACGGCCGTTTCTTCACCGGACAGAATCTCGGCATCGTCTTGCAGCAGGCCGCCGTCAACACCGTGCTCGCCGCGGGCATGACCTTCGTCATCCTCACCGGCGGCATCGATCTCTCGGTCGGCTCGATCCTAGCGGCGGCCGCGATGGCTGGCCTGACGATGTCGAAACTGCCCGAGCTCGGGGCGTTGTGGCTGCCGGCCGCCGTTCTCACCGGTCTCGGCTTCGGAATCGTCAATGGCGCGCTGATCGCGCTGTTGCGGCTGCCGCCCTTCATCGTCACGCTGGGCTCGCTCACCGCCGTGCGCGGTCTGGCGCGGCTGCTCGGCGCCGACACAACGGTGTTCAATCCGTCCATTCCCTACGCCTTCATCGGCAATGGCTCGCTGACGCTCATTCCCGGCGTCGCATCGATCCCGTGGCTGTCGGTGATCGCTCTGCTCGTCATCCTCGTGTCGTGGCTGGTGCTGCGCCGAACCGTGCTCGGCGTGCACATATATGCGGTCGGCGGCAATGAGAGCGCGGCGCGGCTTGCTGGCATCAAGGTCTGGGCCGTGCTGATCTTCGTCTATGGCGTGTCGGGACTGTTGGCCGGACTTGGCGGTGCCATGCAGGCGGCGCGGCTCTATGCAGCCAACGGCTTGCAGCTCGGACAAAGCTACGAGCTCGATGCCATCACCGCGGTGATCCTCGGCGGCACCTCTTTCGTCGGCGGCATCGGCTCGATCTGGGGGACGCTGGTCGGCGCGCTGATCATCGCCGTTCTCTCGAATGGCCTGATCCTCACCGGCGTCTCCGACATCTGGCAATATGTGATCAAGGGTCTGGTGATCATCGGCGCCGTGGCGCTGGATCGGTATCGGCTGCAAGGCTCCGCCAGAACCTGAAAAGGCTCGGCGCGCACCCGCGTGCGTGATGCGAGATTCCGTTACGGCAACTGGTCTGCCGTGCCGGGGACAAAGACAGACCAGGGAGGAAGCCAATGTTGAAGATGACCACGCTCGGCGGCGCCGCGATGGCGCTCACCCTGACCATCGCGCCGTCCTTTGCCAAGGAGCTCAAGTCGATCGGCGTCTCGCTGGGCTCGATGGGCAACCCGTTCTTCGTCGCGCTGTCGAAGGGCACCGAGTTCGAGGCCAGGAAGACCAATCCCAATGTGAAGATCACCACCGTCGGCTTCGAATACGACCTGGGCAAGCAGGTCACCCAGATCGACAATTTCATCGCCGCCGGCGTCGACCTGATTCTGTTGAACCCCGGCGATCCCAAGGCGATCGGGCCGGCGATCAAGAAGGCGCAGGCGGCAGGCATCGTCGTCGTCGCGGTCGACACCGCGGCCGATGGCGCCGATGCCACCGTGACCACGAACAACGTTCAGGCGGGCGAGATCTCGTGCCAGTACATCGTCGACAAGCTGGGCGGCAAGGGCGACGTCATCATCGAGAACGGACCGCAAGTCTCCGCCGTGATCGACCGCGTCGTCGGCTGCAAGAACGTGCTCTCGAAAAATCCCGGCATCAAGGTGCTGTCCAGCGACCAGGACGCGAAGGGCTCGCGCGAAGGCGGCCTCACCGTCGCGCAGGGCTATCTGACGCGCTTCACCAAGATCGACGCCATCTTCGCCATCAACGATCCGCAGGCGATCGGCACCGACCTCGCAGCACGCCAGCAAAACCGCAGCGGCATCATCATCACCGCGGTCGATGGCGCGCCCGATATCGAGGCCGCGCTCAAGGATCCGGCGGCGCAGCAGGTCCAGGCGTCGGCTTCGCAGGACCCGTTCTTCATGGCGCGGCGCGCCGTGCAGGTCGGTGTCGGCATTCTCAACGGCCAGAAGCCCGCCTCGACCGTCGAGCTGCTGCCGTCGAAGCTCGTAACCCGGGACAATGTCGCCGACTACAAGGGCTGGACCTCGGACCGTTCGCAGTAACGCGCACCACAGCTTTGGCGGGCTGCGGCCCAATTCGAGAGTGGCGTCCCGGGAAACTTGCCCGGGCGCGCCTGTGAGGTTGACCCCAGCGACCGATATGTCAAAGAAGGGGGGAGTTTTGACGGTGGGTCGACCGAATGGGTGCGCCCACGGGCGCTATTTGGAGCATTTGCGGATATGGCTGAGCGGGTCGCTCTCATCACCGGTGTGACGGGGCAGGACGGCGCCTATCTCGCCGAATATCTGCTGTCGCTCGGCTATGTCGTGCACGGCATCAAGCGGCGCTCGTCCTCGTTCAACACCGCGCGTGTCGACCATCTCTACCAGGATCCGCATGTCGGCAACGTGCCGTTCCTGATGCATTACGGCGACATGACGGACTCGACCAATCTGATCCGCCTGGTGCAGCAGATCCGGCCGACCGAGATCTACAACCTGGCGGCCCAAAGCCACGTCGCCGTCAGCTTCGAAAGCCCGGAATACACTGCCAATGCCGACGGCATCGGCGTGTTGCGGCTCCTGGAAGCGATCCGCATCCTCGGCATGGAGAAGGAGACGCGGTTCTACCAGGCCTCGACCTCCGAGCTCTATGGCCTGGTGCAGGAGGTCCCGCAGAAGGAGACCACGCCGTTCTATCCGCGTTCGCCTTACGGCGTGGCAAAACTCTACGGCTACTGGATCACGGTGAACTACCGCGAAGCCTACGGCATGTTCGCGTCCAACGGCATCCTGTTCAACCATGAGAGCCCGATCCGCGGCGAGACGTTTGTGACCCGCAAGATCACCCGCGGCGTCGCCCGCATCGAGGTTGGGCTCGAGCAGACGCTCTATCTCGGCAATCTCTCGGCCAAGCGCGACTGGGGCCATGCCAAAGACTATGTCGAAGGCATGCACAAGATCCTGCAAGCGGATAAGCCCGACGATTTCGTGCTCGCCACCGGTGAGACGCGCTCGGTGCGGGAGATGGTCGAGCTGTCGTTTGCGCAAATTGGCCGCCGCATCGAATGGCGGGGCCAAGGCGTCGACGAGACCGGCATCGATACCAAGAGCGGCAAGACGGTCGTGAAGATCGACCCGACCTATTTCCGCCCCACCGAGGTCGATCTCCTTGTCGGCGATGCCAGCAAAGCGCGCGAGGTGCTCGGCTGGACACCGAAGCGGAGTTTTGCGGAACTCGTCGCGGAGATGGTGGCGAGCGATCTGGCTGAGGCAAAACGGGATGTAGCCGGTGGCAAACGCACCGTTTGAGCTGACAGGCAAGAGCGTCTACGTCGCCGGCCATCGCGGCATGGTCGGCAGCGCACTCGTGCGCCGGCTCGCCCGCGAGCACGTCCAGCTCGTCACGGTAGACCGGCGCGAGGTCGATCTCTGCAACCAGGCCGCCGTGTTCGACTGGTTTTCGAGGACGCGGCCGCAGGTCGTGTTCCTTGCCGCTGCAAAAGTCGGCGGCATCGTCGCCAACGCCACGCTGCGCGCCGAGTTCATTTACGACAACATCGCGATCGCGGCCAATGTGATCCATGCCGCGCATCAAAACGGTGCCGAGAAGCTGATGTTCCTCGGCTCCTCCTGCATCTATCCGAAGCTAGCCGCCCAGCCTTTGCGCGAGGACACCGTGCTGACTGGCCCGCTGGAGCCGACCAACGAGCCCTATGCGATTGCCAAGATCGCCGGCATCAAGATGGCGGAAGCCTATCGCAGCCAGTACGGCAGCGACTTCATCAGCGTGATGCCGACCAATCTCTACGGCCCCGGTGACAATTATCACCCCGAGCTGAGCCATGTGGTCGCCGCCCTGATCCGGCGCTTTCACGAGGCGAAGGTTGCGGGCGCCAAGAGCGTCGTCGTGTGGGGCACCGGGACGCCGCGGCGCGAGTTCCTCTATGTCGACGACATGGCGGATGCCTGCGTGCACCTGATGAAGACCTATTCGAGCACGGAGCTGATCAATATCGGTACCGGCGAGGACATCACCATCGCCGAGTTCGCCCGCGTGGTCGCCGAAGTCGTCGGCTATACCGGCGAAATCAGTTTCGACACTTCGCGCCCCGACGGCACGCCGCGCAAGCTGCTCGACGTCAGCCGTCTCGCAAAGCTCGGCTGGCGCTCGGAGACCTCGCTTCATGAGGGCCTGAAGCGCGCATATGCGGCGTATCAGGCCGCGGCGCAGGTCCCTGCGCAATAATCCTGTGATCGCTCGCAGTGCGAGCGCGGCCCGCGAGCAGGCCGAAACCCTTCCATAGGAACCTTCATCGCAAGCACGAGTTGGCCGATCGGGCAGGGCGACATGTCACACGAGGCCAACCGTGCAAGAAGCTGTGCGCGTGCGCTCCACCGCGCAAATCGAAGGTCATCCGATTCATCCGATGCTGGTGCCGATACCGATCGCGTGCTTCGCCGGCGCTTTGCTGACTGACATCGTCTATACCGTCACCGCCGAAATCATGTGGGCGAATTTCTCTGCGTGGCTTCTGGTCGTCGGCGTCATCTTCGGCGTGCTGGCCGCCATTGCGGGCCTGATTGATTTTCTCAGTAATCGGCTTGTGCGGGAGCAGGCGCCGGCCTGGCCGCACCTGATCGGCAACGCGGTGGCGTTGATCCTGGCGTTCTTCAACGCGTTGATCCACACGCGCGATGCCTGGACCTCGGTGTGGCCGTTGGGTCTCGTTCTTTCGGTGCTCACCGTGCTGATCCTGCCTGTCACCGGCTGGCTCGGCTGGGCGATGGTGTACCGCCACGGTGTGGGAGTTGAGCGATGAGGTCCCAATTTACCCGTGCGCTGCTCTGCTCCTCGCTCTTGTGTCTCGCCGGTTGCAATGACGGCAGCGGCGATCCCAAGGCGCAAATCGGCGCCAATCCGGTACTTCCCGACATCCAGCAATATTTTCTGCCGCCGATGCACATCGCGCGTATCGTCGGCTGGAAGAAGGACGAGACGCCGACGGTCGCGCAGGGCTTGCAGGCCAAAGCGTTCGCGACAGGCTTGCAGCATCCGCGCTCGCTCTACGTGCTGCCCAATGGCGACGTGCTGGTGGTGGAAGCCAAGGCGCCGAAGGCCGCCGCGATCAAGCGGCCCAAGGAGATCGTGATGGGTTTTGTCGAATCCTGGGCGACCTCGGGCGGCGATACCGGCGCGAGCAACCGCATCACGCTGTTGCGCGACAGCAACGGCGACGGCGTGCCGGATACGCAGAGCGTCTTCCTCGATCATCTCAACTCGCCATTCGGCGTCGCGCTGGTCGGCAACGATCTCTATGTCGCCAACACCGACGCGATCGTCAGATATCCCTATACGGAAGGCGATACCAAGATCACCGCGCCCGGCACGGTGCTGACGCCGCTGCCGGGCGGGCCGATCGATCATCACTGGACCAAGAGCCTGGTCGCGAGCCCCGATGGTTCGAAGCTTTATGCCGGCGTCGGCTCCAACAGCAACATCACCGAGAATGGCATGGAGGCCGAGCACAATCGCGCTGACATCCTCGAAGTCGATCGTGCCAGCGGGCGTTGGCGCATTTTTGCCAGCGGGTTGCGCAATCCGAACGGCTTGAGCTTCGAGCCGCAGAGCGGCGCGCTGTGGACGGTGGTGAATGAGCGCGACGAGCTCGGCCCCGATCTCGTGCCGGACTACATGACATCGGTGAAGGATGGCGCTTTCTACGGCTGGCCCTACAGCTATTACGGCCAGCACGTCGATCCCCGTGTCAAGCCGCAGCGGCCCGACCTCGTCGCCAAGGCGATCGTGCCGGATTATGCGCTGAGCTCGCATGTTGCGCCGCTCGGAATGGCGTTTGCCACCGGCAGCAGCCTGCCGAGCGCTTATCGCAGCGGCGCCTTTGTCGGCGAGCATGGCAGTTGGAACAGGCAGGTACTCAACGGCTACAAGGTCGTGTTTGTGCCCTTCAGCGACGGAAAGCCGAGCGGGCCGGCGCAGGACGTCGTCACCGGCTTCCTCAACAGCGACAACCAGGCCCGCGGCCGTCCTGTCGGCGTTGCCCTCGACAAGACCGGCGCGCTGCTGATCGCCGATGATAGCGGCAACATGGTGTGGCGGGTGAGCGCGGCGCATCCGCAGGTGACGCAGAGATAGGAGTTGGATGATGGGCCTTGCTCAATATGCGATCGTGCCGTTCCGGGACGAGTGGGGCGTGCTGCATGACGGCAACGTCAACGGCAAATATGCCACCAAGGAATCGGCATTCGAATCCGCGGTGGCCGCCGCCTCACTGGCGCTTCGCCAGGGACATGAGGTTCATGTCAGCGTGCCCGGCCGCGAAGCGGGGGAGACCGCGCTCGGAGGCTAGCTCGGCCCGTATCGCTAGAAGGCCAATTAGGTCGCCCTTCCAATATCCGTCTTCGCAAAGTCGTCGCCGACATAGAGCAACGCGCAGCCGTGTTCTCGGGCCACGTCGTAGGCGAAGCAGTCACCGAGATTGAGGCCGGCAGGATGAAGGCCTTTGCCCCGACGCGAATAGACCTGCGCTATTCGTTCGGTGGATGCTTGTGTCAGCGGGATCACGTTCAAGCCGAGGTCGTTGATCAGACTTTTCATCTCATCGCCGACGCCACGCCGTGCTGCGACGATCAAGCTTTCGGCAACGGTGCCAGCTGAAATCAGAATCTCGTCGGCGGCCTCCAGCGCCGCAATGCAGGCATCGGCTTGCGGTTCGTCGAGAATGATCGCCATGAGCGCCGAGGTGTCGACCGCGATCATTCGGGCAGGCCATCGTCACCAAAGAGAAAGTCCTGACTGCGCGCCGCGCCTGGTCCTGGAGTTGCCTTGGCCGCACCGCTGTTGCGTGCCGCTTCGAGCAGCGATCGACGTGTTGCTCGGTCTGGCGGGAGCTTGATCGGAACGAGACGAACCGCTGCGTGTCCATGCCGTGTCAGGATCACCTCGTCCCCGGCTTCAGCGCGGCGTACGAGCTCGGTCAATTGGCCCTTGGCAGCGGTCACGGAGATCCGCATCTCATTGTCCTCGCTAGGTTTTTAACAAAATGGACTAGAAACTAGTCTAAGTCAAGAATGGGTGCGATCGCTCTGCGGAGGGCGCCCCCATGCCATTCGGAACCAACATTCCTCGACTCCCCAGTCTCCAGCTAAGACAGGCCTGCTGGCGCGATCCGCGCCTGCCGGGCAGGCGACGTTTGGAATGCGGTTTTTGAAATCTGACAGCAGGCTCATCGGGGTCCTGTTGGTGCTGGCAATCACCCAACTCATTGGATGGGGTACGATTGGCCTTCCGGCCGTGGTCGGCCGCGATCTTGCTGCCGATCTCGGCATGAGCCTGCCAATGGTGTTCGCGGGCACATCGACGCTTTATGTCACCATGGGGCTATGCGCGCCGTGGCTCGCCAAGGCTTTTGCGCGGCACGGTGCACGCAAAGTGATGATGGTGGGCACGGTTGTTGCGGTGCCGGGCTACGTCGTTCTGTATTTCGCGCGCGAGCCGATGCTCTATTTTGCGGCCTGGGTCATTCTCGGCATGGGCGGCAGCGCCACGCTCTCGACCGGCGCCTATATCATGCTCAACGAAGTTGCAGGGCGGCAGGCCAAGAGCGCGATCGGCGCGCTGATGCTGGTGACGGGCCTCTCCAGCAGCATCTTCTGGCCGACCACCTCGTTTCTCAGCAGCCATCTCGGCTGGCGCGTCACCTGCCTGGTCTACGCGGCCATGCTGATCCTGGTCTCGTTGCCGCTTTACGCATTCGGCGCGCCGCGCCGGAATGTGGTGAAGGAGCACGACGGCGCGGCCGCGAAGCCTTCCGCTGCGCCGGCCATTCCGAGAAGCACGTTCAATCTCGTCGTCTGCGCGATCACGCTCAATGCCTTCGTCACTTTCGGCCTGAGCGCCGTTCTGATCGAGCTGTTGCGGGCCGAGGGGCTGGCGCCGGCGCAGGCGATCGCGTTCGGCTCGATGCTCGGCGTGATCCAGGTCAGCGCCCGCGGCCTCGATTTCCTCGGCGGCGGCCGATGGGACGGGATCACGACCGGGCTCGTCGCTGGCACGGCGCTTCCCGTTTCCATGCTGCTCCTGATGATGAGCGAGGGGGCGACCTGGGCGGTCGCGGTCTTCATCCTGGTCTACGGTGCCGGCAGCGGCGCGATGGCGGTGGCGCGGGCGACGATCCCGCTCGTGTTCTACGACCAGGCCGCGTTCGCCAAGACGATGTCGATGATCGCGCTGCCGCTCAATCTGGCATCCGCCATCTCGCCGCCGCTCCTGGCCGGCCTGCTCACCCAGTTCGGCGGCCGCGGCGCGCTCGGCCTCACCTTCGTCTGCTCCTGCGCGGCGGTGCTGATCCTGGTCCTGCTCGGCCGGAGGCGCCCGCAAATCGCCGCGGCCGGAGCGATCTGAGGCGTTATTCGCGGCGCGGAATTCGCCGCTGTGGCTATCGCCACCGCCAGGGTGGGGGATGGCGGCATGCCGCCAGTGCAGTGCTCAAGGCGCCAAAATAGTGTATCCGCAGGGAGCGCGGCCCGCGGTCTCGCCGCCGCGCCAAGATCCAGTTCCCCGGAGGAAATCGACATGTCGGCCTTGCCGCTCTCAGGCATCAAGATTCTTGATCTCACGCGCGTGCTCGCCGGGCCCTTGTCGGCCCAGATGCTGGGCGACCTCGGCGCGGAGGTGATCAAGATCGAGCGGCCCGGCACCGGCGACGACGCGCGCGCCTTTGGCCCGCCTTATCTGAGCGATCCCGAGGGCAAGGCGAACAACAACAATTCCTTCTACCTCTGCGCCAACCGCAACAAGAAGTCGGTCACGGTCAACATCGCCAAGCCCGAGGGACAGGCGATCGTCCGCGAGCTTGCCAAGGACGTCGACGTCTTCATGGAGAACTATAAGGTCGGCGATCTCAAGCGTTACGGCCTCGACTACGAGACGATCAAGGCGATCAACCCCCGCATCATCTATTGCTCGGTGACCGGCTTCGGCCAGACCGGCCCGTATGCGCCGCGCGCGGGCTATGACGCCATCCTCCAGGCGATGGGCGGCCTGATGAGCGTCACCGGCCATATCGACGGCGAGCCGGGCGAGGGCCCCATGAAGGTCGGTCCCTCCATCGTCGACTACATGACCGGCATGAATAGCTCGATCGGGATTCTCTCGGCGCTCTATAATCGCGACGCCAATGGGGGTGTAGGGCAGCATCTCGACGTCTGCCTGTTCGACACCGTAATTGCTTCGCTCAGTCACTGGCTCCAGATCTACCTCGTCAACGGCAAGACACCGCCGCGCCGCGGCACCTGGGGCAATGGCGGCATGCCGGCCGGCGTGTTCCGCTGCACCGACGGCGAATTGATGCTGGTGGTCGGCAATGACGGCCAGTTCCAGCGCACCTGCGCCGTGCTTGGCGAGCCCGAGCTCGCCAACGACAAGCGCTTCCTCAAGAACAACGACCGCGTCGTGCACGGCAAGGAGATCATGGCGATCTTCGCCGGCCTGTTCCTCAAAAAGCCGGTGGCCTATTGGCTGGACAGGCTGGAGGAGGCTGGCGTGCCGTCAGGTCCGATCAACAATTTCGAGCAGGTGTTCAGCGATCCGCACGTCCAGTCGCGCGGCATGCGGGTGAAGACCGAGCACAAGTTCGAGCCGGAGCTGTCGCTGATCCGCAACGCGCTGACCTTCTCGGAGACCCCCATCGAGACCTATCGCGCGCCGCCGCTGCTCGGCGAGCACACGCAGGAAGTGCTCCGCGGCAAGCTCGGCTATGATGCCGGCAAGATCGAGACGCTGAAGAAGCAGGGTATCATCTGATTCATGACCGGTAAAACCATCATCACCTGCGCGATCACCGGCAACCTCACAAAACCGGAGCAGTCGCCGTATCTCCCCATAACGCCCGAACAGATCGCGACGTCCGCCCTGGAGGCGGCCGAAGCCGGCGCCGCCATCGCCCACATCCATGTACGCGATCCCGCGACGGGGCGGCCCTCGATGTCGATCGACCTCTACCGCGAGGTGGTGGAGCTCATTCGCGCCCGTAACAAGAGCCTGGTCATCAACCTGACCACCGGTCCGGGTGGGCGTTTTGTTCCCTCGCACGACGACCCCCGCATCGCCGGTCCCGGCACCACGCTGTTGCAACCCGAAAAACGCGTCGAGCATATCGAGCTGCTCAAGCCCGACATCTGCACGCTCGACCTCAACACCATGAATTCCGGCGGCGAGGTCGTGATCAACACCCCGCGTAACGTCCGCATCATGGCCGAGCGGATGACGGCGGCCGGCGTGCTGCCGGAGATCGAGCTGTTCGATTCCGGCGACTGCCATCTGGCCCGCGACCTGTTCGCCGACGGCACGCTGAAGGGGCCGGGCCTGTTCTCGCTGGTGTTAGGGGTGAAGTACGGCTTCTCCGCCACACCGGAGACGATGTTCTATGCGCGCAGCCTGTTGCCGCCGGGTGCGATCTGGTCCGGCTTCGGCATCGGGCGCGCCGAGTTCCCGATGGTCGCGCAGGCCTGGCTGCTCGGCGGCCACGTCCGCGTCGGCATGGAGGACAATCTCTATATGTCCAAGGGCGTGCTGGCCAAGACCAACGCCGAGCTGGTCGCGCATGCCGCCGGCATCCTCAAGAGCTTAGGCGCGAGCATTGCGACTGCGGCGGAAGCAAGGTCGATGCTCGGACTTGCGTGAGGCTTGCGCGCAATCCCCAGATAAACCCGGTCCGTAAACACACAGGCTTCCGCTTCGCCCGCGACTCAGATTCGATCTCTCCACTGGGTCCGGGAGGGAAGTGCATGTCCTATACGATCGGGTTTCAAGCGAAGAACCAGAAGGCAATTCTGGCAACCGAGGCGGCCACGGCCAATCAGGCCGTCGCCATCATTGCCGCGCTGCGGCAAAGCGCCGAAGAGATCAAATTCATCCGCTCGCCACAGGAAGGCGACATGGGCATCGAGATGCTGCTGCTGCTCGCCAAGGAAGAGGCCGAGGAGATGCCGCAGCGGGCGTAGAGCATGATCCGGAAAAGTGTGCAGCGGTTTTCCGAAAAGATCGTGCTCAAAATAATAAGCTAAAGCGCGATCTCATCGCGCTTTAGCCCCGCGATCACACTTCGATCAGAAGCGAAACATGCCGGCTGCAGAATAATGTAGTCAGGTACCAGTCTCGCTCGAACCGAAGGTGGCCGCCCATGAAACGCGAAGCACTCCGCGTCGAACCGATCTCGTCTTTTCTCGACAGCGTGAAGGCGCCGACCTCGCCGGTGACGCGCGCCGGCAACATGATCTTTGTTGCTGGCCTGCCGCCGTTCGATCCGGAGACGGGCGCGATCGGGGGGATGCAGATCGAGCGGCAGAGCGAGATCATCATGGAGCAGATGAAGCTGTGCCTGGAGACGGCCGGCGCCTCGCTCGACAACGTCATGAAGTGCAACGTCTACTGCACCTCCGTGAAACATTTCGCCGCGTTCAATGCGGTCTATGCCCGCTACTTCCCGGTTGATCCGCCGGCGCGGATCTTCGTCTGCACGCCGGAATGGTTCGGCCCCTTCGACGTCGAGATCGACTGCATCGCGATGATGTGAGGGACTAGCGCGCGTCTCTCGCCAGCGCGCGCGCTTTCGTCTCGGTCTTGCCCATCGTCAGCGCCATCGTCGCGACGCTGACGACGCGTGCAACCACGTCCTCGACGTCGTCGAGGTCGCATTTGCCTTCCGACAATTTCGTCAGTCGCTCGCTCTCGCGGATGGTGTGGTGCGCCATCGCGAGCGCGAAGTTGAGGCCCCAATAGATCTCGACATCGCTGCGGTCGGGCAGGGAGCGGCGCATGGCGCCTACGAATTTCCGCAAATGATCGATCTCGCGGTTCTTGATGCGGCGGATCGGCGGCACGGATTCGATTGAGGCGCGGATCATGAAGCGCGCCGCGGTGGAACGCTGGTTCTCAGGTCCCAGGCAGCCGCGCAAGGTCGGTCCAACCAGCGCGCGCAAGATCACCTCGATTGGCGCGCGACCGCCGCCTTGCTCTTCCGCCATTTTCAGTTCGTGCAGGCGCTCGCGGTTGGTCGCGATCGAGCGGGTGACGAACAGTTCTGCGATCAACTCGTCCTTCGAGCCGAAATGATAGTTCACCGCAGCCAGATTGACATTGGCCGCCGCGACGATGTCGCGCAGCGTCACGTCGCCGAAACCGCGATCGGCATAAAGCCGTTCGGCGGCAGCGAGAATGGATGTCCGGGTGTGATCGCTGGCCATGGGACCCCTCAGGGAGGGAGTTGCAATTCAAACAGTTGTATGAAACTATCGTTTGAAGGCCGGGAAAAGTCAATCCGCATGATGGAATTGCGCCGCACCCAGCGGTGAGGGTTCCCTCTCGCGTTCGCAAGCAGCCGGAATGGCGCTTGCGGGCCGCGCATTGCGGGAGGACAGTCCGGCGCAAAACAGGTTCGCAAAGAGAGACCGAGGAGCGTCCCATGGATTTCGATCTGTCCCCCAAGCAGAAGGAATGGCTCGACCGCGTGCAGTCGTTCATGACCAAGCACGTGCGTCCGGCGGTGCCGATCTACAACGAGCAGGACAAGAGCGGTGAGCGCTGGAAGGTGATTCCGGTGCTGGAAGACCTCAAGAAAAAGGCGAAGGCCGAAGGCCTCTGGAACATGTTCATGCCGCCGAACGAGCATGAGGACGACGAATTCCGCGGCGCGGGATTGACCAATCTGGAATACGCGCTGCTGTCGGAGCAGATGGGCCACATCTCCTGGGCGTCGGAAGTCTTCAACTGTTCCGCGCCCGACACCGGCAACATGGAAGTGTTCATGCGCTACGGCTCCAAGGAGCAGAAGCGCAAATGGCTGCGCCCGCTGATGGACGGTGAAATCCGCTCCGCCTTCCTGATGACGGAACCGGCGGTGGCCTCGTCTGACGCCACCAACATCGAGACCAGCATCGCGCGCGACGGCGATCACTACGTCATCAATGGCCGTAAATGGTGGTCGTCCGGCGTCGGCGATCCCCGCTGCAAGATCGCGATCCTGATGGGCAAGACCGATTTCAAGGCGGCCAAGCACCAGCAGCAGTCGCAGATCCTGGTTCCGCTCGATACCCCCGGCATCAAGGTCGAGAAGATGCTCCCCGTGTTCGGCTACGACGATGCGCCGCACGGCCACGCCCAGGTGCTGCTCGAGAACGTGCGGGTGCCGAAGGAAAACATCCTGCTCGGTGAAGGCCGCGGCTTCGAGATCGCGCAGGGCCGCCTCGGTCCGGGCCGCATCCATCACTGCATGCGCACCATCGGCAAGGCCGAGGAGGCGCTTGAGAAGATGGTGAAGCGGCTGATGTCGCGCTCCGCCTTCGGCAAGAAGATCGTCGAGCATTCGGTGTGGGAGCAGCGCATCGGCGATGCTCGCACCAACATCGAGATGACGCGTCTTCTGTGCCTCAAGGCCGCCGACATGATGGACAAGGTCGGCAACAAGACCGCGCAGGCCGAGATCGCCATGATCAAGGTTGCCGCGCCCAACATGGCGCTGAAGATCATCGACGAGGCGATCCAGGCCTTTGGCGGCGCCGGCGTGTCCGACGAGGCGGGTCTTGCCAAGGACTATGCCGGCATCCGCACGCTGCGGCTCGCCGACGGTCCGGACGAGGTGCATAATCGCGCCATTGCCAGACTTGAAGTTCGGAAGTATCAGAACTCTCCCAGTCATTAAGAGGGAGAGCCTGTCGGCGCTCCCGATCTGAAGAAACGACAGGGCATGATCCGCTTCGATGACCGCTTGACGCAAGTGCGTCAGCGGTTACCGATTAGGATCATGCTCGACCTGAAATGGTCAGGACTGAAGAGGGAGCGTCATCGTGGCTGACGGCGTCAGGAAAGACGAAGAGTTCTCGGGCACCAAGCCGGTCGAGGAGCGTCATCGTATCGACGAGATGCGGCTCGAGGCCTGGCTGCGCGACAACGTCGACGGCTATGAGGGACCGCTGGTCGTCCTCCAGTTCAAGGGCGGCCAGTCCAACCCGACCTATCGGCTCAACACGCCGAAGCGCTCCTACGTGATGCGGCGCAAGCCGTTCGGCAAATTGCTGCCGTCGGCGCATGCGGTCGATCGCGAGTATCGTGTGATCGCGGCCCTTGGAAAACAGGGCTTTCCGGTCGCGCACGCCTATGCGCTGTGCCAGGACGACAGCATCATCGGTGCGGCCTTCTACATCATGTCGATGGAGGAGGGCCGCGTGTTCTGGGATCCGTCGCTGCCGAGCCAGACGCCGGAGGATCGCCGAAAGATCTTCACCAGCAAGATCGAGACGCTGGCCAAGCTCCACATGTTCGATCCGACCGCGATCGGGCTTGGTGACTTCGGCAAGCCCGGCAATTATTTCGCGCGCCAGATCGACCGCTGGACCAAGCAGTATCGGGCGTCCGAGACCCAGACCATTCCGGAGTTCGAGAAGGTCGCCGAATGGTTGCCGAAGACCGTGCCCGAGCAGGCGCGCGTCTCCATCGTCCACGGCGACTATCGTCTCGACAATATGATTTTCCACGCGACGGAACCGCGCGTGCAGGCCGTGCTGGATTGGGAACTGTCGACGCTCGGCGATCCCATGGCTGACTTCACCTATCTGTTGATGCAATGGGTCATGCCGGGATTGCAGGGCGTCGATCTCAAGGCGCTGAATATCCCGAGCGTCGAAGAGGCCGCGCAGATCTATTGCAACGTCACCAAGATGAGTGTGCCGGATCTCAACTGGTATTTTTCGTACAACCTCTTCCGCCTCGCCGGCATCACGCAGGGAATTGCCGGCCGCATCCGCGACGGCACCGCCGCCAACGCCAAGGCGCTCGAATCCGCCAAGCGCACCGTGCCGCTGTCGAAAGCCTCATGGGAATACGCACAGAAGGCGGGCGCGGTTTAGGAGATGCAAAGGCGCGGCTGATGGCCGCGCCTTTTGCTTGGAATGTCGTAGCCCGGATGAGCGAAGCGACATCCGGGGAAGGTGGTCCCGCATATCGCTACGCTCATGCGGGCTACGCACTGTCTCCATAGACTCCCGTCATTGCTAGCGAAGCGAAGCAATCCAGGCTATGTCCGCAGCTATAGTCTGGATTGCTTCGTCGCTTCGCTCCTCGCAATGACGAGAACTAAGAGGCCCCTTTCACACAATGCGCGATCAGCTTCTCCACAAATCCTGCGCACTTCTCCAGCTCCGACATCTCCACGAATTCATCCGGCGTGTGCGCCTGCGCGATCGAGCCGGGGCCGATCACCACTGACGGGATATCGGCCATGCTGACGAACAGGCCGGCCTCCGTGCCGAACGCGACCTTGGCGTGGTCGTTGCGGCCCGCGAGCTGTTTTGCCAGCGTGATGATGGCATCATTGGGCCCCGTGTCGAGCGCGGGATAGTCGAGGATCTCCTCGAATTCGATGCCGCACGCGGGGTTTTTCGCCTTCATGGCGGGCTCGATCTCTGCCTTTGCCCAGGCGACGATCGCGTCTGTCACCTGCCTGGACTCGGTGATACCGATGCCGCGGCACTCGAACTCGACCGCGCAGTGATCCGGCACGATGTTGAGCGCGGCGCCGCCATGCACGATGCTGGTGAGCAGCGTGGTATGTGGTACGTCATAGAGATTGTCGCGTGCGCCGTCGCTTGCGAGCTTTACGGCGCGACGTCGGATCTCGGTGATCAGCTCGGCGGCATATTCGATCGCATTGACGCCGTCAGGCGCGATCGAGGAGTGGCGCGCGAGCCCGCGGAAGGTCGCGCGCACGCCGTGCTTGCCCTTGTGGCCGATGATGACCTGCATCTGCGTCGGCTCCCCGATGAAGGCGCCGAGCGGCTTGACCTTCTTCTTGGCGACCTCGCCAAGCATCGACCGCACGCCGACGCAGCCCATCTCCTCGTCATAGGAGAACGCGAGATGGATCGGCGTTGCGAGCTTGGCCTCCAGCATCTCCGGCACCATCGCGAGGCACACCGCGACAAATCCTTTCATGTCGGTGGTGCCGCGGCCGTAGAGCTTGCCGTCACGCTCGACCAGCTTGAACGGATCATGGCTCCAGTCCTGGCCGACGACCGGCACCACGTCGGTGTGCCCCGAGAGCACGAAGCCCGGCCGATCCTCCGGCCCGATCGTGACCCAGAGCGAGGCCTTCTTGCCGGTCTCGTCGGTGATGCGCTCGCCCTTGATGCCGAGGAAGGCGAGATAGCTCTCGATATGGGCAATCAGGGGCAGGTTGGTGCGATCGCTGATCGTGTCGAAGCCGACGAGGTCGGCAAGGGCGTTGCGGATGCGGTCAGGTCTTGTGCTTGGGAATATCGGGTTGGGCATTGTCAGTCTACTCGTTGGGTTTGGAGAACGGGCTTTCCGGCTGTTCGGTCTGGATGAAGTTGGCGAGTGAACGCGCGGCCGGCGTCAGCGATCCGCGCGCGGGAACGACGACGGCGGTTTCGAGCGTCATCTTGAGATCCAGCGGGCGGAACACCATGGACTTCTCGGGACGCAGCTCGAGCGGGAAGGGGTTGAGGATTGCGATCCCGAGGCCGGCGCGGACCATCTCGACCACGAAGGTCGAGGTCGAGGCTTCGGCGACGACCAAGGGTTCGGCCCGGACCGCGGCAAATGCGGCGTCGAGCTTGTTGCGCAAGGGAAAGCGTCGGCTCAGCGCGATCATGCGTTCACCGGCGAGATCGCCGATCGCAAGCTCGGAGCGCGCAGCCAAAGGGTGCCGTTTCGGCAGCAACACGTGCGGGCGCGCCTGCCGAAAAATCTCCAGCCGCACGCCATCGTGCGTGGCGGCCTGGTCGACCAGACCAAGATCGGCGCTGCCGTCGGCAACGGCGCCGAGGCAGTCGGTCGATTTGCCGATCTCGATGTGAACGCGCATGCCTGGCTCGCGCGCGATGAAGCGTGCCAAGAGCGGCGCGAGGAAGAAATTGGCAAGCGTCGGCGGCGCTGCGACCCGGATCGTGGTCGCGCCATCACTGCGGGGCGCAGCAAGTTGATCGAGCAGGTCGAACACGATTGCGGCGCGCGCCTCCAGCGCCAGTGCTTCCGCCGTCGGCGCGAGGCGGCCGTTGCGGCGCGCGAACAACGGTTGTCCCAGCCGCGCCTCCAGGCTCGCAATCGCGCGCGACACCGACGGCTGCGACGTGCCGAGTTGGCGCGCAGCTTGCGTTGTCTTTCCCGTCGCGATCATCGCCCGCAGCGCCTCGATCTCGCGCAGCGAGGGACGAAGCTTGCCGCCGTCAGCCACATCCACCGTGTTGGTTTTTCTATTCATAAATCGCATAGAAATTTGAAATGGAAATAAATATTTGCATAGCCTGATCCTGCGTGCAAGCTTTTTGCCTCACGACAAACCAAGCAAGCGAAACGGGGGACAAGGTGAGCGCAATTGCGGAACGTGGGATGACGAATGAACGCCAGTCGGTCGGCCGTGCGGCCGTGGCCGCGACCGTCGGCAACATGCTCGAATGGTACGACTTCACGATCTATGCGGCGTTCGCGGTGCCGATCTCGAAAGCGTTCTTTCCGGCCGACAGCGAAGTGGTGTCTCTGCTCCTGGGCTTCGTCACCTTCGGCATCGGCTTTGTCGCGCGTCCCTTTGGCGCGGTCGTGCTCGGCAGCTTCGCTGACCGGCGTGGCCGCCGTGATGCGCTGAGCCTGACGATCCTGTTGATGGCGCTCGGCACCGGCATCATCGCGTTGTGCCCCGGTTACGATCGCATCGGGATCGCCGCGCCGATCATCATCCTGCTCGCGCGTATCATCCAGGGCTTTTCGGCGGGCGGCGAGATCGGCGGCGCGGTGTCGACACTGGTCGAGCATGCGCCGCCTGCGCGCCGCGGCTTCTATGCCTCGTTCCAGCAGATGTCGCAGGGCGGCTCGACCATGCTGTCGGGACTCGTCGCGCTCACCATCTCGCTGGCGCTGCCGGCCGCAGCGGTCACCGAATGGGGCTGGCGTCTCGCCTTCGTCGTCGGCCTGTTGATCGCGCCGGTCGGTCTCTACATTCGCCGCGAGCTCGAGGACGCGCCGCTGTTCAAGGCTTCGGATCATGCGAGCGAAGCACCGATCCGCACCGTCCTGCGCGACCATTGGCGCACGGTGCTATCAGGCATGCTGGTCGTGATGCTGTGGACGGTCGCGCAATATATCGCGAACTATTTTCCGACCTTTGCGGCGCGCGAGTTGAAGATGTCGCTGTCGCAGTCTTATCTCGGCCCCGTGACGGTCGGCACGGTTCTCTTGTTCTGCCCGCTGATCGGCGCGCTAGCCGATCGCTTCCGCCGCCAGCGCGTGATGCTCGTCGGCGCCGCGGGCCTCGCGATCGTCGCCTATCCGGCGTTCGCCTATCTGATCGCATCGCCGACGCCGGAGCGGCTGGTCTTGAGTCAGATCGGTGTCGCGGTCTTCATGCTGATCTACACGGCGCCGGCCTCCGCCGTGCTCGCTGAGATGTTCCCGACCAAGGTGCGCGCCACCGGCATCTCGCTGACCTACAGCCTTGGCGTCGCCATCTTTGGCGGCTTCGCGCCCGCGATCATCACCGCGCTGATCAGCTGGACCGGACGGCCGATCGCAGTGGCGTTCTACCTGACGGCTGCGGCGCTGATCAGCCTGATGACGGTGCTGACGCTGAAGGACCGGACCGGCGAGGTGCTGTCCTAGGGCGCCTCGTTCATGGCGGTCCTGTAGCCCGGATGGAGCGCAGCGCAATCCGGGACCGCTGTATCCGCCGGCGCGAACCCCGGATTACGCTGCGCTCCATCCGGGCTACAAGATATCGCGTTGCCCGACGGGCAAAACAGGCCATCTATCGGTCGATACCAGTCGTCAAAAATATTCTACTTTACCGAAATTCGGAAGCGGCTTATGTGTCGCCTCACTCCGGCCCAAGGAAGAGGGGCGTATCGCGATCGTCACGAACGCGGGCCGGGCGGCGGTGGACGTGGGCCACACTGGTGCGAAGGTGATCGCAGGGCGGAGAGCCGTGAGCGATGGCGTCGCACGCACGACCGGTGTAGCTCGCGTACGGCCAAATCGTGTGGTCCTGGCGCCCGGAGTCTGTGCGCCAAGTCTTGCGGTGATGTGTACTGCCCGACCGGGCGCGCGCATCAGTCATCCGCAAGGCGACGGGGGCAATAGTGCATCGCTCCCCGGGGAGAGCGCGACATAAGCCGTTCCAACCATCGCGCAGGGAAGGCCGGGATGTCCCGGTTGCCCTGTTTCCCGCTGTGCAGTGTAGCGCAATCTACTCATGGCATAGCGGTCAATGGGAGCGAGCCGGCTCCCGGTCTTCCCTGCGCCCTCTTTCATGAGGGATGCGACGAAGCAAAGCTCGGGCGAAACAAGCCGCGAGGATGCGAAGGTGTGTCTGTTGCTCTGAGATCGAATAACCAATGTTGTCGCGAGCGCCAATCTATCCCCGTCACCCTGAGGTGCTCGCCTCTTCGGCGAGCCTCGAAGGGCGACGGCCCGGCTGCATCTCGGCCGTACATCCTTCGAGGCTCGACTTGCGATGCATCCGCATCACAAGTCTCGCACCTCAGGATGACGGGTTGACTTGGGCGCCGTCAAACCGGCTTCCCCGCATACGGCATCGATGCCGTCAGCCCGCCATCCACCGGGAACGCCTGCCCATTGACATACGACGCTTCGTCGCTCGCCAGGAACAGTCCCATCGCCGCGAGCTCATGCGGTTGACCGGGACGCTTCAGCGGATTGAGCTGGCCGATCTTGTCGGCGGTGCCGCGCTCCTTGGCGCGGTCGAAGATCGGTTTTGTCATGCCGGTTTCGATCAGGCCGGGGCAGACTGCGTTGATGCGCACGCCGGTGCCGGTGAGCGAGTAGGCGGTGGTCTGCACCAGGCTGATTACGCCGGCCTTGCTCGCCGCATAGGGATGCCCGCTCGCGCCGGCCTTGAGGCCCGCCACCGACGCCGTCAGCACGATCGCACCGGACTGCTGCTTCACCATGTGCGGCATCGCATGCTTCACCGCGACGAACGGTCCGATCAAATTGATGCGCAGAATTTCCTGCCAGTGCTCCACGGTCTGCTCGGCGAGCGGAACGAGCCCGCCGGAGACGCCGGCATTGGCCCAGATCACGTCGAGCCGGCCGTGCGTCTTCACCGCCTTGTCGATGACGGCGATGACGTCGTTCTCGGAGCCGGCATCCGCGATCATGGCTTCGGCGACACCGCCGGCTTTCTTCACCTCGTCGACGGTCTCCTTCACCGCCTCGGTGCGATCGACTGCGATCAGCTTTGCGCCTTCTCTGGTGAACAGCAGCGCAGCCGCGCGACCGATGCCGCTGCCGGCGCCGGTGATGATGACGGATTTGCCTTGCAGGCGGCCCATGCGTTTCTCCCTCGTGTTTCTCGCGCGACGCTTGCCGCGCGACGGAATTTCAAACAAGATTTCAAACGGTAAAGTGTCTTGAGACACGTTCGTCACTGACGTACAGCGACATCACACGGGATGGAAGGGTTTCGATGGCAGCCGCAGACAAGCCGAAGGTGGTCACGACACGGTGGTGGTGGGTCCGTCACGCGCCGGTGCGCAATGACGGCGGCAACATCTACGGCCAGACCGATCTCCCCTGCGACACCAGCGACACCTACGTGTTCAATGCTGTTGCCAAGGTGCTGCCACGAAACGCCGTCTGGTATTCGAGCAATCTGATGCGCACGCATCAGACCGCGGAGGCGATCTGGGCGGCTGGTTTCCCCAAGCCGGCGACGATGACATGGGAAGCCGACCTCGCCGAACAGAATCTCGGCAGTTGGCAGGGCATGAACCGCGCCGCCTTCATCGCGAGCCGCCCCGTGGGGTCGAGCTGGTTCGCTGATATCAACGAGCCCGCCCCCGGCGGCGAAAGTTTCATGGATCTCTACAACCGCGCGCGCCGCATCATCGAGCGGGTCAACAATGATGCGGCCGGTCGGGACGTGATCGCGGTCGCCCATGGCGGCACCATCAAGGCGGCGCTGGGGCTGGCGCTCGACGGCCAGGTGGAGAAGGCATTGTCGTTCGACATCGACAATTGCTCGATCACGCGGCTGGATTATTTCGCAAGTCCCGAGCGTTCGGTCTGGCGGCTGCCGATGGTGAACCAGCAGCCCTGGATTGCGGACGATGCGCACGCGGAGATGCATCAGCTGGCGGGACCGGAAGTCAAGAAGCTCGCCTGAGCCATTGTCCGGGCGCTCGACCGCGGCGTAAGCTTCAGGCCAACTCAAAATCACACTGGGAGAGAAACATGACCTTGTTCGACATGAAGGGCAAAGTTGCCGTCATCACCGGTTCGACGCGCGGCATTGGGCTTGCGATCGCCGAGCGCATGGCCGAGCACGGCGCCAAGGTGGTGATCTCCTCGCGCAAGGCTGACGTCTGCGACCAGGTGGCGAAGGGGATCAACGACAAGTTCGGCAAGGGCACCGCGGTTGCGATTGCCGCGAACATTTCGTCGAAGGAAAATCTGCAAAACCTCATCGACGAGAGCAACCGCGCCTTCGGCAAGATCGACGTGCTGGTCTGCAACGCGGCGTCAAACCCCTATTACGGTCCGCTCGCCGGCATCTCCGACGATCAATTCCGAAAGATCCTGGACAACAATATCGTCGCCAACAACTGGCTGATCTCGATGGTGGTGCCGCAGATGATCGAGCGCAAGGATGGCTCGATCATCATCGTCTCCTCGATCGGCGGTCTCAAAGGCTCGACCATCCTCGGCGCCTACGCGATCTCGAAGGCGGCCGACATGCAGCTTGCGCGCAACCTTGCTTGCGAATACGGCAAGGACAATATCCGCGTGAACTGCATCGCGCCCGGTTTGATCAAGACCGATTTTGCGAAAGCGCTGTGGGACAATCCGGAGAATTTGAAGGCCTCGACCGCGCGCTCGCCGCTGCTGCGCATCGGCATCCCCGACGAGATCGCGGGCGCCGCGGTGTTCCTGGGTTCCAAGGCCGGCGACTTCATGACCGGCCAGACCATGGTGATCGACGGCGGCGCGACGATTAGTTGAGGCCACACGAGCTGTCATCGCCCGCGAAGGCGGGCGATCCAGTACTCCGTGACATTTGTGATTGAAGCGAGGCGCTGCGGCGTACTGGATGCCCCGCCTGCTTTGCGGGGCATGACAGCGAATATGTAGAAGCAGCGTCGGCTCAATCCACCGCCGCGTAGACCAAATCCCGCACCAGCGTGCGCGTGTAGTCGCGCTGGCCCGGACCCTGGCTCATGAACACGACGAACAGATCCTCCTTCGGGTCGATCCAGAAGAACGTCCCGGCAATGCCGCTCCAGAAGTACTGGCCGACGCTGCCGGGGAACGGCGCGATGCCGGCCTCGCGGCGCACGGCGAAGCCGAGGCCAAAACCGTGGCCGGGCGATAGCAGCGTGCCGTTGGTCACGACGTGAGGTCCGAGGTGATCGGACGCCATCAGCTCCAGCGTCTTGCGGCCGATGATCCGGTTGCCATCGAGCGTGCCGCTATTGCGCAGCATCAGCGCGAAGCGGGCATAATCCATCGTGGTCGACACCAGACCGCCGCCGCCGGACTCCATCACCGGCTGCTCCAGCATGCTGAACAGCGCGACCTTGTCGCCGGTCCAGGGATCGGCCGCGAAAGGCTCGGCAAGACGGCCGGCATTAGCCTCAGAGGTCGAGAAGCCGGTCTCGGCCATCTGAAGCGGAGCGAGGACACGCTCGGTGAGGTATGCGCCGAGCGATTTGCCGCTGACGACCTCGATGATGCGGCCGAGAATGTCGGTGGAACGGCTGTAGTTGAACTCGTCGCCGGGATGGCAGACGAGGGGGAAGCTCGCCACCAGCGCGGCGTGCTCGGCATTGGTGATCTTGCGGCTGCGTACGCGGGAGTCCTGGTAGATCTTGTGCACGGGGCCGTCGCCCTGGTGCTCATAAGTGAGACCGGAGGTGTGGCGGAGCAGGTCCTGCACCGTCATCGGCCGCTTAGGGGGAACGAGTTCCAGCTTGCCGCCGCTGACGATTCCAACCTTTTGGTCGGCGAATTCCGGAATGAATTTCGCGACGGGGTCGCTGAGGAGGAGGTGGCCATCCTCGACCAGCGTCATGATGCCGACGGACACGATCGGCTTGGTCATCGAGAAGATGCGGAAGATCGAATCATGCGCCATCGGCGCGGAGCCGGCCGGGCTCTGCTTGCCGATCGCCTCGAACCAGCCGACCTGGCCGCGGCGGGCCACCAGCACGGTAACCCCGGGCACGGTTCCCTTGTCGATCTCGCGCTTGAATGCATCCGACATCGCCTGGAGCCGGGGCCGCGACAGGCCCAGCGTTTCCGGCTTGGCCTCGGGCAAGGATGGGGTTTTCGGCGCGATCGCGGCGTGTGGGGCGGCTGTGGCGGTCATGTTCACTCCCGGGGGCTCTTTATTCTCGGGGATGAACTCTGGCCCAGAAGCAGCAGTACAAACAAGCGAAGCCAGCGCGCTTCACCCTTGCAATCCGGCGCCCCCCTGTGCTTCAAAGCGGCCCTGATCCTAAGGCGACGCAGGGTCCGTAGGAGTGTAGCTCAATTGGTAGAGCACCGGTCTCCAAAACCGGGGGTCGCAGGTTCGAGCCCTGCCACTCCTGCCAGCTAACCCCCGACGCCTGAGATCAGAAACACCCGGAAGCTCGTGCCGCGGTTCATCAGGGCGGGGTAAGCCCTTGATCCGGATCAGGTCCGGTAGGCGTGGCCACGAGCCGGCCAGCCGGCTCACACCTTGACCTTTGGCCGCATCCGCAGTATCTACGCCGCACTCGCAGCCGGCCCGTTAGACGCGGATTTCCGGCGCGGCTTTGAAATCCCCGAACAATCGAGCCCGGTTTTCCGGCTCATCCTTCGAGACAGAGGGCTGGGCCAACGGCGGCTGTTCGGATCCCTGAAATCCTTAATGGCGTCTCAAACGATGGCAGTCAGCCCGTTCAAATTCTTGCAGGAAGTGCGCTCGGAGACCGCCAAGGTCACCTGGCCGACCCGCCGCGAGACCACGATCACCACCATCATGGTGTTCGTCATGGTTGCGGTGGCGTCGATCTTCTTCTTCGCCGCCGACCAGGTCATCCGTTACCTCATCACCTTCCTTTTGGGCATTCACTGATGGCAACAGCCGCCGCAACCCAATCTTCCGACAAGCGCTGGTACATCGTCCACGCTTATTCGAACTTCGAGAAGAAGGTCGCCGAATCGATCCGCGAGCAGGCCAAGCAGCGTGGGCTCGAGGAGCTGTTCGAGCTGGTGCTGGTGCCGACCGAAAAGGTCACGGAAGTGCGCCGCGGCCGCAAGATCGACGCCGAGCGCAAGTTCTTCCCGGGCTACGTGCTGGTGAAGATGAAACTGACCGACGAGGCGTTTCATCTCATCAAGAACACGCCGAAGGTGACCGGCTTCCTCGGCGCTGAAAACAAGCCGATGCCGATCTCGGAATCCGAGGCCATGCGTATCCTGCACCAGGTGCAGGAGGGCGTGGAACGGCCGAAGGCGTCGGTGTCGTTCGAGATTGGCGAGAACGTGCGCGTGGCCGATGGCCCGTTCGCCTCGTTCTCGGGGGTGGTCGAGGAAATCGACGAGGCGCGCTCGCGCGTGAAGGTCGCAGTGTCGATCTTCGGCCGCGCCACGCCGGTCGAACTGGAATTCGGTCAGGTCGAGAAGGTCTGATCGGGTAGGCGTGAGGCTTCGGTCTCACGCTAGCAAGAGGCCGTGGGAGGGAGAGGGCGGTTGCCAGCCGCATCCGACCCAGACCACGAACCTGAAACCGCCGGCTTAGGCCGGCACAACAGGAGTGATACATGGCAAAGAAAGTGACCGGATACCTGAAGCTTCAGGTCCCGGCCGGAGCGGCGAATCCTTCGCCCCCGATCGGTCCCGCGCTCGGTCAGCGCGGTCTCAACATCATGGAGTTCTGCAAGGCGTTCAACGCCCAGACCCAGAAGGAAGAGAAGAACACCCCGATTCCCGTCGTGATCACGATCTACGCCGATCGTTCGTTCACGTTCGAGATGAAGACGCCGCCGATGTCCTTCTTCCTCAAGCAGGCCGCCAAGATCCAGTCCGGCTCGAAAGCGCCGGGCCGAGACAAGGCCGGCGCGGTGACCAAAGCGCAGGTGCGCGAGATCGCCGAGAAGAAGATGAAGGATCTCAATTGCGACACCATCGAATCGGCCATGAAGATGGTCGAGGGCTCTGCCCGTTCGATGGGTCTTGAAGTGGCGGGGTAAGCGGTCATGGCAATCGGAAAGCGTTTGAACAAAGCCCGCGAAGGTGTTGACCGCGAAAAGCTTTATCCGCTCGCGGACGCCATCAAGATGGTCAAGGAACGCGCGAAAGCGAAGTTCGACGAGACCATCGAGGTCGCGATCAATCTCGGCGTCGATCCGCGTCACGCCGACCAGATGGTCCGTGGCGTCGTGACCCTGCCGAACGGCACCGGCCGTACGCTCCGCGTCGGCGTGTTCGCCCGCGGCGCCAAGGCCGATGAGGCCAAGGCTGCAGGTGCCGACGTCGTCGGCGCCGAAGACCTGGTCGAGAAGGTGCAGAACGGTACGATCGAGTTCGACCGCTGCATCGCCACTCCCGACATGATGCCGCTGGTCGGCCGTCTCGGTAAGGTGCTCGGCCCGCGCGGCCTGATGCCGAACCCGAAGATCGGCACCGTGACCATGGACGTCACCGGTGCGGTGAAGGGTGCCAAGGGCGGCTCGGTCGAGTTCCGTGTCGAGAAGGCCGGCATCTTGCAGGCCGGCGTCGGCAAGGCCTCGTTCTCCGAGGAGAAGCTGGTCGAAAACATCAAGGCGCTGACGGACGCGGTCGCCAAGGCCAAGCCGGCCGGCTCCAAGGGCACCTACATCCAGCGCGTTGCGGTGTCCTCGACCATGGGCCCGGGCGTGAAGGTCGAGCCGGGCACCATTCTCGGCTAAGGTTTGCTCGGCTAAGGTTCGGAAATTGCATGAGGCGAGGGGCGGAATCGGTCAACCGATTCCGCCCCTCGTCGTTTGTGACGGCGTTCACTGGAAACAAGAACAATGGCTGACAAGGTCCTGATTTACTCGCGCTTTCCCAAGACGATGATGGCGCGCTTCGCCGAGCGGTTCGACCTGCTCGACACCGGCGGTAAGCCGCCGCGGGAGGTGTTTTCGGCGGACGAACTCGGCGGCATCCGCGCGATGCTCACCGCGGGCGGCACGCCGCTCGATGCGGAGGCGATGGACCTGTTTCCGAAGCTGGGCGCGATCGTCTGCTACGGCACCGGCTATGACGGCATCGACCTGAAAGCGGCCGCCGCGCGCAACATCGCGGTCGGCCACAGCCCCGGGGCCAATGCGGCTTCGGTTGCCGACATCGCGATGACCCTGATGCTCGCGACTACGCGGCGGATCCTGGCTGCCGACCAATATGTCCGCAGCGGTGATTGGGCTGGCGCAAAGCAGTCGCCGATGATGCGCCCGCAGGCCGGGATGCCCGGCCGCCGCATCGGCGTCTATGGCATGGGCGAGATCGGCCGCAAGATCGCGGCGCGCTGTGCCGCCTTCGAGAGCGAAGTCGGCTATTTCAGCCGCAGCAAGTACGATCTGCCGTATCAATATTTCCCGTCGCTGGAGGCGCTCGCCGACTGGTGCAGCGTGCTGATGATCGCAGTCCGCGCCGGCGCCGAGACCCAGCACGCCGTCAACGCCAATATCCTCAAGCGCCTCGGCGAGGACGGCTATGTCGTCAACATCTCCCGCGGTTCGGTGATCGACGAGAAGGCGCTGGTCACAGCGCTCTCCGACAAGACCATCGCCGGTGCCGGCCTCGACGTCTACGAGAGGGAACCGCACGCCCCTGACGCCCTGACGGCGCTGCCCAATGTGGTGCTGGCCCCGCATATCGGCGGCCACACCCTCGAATCGCACGTGGCGATGCAGAACTGCGTACTGGCGAACCTGACTGGATTTTTCGCCGGCCAAGGGCTGCCATATGCGGTCGAAACGGCCTGAATTCGATCCTTATCGGCCCGGATCAAGCCCCGCCGACAATCGATTGGAACTGGTGTGAATTTTGCTCTTGGCAAGCAGGCAGAGAGCGGTTAAAGAACCGCTTCCGGACGGACCGGCCTTGGCTGGTGCGTTCGTGCACGCATTCCGAAAACCCAATACGATAGGAGATCATTCCTTTTCAGGACGTCCGTAAGGATTTGCCGGAAAAGGAAGGAAAACCATCGGTTGGTGGGATGCGGGCAGAGGTCAGACGGTTCGCCGGCTGGCCTTGTCCTGTCCAAGACTGCAGGCGCCCGCGGGAAATTTCGATTTCTCAACGGCTTAATCGCATGGCCTGCATAGACGGGTGAAGACCGGATTTCACTTCGCCTCCCACCTTAAGGTGGTTGCGGAATGGGTTTGGTTCGGACCTCGACACGCCGTGGGCCTTAGCGGGTTCCCGGAGGGCAGGCTTTGAATTGTCGTCTTGCCCGGCGTGTCCGATGGGTTTTGACCCTGAGGTTAGGTTTGGGCGGGACGATGGGTGCAACCCGGCGGTCCCGCTTTTGCGATGACCGCCAACCGGAAAGAGCTTGCTGTGGAACGAGCGGCAAAAAAGGAAGCGGTCGAACAGCTCAATGGGGTCTTCAAGACCACGAGCGTCGCGGTCGTCGCCCAATATTCCGGCCTGACCGTTGCCCAGATGCAGAAGCTGCGCACGCAGATGAAGCAGGCTGGTGCCTCGGTGAAGGTCTCGAAGAACCGTCTCGCCAAAATTGCTCTTGAGGGCACTGACGTCGTTGCCATCGGTCCCATGCTGAAGGGACCGACCGTGATCGCCACTTCGAACGATCCGGTAGCGGCGCCAAAGGTCGCCGTCGAATTCGCCAAGACGAACGAAAAGTTCGTCATCATTGGCGGGTCGATGGGAACGACCGTCCTGAATGTCGACGGCGTGAAGGCTCTTGCCTCGCTGCCGTCGCTTGACGAACTGCGCGCCAAGATCGTCGGCCTCCTCGTGGCCCCGGCGACCAAGCTCGCTCAGCTCGCAAACGCGCCCGCGGGCAAGCTCGCGCGCGTCATCCAGGCTTATGCCTCGAAGAGCGAAGCGGCCTGACGCCCTTCGCAAAACTCAAACCCGAACCAGACTAGTTTAAGGAACCAGAACAATGGCTGACTTGCAGAAAATCGTTGACGACCTCTCGAGCCTCACCGTGCTCGAAGCCGCCGAACTCGCCAAGCTCCTCGAAGAAAAGTGGGGCGTGTCCGCCGCTGCGGCAGTGGCCGTTGCCGGTCCCGCCGCCGCTGCCGCCGCTCCGGCTGAAGAGAAGACCGAGTTCACGGTCGTTCTCGCCGCCGCTGGCGAGAAGAAGATCGAAGTCATCAAGGAAGTCCGCGCCATCACCGGCCTGGGCCTGAAGGAAGCAAAGGATCTCGTCGAGGGCGCGCCGAAGCCTGTCAAGGAAGGCGTGAACAAGGACGAAGCCGAGAAGCTCAAGGCCCAGCTCGAGAAGGCTGGCGCGAAGGTCGAGCTCAAGTAAGCGCAGCTTACTTGAGCGAGATCCCGGGCAAGCGTCAGCGCGACCCGGGATCCCGACCCGCAAATTCGGTGGCTGTTTCCGGCCTTGGAGCGGCGGGTCTGATGCAAAAGGCGTGCGACGGAACGTCCCGACGCAGGCTGAACACGAAAAAGTGTGGGGATTTGAGGGTTTACCCCTCGAATCTCCACTATTGTCGCCCCATATCGGGTCGACAGCACGAAAGCGCGGTGGGCAGGGATGCGGGATTTCCCTGTAAGCCGTTGGGAGAGCAAGCTATTTCGGGCTTTTGCAGTCCGTGAAAACGATCGTTGTGACGGGCGGGCGTGCCTATGCGCCCCGCGCGTCGTTTTGCGTTTTGAAGGTCTGAAGAACAGATTCAGGACATGACGGCCTGAAACTGGACTTCTGGTCCCCAAAACGGGTTCGAAAAATTCAACCCGGGGAGCGGCGGCAGCTGCGTTCCGGACGGCGCGCCCAAAGCGGGCGACGAAATGAGAGGCCACGATGGCGCAGCAGACATTCACCGGTCGCAAACGCGTTCGCAAGTTCTTCGGACACATCAAGGAAGTCGCCGAGATGCCGAACCTCATCGAGGTTCAGAAGGCGTCCTATGACCAGTTCCTGATGGTCGACGAACCCCAGGGCGGGCGGTCGGACGAGGGCTTGCAGGCGGTGTTCCGCTCGGTGTTCCCGATCTCGGACTTCTCCGGCACCTCGATGCTGGAATTCGTCCGCTACGAGTTCGAGCCGCCGAAGTACGATGTCGACGAGTGCCGCCAGCGCGGCATGACCTTCGCGGCACCCCTCAAGGTGACGCTGCGCCTCATCGTGTTCGATATCGACGAGGAAACCGGCGCGAAGTCGGTGAAGGACATCAAGGAGCAGGACGTCTACATGGGCGACATTCCGCTCATGACGATGAACGGCACCTTCATCGTCAACGGCACCGAGCGCGTCATCGTCTCGCAGATGCACCGTTCGCCCGGCGTGTTCTTCGATCACGACAAGGGCAAGACCCATTCCTCGGGCAAGCTCTTGTTCGCCGCCCGCGTGATCCCGTATCGCGGCTCCTGGCTCGACATCGAGTTCGACGCCAAGGACATCGTCTATGCGCGTATCGACCGTCGCCGCAAGCTTCCGGTGACGTCGCTGATGTTCGCGCTCGGCCTCGACGGCGAGGCGATCCTCAGCACCTTCTACAAGAAGATCCAATACAAGCGGATCAAGGAAGGCTGGCGCGTTCCGTTCGACGCCAATCGTTTCCGCGGCTACTCGACCATCAACGATTTGATCGACGCCGACACCGGCAAGGTCGTGCTCGAGGCCGGCAAGAAGCTCACCGTGCGCGGTGCGCGTCAGATGCAGGAAAAGGGGCTCAAGGCGCTGCGCCTCTCGGATGCGGAACTCGTCGGCAACTACATCGCCGAGGACCTCGTCAATCCCAAGACCGGCGAAATCCACGCGGAAGCCGGTGAAGAGATCACCGACAAGTCCATGAAGGCCCTCAACGAGCAGGGCTACAAGGAGCTGCCGCTGCTCGACATCGACCACGTCAATGTCGGCGCCTACATCCGCAACACGCTCTCGGCCGACAAGAACATGACGCGCGAGGACGCGCTGTTCGACATCTACCGCGTGATGCGTCCGGGCGAGCCGCCGACGCTGGATTCGGCGCAGGCGATGTTCCAGTCGCTGTTCTTCGACGCCGAGCGTTACGACCTCTCCGCGGTCGGCCGCGTCAAGATGAACATGCGCCTCGACCTCGATGCGCCCGACACCCAGCGTACGCTCCGCAAGGAAGACATCCTCTCCGTCATCAAGACGCTGGTGGATTTGCGCGACGGCAAGGGCGAGATCGACGACATCGACCATCTCGGCAACCGCCGTGTGCGTTCGGTCGGCGAGCTCATGGAGAACCAATACCGCATCGGCCTTCTCCGCATGGAGCGTGCCATCAAGGAGCGCATGTCCTCGGTCGACATCGACACGGTCATGCCGCAGGACCTGATCAACGCCAAGCCGGCGGCTGCCGCCGTGCGCGAGTTCTTCGGCTCCTCGCAGCTCTCGCAGTTCATGGACCAGACCAACCCGCTGTCGGAGATCACCCACAAGCGCCGTCTCTCGGCGCTTGGACCGGGCGGTCTGACCCGCGAACGTGCCGGCTTCGAGGTGCGCGACGTGCATCCGACGCATTACGGCCGCATCTGCCCGATCGAGACGCCGGAAGGTCCGAACATCGGCCTGATCAACTCGCTCGCGACCTTCGCGCGCGTGAACAAATACGGCTTCGTCGAGACGCCTTATCGCAAGGTCAAGGACGGCCGGGTCACCGACGAGGTCGTGTACCTCTCGGCGATGGAAGAGGGCCGCTACACGGTCGCGCAGGCCAACGTGCCGCTCGACCCGAAGGGCCGCTTCACCGAAGATACCGTGGTCTGCCGTCACGCCGGCGAAGTCTTGCCGGTCACGCCGGACAAGGTCGATTACATGGACGTGTCGCCGAAGCAGCTCGTTTCGGTCGCAGCCGCGCTGATCCCGTTCCTCGAGAACGACGACGCCAACCGCGCGCTGATGGGCTCGAACATGCAGCGCCAGGCGGTGCCGCTGGTTCGCGCCGAGGCGCCGTTCGTCGGCACCGGCATGGAAGGCGTGGTTGCGCGTGACTCGGGTGCTGCGATCGCGGCACGCCGTTCGGGCGTGATCGACCAGATCGACGCGACCCGCATCGTCATCCGTGCGACCGAAGATCTCGATCCGACCAAGTCGGGCGTCGATATCTACCGGCTGATGAAGTACCAGCGCTCCAACCAGTCGACCTGCATCAACCAGCGTCCGCTGGTGAAGGTCGGTGATATCGTCAAGAAGGGCGACATCATCGCCGACGGTCCGTCGACCGATCTCGGCGAGCTCGCGCTCGGCCGTAACGTGCTGGTCGCGTTCATGCCGTGGAACGGCTACAACTTCGAAGACTCGATCCTGCTCTCCGAGCGGATCGTGAAGGAAGACGTCTTCACCTCGATCCACATCGAGGAGTTCGAGGTGATGGCCCGCGACACCAAGCTCGGGCCTGAGGAAATCACCCGCGACATTCCGAACGTCTCGGAAGAAGCGCTGAAGAACCTCGACGAAGCCGGCATCGTGTACATCGGCGCGGAAGTCCGCGCCGGCGACATCCTGGTCGGCAAGATCACGCCGAAGGGCGAAAGCCCGATGACGCCGGAAGAGAAGCTTCTGCGCGCCATCTTCGGCGAGAAGGCTTCCGACGTTCGCGACACCTCGCTGCGCGTTCCTCCGGGCGTGCAGGGCACCATCGTCGAAGTGCGCGTGTTCAACCGGCACGGCGTCGACAAGGACGAGCGTGCGCTGGCGATCGAACGGGAAGAGATCGAGCGTCTGGCCAAGGACCGCGACGACGAGCAGGCGATCCTGGACCGCAACGTCTACAACCGTCTTGCCGAGCTTCTCGAGGGACGGCAGGGCATTGCCGGTCCGAAGGGCTTCAAGAAGGACACCAAGATCACCCGTGCGGTGCTCGAGGAGTACCCGAAGTCGCAGTGGTGGCTGTTCGCTTCGCCGAACGACAAGCTGATGGCCGAGATCGAGGCCATGCGGAAGCAGTACGACGAGTCGAAGAAGGGGCTCGAGCAGCGCTTCCTCGACAAGGTCGAGAAGCTTCAGCGCGGTGACGAATTGCCGCCCGGCGTGATGAAGATGGTCAAGGTCTTCGTCGCGGTGAAGCGCAAGATCCAGCCCGGCGACAAGATGGCCGGCCGCCACGGCAACAAGGGCGTGGTGTCGAAGATCGTGCCGATCGAGGACATGCCGTTCCTGGAAGACGGTACGCATGCCGACATCGTGCTCAATCCGCTCGGCGTGCCCTCGCGCATGAACGTCGGACAGATCCTCGAGACGCATCTCGGCTGGGCTTGCGCCGGCCTCGGCAAGCGCATCGGCCAGACGGTCGATGCGTATCTGGCGAAGCAGGACATCAGGCCGCTGAAGGAAACCTTGAAGAAGGTCTACGGCGAGGACGAGACGATCAAGTCGCTCAACGACGGCGAACTGATCGAGCTCGGCCGCAATCTGAGCCACGGCGTGCCGATCGCGACGCCGGTGTTCGATGGTGCCAAGGAAGCCGACATCGAGGAGATGCTGAAGCTCGCAGGTCTCGATGCTTCGGGCCAGTCGACCGTCTATGACGGCCGCACCGGCGATGCCTTCGATCGCAAGGTGACCGTGGGCTACATCTACATGCTCAAGCTGCACCATCTCGTCGACGACAAGATCCACGCGCGTTCGATCGGTCCGTACTCGCTCGTCACCCAGCAGCCGCTGGGTGGTAAGGCGCAGTTCGGCGGCCAGCGCTTCGGTGAAATGGAAGTGTGGGCGCTCGAAGCTTACGGCGCGGCCTACACGCTCCAGGAGATGCTGACCGTGAAGTCGGACGACGTCGCCGGCCGTACCAAGGTGTACGAGGCGATCGTGCGTGGCGACGACACCTTCGAGGCCGGTATTCCGGAATCGTTCAACGTGCTGGTCAAGGAAATGCGCTCGCTCGGCCTCAACGTCGACCTGCACAATTCCAAGGTCGGGCCGGGGACTGCGGAAGCGGCCGAGTAACGCAATCTATCATGCCCGGCCGCCTCGGCCGGGCATCGGCGCCCCTCCCAAGGCCTTGAGGGAAGGGCGCCCCGCATAGTGATTTTCGAATTTGCTGCCGGAGGCGACCGGCACGCGAGGAGAAGACGATGAACCAAGAAATTATGAATCTCTTTAACCCGACGACGCCGGCTCAGGTCTTCGACCAGATCCGGATTTCGATCGCGAGCCCCGAGAAGATTCTGTCCTGGTCGTACGGCGAGATCAAGAAGCCGGAGACCATCAACTACCGTACCTTCAAGCCCGAGCGCGACGGCCTGTTCTGCGCGCGCATCTTCGGGCCGATCAAGGATTACGAGTGCTTGTGCGGCAAGTACAAGCGCATGAAGTACAAGGGCATCATCTGCGAGAAGTGCTCGGTCGAGGTCACGCTGTCGCGCGTCCGACGCGAGCGCATGGGCCATATCGAGCTCGCGGCGCCCGTTGCCCACATCTGGTTCCTGAAGTCGCTGCCCTCGCGCATCGGCCTTCTGCTGGACATGACGCTGAAGGATCTCGAGCGGATCCTCTACTTCGAATATTACGTCGTTCTCGAGCCGGGCCTCACCGCGCTGAAGGACCGTCAGCTGCTGTCGGAAGACGAGTATCTGAAGGCGCAGGACGAGTACGGCCAGGATTCCTTCACTGCCATGATCGGCGCGGAAGCGATCCGCGAGCTGCTCAAGGGCATGGACCTCGAGAAGCTCGAGCTGACCTTGCGCGCGGAGATGCAGGAGACCGACTCCGACATCAAGCACAAGAAGCTCGCCAAGCGCCTGAAGATCGTCGAAGCGTTCCGCCACTCCGGCAACAAGCCGGAATGGATGATCCTGACCGTGGTTCCGGTGATCCCGCCGGACCTGCGTCCGCTGGTGCCGCTGGACGGCGGCCGCTTCGCGACCTCGGACCTCAACGACCTCTACCGCCGCGTCATCAACCGCAACAACCGCTTGAAGCGGCTGATGGAGCTGCGCGCGCCGGACATCATCATCCGCAACGAGAAGCGCATGCTTCAGGAGGCCGTCGACGCGTTGTTCGACAACGGCCGCCGCGGTCGCGTCATCACCGGTGCCAACAAGCGTCCGCTGAAGTCGCTCGCCGACATGCTCAAGGGCAAGCAGGGCCGCTTCCGCCAGAACCTGCTCGGCAAGCGCGTCGACTATTCGGGCCGTTCGGTGATCGTGGTCGGTCCCGAGCTGCGCCTGCATCAGTGCGGCCTGCCGAAGAAGATGGCGCTCGAGCTGTTCAAGCCGTTCATCTATTCGCGGCTTGACGCCAAGGGTCTGTCCACCACCGTCAAGCAGGCGAAGAAGCTCGTCGAGAAGGAGCGGCCCGAGGTCTGGGACATCCTGGACGAGGTGATCCGCGAGCATCCGGTGCTCTTGAACCGCGCGCCGACGCTGCATCGCCTGGGCATCCAGGCGTTCGAGCCGGTGCTGATCGAGGGTAAGGCGATCCAGCTTCATCCGCTGGTTTGCGCCGCGTTCAACGCCGACTTCGACGGCGACCAGATGGCCGTGCACGTTCCGCTGTCGCTCGAAGCGCAGCTGGAAGCGCGCGTCCTGATGATGTCGACCAACAACATCCTGCATCCGGCAAACGGTCAGCCGATCATCGTGCCGTCGCAGGACATCGTGCTCGGTCTCTATTACGTCTCGGTCATGCGGGAAGGCCTGCCCGGCGAAGGCAAGCGGTTCGGCGACATGGCCGAGCTCGAGCATGCCCTGCACGCGAAGGTCATCCACCTCCACACCAAGATCAAGTATCGGTGGCAGGGCATGGATGAGACCGGCAAGGTCTCGACGCGCTGGATCGAGACCACTGCGGGTCGCGTCATGCTCGGCAATCTGCTGCCGAAGAACCCGCGGATTTCGTACGAGATCATCAACAAGCTGATGACCAAGCGTGAAATCTCCGGCGTGATCGACCAAGTCTACCGCCACTGCGGTCAGAAGGAGACGGTGATCTTCTGCGACCGCATCATGGCACTCGGCTTCTACAACGCGTTCAAGGCCGGCATCTCGTTCGGCAAGGACGACATGGTCGTGCCGCACTCCAAGTGGAAGATCGTCGATGCCACCCGTACGCTGGCGAAGGATTTCGAGCAGCAGTACAACGACGGTCTGATCACCCATGGCGAGAAGTACAACAAGGTCGTCGACGCCTGGTCGAAGGCGACCGAGGAAATCGCCAAGGCGATGATGAAGGAGATCTCCTCGACCAAGAAGACGGCGAGCGGAGCGGATGCCGACATCAACTCGATCTACATGATGGCGCACTCCGGTGCGCGTGGTTCGCCGGCGCAGATGCGCCAGCTCGCCGGCATGCGCGGCCTGATGGCCAAGCCGTCGGGCGAGATCATCGAGACGCCGATCATCTCGAACTTCAAGGAAGGCCTCTCGGTGCTCGAGTACTTCAACTCGACCCACGGCGCCCGTAAGGGCCTCGCGGACACCGCGTTGAAGACCGCGAACTCCGGCTACCTGACGCGGCGTCTGGTCGACGTGGCGCAGGACTGCATCATCACGCAGGACGATTGCGGCACCAAGCTCGGCATCAAGATGCGCGCCATCATCGATGCCGGCACCGTGGTCGCTTCGCTCGGCTCGCGCATCCTCGGACGCACGGCCTGCGAAGACGTGCGTGACAGCTCGGGCAAGGTGATCATCAAGCGCGGTGTCTTGATGGAAGAAAGCCATCTCGATGCCATCCATCAGGGTGGCGTCCAGGAGGTGAAGATCCGCTCGGCACTGACCTGCGAGCTCGTCAACGGCATCTGCGGCAAGTGCTACGGCCGCGACCTCGCCCGCGGCACGCCGGTCAACCACGGCGAAGCGGTCGGCGTCATCGCGGCGCAGTCGATCGGCGAGCCGGGCACCCAGCTCACCATGCGCACCTTCCACATCGGCGGTGCGGCGCAGCTCAATGAGCAATCGTTCGTCGAATCCAATTTCGACGGCAAGATCGTGATCCGGAACAAGGCCATCGCCCGTAACAGCGAAGGCCATCTGGTCGCGATGGTGCGCAACATGGTGGTGGCGATCGTCGATGCCGAAGGCACCGAGCGTGCGACGCACCGTATCCAGTACGGTTCGCGCCTGCATGTCGACGAGGGCGACTCCGTCAAGCGCGGCCAGCGTATCGCGGAGTGGGATCCCTACAGCCGTCCGCTTCTCACCGAGGTCGAAGGCACCATCGGCTTCGAGGATCTGGTCGAGGGGCAGTCGATCACGGAAACGCTGGACGAAGCCACCGGTATCGCCAAGCGCGTGGTCATCGACTGGCGCTCGCAGCGCGGCGGCGCGGACTTGCGTCCGGCCATCGTGGTCAAGGGCAAGGACGGCAAGGTCCTTAAGCTCGCCCGTGGCGGCGATGCCCGCTACATGCTGTCGGTCGACGGCATTCTGTCGGTCGACGTCGGAGCCAAGGTCCAGGCGGGCGACATCCTCGCCCGTGTCTCGACCGAAAGCGCCAAGACGCGCGACATCACCGGCGGTCTGCCGCGGGTGGCGGAATTGTTCGAGGCACGGCGTCCGAAGGATGCGGCGATCATCGCCGAAATCGCGGGCACCATCCGGTTCGGGCGCGACTACAAGAACAAGCGTCGCATCTCGATCGAGCCGATGGACAAGACCGACGAGGCACGCGAGTACCTGATCCCGAAGGGCAAGCACATCCACCTTCAGGACGGCGACGTCGTCGAAAAGGGCGACTTCATCGTGGAAGGCAACCCGGCACCGCACGACATTCTGGCGGTCAAGGGCATCGAGGAGCTCGCGGCCTATCTGGTCAACGAGATCCAGGAGGTCTACCGGCTCCAGGGCGTGCTCATCAACGACAAGCACATCGAGGTGATTGTCCGTCAGATGCTCCAGAAGGTGGAAGTCACCGACCAGGGCGACACGGACATGATCTCGGGCGAGCAGATCGACAAGATCGAGTTCGACCAGATCAACGAGAAGGCCAAGGAAGAGGGCAAGAAGATCGCCACGGGGACGCCGGTTCTGCTCGGCATCACCAAGGCGAGCCTCCAGACCCGCTCCTTCTTCTCGGCGGCCTCGTTCCAGGAGACCACCCGCGTCCTCACGGAAGCGGCGGTCAACGGCAAGGTCGATCCGCTCGAGGGTCTCAAGGAGAACGTCATTGTCGGCCGGCTGATCCCGGCAGGCACCGGCGCCTCTATGGCCAAGATCCGCGAAGTCGCCGTGAAGCGCGACAAGATGATCCTCGACGAGCGCGAGAAGCAGGCGGCTGTCGTGCCGCCGGCGCCGGAAGTAGAGCCCATGGCGCTGCCGCCCGCGGAATGACGGTTCATCCGTAAGAATACCGAGGACAATGAAAAGGCCGGCGCAAGCCGGCCTTTTTGCTGCTTTGTTTGCTTGCTGCGGTGCAGGACCAACCTTTGTTCATCTTTCCTTCAGGCGGAAAAGAGCTTCTGCTAAGGGAGCTTAGACCGGTGGTCCCGTGACGGGGGCACGGCCGGAGACCACGGAACTGACATGCTTGATCTCGCAATCGTTGGCGGCGGCCCCGGCGGGCTGATGAGCGCCTGGTACCTGAAGCGTAAGCTTGGCGACCTCTGCCGCATCACCATCTATGAGGCCTCGGACCGGCTCGGCGGCAAGATCGTCACGCGCAAATTCGATTCCGCGCCCGCGATGTACGAGGCCGGCGTCGCCGAGATCTACGACTACTCGATGACCGGGCCCGACCCGCTGCGCGAGCTGATCCAGCATTTTGGCTTGCAGACCATTCCGATGGACGCCGAGCAGGTGCAGTTCGGCGGCGAGCTCCTCAACGACGTCGCCGGCATGCGCCGCAAATACGGTGCGAAGACCGCGGCCGCAATCGAGGCGTTCCGCAAGCGTTGCGCCGACAAGATGTCGCCGATCGAATATTACGAAGGCGTCGGCGCACACGACAACGAGAATCCCTGGGCCTACAAGACCGCCGAGCAGGTGCTCGATGAAGAAGTCGAGGACGAGACCGCAAAGCGTTTCTTCAAGGTGATGGCGCGCTCCGACCTCGCCACCGAGAGCCACAACACCAACGGGCTCAACGCGCTCAAGAACTATTTGATGGATGTCGACGGCTATATCGGCCTCTACTCCATCCAGAACGGCAACGAGCAGATCGTCGAGTGCCTTCAGTTGGAAGTCAATGCCGACATCCAGCTCAATCACCGTGTGCTCGCCGTCGGCAAGGCGTCGACCGGGCGCTATCAGCTCAAGATGATGAACGGCAAGGGACCGGAGACGCGCGACTTCGATCTCGTGCTGGTCTGCCTGCCGCATTCCTGGCTTGCGACCATGGGCTGGGAAGGCGAGCAGCTCCGCAAGTCGATGGTCAAGCACGTCTCCTATTTCGATCGGCCGGCGCATTATTTGCGCGTCTCGGTCCTGTTCGATACGCCGTTCTGGGGCGACAAGATTTCCGGCGCCTGGTTCATGTCGGAAGCCTTCGGCGGCTGCTGCGTCTACAACGAGGGCGCGCGCCACGACGTCGGCAAGCACGGCGTGCTGAACTGGCTGATTCCCGGCTCCGACGCGCTGGCCTTCGCCAATTTGTCGGACCAGGAGCTGATCGAGGCCGCGCTGAAATCGCTGCCGGCTTCGCTCGGCAATGCGCGCGCGCATTTTATGGAAGGCAAGATCCACCGCTGGCTGTCGTCGGTGAACGCTATTCCGGGTGGTCTGCCCGTGCGCGACGTCATGACCAATCACCGGCCCGAGCCGAAGGAGCATCCCGGCATCGTGGTGGTCGGCGACTATCTGTTCGACTCGACGCTGAACGGTCTGCTCGACTCTTCGGATGCGGCAACCGACATCATCCTGACCGAGATGATGCGCCTGCGCCGCGCGCGCAGCCAGGATGCGAAGCCGCTGTCGAACAAGATCGACCGCGACTATTTCGAGAACTATCGCGGCCAGGGCCCTTACGGCGAAGCGTGGCAGCAGTTCACGGATCCCGACTATCTGACAAAACTGATCGGCATCGTCTGGGGCAAGGCGAAGGGTGCCAAGCTGCTGGTCGCGGGCTCCGCGAGCGGCGAGCTGGTTGGCGCGCTGCGCGAGCGCGGCATCGATGCCTACGGCATCGAGAACAACCGCGCCGTCCACGCCAGGACGCCGAAGGCGCTCAAGAAGTACAACAAGCTCGGCTCGATCACCGACATGCCGTTCAAGGACGGCGCGTTCGACTTCGTGTTCGAGACCAGCCTCTGCCATATTTCCCCGAAGCAGGTGGTCCGTGCGATCAAGGAGCTGAACCGCGTGGTCAGGACCGGCGTCGTATTCGGCTCGGTGACTTCGGACATGGCGCCTGCGCTGATCGATCGCTACGATTTGTTGCGCGGCGTCAAGAAGCTCGGCACCTGGTGGGAATGGTCCGAGCTGTTCTTCGGCAACGGCTTCGATCTTGCGATGCACCGCAAGGACTGCACCGACGCGCTCTGGGAGGCGACGCTCGCCGCCAACAAGGGCCCGGGTCAATGGTATGCCGACGCCGACAGCTTGCGCTATTCGTTCTTCGACAAGGTCGAGGACGAAGGCGACGACTAGCCCTTGGGATCGGATGAACTCGCCAATTGCTTTGCCGAATTCGTCCTGATCGCATAGAATCGGTGCAATAGCGGCCGTCCGCTATTTCTCTGCTTTCTCTGCGGTCATGCCGGCCGTCAGCATCGGTTGGTTTCATGGCGTCCAGGCCTCTCTCTCCCGACAAACAGAAGCTCGCTGCGCAAGAGGCGACGGAGCTGGAAGACAAACTCGTGGCCGCAGACAAGCCCGAGCTTGAAGAAGACGAGGACGACGAAGACGAGGACGACGAGCTTGAGCTCGACGACGACGATGAGGACGAGGACCTCGTCGTCTTTACCGCCCGCGAAGCCGCCGGCGCGCTCGCAACCATCTGGGGTTTCGTCAAACCCCATCTCTCCAACTACAAGCGGACATTGGCGTATGTAGCGTTCGGCGTCATGGTCGAGACGCTGTTCAACGTCATCATGCCGCTCAGCCTGAAATTCCTGATCGACGACGCGCTCGGCGAGGAAGACTTCCAGGCGCTGTACAAGATCCTCGGTGTGCTCGCGGTCGCCGGCATCTTCACTTCGATCGTGGCGGTCTGGTACGAGCGCTGGGACGCGCGGTTAGCTGCCTGCATCATCGCCGATGTCCGCAAACGGCTGTTCGAGCACGTCCAGGACCTCCCGGCGGCCTATTTCGGCCGTACCAAGCGCGGCGAAATCCTGTCGCGCTTTTCCGTCGACCTCGCTGCCTTCGAAGGCTCGGTCAAGACCTTCGCCAACAGTGCGGCGTTGCCGTTCCTGGAGTTGATCGCCGGCATCATCCTGATGTTCTTCCTCAACTGGCAGCTTGCGGTGGTCGCGCTCTTGGTGTTTCCGATCACGCTGATCGGCCCGCGCATGCTGACGCCGAAGGCGGTGCAGGCGAATTACGAGCAGAAGCTCAATGAATCCGCGCTGCTCGGCATGGTGCAGGAGAACGTGGCGGCACAGGCCGTGATCAAGGCGTTCAGCCTGCAACGCAGGATGTTCGGCTTCTTCAGCTTCCGCAACGACGAGACCCGCAACAGGATGGCGTCGGCGGCGTTCCTGTCGACCATGGTGGAGCGGACGGTCACCATCTCGGTGCTGCTGCTGCACCTCGTGGTGCTCGCGATCGGCGCCTATCTGGCGACCAAGGGCCAGATCACCATCGGCACCTTCGTCACCTTCGAGAGCGCGTTCTGGGAGGTGTCCTACAACATCGCCCATGTCATGCATTTCATCCCGGTGTCGATCTCCTCGGCCGCCGCGGTCCGCCACATCCAGGAACTCCTGGACGAACCGACACGCGGCGCCGATCGCGCCGGCGCGCCCGATCTGCCGCGCATCACCCATGACATCACCTTCGACCATGTGACGTTCCAGTACGAGGGCAGCCAGACGCCGGTGCTGGACAATCTCAGCCTCAAGCTCAACGTCGGCAAGCGCATCGCCATCGTCGGCCCCTCAGGCTCCGGCAAGAGCACGCTGCTCAATCTGATCCTGCGGCTCTATGTGCCGGACGAGGGGCGCGTCACCATCGACGGCGTCGATGTCCGCAAGGTGACGCTGGATTCGCTGCGCCGGAGCATGGCGGTCGTGTTCCAGGAGAACATGCTGTTCAACATGTCGATCCGCGAGAACATCCGCCTCGGCAAGGAGGGCGCGACCGACGAGGAGGTGGCGGAGGCGGCCAAGAAGGCCGAGATCCACCGCTACATCATGAGCCTGCCGCAGCGCTACGACACGCCGGTCGGCGAGCGCGGCGATACCTTGTCGGGCGGCCAGCGCCAGCGCATCGCGATCGCGCGCGCGGTCATCCGCAATCCCTCCGTGCTGCTGCTGGATGAGGCGACCTCGGCGCTGGACCAGACCACGGAGGCCGCGATCAACCGCACGCTACTGAAGGTCGCCAAGGGCCGCACCATGATCTGGTCGACCCACCGCCTGACCTCGGTGGTCGAGATGGACGAGATCATCGTGATTTCAGGGGGCAGGGCGATCGAGCGCGGCTCGCACGCCGAACTGCTCGCCAAGAACGGTACCTATCGCCAGCTGTGGAACGATCAGATCCACCAGCCCCACGGCGCTACGGCTCACGCCGACGACGACAGCGACGATGATGACGACGAGGACGATCTCGACGCGGATGATGAGGACGAGGACGACGAGGAGGAGTGACCGAGGAAGTTCGGCTCCAGATGGACCACGCCGCCAAGCCGCCGCAATAGTCCCTGGGTCGACCATGCGAAGAAGCGCGCCCAGCGTTGCGCCGTCCAGTACGGGCTCGTCGCGACCGAAACGGAGCGGAAGTCGAACGCCTTTGCCGCCGACCATTCATCGCAAGCCCGCTTGACCGGATCGGCGTAGAAGGCGGCGAGCTTGTCCGCGTCCATCCCGTCGGAAGCCAGCCACTGCGGGACGTAGACGTTGCAGAGCCGCTCGACGTCGGTGAACACCTTGTCGCAGCCGGTGCCGGCGACCGGGCAGGAGGTCGAGAAGGCGTCGCCCACCAGCACCAGGCCAGGCTGATGGCTGGCGTCGTTCACATAGAGATCGACCGGGCGGATCTTCATCTCGCTGGCGATGTCGAAGGGGCCGGTGATGCGCTTCAGCCGCGGCAGAGCGGCGTCCAGCGTCTCGCTAGGTGCGCGGCGCAGCTCACGCAGCCAGGGATCGTCGAAGCCGCGGTAGACGAAGAGGTTAGCACGCATCCGCGTGCCGATAGGAAACAGCGTGATGTAGGGGATGCGGTCGCTCGGCCGCTCCGAGAAATAGGTCAGTGCCGGAAAATCGAACGAGGTCCGTCCGGCCGGCACGATGTCGAACCCGATCGAGATCGAATGGCAGGCGCTGATGACCTTGCGTGTGATGCCGAGCTGGTGGCGCAGGCCGACGTTCAATCCGTTGGCGAGCACGATGAGGCGGGCCGAGACCGTCGTGTCGTTGGCGAGCGTGATTCTCTGCCGCTCCGGGCTCGTTTCGATCGACACCGCCTTGGCCCAGACGCGCTCGACATTCTCGGGGATCTCGTCGCGGACCGCGTTGACCAGGGAATCGTAGAGGATGTTGAACTGCCGGCTCGGCGCCTTGTCGAGGAGATGACCGAATCGCGCGATCCAGTTTTCGCCGGCAAAAGTCGCGCGGCGCAGCACTGAGTCGGCGATTCCGGTCCGCAGGAATCGCTCGACCTGGGTGTGACCGCTGAGTTTTTCGACGCGAAAATCGGCCGGATAGGTCGCATGCGGATCGATCAGCACGGTCGAAATGCCGGTTCGGCCGAGCATTGCGGCGGCGGTCGAGCCGGCAAGTCCCCCGCCGATGATGGCAATGTCGGTGTACCGCATGACGCCTGTCTCTGCCGAAGGGGGCAGATTGACGCACGAAGAGGAAAAAAAGCCTTAGCACTGGTTATAAAAGTATATTTTACCCGGATATAATTATTCTTTGGGTGGCAGAACGGGCGCTTCGATCCCATATGCAGAAAGCGGGGTGAGGGCGGCTAAGCGGCGATTTTGACAGGCGCAACCAGCGCTTCGTGACTGTCGTTTCGCCTTGACTTGATCGATTCCCACTTATAGAACCCCCTCACTTAACGACAGGCGGTGAGCATCGCCAACGTCGGTACGGAGCACCTGCCTGATCCCTTTGGGATCGCTCGGCAGGCACCAACCTCGACGAATGCCGCTCAAACGCTGTCGATTATAGCTAGGCAATGCCAGGCGATTTTAGTTCTCTTGAGCACGTTCTCTTGAGATCGAACTCGGATGCATGACCTCGGTGCGTGGGCCGCAGCATTTGCTGGTCGGCCCAAGACTGCGGTCCTCTGTGGCGTCGAAGCGCTTTCCACTCAGTGATGAGCGGTTGGCGCGATTTCGCTTTGTGCGGATGTTCCGTGCGTGGCGGCCCCGTCGGGCGGGTTGCTTGAGAAGAATTTGCGGACCCGGTCACGGGCCGCGGCAGAAAAAGGGTGAAGGCCAGAATGCCGACGATCAACCAGCTGATCGCACAACCGCGGGAAGTGCAGAAGTCGCGCAAGAAGGTGCCGGCGCTGCAGCAGTCGCCGCAGAAGCGCGGCGTTTGCACGCGCGTCTACACCACGACCCCGAAGAAGCCGAACTCGGCGCTTCGTAAGGTCGCCAAGGTGCGCCTGACCAACGGCTTCGAGGTGATCGGCTACATCCCCGGCGAGGGCCATAACCTCCAGGAGCACTCGGTGGTCATGATCCGCGGCGGTCGCGTCAAGGACTTGCCCGGCGTGCGCTACCACATCCTCCGCGGCGTTCTGGATACCCAGGGCGTCAAGAACCGTAAGCAGCGCCGTTCGAAGTACGGCGCCAAGCGTCCGAAGTAAGCGGGAACCAGGTCCATGTCTCGTCGTCACTCAGCGGAAAAGCGCGAAGTTCTGCCGGATCCCAAGTTCGGGAACATCATCATCACCAAGTTCATGAACTCGGTGATGTATGCCGGCAAGAAGTCGGTTGCCGAAGGCATCGTCTACGGTGCGCTCGGCCTCATCGAATCCAAGACCAAGCAGAACCCGCTCGGCGTGTTCGAGCAGGCACTCGAGAACGTCATGCCGACGATCGAAGTGCGCTCCCGCCGCGTCGGCGGCGCGACCTATCAGGTTCCGGTCGAGGTTCGCTCGGTGCGCCGGCAGGCGCTGGGCATTCGCTGGCTGATTTCGGCTGCGCGCGAGCGCAACGAGAAGACGATGACCGAGCGGCTTTCGGCCGAGCTTCTGGACGCATCGAACAGCCGGGGTAACGCCGTCAAGAAGCGCGAAGACGTGCACCGGATGGCGGAAGCCAACCGTGCCTTCTCGCACTATCGCTGGTAACGGCGACACACGGAATCTAAGGAACACTCCATGCCCCGCGTTCATGCCATAGAGAATTACCGCAACTTCGGTATCATGGCGCATATCGATGCCGGCAAGACCACGACCACCGAGCGCATCCTCTATTACACCGGCAAGAGCCACAAGATCGGCGAAGTGCACGAAGGTGCCGCGACGATGGACTGGATGGAGCAGGAGCAGGAGCGCGGCATTACGATTACGTCGGCCGCGACCACCGCGTTCTGGGAAGGCAAGCGTCTCAACATCATCGACACTCCCGGCCACGTCGACTTCACCATCGAGGTCGAGCGCAGCTTGCGCGTGCTCGACGGCGCCGTGTGCGTGCTCGACTCCAACCAGGGCGTCGAGCCTCAGACCGAGACCGTCTGGCGCCAGGGCGACAAGTACAGGGTTCCGCGCATCGTCTTCGCCAACAAGATGGATAAGACCGGCGCCGACTTCTACAAGTGCATGCAGGATATTATCGATCGCCTCGGTGCAAAGCCGATCGCGATCCAGCTTCCGATCGGCTCCGAGAACAACTTCAAGGGTCTGGTCGATCTCGTCCGTATGAAGGGCGTGGTCTGGGAAGAAGAGAAGCTCGACGCCAAGTTCGTCGACATCGATATTCCCGAGGACATGGTCGAGAAGGCCAAGGAATATCGCGAGAAGCTGTTGGAAGCCGCCGTCGAGCTCGACGACGAAGTTCTTGCCGCTTACCTCGACGGCAACGAGCCCGATGAGGCGACGTTGAAGCGCTTGATCCGCAAGGCCGTGCTGACTGGCGCGTTCTTCCCGGTATTGTGCGGCTCGGCGTTCAAGAACAAGGGTGTGCAGCCCTTGCTCGACGCGGTCGTGGATTATCTGCCTTCGCCGGTCGACGTGCCCGCAATCAAGGGTGTCGATGAAGACGGTAACGAGGTCGTTCGTCTGCCGGACGACAAGGAGCCGCTGGCTCTGTTGGCGTTCAAGATCATGGACGACCCGTTCGTCGGCACCATCACCTTCTGCCGTATCTATTCCGGCACGCTGCTGTCGGGTACCGGTGTCATCAATTCGACGCGCGACCGCAAGGAGCGCATCGGCCGCATGTTGCTGATGCATGCGAACAACCGCGAAGACATCAAGGAAGCCTATGCCGGCGACATCGTCGCGCTGGCAGGCCTGAAGGAAGCGCGCACCGGTGACACGCTGTGCGATCCCGACAAGGCGGTGATCCTCGAAAAGATGGAATTCCCCGAGCCGGTCATCGAGATCGCGATCGAGCCGAAGTCCAAAGCCGACCAGGAAAAGCTGGGCGTGGCGCTGGCGAAGCTCGCCGCGGAGGATCCGTCCTTCCGCGTGTCGACCGACCAGGAGTCCGGCCAGACCATCCTCAAGGGCATGGGCGAACTCCATCTCGACATCAAGGTCGACATCCTCCGCCGCACCTACAAGGTCGATGCGAACATCGGCGCACCGCAGGTGGCGTTCCGTGAGCGCGTGACCAAGAGGGCCGAGGTCAAGTACACCCACAAGAAGCAGACCGGCGGTACCGGTCAGTTCGCCGAAGTGTCGATCGTCGTCGAGCCGAACGAGCCCGGCAAGGGCTACGAGTTCGAGTCGAAGATCGTCGGCGGCGCGGTGCCGAAGGAATATATCCCCGGCGTCGAAAAGGGCCTCAACAGCGTGATGGGCTCTGGTGTCGTCGCGGGCTTCCCCGTGGTCGACGTCAAGGTTCAGCTCGTCGACGGCAAGTATCACGACGTCGACTCGTCGGCGCTCGCCTTCGAAATCGCATCGCGCGCGGCATTCCGCGAAGCCTTGCAGAAGGGCAAGTCCGTCCTGCTCGAGCCGATCATGAAGGTCGAAGTGGTGACCCCGGAAGACTACACCGGCTCGGTCATCGGCGACCTGAATTCCCGGCGCGGTCAGATCCAGGGTCAAGACATGCGCGGCAACGCCAACGTCATCAACGCGATGGTGCCGCTCATGAACATGTTCGGTTACGTGAATAACCTGCGCTCGATGAGCCAGGGTCGCGCAACCTTCACGATGCAATTCGACCACTACGCAGAAGCGCCGGCGAACGTGTCGGCAGAAGTCCAAAAGAAGTTTGCCTGATTATCGTCGTCTCGAGCTGACGATTGAACGGAGAGTCAAATGGCCAAAGCAAAGTTTGAACGTAACAAACCGCACTGCAACATCGGCACCATCGGTCACGTCGACCATGGCAAGACGTCGTTGACGGCTGCGATCACCAAGATCCTCGCCGAGACCGGCGGTGCGACGTTCACGGCGTACGACCAGATCGACAAGGCGCCGGAAGAGAAGGCGCGCGGCATCACCATCTCGACCGCTCACGTCGAGTACGAGACCAAGAACCGCCACTACGCCCACGTCGACTGCCCCGGCCACGCTGACTATGTGAAGAACATGATCACCGGCGCTGCCCAGATGGACGGCGCGATTCTGGTCGTGTCGGCTGCTGACGGCCCGATGCCGCAGACCCGCGAGCACATCCTGCTCGCCCGCCAGGTCGGCGTGCCCGCGCTCGTCGTGTTCCTCAACAAGTGCGACATGGTCGACGATCCGGAACTGCTCGAGCTGGTCGAGCTCGAAGTTCGCGAGCTGCTTTCGAAGTACGATTTTCCCGGCGACACCATCCCGATCGTCAAGGGGTCGGCTCTGGCCGCCCTCGAAGACAAGGACAAGACGCTCGGCCATGACGCCATTCTCGAGTTGATGGCGAAGGTCGACGAATACATTCCGCAGCCGGAGCGTCCGATCGACCAGCCGTTCCTGATGCCGGTGGAAGACGTGTTCTCGATCTCGGGCCGCGGCACCGTGGTGACCGGCCGTGTTGAGCGCGGCATCGTCAAGGTCGGCGAGGAAATCGAGATCGTCGGTCTGCGTGCGACCCAGAAGACCACGGTCACCGGCGTCGAAATGTTCCGCAAGCTGCTCGATCAGGGCCAGGCCGGCGACAACATCGGTGCGCTGCTCCGCGGTACCAAGCGCGAGGACGTCGAGCGCGGCCAGGTGCTCTGCAAGCCGGGTTCGGTCAAGCCGCACACCAAGTTCAAGGCTGAGGCCTACATCCTCACCAAGGAAGAGGGCGGTCGCCACACCCCGTTCTTCACCAACTACCGTCCGCAGTTCTACTTCCGCACCACCGACGTGACCGGTGTCGTGCATCTGCCGGAAGGTACCGAGATGGTGATGCCGGGCGACAACATCGCGATGGAAGTGCACCTGATCGTGCCGATCGCGATGGAAGAGAAGCTCCGCTTCGCGATCCGCGAAGGTGGCCGTACCGTCGGCGCCGGCGTCGTCGCCTCGATCATCGAGTAACTACGCAAATAGGGAATGGCGAGTGGCGAGTGGATGAAATCCATTCGCTGTTCGCTACTCGCCACTCACTAAGAAAGACACGGCAATGAACGGCCAAAATATTCGTATCCGTCTCAAGGCGTTCGACCATCGTATCCTCGATACGTCGACCCGCGAGATCGTGAACACGGCGAAGCGCACCGGTGCGCAGGTTCGCGGACCCATTCCGCTGCCGACCCGCATCGAGAAGTTCACCGTCAACCGTTCGCCGCACGTCGACAAGAAGAGCCGCGAGCAGTTCGAGATGCGCACTCACAAGCGCCTGCTCGACATCGTCGATCCGACCCCGCAGACCGTCGATGCTTTGATGAAGCTCGACCTGGCCGCCGGTGTCGACGTCGAGATCAAGCTCTAAGATTTTTGGATCACGTTCGCGACTTGCGGACAGAAAGAACAGGAAGCACGCCGATGCGCTCCGGAGTGATCGCACAAAAGGTCGGGATGACGCGGGTCTTTACAGAGGCCGGCGAACATATCCCCGTGACCGTGCTGAAGCTCGGCAATTGCCAGGTCGTAGCCCACCGCACTGAAGAGAAGAATGGCTACGTCGCGCTCCAGCTCGGGTCGGGCAGCCGCAAGACCGTGTATCTGCCCAAGGCAGAGCGCGGCCAGTTCGCGGTCGCCAAGGTCGAGCCGAAGCGGCAGGTCGAGGAATTCCGCGTCTCCGCGGATGCCATGATCCCGGTTGGCGCCGAGATCCTCGCCGACCACTTCGTCGTCGGCCAGTTCGTCGATGTCACCGGCACCTCTGTCGGTAAGGGGTTTGCCGGCGGTATGAAGCGCTGGAACTTCGGCGGTCTGCGCGCCACCCACGGCGTGTCGGTTTCGCACCGCTCGATCGGTTCGACCGGTGGCCGTCAGGACCCGGGCAAGACCTGGAAGAACAAGAAGATGCCCGGCCACATGGGTGTCGATCGCATCACCACGCTCAATCTTCGCGTCGTCCAGACCGATGTCGAGCGCGGCCTGATCCTCGTCGAAGGCGCCGTTCCCGGCTCCAAGGGTGGTTGGATCCGCGTGCGCGACGCCGTCAAGAAGCCGCTGCCGAAGGAAGCTCCGAAGCCCGGCAAGTTCAAGGTTGCGGGCGGCGAAGCGGAAGCCTCGGTCCAGCAAGAGGGTGCGTGAGATGGAATTGAAGGTCACCACCCTCGAGGGCAAGGAAGCCGGCTCGGTCCAGCTTTCCGACACCATTTTCGGCCTTGAGCCGCGCCAGGACATCCTTGCACGTTGCGTGCAGTGGCAGCTCAACAAGCGTCAGGCCGGCACCCACAAAGCCAAGGGCCGCGCCGAGATCTGGCGCACCGGCAAGAAGATGTACAAGCAGAAGGGCACCGGCGGTGCTCGTCACGGCTCGGCCCGCGTGCCGCAGTTCCGCGGCGGCGGTCGTGCCTTCGGTCCGGTGGTGCGTTCGCACGAAACCGGCCTGCCGAAGAAGGTCCGAGCGCTTGCTCTCAAGCATGCGCTGTCGGCCAAGGCCAAGGACGGCGATCTCCTGGTGATCGACAAGGCCGCGCTGGAAGCCGCCAAAACCAAGGCGCTGATCGGTCACTTCTCTGGTCTGGGCTTGACCAACGCGCTGATCATCGACGGTGCCGAGCTCAACAACGGCTTTGCCGCTGCGGCTCGCAACATTCCGAACATGGACGTGCTGCCGATCCAGGGCATCAACGTCTATGACATCCTGCGCCGCCGGAAGCTGGTTCTGACCAAGGCCGCCATCGATGCGCTGGAGGCGCGCTTCAAATGACGAAGAACATCGAGCCCCGCCATTACGACGTGATCGTCGCCCCGGTCGTCACCGAAAAGGCGACGCTGGCGTCCGAGCACAACAAGGTCCTGTTCAAGGTGGCCGCGAAGGCGACCAAGCCGCAGATCAAGGAAGCGATCGAGAAGCTGTTTGACGTCAAGGTCAAGAGCGTCAACACGCTGATCCGCAAGGGCAAGACCAAGATCTTCCGCGGCAATCTCGGCTCGCAGTCGAACACCAAGCGCGCGATCGTGACCCTCGAAGAGGGCCACCGGATCGACGTCACCACCGGTCTGTAAGGTCGTACGACGATGGCACTGAAGACATTCAATCCCACGACGCCGGGCCAGCGCCAGCTGGTCTTGGTCGATCGTTCGGCGCTCTACAAGGGCAAGCCGGTCAAGGCGCTCACCGAAGGCAAGCACTCCAATGGCGGCCGCAACAACACGGGCCGCATCACCGTGCGTTTCCGCGGCGGCGGCCACAAGAGGACGCTGCGCACCGTCGACTTCAAGCGCGACAAGATCGACGTTCCCGCGACCGTCGAGCGGCTCGAGTACGATCCGAACCGTAGCGGCTTCATTGCGCTGATCAAATACGAGGACGGCGAGCAGGCCTACATCCTGGCGCCGCAGCGCCTGGCCGTGGGTGACACCATCATCGCCGGCAACTATGTCGACGTGAAGCCGGGTAACGTCATGCCGCTCGGCAACATGCCCGTCGGCACGATCATCCACAACATCGAGACCAAGATCGGGAAGGGCGGCCAGTTCGCCCGTTCCGCGGGCACCTATGCCCAGCTCGTCGGTCGCGATCATGACTACGTAATCATCCGCCTGAATTCGGGCGAGCAGCGCCTGGTGCACGGCCGTTGCCGCGCCACGATCGGCGCGGTGTCGAACCCCGATCACATGAACACATCGATCGGCAAGGCCGGCCGCAACCGTTGGCTGGGCCGTAAGCCGCATAACCGCGGCGTTTCGATGAACCCGATCGACCATCCGCACGGCGGTGGTGAAGGTCGTACCTCGGGCGGTCGCCACCCGGTCACCCCGTGGGGCAAGCCGACCAAGGGCAAGAAGACCCGCAGCAACAAGTCGACCAACAAATTCATTCTCCTAAGCCGCCACAAGCGGAAGAAGTAAGGAACGCCGGACATGGTTCGTTCAGTCTGGAAAGGCCCGTTCGTCGAGGGTTCTCTGCTCAAGAAGGCAGATGCCGCGCGCGCGTCCGGCCGTCACGACGTCATCAAGATCTGGAGCCGTCGCTCGACCATCCTGCCGCAGTTCGTCGGTCTGACCTTTGGCGTCTACAACGGTCAGAAGCACGTTCCGGTAGCGGTCAACGAGGAAATGGTCGGTCACAAGTTCGGCGAGTTCTCGCCGACCCGGACCTTCCATGGCCACTCCGGTGACAAGAAAGCCAAGAAGGCTTGAGGATTAAACGATGAGCAAACCTAAGCGCGAACGGAGCCTCGCCGAGAACGAGGCCAAGGCGGTCGCCCGGATGCTGCGGGTGAGCCCGCAGAAGCTCAACCTGGTCGCCCAGCTCATTCGCGGCCGGAAGGCGTCTGCGGCACTCGCCGACCTGCAGTTTTCGCGCAAGCGGATCGCGGTCGACGTGAAGAAGTGCCTGGAATCGGCGATCGCGAATGCCGAGAACAACCACGACCTGGACGTCGACGATCTCGTCGTGACCCAGGCTTTCGTCGGCAACGGCCTCGTGATGAAGCGCTTTGCAGCGCGCGGCCGCGGTCGCTCGGGCCGTGTCTACAAACCATTTTCGCAGCTGACGATCATTGTGCGTCAGGTCGAAGCCGAAGCAGCAGCGGCTTAAGGGACGCAGGAGAAAACGATGGGTCAAAAGATCAATCCGATCGGTCTGCGTCTGGGCATCAACCGGACCTGGGATTCCCGCTGGTTCGCCGGCAAGCAGGAATACGGCAAGCTCTTGCACGAGGACGTCAAGATCCGCGAGATCCTGCATAAGGAGCTCAAGCAGGCGGCCGTCGCCCGCATCATCATTGAGCGTCCGCACAAGAAGTGCCGCGTCACGATCCACTCCGCCCGTCCGGGCGTGGTAATCGGCAAGAAGGGCGCCGACATCGACAAGCTGCGCAAGAAGGTCGCGGACATCACGTCGTCCGACGTCGTCATCAACATCGTCGAGATCCGCAAGCCGGAGCTCGATTCGACGCTGGTGGCCGAGTCGATCGCGCAGCAGCTCGAGCGCCGCGTGGCGTTCCGCCGCGCCATGAAGCGCGCCGTGCAGTCGGCGATGCGTCTCGGCGCGGAAGGCATCCGCATCAACTGCTCGGGTCGTCTGGGCGGTGCGGAAATCGCGCGCATGGAGTGGTACCGCGAAGGTCGCGTGCCGCTGCACACGCTGCGCGCCGACATCGACTACGGCGTCGCGACCGCGTTCACGACCTTCGGCACCTGCGGCGTCAAGGTCTGGATCTTCAAGGGTGAGATCCTCGAGCACGATCCGATGGCCCAGGACAAGAGAATGGCCGAAGGCGAGACGGGTGGCGGTGGTGGCGGCGGCCGACAGCGCCGTGACAACGCTGCGGCCTGACGCCAGCACAGAGAATTTGAGGGCTTGAAGCCATGATGCAACCTAAGAAAACGAAGTTCCGGAAGGCGCATAAGGGCCGTATCCACGGCGTGGCGACTTCGGGCGCGACGTTGGCGTTCGGCCAGTTCGGCCTCAAGGCGACCGAGCCTGAGCGCGTCACCGCGCGCCAGATCGAAGCCGCCCGCCGCGCTCTGACGCGCCACATGAAGCGCGCCGGCCGCGTCTGGATCCGCGTGTTTCCCGACGTTCCGGTGTCGAAGAAGCCGGCCGAAGTCCGAATGGGCTCCGGCAAGGGTGCGCCGGAACTGTGGGTCGCGCGCGTCAAGCCGGGTCGGGTGCTTTTCGAGATCGACGGCGTCACGGTGCAGACCGCGAAGGAAGCGCTGACGCTGGCGGCCGCCAAGCTGCCGATCAAGACGCGCTTCGTCGAACGTATTGCGGAGTAATGGCCATGGCCCAGATGAAGATCGAAGACATCCGCGCGCTGAGCCCCGACCAGCAGGATGACGCCGTCCTGAATTTGAAGAAGGAGCGCTTCAACCTGCGCTTCCAGCGCGCCACCGGGCAGCTCGAGAATACCTCGCGCCTGCGCGAGGCTCGCCGTGACATCGCCCGGATCAAGACTGTCGCCGCGCAGCAGCGCGCGAAGAAGAAGTAAGAGGCTTACGAAGATGCCAAAACGTACTTTGCAAGGCGTGGTCGTCAGCGACAAGACAGCCAAGACCGTCGTGGTGCGCGTCGATCGCCGCTTCACGCACCCGATCTACAAGAAGACGATCCGCCGTTCGAAGAACTACCACGCGCACGACGAAGGCAACGAGTACAAGCCGGGCGATGTGGTGTGGATCGAGGAATCGAAGCCGATTTCGAAGTTGAAGCGCTGGATCGTGATCCGGGGCGAACACAAGAAAAGCGCCTGATCTGTTGGCTTTGGCCGACTGACTTCAGGTAAATGTTGAGCGCCGGCTAGGCTGGCGCAAAGAGAAGAGGACGAGGTGCATCAATGATTCAGATGCAGACCAACCTCGACGTGGCCGATAATTCTGGCGCACGCCGTGTCATGTGTATCAAGGTGCTCGGGGGCTCCAAGCGCCGCTACGCCACGATCGGCGACATCATTGTCGTCTCGATCAAGGAAGCGATTCCGCGTGGCAAGGTGAAGAAGGGCGACGTGATGAAGGCCGTCGTGGTGCGTGTCCGCAAGGACATCCGCCGCGCTGACGGTTCGGTCATCCGCTTCGACCGCAACGCCGCCGTCCTGATCAACAATCAGGCCGAGCCGGTCGGTACCCGTATCTTCGGGCCCGTGCCGCGCGAGCTGCGTGCCAAGAACCACATGAAGATCATCTCGCTCGCGCCGGAGGTGCTGTGATGGCAGCGAAGATCCGCAAGGGTGACAAGGTCATCGTGCTGAACGGCCGCGACAAGGGTCGCAGCGGCGAAGTGTTCGAAGTGCGTCCGGACGCCGGCACGGCGCTCGTGCGCGGCATCAACATGGTCAAGCGCCACCAGAAGCAGACGCAGGCCCAGGAGGGCGGCATCATCTCGAAAGAGGCGCCGGTCCAACTGTCCAACATCGCGTATCTCGGCAAGGACGGAAAGCCGACGCGCGTCGGATTCAAGATTTTGGCGGACGGCAAGAAGGTCCGCGTCGCCAAGCGTTCGGGAGCTGAGATCGATGGCTGAGGCCGCTTACACGCCGCGCCTGCGCGCGGAATACGACGCGAAGATCCGGACGGAAATGACCGAGAAGTTCGGTTATGAGAACGTCATGCAGGTTCCGCGTCTGGACAAGATCGTGCTGAACATGGGCGTTGGCGATTCCGTCAACGACCGCAAGAAGGCCGAGAACGCCGCCGCCGAACTGACCCTGATCGCCGGCCAGAAGGCGATCGTGACCTATTCGCGTATCGCGATCGCGACCTTCAAGCTGCGTGAGAATCAGCCGATCGGCTGCAAGGTCACGCTGCGCAAGGCCCGTATGTACGAATTCATCGATCGCCTGGTGACGGTCGCGCTGCCGCGCGTCCGCGACTTCCGCGGCCTGAACCCGAAGAGCTTCGACGGCCGCGGCAACTATTCGCTCGGCATCAAGGAACATATCATTTTCCCCGAGATCGACTTCGACAAGGTCACCGAGGCCCGCGGTATGGACATCACCGTCTGCACCACGGCCAAGACCGACGACGAGGCGAGGGCCTTGTTGACCGCTTTCAATTTCCCGTTCCGGCAGTGAGACGCTGACCTAAAGCCTCTCAAACGCGGATACCCAGGAGCCAAGCATGGCAAAGAAGAGTTCAATCGAGAAGAACAACCGGCGCAAGCGGATGACGAAGAACGCCGCCCCGAAGCGCGAACGGTTGAAGGCGATCATCGCCGACAAGACGCTGCCGATGGAAGAGCGGTTTGCCGCGACCCTGAAGCTTGCGGAAATGCCGCGCAATTCGTCGGCGACCCGCATCCGCTTGCGTTGCGAGCTGTCGGGCCGTCCGCGTTCGGTCTACCGCTTGAACAAGCTGTCCCGCATCGCGCTGCGCGACCTTGGCTCCAAGGGCATGGTCCCGGGCCTCGTGAAGTCGAGCTGGTAAGGAGGGTCGTTTAGATGTCTACGCACGATCCAATCAGCGATCTGATCACCCGTATCCGCAACGCGCAGATGCGTGCCAAGAACAAGGTCTCCACGCCTGGTTCGAAGATGCGCGAAAACGTCCTCGAAGTGCTGAAGAGCGAGGGCTACATCCGCGGTTACGCCACGCTCGAGCATTCCTCGGGCCGCAGCGAGATCGAGATCGAGCTGAAGTATTTCGACGGCGAGCCCGTCATCCGCGAGATCGAGCGTGTCTCCAAGCCCGGGCGTCGCGTTTATGCCTCGGTGAAGAACCTGCCGCGGGTCAATAACGGACTCGGCATTTCGGTGTTGTCGACGCCGAAGGGAATCATGGCTGACCACAGTGCGCGTGAAGCGAACGTGGGCGGCGAAGTTCTCTTCACGGTGTTCTGAGAAGGATTTTTGATCCATGTCACGTGTTGGCAAAAGGCCGGTTGCGGTGCCGTCGGGTGTGACCGCGACCGTCGACGGGCAGACCGTCAAGATGAAGGGGCCGAAGGGCCAGCTTCAATTCGTCGTCCATGACGACGTCGAGGTGAAGCTTGATAGCGGCCAGGTCAAGGTGAACCCGCGGGTCGAGACCAATCGCGCGCGGGCGCTGTACGGCACCGCTCGCGCCCAGGTCGCGAATCTGGTCGAAGGCGTTACCAAGGGCTTCGAGAAGAAGCTCGAAATCACCGGCGTCGGTTACCGCGCCGCGCTGCAGGGCAAGAACCTCCAGCTCGCGCTCGGTTACAGCCACGACGTGGTCTATGCGATCCCGGAAGGGATCACGATCACCGTGCCGAAGCCGACCGAAATCACGGTGACGGGCAGCGACATTCAGCGCGTCGGCCAGGTCGCCGCCGAGATTCGCTCCTATCGTCCGCCGGAGCCCTACAAGGGCAAGGGCGTGAAGTATGTTGGCGAATTCATCTTCCGCAAGGAAGGCAAGAAGAAGTAACGGAGCCGGTCATGTCGAAAGCCAAGGTTACGAATGCCCGGCGCAAGCGGAGTGTGCGGCTGAAGCTGCGCCGCTCCGGTGCCGGCCGTCCGCGTCTGTCCGTATTCCGGTCGTCCAAGCACATCTACGCCCAGGTCATCGACGACCTGAAGGGCGAGACGTTGGCCTCTGCCTCGTCGCTCGAGAAGTCGATGCGCGACGGCGGCAAGACCGGAGCCGACATCGATGCGGCGAAGGCGGTCGGCAAGCTGCTGGCCGAGCGCGCCGCCGAGAAGGGCGTCAAGGAAGTCGTGTTCGATCGCGGCAGCTATCTCTACCACGGGCGCGTCAAGGCTCTTGCCGACGCGGCGCGTGAGAGTGGGCTGAGCTTCTAACAGAATTTGAGGATTGAGGCGTAAGCCTCTGAAGGATTGGAAAAATGGCAGAACGCGAACAACGTGGTGGACGCGATCAACGCGGCGGACGTGACCGCCAGCAGCGCGAAGAGCGTGACAGCGAGTTCGTCGACAAGCTCGTCCACATCAACCGCGTGGCCAAGGTCGTCAAGGGCGGCAAGCGCTTCGGTTTCGCTGCGCTGGTCGTGATCGGCGACCAGAAGGGCCGCGCCGGCTTCGGTCACGGCAAGGCGCGCGAAGTGCCTGAGGCGATCCGCAAGGCCACCGAATCCGCCAAGCGCAACCTGACCCGCGTGTCGTTGCGCGAGGGCCGCACGCTGCATCACGACATCGCAGGCCGTCATGGCGCGGGCCGTGTTTATCTGCGTGCCGCTCCGGCCGGTACCGGCATCATCGCCGGCGGCCCGATGCGCGCCGTGTTCGAGACGCTCGGCGTCCAGGACGTGGTGGCGAAGTCGATCGGCTCGTCGAACCCGTACAACATGGTGCGCGCGACCTTCGACGCGCTGAAGCATCAAGATTCGCCGCGCTCGGTCGCAGCCCGCCGCAACATCAAGGTATCCACCCTCCAGGCCCGTCGCATTGGTGGCGATGCCGAGGTGGTTGCCGAATAACGGAAGCTTTTCGGAGTAGACCATGATGGCCAAGGCCGCAAAGACGATCAAGCTTGAGCAGACCGGCAGCGCGATCCGCCGCCATCACTCGCAGCGTTCGACGCTGATCGGGCTCAAGCTCAACAAGATCGGCCGTGTCAGCGAACTGCCGGACACTCCGGCGATCCGCGGCATGATCGAAAAAGTTCACCATCTCGTCCGCGTCGTCGACGAGAAGTAAGCAAGGCGCGTGATCCCGCAAACCGGGTACCGGTTTTCGGGCGAGATCATGCGCAAGAAACAAGGAGCAGGGCGATGAAGCTCAGCGATATCGCCGACAACGCCGGCTCGCGCAAGAAGCGTATGCGCGTCGGCCGCGGCATCGGTTCAGGTAAGGGCAAGCAGGCTGGCCGCGGTGGCAAGGGCCAGACCGCGCGTTCGGGCGTGCGCATCAAGGGTTTCGAAGGCGGCCAGATGCCGCTGCATCGGCGCCTGCCGAAGCGCGGCTTCACCAACATCTTCCGCGTCGAGTTCGGCGAGATCAATCTCGACCGACTCCAGGAAGCGGTCGATGCCAAGAAGATCGACGCCGGCAGCGTCGTGAATGTCGAGGCTTTGGTGAAGGCCGGCGTGCTGCGCCGCGCCAAGGCCGGCCTGCGGTTGCTCGGCCGTGGCGAGCTCAAGGCCAAGCTCAACATCGAAGTGCACGGCGCCACGAAGACCGCGATCGCGGCGGTCGAGAAGGCCGGCGGCTCGGTGAAGATCCTCGCCCCTGCCAAGGAAGAAGGCGAGGCGGCGTAACAACTGCGTCATTGGCCCGCGCCTCGCGGGCCTTTACGCATGCGGGACGATGGACTTATCGAAGCCGAGCACCAGATAATGTCCGGCGTCCGCCGAGTTGCCCGGCTGCGGGCATGACGGCGTAAACGGCGGCGGGAGAAAGTCCAATATGGCCTCAGCAGCGGAACAACTGGCAGCCAACCTCAATTTCGGCGCGTTCGCCAAGGCCGACGAGCTGAAGAAGCGCATCTGGTTCACCCTGGGCGCGCTGCTGGTTTACCGGCTCGGCACCTACATACCGCTGCCCGGCATCGATCCCAACATCTGGGAGCAGGTGTTCCGCTCCCAGGCGGGCGGTATCCTCGGCATGTTCAACATGTTCGCCGGCGGTGGCATCCACCGCATGGCTATCTTCGCGCTGAACATCATGCCGTACATTTCGGCCTCGATCATCATCCAGCTCCTGACCACCGTCTCGCCACAGCTCGAGGCGCTGAAGAAGGAAGGTGAGTCCGGCCGCAAGCTGCTGAACCAGTACACCCGCTATCTCACCGTGATCCTGGCCGCGTTCCAGTCCTATGGCATCGCGGTCGGTCTCGAGGGCGCCGGCAACGTCGTCAGCGACCCCGGCATGTTCTTCCGGATCTCCACGGCGATCACGCTGACCGGCGGCACCATGTTCCTGATGTGGCTGGGCGAGCAGATCACCTCGCGCGGCATCGGCAACGGCATCTCGCTGATCATTCTCTCCGGCATCGTCGCCGAGCTGCCGGCGGCGCTCGCCAACATGCTCGAACTCGGTCGTCAGGGCGCGATGTCGACCGGCCTCATCTTGGTCGTGATCGTGATGGCGGTCGCCGTGATCGCCTTCATCGTGTTCATGGAGCGCGCGCAGCGCCGGCTCCTGATCCAGTATCCGAAGCGCCAGGTCGGCAACAAGATGTTCGAGGGCCAGTCCTCGCATCTGCCGCTCAAGCTCAACACCTCGGGCGTGATCCCGCCGATCTTCGCGTCCTCGCTGCTGTTGCTGCCGACCACGGTTGCGAACTTCAATGCGGGCAGCGGGCCGGAATGGTTCCAGTGGATCACTACCCAGCTCGGCCACGGCCGCCCGCTGTTCCTGATCCTCTATCTGGCGCTGATCGTGTTCTTCGCCTTCTTCTATACCGCGATCGTGTTCAACCCGACCGAGACCGCGGACAATCTGAAGAAGCACGGCGGCTTCATCCCGGGCATCCGTCCTGGCGAGCGCACTGCGGAATATATCGACTACGTGCTGTCGCGCGTCACCGTGCTCGGCGCGATTTACCTGGCGATCGTCTGCTTGATCCCGGAGATCCTGATCTCCTACGCCTCGGTGCCGTTCTACTTCGGCGGCACCTCGCTGCTGATCGTCGTCAGTGTCACCATGGACACGGTGGCGCAGGTGCAGGGCTATCTGCTCGCCCATCAGTATGAAGGGCTGATCCGGAAGTCGAAGCTGCGGGGCCGTCGCCGCTAAGGCCCGGCGTCCTCTTTGGACTAACATCGCCGATTCGCCGCGCGCGCAGGTGCGCGGCTTCTTTGAGGTGCAGGACCGACCGTTCGGTCGCATCGGCAGAGCTGCTCTCCCTGCGACGCAATCACTGATTTCAAAGGCCTTCTTGGCGTCCGGGCATCCGCTCCCCTATGATATGGGTAGCGGTGCGGCGCCGATTATGGTTTGCACTGTTTATCGAACTTCAAACACAGGTGCGCGACATATCGCTCACCAATCCGGGGGGCGTACGCCGATGAGAATTATACTTCTGGGGCCGCCGGGGTCGGGCAAGGGGACCCAGGCGCAGCTGCTGTTGCAGCGCTATGGCATCGTCCAGCTCTCGACCGGCGAGATGCTGCGCGCAGCCGTCGCGGCCGGAACGCCGGTCGGGCTGAAGGCCAAGGAAATCATGGCCGGCGGCGGGCTCGTGCCCGACGAGGTCGTGGTTGGAATCATCTCCGATCGGATCGATCAGCCGGACGCAAGGCACGGTTTCATTCTCGACGGTTTCCCGCGCACCGTGCCGCAGGCCGAGGCGCTGGACGAGCTGCTCAAGCACAAGCACATGAAGCTCGATGCGGTGATCGAGCTTCGCGTCAACGAGAGTGCGCTTTTGAGTCGCGTCGAGACCCGTGTGGCCCAGATGCGGGAGCGCGGCGAGGAGGTCCGGGTCGACGACACCCCGGAGGTCCTGACCAAGCGGTTAGCCAGCTACCGCAGCCTGACGGAACCCCTGATTCACTACTATTCCGAGCGGCGGAAGCTCTCGACCATCGATGGCATGATGGCCATCGACGAGGTAACCCGCGCTATCCACCGCCTGTTGCTGGCGCTGGGGGCGATCGAACCCAAGAGCCACAACCGGAGCGCGGCAAAATCAGCCCCCGCCAAAACGGTGGCCAAGAAAGCCAAGGCGGCCAAAAAGCCGGCGAAAACAGCCAAAAAGGCCGAAAAATCCGCTAAATCGGCCAAAAAGACGGCCAAGAAGGCCGTGAAGAAGGCGCCCAAAACGGCCCCCAAGAGGGCTGTCAAAAAGGGTGCCAAAAAGGCCGCAAAAAAGGTCACGAAAAAGCGAGCTAAGCGCTAGCAGCGGTTGACGAAAGCCCCCTGAATCCCTTAATAAGCCCCGCATCCAAGTCGGATAGTTTCAGACGATGCCGGGCCCCAGGAAGACCGGGGGTGGGCGTCGTGTTCGCGTTTGTGAACACCTGCCCGAGAAAACAAGCACTTAAAGCGCGATTCCTGACGAGGGATCGGCGACAGGAGAGAAGGCCTTGGCCCGTATTGCCGGCGTGAACATCCCCACCAACAAGCGCGTGCTGATCGCGCTCCAGTACATCCATGGCATCGGCGAGAAGATCGCCGGCGAGATCATCGAGAAGGTGAAGATCCCCGCGGATCGTCGCGTCAATCAGCTCAGCGATGCCGAAGTGCTTCAGATCCGCGAAGTCATCGACCGCGACTATCTCGTCGAGGGCGATCTGCGTCGTGAGGTCGGTATCAACATCAAGCGTCTGATGGACCTCGGCTGCTATCGCGGCCTGCGTCATCGTCGCGGTCTGCCGGTGCGCGGTCAGCGTACCCACACCAATGCGCGCACGCGCAAGGGTCCGGCCAAGGCCATCGCCGGCAAGAAGAAGTAAGTTTTTCGAATCCGATCGCGGCGTGTGGCGAACAGGGGTAGCCCGTTCGCCACGCGTCTTTCGTTCCACAGGTGTAGCCGCTGGCATTACGGCGGCGTTTGAGATCTTCAGGAAAGGTACTCTATGGGCAAGGAAGCCACCCGCGTTCGTCGTCGTGAGCGCAAGAACATCGCCTCCGGCGTTGCGCACGTGAACTCGTCGTTCAATAACACGACCATCACCATTACCGACGCGCAGGGCAACACGATTGCCTGGTCCTCGGCCGGCACGATGGGCTTCAAGGGCTCGCGCAAGTCGACCCCGTATGCCGCGCAGGTCGCAGCTGAAGACGTGTCCAAGAAGGCGCAGGAACATGGCATGCGCACGCTGGAAGTCGAAGTCGCCGGTCCCGGTTCGGGCCGCGAATCGGCGCTGCGCGCGCTCCAGGCCGCGGGCTTCACCGTCACCTCGATTCGCGACGTGACCACGATCCCGCACAACGGCTGCCGTCCGCGCAAGCGTCGGCGCGTCTGATACGAAGTTGCGGGCGCATCGTCGCCCGCGATGACTTTTTGCAAAGCCGCGGGAATGATCCGCGGCCTTTCTCCAACGCCAGTGTCTGCAACAGCAGTTTGACTGGCCTGTATGGGTGAAACAGTGACGATCCAGAAAAATTGGCAAGAACTGATTCGGCCGAACAAGCTCCAGGTCCAGCCTGGCAGCGATCCGATCCGCTTTGCGACCATCGTCGCCGAGCCGCTCGAGCGCGGCTTCGGTCAGACCCTCGGCAACGCGCTGCGCCGCATCCTGCTCTCCTCGCTCCAGGGCGCGGCGGTGCAGTCGGTGCACATCGACGGCGTGCTGCACGAGTTCTCCTCGATCGCTGGCGTCCGTGAGGACGTCACCGACATCGTGCTCAACATCAAGGACATCGCGATCAAGATGCAGGGCGAAGGCCCCAAGCGCATGGTCGTGAAGAAGCAGGGCCCGGGCGTCGTCACCGCCGGTGACATCCAGACGGTGGGCGACGTCGTCGTGCTCAACCCGGACCTCCAGATCTGCACACTCGACGAGGGCGCCGAGATCCGTATGGAGTTCACGGTCGCGACCGGCAAGGGCTATGTGCCGGCCGAACGCAACCGTCCCGAGGACGCGCCGATCGGCCTGATTCCGGTCGACAGCCTGTACTCGCCGGTCCGCAAGGTCTCCTACAAGGTCGAGAACACCCGCGAGGGCCAGATCCTCGACTACGACAAGCTGACCATGACGATCGAGACCAACGGCGCGCTGACGCCGGATGATTCCGTGGCCTATGCCGCGCGTATCCTCCAGGACCAGCTCAACGTGTTCGTCAACTTCGAAGAGCCGCGCAAGGAAGTCGCCCAGGAGATCATCCCGGACCTCGCCTTCAACCCTGCCTTCCTCAAGAAGGTGGACGAGCTCGAGCTGTCGGTGCGTTCGGCCAACTGTCTGAAGAACGACAACATCGTCTACATCGGCGACCTCGTGCAGAAGTCGGAAGCGGAAATGCTCCGTACCCCGAACTTCGGCCGCAAGTCGCTGAACGAGATCAAGGAAGTGCTGGCTCAGATGGGTCTGCACCTCGGCATGGAAGTGCCGGGCTGGCCGCCGGAAAACATCGACGAGCTCGCCAAGCGCTTCGAGGATCATTACTGATCCGAACTCACGACAGGCTAAAGCGCGAATTCATCGCGCTTTAGCGGGCGAACGCAGGCAGCCCACCTGAGCAAAACGTCCGACGAACCGTCGCGGCAGTTTTTTACGTAAGGAATAGACATATGCGTCACGGCAAGGTTCATCGGAAGCTCAACCGCACCGCCGAGCATCGCAAGGCGATGTTTGCGAACATGTGCGCCGCGCTGATCAAGCATGAGCAGATCGTCACCACGCTCCCGAAGGCGAAGGAATTGCGCCCGATCGTGGAGAAGCTCGTCACCCTCGGCAAGAAGGGCGGACTGGCCCTGCGCCGCCAGGCCATCTCCGAGATGCGCGACAAGGATCAGGTCAGGAAGCTCTTCGACACGATCGCGGCCCGCTACAAGGATCGTCAGGGCGGCTACACCCGCATCATCAAGGCTGGCTTCCGCTACGGCGACAACGCGCCGATGGCCGTGATCGAGTTCGTCGACCGCGACGTCGATGCCAAGGGCAAGGACTCCGGTCCGGTGCTGGCGAAGGAAGCCGAGGCGGCGTAAGCCGACCGGTACTGAGTTTTGAGAAAGCGGCGCCCCTGGGCGCCGCTTTTTTGTGTGAAGCGGCGATATCTCATGCCGCGCATGATCGTCTTGGTGAACGCGATTCTGGCCGGGGGGCTATGATGAGGATTGTGTTTGGGATTGCGCTGGCGCTCTCGATGACGCCGGCCTTCGGCGAGACGCTGGTCGAGCGCGGCGCCTATCTCGTCAACAGCGTAATGGTCTGCCACAACTGCCACACCCCGCGGGGCCCTCAGGGCCTCGATCTCACGCGCGCGCTTTCCGGCGGACAGACCTTTGACGAGCCGGCCTTCAAGGTCACCGGCTCCAACATCACACCGGACAGGGACACCGGCATCGGCAATTGGACCGATGCAGAGCTGAAGCGATTTTTGGTCAGCGGCATCAAGCCGAACGGGACGGCGGTCGCGCCGATCATGCCGACCGAATTCTACACCGTGCTCACGGTCCGCGATCTCGATGCGCTCACCGCTTACTTGCGCTCGGTGCCGGCCATACATCACGAAACGCCCGCGCCGGAATACAAGATCGCGCTGAAGCCGGAAACGCCGACCTATGCCGGCAAGCAGGCGAGCGAGCCCGAATTGGCCGACAAGCTCGCGCGCGGCCGCTATCTCCTGACCATCGCCCATTGCCTCGAATGTCACACGCCGGAGGGCCCGTCCGTGGTGCACGATTTCGCGGCCGCCAGCGGCAAGGGCGGCCGGACGTTCAAGGGGCCGTGGGGCGAATCCGTCTCCGCCAACATCACCGCGGATCCCGCGGTCGGCCTGGGCGGCTGGAGTGATGACGAAATAAAACGTGCGATTACGCAAGGCATCGCGCGCGATGGCCACAAGCTCAAGCCGCCAATGGCCTATGCTGGCTACGCGACGATGACGCCGCAGGACCTCGACGCCATCGTCGCGTTTGTCCGGATGCTGCCGGCGCGCCAATAGCGCCGTAGGGTAGGCAAACGCGCGCTCTTCGCGCGCCGTGCAAGCTCACGCGTCGGTGAGGGGTGATTGAAGCGGCTTGTGTACCGCACGATATCTCCACCGACATCAATGGAGATATCGCATGAACATCGACCTTTCCGGAAAGACCGCACTCGTGACCGGCTCGACCGCCGGTATCGGCCACGCCATCGCCAAGGGCCTTGCCGGCTCGGGCGCCAGTGTCGTGATCAACGGCCGCGGCCAGGACAAGGTCGATGCGGCCGTGCGCAAGCTGGAAGCGGCGGGCGGCAAGGTGCGCGGCATCGCCGCCGACGTCTCGACTGCGGCGGGTTGCAAGGCGCTTGTCGCGGCGCTGCCCGAGGTCGACATCCTCATCAACAATGCCGGCATCTTCGAGCCAAAGGACTTTTTCGACATCCCGGATGAAGACTGGACACGCTTCTTCGAGGTCAATGTGATGAGCGGCGTGCGGCTCTCGCGCGCCTATCTGAACGGCATGCTGAAACGCAATTGGGGCCGCATCGTCTTCATCTCCTCGGAATCCGGACTCAATATCCCCGTCGAGATGATCCACTACGGCATGAGCAAGACGGCCCAGCTCTCGGTCGCGCGTGGCTTGGCGCAGCTCACCCGCGGCACCGGCGTCACCGTCAATTCCGTGCTGCCGGGCCCGACCATGTCCGAGGGCGTCGAGACCTTCGTGAAGGATCTCGCCAAGCAGAACGGCCAGTCAGTGGACGAAGCCGCGGCCAATTTCGTCAAACAACACCGCCCGAGCTCGCTGATCCAGCGCTTCGCCAGCGTCGAGGAGATCGCCAACATGGTGATCTATGTTGCGTCCAAGGAAGCATCCGCGACCAACGGCGCGGCGTTGAGGGCAGAGGGCGGCATCGTCAATACGATTGCCTAGCACGAGGAATGGTAGGGTCGGCCAAGCGACTTGTCCGCCGTAGCTCGTAGAGCGAAGGCGGAAGCGTGCCCACCACTTTGATTGCGTGTATTGAGAAGATGGTGGGCGTGGCGCAAATGCGCCTTTGCCCGCCCTGCAAAGCTGACATTCGTCGAGGCAGCTTAGCGCCGACGTAGATCAAAGGGATCCGGACAGAAAAATGAGCCGTTTCTGGAGCAGCTTGACGCATGATCTGAAGCCCTACGTGCCGGGCGAACAGCCCCGCATCGCGGATTTGGTCAAGCTGAACACCAATGAAAACCCGCTTGGTCCTTCTCCGCGCGCCCTGGAAGCGATCCGGGGCGAAGCGGCCGACACGCTGCGTCTTTATCCGGACCCACAAGCCACCGCGTTGCGGGTGGCCCTGGCCGCCTACCATCGGGTGCAGCCTGAACAGGTGTTTGTCGGCAACGGCTCTGACGAAGTGCTGGCGCATGCCTTCGCCGCTCTGCTGAAGCACGATGCCCCGTTGCTCTTTCCCGACATCACCTACAGCTTCTATCCGGTCTACTGCCGTCTGTTCGGCATCGCCTACGATGCTGTGCCGCTCGATCAATCCATGCGAATCCGCGTCGCTGATTATCGTCGGCCGGCCGGTGCCCTGATCGTACCGAACCCGAACGCGCCGACGGGGATCGCGCTGTCTCGCCGCGAGATCGTTGCGCTATTGGAGGACCACCCGGACGCGCCGGTGGTGATCGACGAGGCCTATGTTGATTTCGGCGCAGAGACCGCGATCCCGCTGGTTGCTTCCCATCGAAATCTGCTGGTCGTCCAGACCATGTCCAAGTCCCGCGCCCTGGCCGGGCTGCGGATCGGTTATGCCATCGGTGACGCCGATCTGATCGAAGCGCTGACCCGTGTGAAGGACAGCTTCAATTCCTATCCGCTGGGCCGACCGGCCCAGGCCGGCGCCATCGCCTCACTGGAGGACGAAACCTATTTTCAGGAGAGCCGCGCTCGCGTGATCGAGGGCAGGGAGCGGCTGACCAGCGGACTTGAGGGAGCTGGTTTCGAGGTGCTGCCGTCCTTGGCCAACTTCGTCTTCGCGCGCCATCCCGCGCATCAAGGCGCCGCGCTTGCGGCGGCGCTGCGGGAGCAGGCGGTGATCGTCCGGCACTTCACCGCTCCCCGTATCTCGGATTATCTGCGGATCACCGTCGGCACGGATGAACAGATCGACCGGCTGTTGTCGGCCTTGTCGCGGATATTGAGATAGCGACAGGTGGGCACGGCGCGGATGCGCCTTTGCCCACCCTACGCATCGGCGTTGTGGCTGCTACCACCCCTCCAGCACGATCTTCCCGCGCGACTTGCCGCTCTCGAGCAGCGCGTGCGCGCGCTTGAGGTTGGCCGCGTTGATCGTGCCAAAGGTCTGGTCGAGCGTAGTGCGCAGCACACCCTTGTCGATGAGGTCGGCAACGTCATTGAGCAAATGATGCTGCGCGATCATGTCCGGCGTCTGGAACGAGGAACGCGTGAACATCGATTCCCAGTGCACCGAGATCGCCTTGCCCTTGAACGCGCTCACGGTGAACTCCGGCGGATCGTCGATCAGGCCGAACCTACCCTGCGGCGCCATGACATCGGCGATCGCCTTGTAGTGCTGCTCGGTGAAGGTGAGGCTCGCCACCAGCGCGACCGGCGGCAGCTTGAGCTTCTCGATCTGCTCCTTGATCGGCTTGCCGTGGTCGATCACCGCATGCGCGCCGAGATCGAAGCACCATTTTTGCGATTCCGGTCGCGTCGCGGTGGCGAGCACCGTCAGCCCGGTGAGGCGGCGGGCAAGCTGAATCAGGATCGAGCCGACGCCGCCGGCGCCGCCGGTGATCAGCAGCGTGCGCGGATCGACGCTCTTGCCCGGCACGGCGCCTAGCCGGTCGAACAGCAATTCCCACGCAGTGATGGAGGTAAGGGGGAGAGCAGCGGCCTGCGCAAACGAGAGCGACTTCGGCTTGTTGCCGACGATGCGCTCGTCGACCAGATGGAATTCGGAGTTGGTGCCCGGGCGCTGGATCGAGCCCGCGTAAAACACCTCGTCGCCCGGCTTGAACAGCGTCACCTCGGGGCCGACCGCGTCGACCACGCCGGCCGCGTCATAGCCCAGGATCTTCACTTCGCCCTCGGCCGGGGCGGCGCGCTTGCGCATCTTGTAGTCGACCGGATTGGCCGAGATCGCCTTCACGGCAACGCGGATGTCGCGCCCCTTTGGCTCGGGTTTTGCGGTCTCGAAATCGATCAGTGAATCCGCATCCTCGATCGGAAGCGATTTTTTGTAGCCGACGGCCTTCATGGCTTGTCTCCATCAGATGGCGCACAGATCATTATGTGCGCCCGGCCTGTTAACTGTCGGGATAGCTCCCATTTTGCAAGTACTGTAAATTTGGGGATATAGTCTCTGTTTGGATACTATTGGGAAAACAGGCATGAAACGGCGAGATTTTAGCTGGCGTCCGGGCTGCGCGGTCGAGGCGACGCTGGACCTGATCGACGGCAAATGGAAGGGCGTGATCCTCTACCATCTGCAAGGCGGCACCCAGCGTTTCGGCGAGCTGCGCCGCCGGATGCCCGGCATCACCCAGCGCATGCTGACCAAGCAGCTGCGCGCGCTGGAGGAGGACAAGCTCATCATTCGCAAGGTCTATGCCGAGGTGCCGCCGCGGGTCGAGTATTGCCTGTCCGAGCTCGGCGAGAGCTTGCGGCCGGTGATCGACATTCTCAAGGTCTGGGGCGAGGGCCATCAGCAGCGGCTGTCCTGTGCGCCGGCGCCCGAGGCGGAGCCGGTCAAGAAGGCGAAGCGCGCAGCTTGAAGATCCGGGAGCGGACTGTGCCGCTCCCGGACGTGATCGCATCAGAACGCGAACTGCGTGCGCATCGCCACCGCGTCGAACTTCGCGCCGACATCCGCCGTCGAGACCGGCGAAGCCTGCTTGGAGATATTGCCATGCAGGTAGTCGAGCATGAAGCGAACGTTGCCGTTGACGTACCAGTTGAGCGCCAGCGTGTAGACGGTCTGCCGTCCGCCGGCGATGCCCGCGGCGGTCGCCAGCTGATTGTTGAGATCCATCTGGCTCACACGGCCCGCGACTTCCCAGGCACCCCAGCCACCACCTTCGATCGAGAACGGATGCTCCGGCTTGATGCCGGCATAGGAGGCATTGGCTGCATTGTACCTGCGGGTTTCACCAGTCAGGACATAGGCCGCTTCTGCGTAGCCGCCCTGGAATTTCAGGCTCGAGGCGCCGATCGGCGGCACGGCGGTATTCGCACTGCGATCGATGTTGAACCAGTAGTATTCGCCCTGGAAAAAGAGCGGACCATAGTTCCCCGCGGCTTCCACACCATAGACCTGCGCGCCCGAAACGTTGGCAATCGCACCGGTCGAGATCAGCGTTGTGGGGTCAATTCGCAGCTCGGGACGATCGCTGAGCGTGAGTGTTTGCGTGTTGGCGACCAGATTGCGCGGCGGCTGGATCAGCCACTGTGCGTCGCCGCCGAGATGCAGCGAATAATCCTTGCCACTGACGAGCTGGCCTGCAACGCGGGCGGTCGCGCCGTATTGCTCGCTGGTGCCAGGAGGTGAGGCGCTCGACGCTGAGTGAATGGCACCCGTGGTCGGGCCAGTCACGTAAGCGCCGGCCCAGAACACGTCGTTGTACCAGCGCGCGCCGACGGCAGACCGGAAATCGCCGGCGGCGATGTTTTGCGCGATCACGCCGACAGAGGCGCGTTCCATGAAGGGAATGTCGTTGGAGCTCGAGGCCTCATCGAGGGTCCAGGCAATGTCCATGACGCCGGCTTCAATCGCCATCTTGCCGCCAAAAGGCTTCAGCCCCGTGTAGCTCAAATACGCGTTCTCGATGCCGGATGTGCCGCCGCCGGGCAGGAAGCCGACAGGGGTAGCGCCGGCGGCGCCCGTGCCGCCGAAGCCGTCAGCCGAACCGCCGAAGTCGTAGACCAGCGCAAAATTCCAGTCTTCGAGGAATTTGCCGACGACACCGATGCGTGCGCGACGGACGTTCTCGCCGCTGTCGAGTTTCTGCGGCACGGTGCCTGCCGTATTGGGACGATAGTCATAGCCGCCGACGTCCCAGTGCACGCGGCTCGTGATCGCGACGCAGTTCGCTCCGTCGGCCGTGCAGATGGTCGGCCGGTTGTTTGGCATCGTCACCACGACACCGGACGCGGGCGCCGGTCCCTTGAGCGGGATCGCCGCATTGGCATTGGCGACGACCGCTTTCGCCTCCGAGCGCGCTTCGGCCTTGGCCTCGGCCTTCGCTTCGGCCTTGGTCTTCGCCGTGGCCGCCGTGTTCGCGGCGGTCTGACTTTGCAGCTTGTCGAGCTTCTGCTCCAGCATCTTCAATTGCTGCTTCAGCAGCGCGATCTCCTGCTCGCTGTTGCTTGCTGATTGTGCCTGGGCCTGCGAGGCCGCCAGCGCGCCGGCGAGACCAATCGCTGCGGCTGCAATTCTTGTCCTGCTCACGTCACCACTCCATCGGTTAGACCAACTTCCCCAAGTCGCAACGGGAGAGCCTAAGAACGATCGATGACTGTCCCGCGACGGCGCGCCACGGCTGCAATGGTTCCGCCTGATGCAAATTCGCCGCAGCCGAATCCGCCACCGGCCAGCATGCAAGATGATGGGCGTCATGCCAATCCGCGGCGTCAGTCCAATTGTCATTTTGCACGCAGTGCTTGCGTGTCGGCCACACCGGAAGGGGGCTGAATATTGCCGCCAGGCGCCCTTCTATTGGGGGGCGAACGCGCCTATATTCCGGCGTCTTTTCCAAGAGGTAGGAATGTTTCGAGCGATCTTGACCGCCGTCGTCACGGCATCGTGCATAGCTTTTTCGGCCAGTCTCAATCCGGCCTCCGCGCAGGACCGTCGCGTCCCGTCGTCACCGGCCGAACTGCGGCTGTCCTATGCGCCGATCGTGCAGCGGGTACAACCGGCGGTCGTCAACGTCTATGCCGCCAAGGTGGTGCAGAACCGCAATCCGTTGCTGGACGACCCGATCTTCCGCCGCTTCTTCGGCGTGCCGGGCCAGCAACAGGAGCAGGTGCAGCGCTCGCTCGGTTCGGGCGTGATCGTCGATGCGTCCGGGCTCGTCGTCACCAACGTCCATGTCATCGAAGGCGCCGACCAGGTGAAGGTGTCGTTGTCGGACAAGCGCGAGTTCGAGGCCGAGATCGTGCTCAAGGATCCCCGCAGCGATCTCGCGGTGCTGCGCCTGAAGGATACCAAAGAGAAGTTTCCGGCTCTCGACTTCACCAATTCGGATGAGCTGATGGTCGGCGACGTCGTGCTCGCGATCGGCAATCCCTTCGGCGTCGGCCAGACCGTGACCCACGGCATCATCTCGGCGCTTGCGCGCACGCAAGTCGGCATCACCGACTACCAGTTCTTCATCCAGACCGACGCGGCGATCAATCCCGGCAATTCCGGCGGCGCGCTGGTCGATATGAATGGCAGGCTCGCCGGCATCAACACCGCGATCTATTCGCGCTCAGGTGGCTCGCAGGGCATCGGCTTCGCGATTCCTTCCAACATGGTGCGCGTTGTCGTGGCCTCCGCCAAGGGCGGCGGCAAGGCGGTGAAGCGGCCATGGCTCGGTGCAAAATTGCAGGCGGTGACGCCCGAGATCGCCGAAAGTCTCGGCCTGCGCTCGCCGACCGGTGCGCTGGTCGCAAGCGTCGTGCCGAACGGCCCGGCAGCGAAGGCCGGCCTGAAATCCTCCGACCTCATCACCGGCATCGACGGCCAGGCCGTGGATGATCCCAACGCCTTCGACTATCGCTTTGCCACCCGGCCGCTCGGCGGCACGGCGCAGATCGACGTGCAGCGCGCCGGCAAGCCGACGAAGCTGACGGTGGCACTGGAGACCGCGCCGGATTCGGGTCGCAACGAGCTCGTCATCACCGCGCGCTCGCCGTTCCAGGGCGCGAAGGTCTCGACCATCACGCCGGCAGTTGCCGACGAGCTGCATCTCGATGCCGACACCGAAGGTGTCGTCATCACGGAGCTCGGCGGCGATTCGCCTGCGGCCAGTGTCGGCTTCCAGAAGGGCGACATCATCCTCGCCGTCAACAATCAGAAGATCGGCAAGACCGACGACCTCGAGAAGGCGGCGGGGGCAAGCCAGCGGCTCTGGCGCATCACGCTGGTGCGCGGCGGCCAGCAGATCAACGTCACGCTGGGCGGATGAGTCCGAAGCGACCACAGGAGACGCCAACTCTCTTTGCCGCGGCGGGGCTCGATCACGAAGCCCCGCATCCGCTGCCGGATCGCCTGCGGCCGCGTGCGCTGTCGGAGGTGGTCGGCCAGGATCACATCCTCGGCCCCGACGGCGCGCTGACGCGCATGCTGGCGACGCGCACGCTGGGCTCGCTGGTGTTCTGGGGCCCGCCCGGCACCGGCAAGACCACGGTGGCGCGGCTGCTGGCGGATGCGACCGACCTGCATTTCGAGCAGATCTCCGCGGTGTTCTCCGGCGTCGCCGACCTCAAGAAAGCCTTTGAGGCCGCGCGTGCCCGCCGCGAGATGGGCAAGGGCACGCTCTTGTTCGTCGACGAGGTGCATCGCTTCAACCGCGCCCAGCAGGATTCGTTTCTGCCTGTGATGGAAGACGGCACGGTGGTGATGGTCGGCGCCACCACCGAGAACCCGTCCTTCGAGCTCAACGCGGCGCTTCTGTCGCGCGCACGCGTGCTGGTGTTTCATTCGCTCGACGCGGCTGCGATCGAAAAGCTGTTCGTGCATGCCGAGGACGTCGAGGGCCGCAAGCTGCCGCTGGATGCCGAGGCACGCGCGGTGCTCGTGCGCATGGCCGACGGCGATGGCCGCGCCTCGCTCACGCTCGTCGAAGAGGTCTGGCGCGCTGCCCGCAAGGACGAGATGTTCGACGCCGCGCAGTTGCAGGACATTTTGCAGCGCCGCGCGCCGATCTACGACAAGTCCGCCGACGGCCATTACAATTTGATCTCGGCCCTGCATAAGTCGGTGCGTGGCTCCGATCCCGATGCGGCGCTGTATTATTTGGCGCGCATGCTCGATGCCGGCGAGGATCCGCTGTTCCTGGCTCGCCGCGTCGTGCGCATGGCGGTCGAGGACATCGGGCTCGCCGATCCGCAGGCCCTCGTCATCGCCAATGCGGCGAAGGATGCCTTCGATTTTCTCGGGTCTCCCGAGGGCGAGCTCGCCATCGCGCAAGCCGTGGTTTATCTCGCGACCGCGCCGAAATCGAACGCGGTCTACACCGCCTTCGGCGCGGCCATGCAGACCGCCAAGCAGGCCGGCTCGCTGCTGCCGCCAAAACACATCCTCAATTCCCCGACCAAGCTGATGAAGTCGGAAGGCTACGGCGCAGCTTACGAATACGACCACGACACGCCCGACGCCTTCTCCGGCCAGGATTACTTTCCGGAGGCCCTCGGACGTCAGACCTTCTACGACCCGCCCGAGCGCGGTTTCGAGCGGGAGATCCGGAAGCGGCTGGATTACTGGGCCAAGCTGCGGAAGGAGCGGGGCGGCTAAAGCCAAAATCGCCATTTCGCCGTGACGTGAGGCCGCTTTTGAGCTAGGCAGGCAGCCATGAGCCGCCGCATCAAGAGAATGAACCCAAAGCCCCGTTCGCGTGACGAGCGTGACGATTCACGTCCGTTCAAGGCGCGCAGCGCGAAAAAGGCCGGGCCGCGGCCCGGGGCTAAGCCGGGCGGGAAACCGCCGCGCTTTGCGGCCGAACGCACCGAGCGGCGCGCGCCCAAGGCTGCGTTGGAAAAGAAGGCTGCGCTGGAGACGCCGGCCGCGGCAGAGCCCGTCGAGGTGCTGTTGCCGACCAAGGTGCAGACCGTCACCGTCACGGCCGACGAGAACAACATGCGGGTCGATCGCTTCCTGGAAGCGCGCTTTCCCGGCCTGTCGTTCTCCCACATCCAGCGTGTCGTCCGCAAAGGCGAGCTGCGCGTCGATGGCAAACGCGTCGACAGCAAGGACCGGCTGGAGGAGGGGCAGAGCGTTCGCATTCCGCCGTTGAAGCTCGACGCACCGAAGGCGGCGCCCGGCTCGCTGTCGGAAGCCGCGCAAAAGACGCTCGCCGCGCTGAAGGAGATGACGATCTACGAGGACGACGACGTTCTCGTGCTGAACAAGCCGTTCGGGCTTGCGGTGCAGGGCGGCTCCGGCACGACGCGGCACATCGATCAGATGCTGGAGGTGATGCGCGACTCCAAGGGCCAGAAGCCGCGGCTTGTGCACCGGATCGACAAGGACACGGCCGGCTGTCTTCTCATCGCCAAGACGCGCTTTGCCGCCTCGCATCTGACCGGTGCCTTCCGCTCCCGGTCAGCGCGGAAAACCTATTGGGCGCTGGTGCCGGGTCTGCCGAAGCCGAAGCAGGGTCGCATCTCGACCTTCCTCGCAAAAGAGGAAAGCGAGGACGACACCATCATGCGCATCGCCCAGCATGGCGACGAGGGCGCGAGCCACGCGATCACTTACTACGCGGTGGTCGAGACTGCCGGCAACAAGCTGACCTGGGTATCGCTGAAGCCGGTCACCGGCCGTACCCACCAGCTTCGTGCCCACATGGAGCATATCGGCCATCCCATCGTCGGCGATCCCAAATATTTCAACATCGAGAATTGGCAATTGCCGGGCGGCCTGCAAAACCGGCTGCATCTTCTGGCGCGCCGCATCGTGATCCCGCATCCGCGCGGCGGCGTGATCGACGCCACCGCGCCGCTGCCGCAGCACATGCAGCAGTCGTGGAATCTGCTCGGGTTGGACGCGAGCAGATTTGATCCGATCGAGAACGCGCCTGAGGAGTAAGGGCGCTGTGGAGCGCGGTGTTTCTCCGGCGTCGTCCCGGCGAAGGCCGGGACCCATACCGCGGAATCTATCTGTGGCGTGCGGTCTTCGTACCGACGAACGAATTCCAACTGCTGGCCTTCGCCAAAGTTCTGCTGCGAAGTATGGGTCCCGGCCTTCGCCGGGACGACACCCGTGGTTGCGCTCCCCACTCACACACCACTCAATTCCGAAACTGCTCCAGAAACATCCGCAAGCTGTCATGCGGGCTCTCGACATCCGTGATCAGCCATCCCTCGGGCCCGTTGACCAGAATGAAATTCAGCGTCACCCGCCGGCCGTGATTGTCGAAATTCGCCGCGACATAGGTCTTGTCGTATTGCTTGCGCAGGATTGCGACCGAGACCGGGCCGAGCTTCCAGGTCGGGCTCTGGACCAGGAAATCATAGGGCTCAGCCCGCGGCGCGGACCACACCTTGCGTAAGGAGGGGTCGAAGAACTGCCGGGCGGTTGCGGCATCCCGCGGCAGGCCTTTGGACAATTCGGGGGCGCCTTGACCGTAATAGGCATAGACGTTGCGCACCAGCGATTCTGGGGTCCGGAAGCCGGCCTCCGCCGCGGCCAGCCAAAGCCCGGCGAACAGGGCCACAATGCCCGCAAGTTCCCTCATTCCTGCCGCTCGCTTTATCGGCTGCCGGTCTTAGCTTAAAAGCCTAATATTCAGCGGCGGAGACCTAAAACTCAAGATGCGCGAATTGTTCGACGAGATGGCGGGGCGATCCCCGCTCGATCCGCAGGAGGCGGTCCGCCAAGCGACCCGCGTGCCGCTGCGCAAGCGCTTCTACAAGGAGGCGGGCGTGGCAGAGGCCGAGGGCGGTTTTGCCATCACACTCGACGGCAAGCCGATTCGCACGCCCTCCGGCCGCCAGGTGGTGATCCCGTCGCGGAAGCTCGCCGATGCGGTGGCCGCGGAGTGGGCGGCGCAGGAGGAGACGATCAAGCCCCTGAGCATGCCGCTGACGCGGATTGCCAACAGCGTGGTCGAGGGCGTCATCGATCGCATCGATCTCGTCACGGATGACCTTGCAAAATACTTCCAGTCCGACATGCTGTTTTATCGCGCCGGCTATCCCGACGGACTGGTCGCTAGCGAGGCCGCGCATTGGGACCCCGTGCTGTTCTGGGCCGCCGAGACCTTGGGCGCGCATTTCATCCTGTCCGAGGGCATCGTGCATGTGACGCAGCCGGACGAGGCCATTCAGGCCGCGCGCGCAGCACTTCCGGATGATCCCTGGTCCGTCGCAGCCCTCCACGTGATCACGACCCTGACCGGCTCGGCGCTGCTGGCCTTGGCGCTGTGCCATGGCGCCCGCGATGCCGACCAGGTCTGGGCGGCAGCCTATGTCGATGAGGACTGGAATGCCGGCAAATGGGGCGTGGACGAGGAGGCGGCCGCCCGCCGCGCCGCGCGCCTGAGGGACTTTGGGGCTGCCGTGACGGTGCTGGCGGCCGTGAAGCCAGCCGAGGCCAAAGGTCCTTAACGAGAGGTTTACGACGCAGGGGTTAGGGTGGCCCGCGCTTCCTGGGCCCCCGAGATGCCGACGCCGATAAGCTCGATCGTTCCCGTCAGTGCTGCCAGCTCTGTTGCTGATGCGGCGACGCCCGAGCTTGCCCTTCAAGCCGGCAGCGTCGTCGACGCAAAAGTGATCAGCGTGCTCGCCGACAATCTGGTGCGGATCGCGATCGCCAATCTCTCGATGGACGTGATGTCGGAAGTGGCGCTGACACCGGGGCAGAATCTTCAGCTCGCGGTGTCGCAGAACGACGGCACCATCCGGCTCGCCATCGTTGATGGCGCAGGCGGGGCAACGGCGGATCAGATCACGCTGACGCCGGGCGCAGCCTCGCTGGTCGATAGCCCGTCGCTTGCGCCGTCGGCGACCACGGCCCGCAACCCTCTGACACCATCCGAGCAGGTCGCCGTCACCTTGGCTTCGGCCGAGGCCGCGACCAAGCAGGGCAGCCAGGCGCCGTTGTTTGCCAATCTGGCCTCAATCGTCATCGGCAGCGATTTGCCGGCCGGACTGAAGCAGGCGGTGCTGGACGTGCTGGCGCAGCAGACGCCGCTCAACACCGGCCTCGACGGGGCCGATATCCAATCCGCCTTCCAGAAATCCGGGCTGTTGCTCGAGGCCTCGCTCGCTGCGGGCACGACGCCATCCTCGGGCGCGGTGCCGGACTTGAAGGCGGCGCTGCTGGTGCTGCGCCAGACGCTGGCTGCGACCTCCGGTGCGCTCGAGAGCAGCGTGCCGCAGGCGGCGACGCAAGGCGCCGCGCTTGCCGCGAACTCCGTCGCCGCGCCGCAGGTCGCAACTTCGCCCGCTCAGATTGCAGGCGAGGCCGCGCAGGTGATGTCGCCGCCACTTGACGCAGAGATGGCCCAATCGCTGCAAACGCCGCGCGGCGCCAATCTCGCGGCCGCCGTGTTGGCTGACATGGCTGCCGGGCTCCCGCAGGCGGCGATCCCGCGGACCATGTCCGCTGGTCTTGCCGCAAGCCTGCTGCAAGAGGTCACGCAAAACCTGCCCCGCATGATCGGCAATGTGCCGGGCTCCAACAAGGCCGTACCGGACGGCCACATCTTCGAGGCGGCCGCGCGCGCCACCACGCCACCGCCGATCCGCGGCGCGCTGCCATCGCCGCAATCTGTTGCCTCGCCGTCGCTCACGCCGGATACGCCGCTGGCTGCGACCATGCACCGCCTGCTCGACGACACCGATGCCGCGATCGCGCGGCAGACGCTGCTCCAGGTCGCCTCGCTCCCCGACCGTGTCGACGCCAGCGGCCATCGCATCGACCCAAGCGTGCCGCAGTGGAATTTCGAAATTCCCTTCGCGACCCCGCAGGGCACGGCGATGGCGCAGTTCGAGATCTCGCGCGACGGCGGCAATGAGTCTGCCGATCCCGCCAAGCGCGCCTGGCGCGCGCGCTTCTCGCTCAATGTCGAGCCGACCGGCCCGGTGCATGCGCTGATCACGCTCAACGGCGACAAGACCTTTGTACGGATGTGGGCGGAGCGGCCGGCGACCGCGCAGCAACTCCGCGCCGGCATCGGCGAGCTCAGCCAGGCGATGACGAAGGCCGAGCTCAAGCCCGGCGACATCGTGGTCCGCGACGGCACGCCGCCACAGCCGGCGCCGGCCCGCGCCGGGCACTTCCTGGATCGCGCCACATGAGCGACGCATCCAAACTCGCAATCGCGCTGCACTACGAGAAGGGCAGCGGCGCGCCCGTCGTGGTCGCCAAGGGCAGGGGCACGATCGGCGCAAAAATCGTCGAGATCGCCAAGGCCCACGACATCCCGATCGAGGAGAACGAGGTTTTGGCCGGCGCGCTCTCCAAGGTCGAACTCGGCGAGGAAATCCCGCCGGATCTCTACAAGGCTGTCGCCGAAGTGCTCGTGTTCATTCTGCGGCTGTCGGGGCGAGGGCGATAGCGTGCTGTCATCGTTTCACCACGATGGCGGCTGCATGGTCGCGGCGCCCTCATCGATCAACGGATACCGCTCTTGCTCACCCGCCGTTCCACCCTCGGGCTTCTTGCCGCAGCCGCTATTGTGCCGTCGCGCGCGCTCGCCCATGTCGCGCCGCCGCGCAACGAGATCCGCGACAGCCTGGCAAAACGCTTCACTGACCTCGGCACAGCCGGCACCTTCGTCGGCTACAAGGTCGACGACTATTTGATCATCGCCAGCGACAAGGAACGCTCCGGCGAAGCCAAGCTGCCGGCCTCGACCTTCAAGATCCCGAACTCGCTGATTGCGCTGGAGACCGGCGTTGTCGCCGATCCCGACAAGGACGTGTTTCCCTGGGACGGTGTGAAGCGCCCCATTGAGGCCTGGAACAAGGATCACACGCTGCGCAGTGCGATTCTCGTGAGTGCGGTGCCGGTCTATCAGGAGATCGCGCGGCGGATCGGGCAAGAGCGCATGCAGAAGTATGTTGATCTGTTCGACTACGGCAATCGCGACATCGGCGGCGGCATCGACCAGTTCTGGCTCACTGGCGCCCTGCGCATCGATCCGATCGAGCAGATCGATTTCGTCGACCGGCTGCGCCGTCGCGCGCTGCCGATTTCCAAACGCAGCCAGGACCTCGTGGCCGATATCCTGCCGGTGACCAAGGTCGGTGATAGCATCATTCGCGCCAAGTCCGGACTGCTTGGCGCCGAGCGCGGCGCGCCGTCGCTCGGCTGGATGGTCGGCTGGGCCGAGAAGGGCGAGGCGCAAACCGTGTTCGCGCTCAACATGGATTGCGGCGAGCCGCGCCTCGTCGGCGAGCGCATGCCGCTGACGCAAGCCTGCCTTGCCGATATCGGCGCGATCTGATCCCACCACGCTGGCGCCCATTGCGCTGCTCGACTAGCATCGTCCCGACCAAGCAAGAAAAAGGGTCGGAGGAAACGATGAAGTCAACGCCGCTCTGGCTGTCGTCGCTCACGCTTGCCGCCGCGGGCGGCTGGCTTGCCGCGACGATGTTTACAGCACCTGCCACCAGCAAGGAGCCGCGCTTTCCGCAGCTCACCATGGATCAGCTCAACGAGAAGCAGAAGCCGCTCGGCGAGCAGATCATGAAGGTCTCGAGCGTCGGCATCGGCGGCCCCTACAATCCGATGATCCGCAGTCCCGTGCTCGGCCAACGCCTGTTCGACCTGTTCTACTATCTACGTTGGGAAACCTCGGTCCCGACCAAGCTCAACGAGTTTGCGATTCTGATCATCGGCCGGCAGTGGCGCTCGCAGGTGGAGTGGTTCGCCCATGCGCCCCTGGCGGCGAAGGCGGGCCTGTCGCCCGACATCATCGCCGAGCTGAAGGCCAACAAGCGGCCGTCGGCCATGGCCGAGGACGAGGCGGTGGTCTACGACTTCGTCACCGAGCTCACCACGACGAAAAAGGTCTCCGACCAGACCTACGCGCGGGCGAAGAAGGTGTTCAACGATCAGCAGATCGTCGATCTCAGCGCGGTCGCCGGCAATTACGTGATGGTCGCGATGCTGCTCGCCATGGCCGAGGAGACTACTCCGCCGGATAAGCAGGAGCCGTTCAAGCCCGGCGAGCCGTAGGACTCGTCATTGCGAGGAGCCTGCGACAAATTGCGATACTGTAGGGTGGGCAAAGGCGCGCAGCGCCGTGCCCACCATCTCTCGACACCGTGGCTCTGCAATTTGGTGGGCACGCTTCGCTTTGCCCACCCTACGGCATCGGTGCAAGTCACGCAGTCTCAACCCAGCTTGAACAGCGCCTGGAGGAAATCCACCACGGCCTTGCGCGACTCGGCGGCGGTCGCGGGATTGCCGCCAACGTGCGGGTCGAGCTCGATGCAGGAATCCTTGTAGGTGAAGGGCGCCTGCGTGTCGGCATTCATCAACACACCGCCGTCACTTTCGCGGATGTGGCAGTTGCGCGCGGTCTGGGCTCCGGTGGAGACGGTCACGGTGTTAACGCCGAGCAGGCCGCTGTCGAACCCGTGTGCGCTGTCGGGATATTCGGTCAGCACCACGTCGCGCCCGGCCGCCTTGAGCCGCTCGACGAAAGCCTTGCAACTCTTCACCGGATTGTAGTCGTCAGGCGTGCCGTGGAAGATCCGGATCGGACGCGCCGCGACCTCGGTGTCGGTCTGATACGTCGTCGAGCAGTCCGGATAGAACGGGATGTAAGCGGCGAACTGGACGCCGGACTTGTTCCAGAGCTTGTTGAAGCGGTCGAGGCTCGCATAGAGCGCCGCCTGTCCGCCGCGTGAAAAGCCCATCAGCACGATGTGATCAGGGTCGACGCGGGGATGTTTCGCCAAAATGTCCAGCGAGCGGTAGATGTCGACGATCAGATTGAGCCGGCCGAGCAGGGCCTGGTTCGGCCCCACCACCGTCAGGCCGCGGCCGGTAAAGCCGTCGATCACGAAGGTCGAGATGCCCATGGCGTTGAATTCGTGCACCCAGGCCTCAGTGGTGGCGCCGACGCCGCTCGAGCCGTGCATCAGCACCACGACGGGGAGTTTTCCAGTGCCTTGTGCGACGCGGAATTCGCCCGCAACCGTCACCGGCTTGCCGGCGGCCGCGTCGCCGCTGAGGAATTGCTGGTCGGAAAGGGTGAGCGAGGGGATCGGGAAGATCTCGGTCCGGACAGCGGCTTCCTTGGGAAGGGATTGCGCATTGGCGCCAATGCCGGCGAACAGCATGGAGATGCAAAGCGCCATGACGCGGAATGCCGTTGGCATCGGATCCTCCCTTGTGATTTTTTCTGAGTAGAACAACGGATCCGCGCGCTGTCAATTTGACGCGCATCCGCCTCAGGCGGGACCGGGCTGCTTTTTCACCGCCAGCGCCTGGTCGATGGCAAAGCCGCCGATCTCGCTCATCGCCTGCGAGATCACGTCGCCTTTTTTCGCAAAGCCGCCCGAGAGATAATCGAACTGCGTCCGCGCCAGCCGCAGCACCTCGATCGGCACGGAGACCACGGTCTCGTTAAAGCTGTCGACGGAGGCGCGCAGTGTCTTGAGCTCGGTGGTGAGCTTGCCGATATGGCTTTCCGCATCCTGCATCAGGCCGAGCAGCTTGCCGCGCTCGGCGTCGAACGCGGCACGCTCGGCGGCCGCAGCCGCAGTCACTTCCGCGAGCTGCGTCCGCAGCGCGGCGATCTGGCCGACCATGGCATCAGAGGCAAGCTCAGCGGCTTCGTGCCGCTCGGCGTTACGTGTGCTCTCTTCCTGCGCCTGGTGATAGAGCCGCTCGGCCGTCATCGCCCGCTGCGTCAGCGACTCGATCAGGCTTGCGGCACGCAGCAGCATCTCGCCGTTCCGCCCCGACACCATGCTGGCCATCCGCCGCAGGAAGTCGGTGGTTTCGGACGATGAGTTCGGCGGCAGGGGGACGACCTTGGCGGACATGAGGTGATGCTTGCAGCCAGACGTGATGACCGCCGCCGTACCGACTGAGCTCACGCAACATTCGGCGCCTGATCGAAAGAGGAGCAAGCCTGAATCGGCTGCCTCGGTCAACCGGCGAGGGCCGACAAAATGGCGGCAATCCCGCCGCCAAAGCGCGCAGGCCTCAAGCGCCTTTCTGCCGCCCGATCCGACCCATATGGGTGAAGCCGAAGCCTGCGGAGTATTTCAGGCCATAGCCGAGCGCCCGGTCGATGCCGATATGGGCAAGCCAGATCAAGGCGATGGACAGGGTCAGGGGCGAGGCAAAGCCGAAGCCCAGCGTCATCAGTGTCATCGGCGCCATGTAGCTGTGGGCGGCGTTGTAGACGATGGCCCCAAATCGCGCATCCGACAGATAGGCCAGGAAGCTCAGATCGGGGACGAAGAAGAGCAGGACGTAAATCAGCCAGGAGCCGCCCCAGGCCGCATACAGCGCCGTCATGCCGAGGAACAGGGTCAGCCCCTCCAGCCGCAGCAGGAGCCTGACGCCACCGGTCGCCGCGCCGGTCTCGTGCTTGGGCTCACCCGTGGCCTCATCCATGGTCGCCTCCCCAGGCAATACTTTGTAATCGCTGACGGTTTTTCGCAGGGGCAAGGCAGGCCTGCGAGGCCGAAAGGCGCTTCCCGGCCCGCAAAATGCCGTGTTAGAACGCCCATCACTTAAGGCTTAAGACCTGGCGGGAGCAAATGAAGAATATTCTGGACGCCCTTGAAGACCGTCGTGCCGGCGCAAAGCTCGGTGGCGGCGAGAAGCGCATCGAGGCGCAGCACGCCCGCGGCAAGCTGACCGCGCGCGAGCGTATCGAGCTTCTGCTCGACAAGGGATCGTTCGAGGAGTTCGACATGTTCGTCGAGCACCGCTCCACCGAGTTCGGCATGGAGAAGAACAAGATTCCCGGCGATGGCGTCGTCACCGGCTGGGGCACCGTCAACGGCCGCAAGACGTTTGTCTTCGCCAAGGACTTCACGGTGTTCGGCGGATCGCTGTCCGAGACCCACGCGCTGAAGATCACAAAACTCCAGGACATGGCGATGAAGGCGAGGGCGCCCATCATCGGCCTCTATGACGCGGGCGGCGCGCGCATCCAGGAAGGCGTCGCCGCGCTTGCCGGCTACTCCTACGTGTTCCGCCGCAACGTGCTCGCCTCGGGCGTGATCCCGCAGATCTCCGTCATCATGGGCCCCTGCGCCGGCGGCGACGTCTATTCGCCGGCCATGACCGACTTCATCTTCATGGTGAAGAACACCAGCTACATGTTCGTCACCGGCCCCGACGTGGTGAAGACCGTGACCAACGAGGTCGTCACCGCGGAAGAGCTCGGCGGCGCCTCGGTGCACGCCACGCGCTCCTCGATCGCCGACGGCGCCTTCGAGAACGACGTCGAGACGCTCTTGCAGATGCGGCGCCTGATCGACTTCCTGCCGTCCAACAACACCGACGGCGTGCCGGAGTGGCCGAGCTTCGACGACATCGGCCGCGTCGACATGTCGCTCGACACACTGATCCCTGACAATCCGAACAAGCCCTACGACATGAAGGAATTGATCCTGAAGGTCGTGGACGAGGGTGACTTCTTCGAGATCGCGGATTCCTTTGCCAAGAACATCGTCACCGGCTTCGGCCGCATCGCCGGCCGCACCGTCGGCTTCGTCGCCAACCAGCCGATGGTGCTGGCCGGCGTGCTCGACAGCGATGCGTCACGGAAAGCCGCGCGCTTCGTGCGTTTCTGCGATGCCTTCGATATCCCGATCGTCACCTTCGTCGACGTGCCCGGTTTCCTGCCCGGCACCGCGCAGGAATATGGCGGCCTGATCAAGCACGGCGCGAAACTCCTGTTCGCCTATTCGCAATGCACCGTGCCGCTGGTGACCATCATCACCCGCAAGGCCTATGGCGGCGCCTTCGACGTCATGGCCTCCAAGGAGATCGGCGCCGACATGAACTACGCCTGGCCGACCGCCCAGATCGCCGTGATGGGCGCCAAGGGCGCGGTCGAGATCATCTTCCGCAGTGACATCGGCGACCCCGACAAGATCGCCGCCCGCACCAAGGAATACGAAGACCGCTTCCTGTCGCCTTTCATCGCCGCTGAGCGCGGTTACATCGACGACGTCATCATGCCGCACTCGACCCGCAAGCGGATCGCGCGGGCGCTGTCGATGCTGAAGGACAAGAAAGTGGAAACGCCGGCGAAAAAGCACGACAATTTGCCGTTGTAGCGAGATGCGTAGGGTGGGTTAGGCGAAGCCGTAACCCACCGGCTGCACCGACGGCGCGTCAAGACCTCGGTGGGTTACGCTACGCTAACCCACCCTACGGGTTCGATCTCAAGGCCATGACTGAAGACGATCCGACCGACGAAATCTCAGACATCGAAGCGCGAATTGAGGCGCTGGCCGAGATCGCCGAGCGATGCCGGAAGTACATTCTGGCATCCAAGCTTGCCATCGGCGGCGGTGCAGCGTTGCTGCTGATCACGATCCTCGGTCTGCTGGGATCCGGTCAGACTGCGGCGCTCGGCTCGATCGCCCTGGTGCTGGGTGGAATCGTCTCGCTCGGTTCGAATGTCAGCACGTTGCGGCAAACCGAAAGCGCCATCGGCGCTGCGGAGGCGCATCGGGCTCAGCTAATCAGTAGGATCGACCTTCGCGTGGTCGCGGATGCGCCGATGAAGCTGGTCTGACGCGCCGCTTGGCGGGCGCTCACACACGTCACGCCGCAGCCTTGTGCGTCAGGACCTGCAACTCCGCGCCGCATTCGGCTGCGAACGCTTGAAGTCGTTGCGCGATTTGCTGGTCGAGGATCGCCTTCGCCAGCCGCTCGGTGCGAGCGATTTTCTCTCTAAGATACGCGATGCGGGCCATGTCTCACCTTCCGCCGGGATGATTCGAAGCAAATTGCTTTGTTCCTACGGCGGTGACCCTATGGCGACAGCCGGGTTAATTATGTGCGGCTCATCACGCCCCGTTGCGCCCCGCGTCCGCCGCAGCGAAATGCGCCATTTGGTCAGCGTGGGCTTTGGCGAAGGCCGGGCGGGTCGTGGCGCGCGCCACGTAGTCGCGGCAGGCAGGACTGTCCGTCAGCCCGTCGAAGCGATCGACGACGCGCAGCACGTCTGCCATCAGGATATCGGCGACGGAGAACGAGCCCGCCAGCCATTCGCGGTCGGCCAGCACCATCTCCATGCGCTTGAGGCGGAGCTTGAGAAAGTCGTCGAAGAATTTCGATCCCGGCTCGGCCATGAACTTCAGCATCGTCCACGGCAGGCTCGCCATCTCCACCGAATTGAGCGCGGCGAACACCCATTCCGTCGCTTCGCTGCGGCCGCGCGGATCGGCCGGCAGCAGCGCGTCGCTGAGCCCGCCGAGATGCAGCAGGATTGCGCCAGTCTCGAAGATCGAGAGATCGCCATCGGTCAGCCACGGCGCCTGGCCGAACGGCTGGTGCGCCAGATGCGCAGGCCCGCGGTCGTCGAAGGGCGTGCTGGCGACGCGATAGGGCAAGGCAGCCTCTTCGAGCGCCCAGCGCACACGAAGGTCGCGTACATAGCCGCGCGGCGGCCGGGGAACCCAATCGTAGGTGATCAAGGTGAGGTCGGCCATGCGGTGTCTCCGTGCTGTCTCAAGCATAGGACGGACGGAGGCGCCGCGTTCCGACATGGGGACGACGTTTTTTCTCCGAAGGCGGAGACCGTAGGGTGGGCAAAGGCGCACTTGCGCCGTGCCCACCATCTCTTGGCTGGCGACAGAATTGGTGGGCACGCTCCGCTCTGCCCACCCTACAAGGCCGCTGGGTTTTGCTTACTGCCCCAGCTTCGCAAGCTTGCCTTGCTTTGCCGCCTCGACCGCGCGCTCCGCATCCTCCGGCAGCAGTATCCGTTCCGCCACCTGCCGTGCGGCCTCACGCTTTACCGCCGCCACATATGCCCCATCATCCGCATATCGCTCGGCAATCGACAGCCTGGGATCGTGCACTTCCTTCCTCGCAGCCTCGGTCGGTGCGAACGGCACGACGGCGCCCTGCAGCGGGTAGAGCGCCGTCGGTCCAAATCCTATCGCGCGCGGATTCCACGCAGTGTAGGTCGCACGTGGCACCGCCAATGCGAGCTGACGAATGCCGGCGATGGCCATGCCGTCATCGTCCGCCTTCGGCACGAACACGGGATAGCGGCCGATCTCCTTGGGCGGCAGCACGCTCTGGTCGGAGAAGGCGGCGAGCGTGTGGATGCCGGCATAGGGCAGGCCGGGGATATCCGCCGGCACGGCGCCTTGGGCTGCGACCAGCGTGCCGTGGGCGCGCATGGGGACGCGGCTTGCGGGCGGCTTGGTGCCATCGCTGATCCAGGCGTTGAGGTCGGTGAGCAGCGCGCGCATCGGCATGCCCGCATGCATCGGGTTTTGCGGCAGCGCCATTGCCGGCAGGCCCTTCTTCATCACGTCGGCGGCTTCCGCGAAATGCGGCGTGCCAGCGATCATGTAGGCACGGACGTTGTCGGGGAGGTCGAGGTGGTTGCCGGCAAGATCAGTCACCAAGAGCGAAGCGTGCGAGGCCCACCATTCGTGCTCGCTGTCGGTCTGCATCACCTTGGGGCAGGTGACCGAGAGCGCGCAGCGCCGCAGCACGCCGTCGGTCTTGCCGGAATAGGGATCGCTCAGCGTCGCATAGGTGAAGGGGAAGAGATCGGCCTGCCACGCCGAGTCCTGCGGATGGCGCGGGTTGCGGCCGGGCTGGCCGAAGCGGACATTGGTCGCCATGCGCCGCGTGCCGGCGACATGCGGCATCAGGCCGTCGAACACCATGCGGCCTGAGAGGTCCTCGTTGAAGCCGAGATAGAGGTAGTCGCGCAGGAAGCGGCCGGATTGCGAGACGCCGAAACCGATGGCGCGACTGACCGACGGATGCAGGCCGTTCAGCAGCGGGTTGGCCTGTGTCTCGTCGTGGCGGAGGAAGCTGACGACGTCGCGCACGGCGGCGTAGCCCATGCCGAGCGGTACCGGATCGCGCGCAGTGTAGGTAATCTCGTAGAGCGCGCCGGCATCAAAGCCGTCGGGCCGGGTGATCTCCACCGTCACGGGATCGACGAGTTTTGCCGCGAGGCCGGACGGCGTCTGTCGCCGATCGGCCCAGGCGGCGCGCACGGTGACGTTGAGATTGGAAGCATCCGCCGCCGGCCAGGTCAGCGTCGCGCGCGCCGGGCTCGTGGTGTTGTCGAACACGAATTCTTCGCGCGCGGGGCCGGTGACGCCCTTGAGCACCGGTGCGGCCATCGCAAGCTGGCCGGGCTTGGAGGGAATCTCGCCCTGCCAGCCGACCCAAACCATCGTGTAGCCTTGGCGGTGCAGGAAGCCGATGCCGGCATCCTCGGCCGTGTCCGCGTTGTTGGCGCCCGGCTGGGCGGAATCGTCGAACAGTTGCGGCGCGAGCTTGCGGCCGCGGTTGGGCACCTCCAGCAGCAGCGTGCCGTTGCCGTGCGTGGGATCGGTCGGCCGCAGGATCACGACGTCGGCGGTGGCTTCGACCTTGCCGTCGGCGTTGCGCGGGGCGAGCGCGAGATCGGTGATGACGGCGTTGCGGTCGTCCGACGGGTTGAGCGCGAAGGTGGCGCGCGCGGTGATGCGCTCATAGGTGCCGACATTGCCAAAGCTGCGTCCGGCGAATGCGGGCACGCGTTCCAGGATGTCGAAGCGGACGATTTCGGCGCGCAAGGCGAGGGGCCACAGCGAGGCGATCGCAACGAGGCCCGTGATGATCCTGCGCATGGCCGTTCCTTCCCTTGATTAGCGCGGCTGCTAGTTCCGTCGCGCGGGCTTTTTGTTGCCGCCACTATAACCGGCTATCCTGGCGCCAAACAACAGGAGGAAATCCAATGCCCGCCGCCTACTTCGTCGTCCGCGCCATCGTGGCAGATCCCACCAAGCGCGCCGCCTTCGATAAATGGTACGAGAGCGAACACGTCCCCGACGCGGTGAAAACGTTCGGCGTGAGCAAAGCGTGGCGGTTCTGGAGCCTTGATGATCCCTCGCTGCATCAGGCGATGTATCAGTTTGATGACGAGGCCAAGCTCGCGGCGATGCTGAGGGGTGACGCGCTGAAGCAACTGGTCGCCGATTTCAACCGCGACTGGCCCGAGGTGACGCGCACGCGCGAGACGCTGGTGCTGGCGCAGGAATTCGCCAAGTAACTACGAACGTAGCCCGGATGGAGCGCAGCGTAATCCGGGATTCTTGCGTGACGCGTCGCCGGTCCCGGATTGCGCTTCGCTCCATCCGGGCTACTCGGTCAACACTAACACCTTTGCAATGAACCTGAACGCGCGATTCAGCCGCAGTTCATGTCGCGCCGACGACACTCCGCTCCGCATCATGCAACGTTCGCTCGAGAGGAAGATGTCATGGAACGCCGCAATTTTCTCAAACTCGCCATCGGTGCCGCGGCTGGCGCCGCTGCACTCACGGCCGCCGCGCAGGCCGCGCCGCTGTCACCGCAACCGGTCGGCGGTCCATCCGCGATGCCGAAGCCGGATGCCGATGTGCATCCCGCAGTCACCAGCAGCGCCGAAGCCGCCCAGATGAAGCCGGAGCAGGTGCGCTGGCACGGCCACTGGCATCATCGTCATTGGGGCTGGCGTCGCCGGCGCTGGCATCGCCGTCACTGGTAAGCTCTCGCCAGTCGAGGCCTGGACGGGGATCGCAGCTTGCGGTCCCCGTTTCGATTCGGAGCCGCCGCAGGAATATGCGAACGAACGTCGGAGGGGCTCAAAGAAAATGGCCGCGCAGGCCAACGCCGCACGGCCACTTCGCAAGTGCAAAATATTAGAACGGACGGCAGCGGCCGGCGTACCAGCGGAAGCCATAGGGGCACACGCGCGGACGCACCACCACGACCGGTGCGGCGGGCTCGACGACGACGACCGGACCACGTCCACCCATCGGGCGGCAGCCGCCATAGGGGCCACGGTACCAGCCCGGGCCGCAACCACCGGCGGCGCTGGCGGCTTCGCTGAAGCCAACGACCGCGCTGGCGAGCATCACGGCGGCGAACAGATATTTCATTATGGTCTTCCTTCTCGTCCTTGGGGCAGATTTTAAGGGCTCGGCGCTTGCGGCGCACAATGAATCAAAAGACACGATTCGACACATTAAATTTAGTGGGGCGTGTCGACACGGTGCGATCCAAACCTGCCAATCATGACCTGAATGCGGCATGAACGCTGCGGGCATCCTGCTTCAGGCGACAGCGATGGCGCTAGCGGCCGAGAAAGCCCAGCACCAGCTCCTTGTACTTCTCCGGCGCCTCCAGGAAGACGAGGTGGCCGGTGTCGGGGATCACCTCCGCCCGCGCATCCGGCATCTTCACAGCCAGCGCCTTCGCGAGCTCGGCGTTCTGCCCCATTTTTGCGCGCAGTGCCTCCGGCGCATTCGGTCGGCCCGGCGCGTTGTGGTCGTCGGCGCCCATGATGAACAGCGTCGGCTCCGTGATCAGCGCAACCTCGTGCGCCACCGGCTCGCGATAGATCATCTGGCCCGAGCTGACGAAGGCGCGCAGCCAGCGCGCATAGTCCGGGCTGCCCTTGATGTTGAAGCGGGCGTCGATGAACGGCGTGATCTGATCGGGTGGCAGCTTGATCGCGTAGTTGGTCTGGAGTTGTTTGCGGTAGCCGTCGGCGGTGAGCTTGTCCTCGGCCTCGATGATTTTTTCGGTGGGCGTCGGCGGCACGTAGAGGCGGTAGTCCTCGAGCCCAATGGGTGCGGTCAACACCAGATGCGCGACGCGATCCGGATAGGCGCGGGCAATGCGCACCCCGAGCATGCCGCCGAGCGAATGCGCGACGATCTCGGCTTTGGCGATCCCTAAGTGATCGAGCAGCGCGATGGTGTTGCGCGCCAGCGTGTCGAAGTGCAATTCGCCCTGCGGCTTGGAGGATTTGCCGAAGCCGATCTGGTCCGGCACCACAACGCGGAAACCGGCCTCGCTCAGCATCTTGATGACAGGCGCCCAATAGCTCGACGGAAAATTGCGCCCATGCAGCAGCACCACGGTGCGGCCGTTCGGCTGCGCTGGCGCCACGTCCATATAGGCCATGCTGAGCTGCTCGCCGTCATCGACGACCGGCAGCAGCTGCACAGGGTAGGGATAGGCAAAGCCTTCGAGCGCGATGCCGTAGGGCTCGCGTTGGGGTGCGTCGGCGGCGTGGGATGCGAGCGGGGAGGCGAGGAGGGCGGCGGCGAGTGCGGCTGGGAGGAAGCGGTTCATAAGGAAGAGGCTCTGATGAGAACTGTCGCTGCGAGCCGCATTAAAGACGTGGATGGCCGGGTCAAGCCCGGCCATGACAAGCGTCATCGTTCACACGCGATTGTGTGTTCAGTCCTGCCCGTTGCCGAACAGCGCGGCAAACTGCTTCTCTCCGGTGCGGGTAAAGTTCACCACGCGGCTGCCGGGGGTGGCATCGCGCGCAGCCCATTTCAGCTCGGCAAAACGCTGCATCATGGCAGCGCCCAGCGTGCCGGCGAGATGATGGCGCCGCTCGCTCCAGTCCAGGCACGCCTTGCAGACCGGGCGGCGCGGATGGGTGAGCATCTCGGGCGAGATCTGCAAATGCTTGGCGAGAAAACGCTCGCCCTCCGGCGTCAGCTCGATCTCCTGCTTCTTCTGCTTGACCAGGCGCCGCTCGCGCAAGCTATCGAGCATCTGCACGCCGAGATCGCCGGCGAGGTGGTCGTAGCAAATCCGCGCGCGCCGCAGTTCCGGATCCTTCGGCCCGGTGCGCACGCGCATGTGGCCGGTGCGCGCGGCAAGGCCTGCGAGACCTTCGAGCACGCCGGCAACGTCATCGTCGGTGAGGCGGTAGTAGCGATGGCGGCCCTGCTTCTCGGGCTCGACCAGCCCGCCGGCCTCGAGCTTGGAGAGATGCGAGCTCGCCGTCTGCGGGGTGATGCCGGCCTGCTGCGCCAGCTCGCTCGCGGTCAGCGCGCGGCCGTTCATCAGCGCCGTGAGCATGTTGGCGCGGGCGGGATCGCCGACCAGTGCGGCGATCATGGCGATGTCGGGTCCTGATTTCATGCTTCGATGGTAGCCGAAGCATTGCGGTCGGGCAAGCGGGTAGCGTGCGGCCATAGACACGTCATTGCGAGCGCAGCGAAGCAATCCAGACTGCTTCTGCGGCGACGGTGCGGCTTTGCGCGTCGCAATGAAAAAATCAGGAGCCCGCCATGTCCGTCACCGTCTTCATCCGCTACCAGCTCGATCCCTTCAAGCGCGCGCAGTTCGAGGAGTACTCAAAACGCTGGCTCAGCATCATCCCGAAATGCGGTGGCGACCTGATCGGCTATTTCATGCCGCATGAGGGCACCAACAACATCGCGTTCGCGCTGATCACCTTCGAGAGCCTCGCCGCCTACGAGGCCTATCGCGCGCGGTTGCGGCAGGATTCCGATGGCATGGCCAACTTCCATTTCGCCGAGGAGAACAAATTCATCCTCGCCGAAGAGCGCACGTTCCTGCGCAAGGTGGTATTGTAGCCATCAACGACAGGAGACGCGCATGATCGCCGTGATCTTCGAGGTCTGGCCCAAGCCGGAACACCGCCAGGACTACTTCGACCTCGCGGCCGATCTGAAGCCGATCCTGCAAACCATCGACGGCTTCATCTCGGTCGAGCGTTTTGAAAGCCTGACCGAGAAGGGCAAGGTTTTGTCGTTGTCGTTCTGGCGCGACGAGGCGGCGGTTGCAGCCTGGCGCAACACGATGGAGCACCGGCGCACCCAGGCCAAGGGCCGCGCCAACATCTTTGCCGACTACCATCTGCGCATCGCCAGCGTCATCCGCGACTACGGCATGAATGATCGCGAACAGGCGCCGAAGGACAGCCGCGCCGTGCACGACGCGCACTAGCGTGTTTGACAACGCGTGCCTATGTTCGCGCAGCTAACAAGGGAGAGAAACATGCATGTGACGACTGCTGACAAGCGCGCAACATTCAAAAAAATGCACGACAGCGGCTGCTTCATCCTGCCCAATCCGGTCGATGTCGGCGGTGCCAAGGCATTGCAGCATCTCGGCTTCAAGGCGCTTGCGTCATCGAGTGCCGGCTTTGCCTGGACCATCGGCAAGGCCGACAACCGTGTCACCGTCGAAGATGTCTGTCAGCATCTGGCAGCATTGTGCTCGGCGGTCGACATCCCCGTGAACGCGGATTTCGAGGGCGGCTTCGCCGTCGAGCCGGATAAGGTCGCGGAAAATGTCGAGCGCTGTGTGCGCACCGGCGTCGCCGGTCTGTCGATCGAGGATTCCACCGGCGACAAGGACAAGCCGATCTACGATCGCACGCTTGCGGTCGAGCGCATCAAGGCGTCGCGCAAGGCGATCGGCGACAGCAATACGATGCTGGTCGGCCGCTGCGAGGCGTATCTGTGGGGCGTGACCGACCTCAAGCTCGTCATCGACCGGCTTACAGCTTATGCTGACGCCGGCGCCGACTGTCTTTATGCGCCGGGCCTGAAAACGCGTGAGGACATCGCGGCGGTGGTGAAGGCTGTCGCACCAAAGCCGTTCAACCTGCTGATCGGTGCGCCCGGCCTGTCGTTGCAGGAAGCCGCCGATCTCGGCGTGCGCCGGATCAGCGTCGGCGGCTCGCTCGCCCGCGCGGCCTGGGGCGGCTTCATGCGCGCCGCAAAGGAGATGGCGGAGAAGGGGACGTTCACGGAGCTTGGCAGCGGCTATCCCGGCGGCGAGATCAACAAGATGTTCAGCTAGCGCCAAACGAAAAGCGGCGGGACCTTTCGATCCCGCCGCTCTCTCGCGTTATTGCGAACTGTTACTTCGCGCCGTCAGACGGCGCAGCCGGATCAGGCGCCGCGGGCTTGCTCGGCGCCGCACCCGTAGTCACACCCGGCCCGGTGTTATTGCGCGGCGTCACGTCACGCATGCCGGGAGGCGCGGCCGGATTGGCCGGCGCGGTCTGCTGAGCGGTCTGCGTCGCCGGGGCGTTACTCGCCTGGTTACTGGTACTTGAATTGTTCAAGCCATAGAACACGGCGCCCAGCACCAGGGCGACGGCCACGGCAAACAGGGCAACCTTGCCGCTGGAGGCGGGGCCTTCACCCAGCTCGGGATCAGCCACAAAGTCGCCGTCCCGGCGTGCCGCGCGAAGGTACTCATCGTCGGCGAGGTTGGGGCGATACGGATCGTTGGGAAAACGGTCGTCAGCCATCATGAGGTCTCCTCGTTTATTGCGGCCTGACAACCCACAGACGCGAGATTCTGTTCCGCGCATCTCATGCTTTCGTCGCATGTTGCCCCCGCGTCGGGAATCGGGAACCTGTTCAGAGGGGAACCGCGGACGTAAGTTCCATGGGGAATGAGGGAACAAAGCGATGTGGAGCCTGCCGCCCAGCGATAGCGTGCTGCATCTTCTGGCGCTGGTCGCCTTGACGGCGCAGGGCATGACGGCGGCGCTGGCTGCCGGCCGGCGCAGCATGGACTATGTCGGCGTCTGTCTGCTCGGCAGCATCACCGCGCTCGGTGGTGGCACGCTGCGCGACCTGTTCCTCGGTCACTATCCGCTGGCCTGGGTCGCGAACCCGATCTATCTCGTCCTGCCGGGCGCAGCGGCGCTGCTGACGATCCTGTTCGCACGCCTCGTGCACCGGCTTCGACTAGCCTTTATCGTGCTCGATGCCATCGGCCTCGTCGTCTTCACCATGACCGGCTGCGATGTCGCCTGGCAGATGGATGCCACGCTGCCGATCGTGATCGTCTCCGGCATGGTGACGGGCTGCGCCGGCGGCGTGTTGCGCGACGTGCTCTGCAACGACGTGCCGCTGCTGTTCCGCTCCGAGCTCTATGCCAGCGTCTCGGTGGTCACCGGCCTGTTCTACGCCACCGCCTTCGGCCTCAATCTCAACGCCGAGCTCTGGACGATTTTGACCTTCATCCTCGGCATCAGCTTCCGCCTGCTGGCGGTGCGCTACAAATGGGAGATGCCGAAATTCGTGTTCACCGGAGATGAGGAGCGGGGGCCCTAGTTAGGGTTCTTCCTTGCGCGCCTTCGCCACCTGCGCCGGCGTCACGAGCGGCGCGGCATTGCCCCAGGAATTGCGGATGTAGTTCGTCACCGCCGCGACCTGCTCGTCGGACAATTGCTTGGCATAGGCCGGCATCTCGCCGGTGTTGGGCGCGCGCGGCGTCGTCACGGTGTGCGCACCGTCGAGGATGACGCGTAAGGTGGAGGACGGATTGATCGATTGCAGCAGCGCATTCCCCGGCAACGGTGGGTAGATGCGCGGCGCGCCGGAGCCATCGGCCTCATGGCAGGCAATGCAGAGCTTTGCGTAGACGGCCTGGCCGGCACCCATCTCGGCATCGTCGGGCGGCGTCACCTTCGGCTCGCGCCGCACCGGCGGCAGGTCCTTCAGATACACCGCCATGGCACGGACGTCGGCATCGCCCATCTTCGACGTCGAATTGACGATCACCTCCGCCATCGGTCCGCCGGCATGGCTCCTGGCGTTGCGGCCGCTTTGCAGATACTCGGCAACGTCCTGCGCACTCCACGACTGCAACCCGCTCCGTGTGGCGCCATCGAGTCGCGGTGCAAACCAGCCGCCGATCTCGCTGCCGGCCAACGCTTGCGCAGTCTTGTCCGCGCCAAAATAGTTCTTCGGCGTGTGGCAGGCGCCGCAATGGCCGAGCCCGGTGACGAGATAGCCGCCGCGATTCCACGCCGCGCTCTTGCCCTGGTCCGGCTCGAACAGGCCGGGCTTGAAGAACAGATAGTTCCAGGCCCGCATCAGGCCGCGATAATTGAGCGGCCAGCGCAGCTCCGGCGGCTTGTTGCGGCTGGCGACAGGCGCGAGCGTGCCGAGATAGGCCCTGATCGCCAGCGTGTCGTCCTTCGTCATCCGGGTGAAATAAGGGTAGGGGAAGGCCGGATAATACAGCGAGCCGTCCGGCGCGGTGCCATAGCGCACGGCGCGGGTGAAATCGGCATCAGTCCAGGCGCCGATCCCGGTGTCGCGGTCGGGCGTCAGGTTCGGCGCATAGATCGCGCCAAAGGGCGTGTCGATGCGCTTTCCGCCGGCGAAGGGTTTTGCGGGATCGGCGGTGTGGCAGCCCGCGCAATCGCCGGCCTCGACCAGCGTCTTGCCATAGGCGATCAGCTCCGGCGACGGCTCAGCGGCCATGGCGGCACGCGCAACCGCACTGCACAAGAGCGCAACAGCCAGAATCGTCCGCATCGAAAGCCTTCTCCTGCGACCAATCATCGAGTGCCGGATTATAGCGGCGTCACGTCGTTGCGCGACAGCGGGGTAAGGTGACACAAACTGAAAATGCGCGATGCCTTTCCCGCCACGAAATTGCGTTTTTTTCCCGTCGCCGCGTCACGCCCAGATTTGTGATGCGGAGCGTTAAATATCCGACATAGAGTGGCAGGGTTGGTCGGCGCGCCCTAGCTAAAAACAACGGGCAGGCAACGGCTTAAGCAGCCAGGCGCTCAAAAGGGCGGAAGAGGACAACAATGGGTATCAACCAGGGTCCGATCAGTCTCGATCAGAAATACACCCAGGACACCGGACACGTCTTCACCACGGGCATCCAGGCGCTGGTCCGCCTGCCCATGGCCCAGATCCGGCGCGACCGTGCCAATGGGCTGAACACCGCGGGCTTCATCTCCGGCTATCGCGGCTCGCCCCTCGGTGGCTACGACCAGCAGCTCTTCGCCGCGCGAAAGCACCTCGAGCAGTACAACATCAAGTTCCAGCCCGGCGTAAACGAGGACCTTGCCGCCACCGCGGTGTGGGGCTCGCAGCAGCTCAACCTCTCGCCCGGCGCCAAATATGATGGCGTGGTCGGCATCTGGTACGGCAAGGGCCCCGGCGTCGACCGCTGCGGCGACGTCTTCCGCCACGGCAACGCGGCAGGCTCGGCCAAGAACGGCGGCGTGCTGGTTCTGGCCGGCGACGACCACGGCGCCAAATCATCCACCGTCCCGCATCAGTCCGACCACGCCTTCATCTCGGCGCTGATGCCTTATCTTTACCCCTCGAGCATCCACGAGATGATCGAGATGGGCCTGCTCGGAATCGCGATGTCGCGCTATTCGGGCTGTTGGGTCGGCATGAAGGTGATCACGGAGACGGTGGAGACCACCGCCGAGATCGACCTCACCGACGAGATGAAGCCTTTCATCATCCCGGCCGATTTCGAGATGCCGCAAGGCGGCCTCAATCTGCGCTGGCCCGACGACCGTTTCGAGCAGGACCGCCGCCTCCAGGACTACAAGGGCTTTGCCGCGATTGCCTTTGCGCGCGCCAACAAGGTCAACCGCATCACGATGGATTCGCCGAACGCCCGCTTCGGCATCATGGCGTCGGGCAAGAGCTATGAGGACGTGAGGCAGGCGCTGCGCGAGCTCGGCATCACCGAAGAGGTCGCCGCCAAGATTGGGCTTCGCCTCTACAAGATCGGCATGCCCTGGCCGCTCGAACCGGAAGGCGTGCGGCAGTTTGCGGTTGGCCTCGAAGAGATATTCATCGTCGAGGAACGGCGCGAGATCGTCGAGAACCAGGTCAAGCAGGAGCTGTTCAACTGGCGCGATGACGTCCGTCCGCGCATCGTCGGCAAGATGGACGAGCACGACAAGCGCTTCCTGACCTTTGCCGCCGAGCTCAGCGTCGCCTCGCTCGCGACCTCGCTGACCGAGCGGCTACTCCGACTTGATCTCAATCCCGAGATTGCGGAGATGATCCGCGTCAAGGCCGACTGGTTCAACGGCCGCCAGGCGACCCAGATGCAGGCGGTCGCGCCTGTCTCCCGCACCCCGTATTTCTGCTCCGGCTGTCCCCACAATACCTCGACCAAGGTCCCCGAAGGCAGCCGCGCCATGGCCGGCATCGGCTGCCACTTCATGGCGCTCTGGATGGACCGTTCGACTGAGACGTTTACCCAGATGGGCGGTGAGGGCGTACCGTGGGTCGGCATTGCGCCCTTCACCAACGAAGAGCATGTGTTCGCCAATCTCGGCGATGGCACCTACTTCCACTCCGGCAGCCTTGCGATCCGCCAGGCGATCGCCTCGGGCGCCAACGTCACCTACAAAATCCTCTATAACGATGCGACCGCGATGACGGGCGGCCAGCACGTCGATGGCGAGTTGTCGCCACAGCAGATCACCTTCCAGCTCCACTCGGAAGGTATCCGCGAGATCTATCTGGTCTCCGAAAACCCCGAGGCCTATCCGGCGAGCGAGATCGCGCCCGGCGTCAAGACTGCGCATCGCGACGAGCTCGACACGGTTCAGAAAACGCTGCGCAAGGTGAAGGGCGCATCCGCGATCGTCTTCGTCCAGACCTGCGCCGCCGAAAAGCGCCGCCGCCGCAAGCGCGGTACGATGGAGGATCCGGCGCGCCGCGTCATGATCAACCCGGCTGTCTGCGAAGGCTGCGGCGACTGCTCGGTGCAGTCGAACTGCATCTCGGTCGAGCCGCTGGAGACTGAATTCGGTCGCAAGCGCGCCATCAACCAGTCGTCCTGCAACAAGGACTATTCGTGCCTGAAGGGGTTCTGCCCGTCCTTCGTCACCATCGACGGCGGCAAGCCGCGCCAGCGGGCGCCAGCGAAGCTGGCTGACATCGGCGCGCTGCCGGAGCCGGCCTCGCGCCCGACGCTCGACAAGCCCTACAATATCGCGGTCGGCGGCGTCGGCGGCACCGGCGTGCTCACCATCGGCGCGCTGCTCGGCATGGCCGCGCATATCGAGGGCAAGGCCTCGATGATCCTCGACATGTCGGGCCTGGCGCAGAAGGGCGGCGCGGTGCTCAGCCACGTCCGCCTGTCGGATCATCCGGCCGAAGTGACCTGCTCGCGCATCGTCACCGGCACGGCCGATGTCGTACTCGCCGCCGATGAGGTGGTTGCGGTCGCCAAGGACACCATCTCGCTTTGCGACACCAGCCGTACCCGCGGCATCATCAACAGCCACGTCATTCCCACCGCCGACTTCATCCTCAACCGCGACTTCAACTTCCAGACCCGCAAGCTGAACGGCTTGCTGGAGACGGCGCTGCACAAGGACTCGGTGTTTTTCGACTTCACCAAGCCGGCCGAGCAGCTGCTCGGCGACAGCATCGCCACCAACATGATGATGATGGGCTATGCCTATCAGAAGGGTTTGTTGCCGCTGTCTGCGGAAGCGATCGAGCAGGCGATCGAGGTCAACGGCGTCTCGATCAAGATGAACAAGGAAGCCTTCCGCCTCGGCCGCCTCGCGGTGGCGGACCCTGCGCGCCTTGCCGACATGCTGAAGGGCACGGACGAGGTCGTTGCGCCGAAGACGCTGGACGCCATGACCCTCGATGAAGTCATCGCGCATCGCGCCACGCATCTCACGGCCTATCAGAACGGCCGCCTTGCCAAGCGTTATCGCAAGCTGGTCGATCAGGTCAGCGACGCCGCCAGGCAGGGCGGATATGATGAGGCGCTGCCGCGTGCGGTGGCGATCAACTACGCAAAGCTGCTCGCCTACAAGGACGAATACGAGGTCGCGCGCCTCTTCACCAACGGCGGCTTCGAAAAACAGCTCCGCGATCAGTTCGAGGGCGACTTCAAGTTCAGCTTCAATCTCGCGCCGCCGATCCTCAGCAGTGGTGTCGACACACTCGGCCGGCCGAAGAAGCGCGCCTTCGGTCCGTGGATGCTGAAGACTTTCCGCGTGCTTGCAAAATTCAAGTTCCTGCGCGGTACGGCGCTCGACATTTTCGGTCGCAGCGCCGACCGCAAGCTCGAGCGCGACCTGATCGTCGGCTACGAGAAGGACGTCGCCACCGTGCTCGGCCTGCTGTCGCCGCTCACGATCGACACCGCAGTCGAACTGCTGTCGCTGCCCGACCGCATCCGCGGTTACGGCCCGGTGAAGGAGAAGGCGGTCGCAGACGCCAAGGTCCGCTACGCCCAGCTCGCCGCCGATCTGGCGAGCCCGCCGCCGGCGCCAAGGCAGATCGCGGCGGAGTAGGGAAGCTTCGTAGGGTGGACAAAGGCGCAAAGCGCCGTGCCCACCATCTCACCAAAATTGCGCGAGAGGAGGTGGGCACGCTTCGCTTTGCCCACCCTACGATGTCTGCAATCCGTTGCGTCGGGGGCAACAAGACCGCCCACATTTTCTGTTGGAGAATCAACCACCGTTCTACTGTGCATGGGGTTGTTTTCGCCAAATTGAAAATCGCTTGTGTCGTCGGGCAAAACACCTTTAGGACTCTGCCTGTGGCGGCCACCGGCGTCAGCGTTCGGACTCCGTCATTGCGACTGTCGCTGCGGAGAGATTCTGGATTGCTTCGCCACGCTCGTACTGACGCCAGGGCGTGGCGACGCCCACTTGCGCCAACCCGCTACCCTCTCGCCCGACGGAATATTTCCGAGCTTGCCAAGCAGGCCACCGCGGTTCAGAAAAAAGAGCCAAGAAGAAACGCGAGCGGAGACCTCTGTTTTGACCATCAAGGGCAAGGCCTACATTGCCGGGATTTTTGAACACCCGACCCGGCATGCGCCGGACAAATCCACAGCCCAGCTCCACGCCGAGGTCGCCAAAGGCGCGATCGAGGATGCCGGGCTCAGCAAGGACGATGTCGACGGCTATTTCTGCGCGGGCGATGCGCCCGGCGGCGCCTGGCCGATGGTCGATTATCTCGGGCTGAACACCAAAAAGCTCCGCCACGTCGATTCCACTGAAACCGGTGGCTGTTCCTACATCATTCATCTCGGCCATGCCGCCGAGGCGATCGCCGCCGGCAAATGCTCGATCGCGCTGATCACGCTCGCCGGCAAGCCACGCACCGGGGCGATGCCGCCGCGCGCCGCCGGCGCGGAGGCCGATTTCGAGTCCGCTTACGGCGCGACCACGCACAATGCCTATGGCATGTGTGCCATGCGCCACATGCACGACTATGGCACCACCTCAGAGCAGCTAGCCTGGATCAAGGTCGCAGCTTCGCATCACGCGCAATACAATCCGCATGCGATGCTCAAGGACGTCGTCACCGTCGAGGACGTCCTGAACTCGCCGATGATCTCCGATCCCTTGCATCGCATGGATTGCTGCGTCGTCTCCGACGGCGGCGGCGCGCTGATCGTGACCACGCCCGAGATCGCCAAGAGTCTGAAGAAGCCTTTGGTCAAGCTGATCGGCCATGGTGAGGCGATGAAGGGCCCGCGCGGCGGCAAGGATCTCGATCTCACGTACTCCGCCGGCATCTGGTCGGGCCCGCGCGCGTTCGAGGAAGCCGGCATCACGCCGAAGGACATCAAGTACGCCTCGATCTATGACAGCTTCACCATCACGGTACTGATGCAGCTCGAAGACCTCGGCTTCTGCAAGAAGGGCGAGGGCGGAAAATTCGTCGCCGACGGCAATCTCATTTCGGGCGTCGGCAAGCTGCCGTTCAACACCGATGGTGGTGGCCTGTGCAGCAACCATCCCGTCAACCGCGGCGGCATGACCAAGATTCTCGAGGCCGTCAGGCAGTTGCGCGGCGAGGCGCATCCGAAGGTGCAGGTCAAGAATTGCGATCTCGCGATCGCCCACGGCACCGGCGGCCTTTTGGGAGTTCGCCACGCCGCCTCGACGGCCATTCTGGAGCGCGTGTGATGAGCGAAGCAAAGAAGTATCCAGCTCCCGTGACCAACCCCGAAACAGCCGCGTTCTGGGACGCGGCGAAGCAGGGCAAGTTCATGATCAAGCGCTGCACCGCTTGCGGCGAAGCCCATTACTTCCCGCGTGCGATCTGCCCGTTCTGCTATTCGGACAAGACGGTGTGGGAGGAGAGCTCGGGCGAGGCCACGATCTACACTTACAGCCTGATGCGGAAATCGCCGACCGGCCCTTACGCGATCGGCTACGTCACGCTGAAGGAGGGGCCTTCGCTCCAGACCAACTTTGTCGATTGCGATCTTGAAAAGCTGAAGATCGGCCAGAAGGTGAAGGTGGTGTTCAAGCCCACCGACGGTGCGCCCTTGCCGTTCTTCACGCCGGTCTGATTTCTTCCTTCTCCCCTTGCGGGAGAAGGTGGCGCGAAGCGCCGGATGAGGGGTATCGCTCCGCAAAGAAGACTCTCAATGCGGAGCCCAACCCCTCACCCAAATGAGTTTGCCGACGGCTCTCGTGGCCCTCTCCCACAAGGGGAGAGGGAACATTAACGAGCGCCGCTGCTCGTTGAGAAGAATGTCGGGAGGAAACCAAAAAATGTCCGCCAGATACGAAGAGCTCAAAACCCTCAAGAACCTCGGCCAGAAATACGCCTACAGCGATCGCGAAGTGATGCTCTACGCCTACGGCATCGGCCTCGGTGCCGATCCCATGGACGAGAAGGAGCTCGCCTTCGTGAACGAGGGCACGTTGACGCCGCGGCCGCTCAAGGTGGTGCCGACGTTTGCCTCCGTTGCGGCATGGGGCGCAGGGCCGGGCGAGATGAACCTCAATCGCGTCATGGTGGTCGACGGCGAGCGCGACATCACCTTCCATCAGCCTCTGCCGGTGTCTGCCCACATCACCGCGGACTCCTCCGTGGTCGAGGTCTACGACAAGGGCAAGGACAAGGGCGTGGTGATCAGCCACCAGACCGTGCTGAAGAACGAGAAGGGCGAGAAGCTTGCAACGCTGGTCGCTTCGCGCTTCGCCCGCGGCGACGGCGGCTTTGGCGGTCCGAACCTGACCCAGCCCGATCCGCACAAGATCCCCTCGCGCAGCCCCGATCGCACGATCGATATCGTCACGCGCCCTGACCAGGCACTGGTCTATCGCCTCTGCGGCGACCGCAACCCGCTGCACAGCGATCCCGAGTTCGCCAAGAAGGCCGGCTTTCCCCGACCGATCCTGCACGGCATGTGCACCTACGGCATCACCTGCCGCGGTGTGCTCCAGACCTATGCCGATTATGATGCGTCCGCCTTCCGCCAGCACGTCGCGCGGTTCTCCTCGCCGGTCTATCCCGGCGAGACCGTGACCATGGACCTCTGGAAGGATGGCAACACGATCTCGTTCGAAGCCAAGGTGAAGTCGCGAGGGGTGACCGTGATCAAGAGCGGCAGGACGGTGCTGGGTTAGCTCAGTCTCGTGCCCCGGACGCAGCGTTTCACGCTGCATCGCGTCCGGGACACGAAAAACAAAACAGGGAGAAGCCACCATGGGATTACTCGACGGCAAGGTTGCGCTGATCACCGGGGCGGGCGGGGGGCTCGGTGAGGCCTACGCAAAACTGTTCGCGCGGGAGGGGGCGTCCGTCGTCGTCAACGACCTCGGCGGGCCCCGTGACGGCTCCGGCGCCGACAAATCGATGGCGCAGCAGGTCGTGGACGCGATCAAGGCCGAGGGCGGCAAGGCGGTCGCCAACGGCGCCGACATCTCCAGCATGGAGGGCGGCCAGTCGCTGTTCGACGACGCCATCAAGCATTTTGGCCGCGCCGACATTCTCGTCAACAATGCCGGCATTCTGCGCGACCAAACCTTTGCCAAGGCCACCGAATCCGACTGGGACAAGGTCATCAAGGTGCATCTGAAGGGTACCTTTTGTTGCACCATGCCGGTGTTTCGCTGGATGCGGGAAAATGGCGGCGGTGTCATCGTCAATACCTCCTCGACCTCGGGCCTGATCGGCAATTTCGGCCAAACCAATTACGGCGCGGCCAAGGGCGGCATCTGGGGCTTGTCCAACGTGCTGGCGATCGAGGGCCGGAAGTACAACATCCGGATCTGGACGCTGGCTCCGGGCGCGCTGACCCGCATGACCGCAGACCTGCCCCGCTATAAGGAGAACCCCGGTGCGGCGCTGGGCCCGGACGGCATCGCGCCGGCCGTGCTATACATGGTCAGCGACTTGTCGGGCGATCAGACCGGCAAGGTGCTGGGCGTGTCCGGGCCCCGCGGCGTGCGCGAAATGCGGATGATGGAAATGGAAGGCTGGAAACCGCCGCACACGGGCTGGAATGCCCGGGACATCGCTGATCATGCCAAGGAGATCTTCTTCTCCGAGGAGCAGATCAAGATGGGTGCGCGGCGGTTTTAGGCCACGACAGATGATAGGATAGAGAGACCCGATGAAACTCACCGCCGACGCCAAGGGCACCTTCGCAATCGCGCCGACGCCGTTCCACGATGACGGCCGGATCGACGAACGCTCGATCGACCGCCTGACCGATTTCTACGAGGAGGTCGGCTGCGACGGCGTCACGGTGCTGGGCATCCTCGGCGAGGCGCCGAAGCTCGATGCTGCCGAGGCCGAGCAGGTCGCGGTGCGCTTCGTCAAACGCGCGAAGAAGATGCAGGTGATCGTCGGCGTCTCCGCGCCGGGCTTTGCCACCATGCGTTCGCTGGCGCGGGCCTCGATGGATGCAGGCGCGGCCGGCGTGATGATCGCGCCGCCGCCGTCCTTGCGCACCGACGACCAGATCGTCGGCTATTTCAAGCAGGCGGCCGAGGCGATTGGCGCCGACGTGCCCTGGGTGCTCCAGGACTATCCGCTGACGCTCTCGGTGGTGTTCACGCCCGCCGTGATCCGCAAGATCATCATGGACAATCCGAATTGCGTGATGCTCAAGCACGAGGATTGGCCGGGGCTCGAGAAGATCTCGACGCTGCGCGGCTTCCAGAAGGATGGCTCGCTGCGGCCGACCTCGATCCTCTGCGGCAATGGCGGCATGTTCCTCGACTTCGAGATGGAGCGCGGCGCCGATGGCGCCATGACCGGCTATGCCTTCCCCGAACTGCTGATCGACGTGGTGAACCTCTCGAAGGCCGGCAAGCGCGATGCCGCGCATGATCTGTTCGATGCCCATCTGCCGCTGATGCGCTATGAGCAGCAGCCGGGCGCGGGCCTCGCCGTGCGCAAATACGTGCTTCAGAAGCGTGGCATCATCGCCTCCAGCGCGCAGCGCAAGCCGGGCGCGACCATCACCCCGGCAGCAAAAGCCGAGGTCGAGTATCTGCTGTCGCGCGTGGCGAAGGTCGACAAGCGCGCCAACCTCCAGCCGCAATCCAGCGCCGCAGGTTAGTTGCATGGCAGAAGCCGCCGCATCGCGTCCCGCCTCCACAATCCTGCTGCTGCGCGATAATGCAGCAGCAAAGGAGATCGAGGTCTTCATGATGGTTCGCCATCATCAGATCGAATTCAATTCGGGGGCGCTGGTGTTTCCGGGCGGCAGCGTCGATGCGGGCGACAAGGAGATTGTCGCCCGTTCAGATCTCTATTCGGGCGGCGAGGGCTTGAGTGAATCCGATCGCGGCTTCCGTATCGCCGCGATCCGCGAGACCTTCGAGGAGAGCGGCATCCTGCTGGCGCGGCCGAAAGGCTCAAGCGCGCCGATCGATGCCAAACGTGCCGGCGAGATCGCGGACAAGCATCGCGTCGCGCTCAACGAGCACAAGATCAGCTTCCTCAGCATTCTCTCGGACAACGGTCTCCAGCTCGCGCTCGACACGCTCGTGCCCTATGCGCACTGGATCACGCCGGAGGGCATGCCGAAGCGCTTCGACACCTGGTTCTTCCTTGCCGCAGCCCCTCCCGACCAGCTCGGCGCCCATGATGGGCGGGAGTCGACGGATTCGATATGGGTGTCACCGCGTGAGGCAGTGGATGGCGGGGAGAGCGGCCGCTTCAAGCTGCCGTTCCCGACCACGCGCAATCTGATCCGGCTGGCGAAGCAGGGCAGCGTAAGCGCCGCGCTCCATCATGCCAGCGGGATGTCGATCGTCACCGTGATGCCGGTCATGACCAAGACCGAGAGCGGCCGCCAGCTCCGCATCCCCCGCGAGGCCGGCTATGACGGCGAGGTGTTCGAGGTCGGCGCGGTCGGCTAGCACACTTCGACGCGCGACGAACTATTGCGCCTGTGGCCGCTCTATGTTCCGTCCTCTGAAACGGGACGGGAATGCGCCATGGAGAATCGGCAGGACACCAACATCGCCGCCGAGCTGGCGCTGCTGGTCGCGCTCGCGACGCTGTGGGGCGGCTCCTACACCTTCATCAAGCTCGGCGTTGCCACCATCCCGCCGATCACACTGATCGCGGCGCGCACCACCATTGCCGGCCTGCTGCTGCTCGTGGTGATGCGGGCGCGCGGTGTCAAGATGCCGACGGATGCCGCGACCTGGCAGCGCTTCGCGTTCCAGGCCGTGCTCAACAGCGTGATTCCCTGGACGCTGATTGCCTGGGGCGAGCGCCATGTCGATGCCGCGCTTGCCACCATCCTCAATTCGGCCGGGCCGATCTTCACCTTCCTGCTCACGGCGGTCGTCACCCGCCACGAAGCGACGACCCCGCGAAAACTGGTTGGCGTCATCGCCGGCATGGCCGGCATCCTGCTGATCGTCGGCGTCGATGCCTTCCATGACATCGGCAGCGGCCTGGTCGCGGAGGCCGCCATCGTGGCGGCCACCATCTGCTATGCCTGCGCGGCGATCTTTGGCCGGAGCTTCAAGGGCCTCGATCCGATGGCGCCGGCCGCCGGCTCGCTGCTGGCGGGCGCCGCGGTCCTGATCCCGGCCTCGCTCGTGTTCGAGCAGCCCTGGACGCTCTCGCCCTCGCTGAGTTCCGTGCTGGCGCTGCTCGCGCTCGCCGTGTTCTCCACCGCGGCGGCCTTTGCGATCTATTTCCGCCTGATCCAGACCCTCGGCTCGGTCGGCACCACCGCGCAGGCCTATCTGCGTGTGCCGATCGGGATCGCCATCAGCGTCGCCTTCCTCGGCGAGAGCCTGAGCCAGACCGCCTGGATTGGCCTGGCCTGCGTCGTTATCGGCGTTGCCGCCATGACGATCCCGGCCCGGCGCCCGGTGGGCGTCAAAACGTCATAAATCCGGGAGAGAGCGGTCCGAGAACCGCAATATTAAGAATGTTCGGCGGCCGGAGGCATGTTCCCCCGGGACCGCAATACGTCGTATATTGGGCTCCCAATAGCCCGGTCCCCAAAACACACCAATGTCCGCCGAATTGACGCCGACCCCTGAGAAAAAGCGAACCTTTTCGCTCTCCATCGGCCAGTTGACGTTCGGCAGCTTCCTTCTGGTGCTGGCGGTGATCATCGTCACCTCGACCGCGAGCGTGATCGCGATCCGGCATATCGATACGACCTTCGCCGAGTTGCAGCGGCTCCAGAGCGTTGGCGACCTCGCCGAGGACATCGACCGCCGCATGAACGAACTGCGCCTTGCCGCGCGCGACTTCGTCACCGATCCCGGCGCGGGCATCCAGTTCAAGCAGGTCGGCGAGGCGGCCTCGACGCTCAGCGACATCCTGAAGAAGACCCGCATCGAGCTCGCGCCCGAGCAGCAGGACATGATCGACGGGGTCAGCGAGCGGCTTGCGACCTATCGCAGCGGCCTGGAGCGGATCTCGACCCTGATTGACCGCCGCGCGCAATTGCTCGCCGGCCTGCCGCCGCTGCGCGACCAGTTCGACGCGACGGTTGCTGGTGCTGCGGACCGCGAGCTCGCCGCCCGCCTGTCGGAAGCGCAGAGCCGGATCGCGCTCGGGCTGCTCGCGCGCAATCCGTCCGCCGCCGAACAGGCCGCGCAGAACATGCGGACAATGGATATCGCCGATACCGCGCTGAAGACGGCGGTGAACAATTACGCCGATGCCATCATCGCGGTCGCCGTTCGCGAACGGCAGATCGCCGATATTGACCGCGAAGTGCTGGGAACCGAGGGCCGTCTGATCGGGCGTGTCACCGAATTGCTGCGCGAGGTCAGCGCACGGCGCGGCCACGTGCTGTCGCGCGATTTCGCCCGCACGCTGACGGAGGCGCGATGGCAGAGCATCGTATTCGGCACCATCGGCGTGCTGATCGGCATGGTCGCGGCTGCCTTCGTGGTGCGGCGGACGGTCCGGCCGCTGGCAAAGATCGCAAGGTCGATCCGTGCGCTTGCAGCTGGCGAGAAGGATACCTCGATCCCGTCGGCCGACCTCGACAACGAGATCGGCGATATCGCACGTGCCGCCGAAGTGTTCCGCCGCGCGCTGGAAGAGGCCGACACGGCGCGCGAGGCGGCGGTGCGCGCGCTCACCGAGCAGCGGCTGGCCGAAGAAAGCTATCGCAAGCTGTTCGAGGGTTCGGTCGACGGCATCTACGTCACGACGCCGTCCGGCGATCTCCTCAACGCCAATCCGGCGCTGGCGCGGATGATGGGCTATGACAGCCCGCAGCATTTGATCGACAGCATCAACGACATCGCCCACACCATCTACGTTCATCCCGAGGCGCGCGAGGAATACCAGCGGCTGATGCACCGCGACGGCATGGTGCGCGAGTTCGAATATCAGGTGCGCCAGCGCAGCGGCAACGTCCTTTGGCTCTCCGACAGCGCGACCGGCGTCCGGGATGAGCAGGGCAAGATCGTCCGCTACGAGGGCACACTGCGTGACATCACCGACCAGAAGCGGGCGGAAGACGCCATCGCCGAAGGCCGGCGCCTGCTCCAGCAGGTCATCGACACCGTGCCGGCCGTCATCAACGTCAAGAACCGCGACCTGCGCTATGTGCTGATGAACCGCTACATGGCCGGCATCTTCGGCATCGAGCCCGGCGACGCGCTCGGCCGCACCACCGCCGACCTGATGTCGCGCTACGGCGCGGCCAAGACCGATGAGAACGACAAGCGCGTGATCAATTTGCGAAAGGGTCTCGGCTTCTACGAGGAAGAGTACAAGGATTCCTCCGGCAACATGCGGCAATGGCTCGTCAACAAGCTGCCGCTGCTCGATGCCGAGGGCGAGATCGAGCGGATTGTCACCGTGGCGCTCGACATCGGCGAGCGCAAGCGCGGTGAGCAGGAGATGCGGAAGGCGAAGGACGCCGCCGAGACCGCGTTGCGCAATCTGCGCGAGACCCAGGCCTCGCTGATCGAGGCGGAGAAGCTCGCGGCACTCGGGCGGTTGGTCGCCGGCGTTGCACACGAGGTCAACAATCCCGTCGGCATCAGCCTCACGGTTGCCTCTGCGCTGGAACGTAAGACCGCGCTGTTCAGCGCCGAGGTCGAGCGCGGCGAGCTTCGCCGCTCGACGCTCAACGACTACCTCAGCACCAGCCGCGACGCGTCCTCGCAACTTGTCTCGAATCTCAACCGCGCGGCCGAGCTGATCCAGTCGTTCAAGCAGGTCGCGGCCGACCGCAACTATTCGGATCAGCGCAGCTTCGATCTCGCGGACCTCACCGAGCAGGTGGTGATGAGCCTGCGGCCGGGCCTGCGCAAGCAGAACCTGACGCTTAATGTCGAGTGCCAGCCCAACCTGACCATGAACAGCTATCCCGGTCCGTATGGCCAGGTGCTGACCAATTTATTCCTCAACGCAGTGGCGCACGCCTTCCCGGACGGACGGCCCGGCATCATCGACATCCAGGTACGCGAGTCCGGCAAGGACAATGTCGAGATCATCGTCGCCGACAATGGCTGCGGCATGAGCCTCGACGTGCGCCGTCGTGCCTTCGATCCGTTCTTCACGACGCGGCGCGACCAGGGCGGCACTGGTCTGGGGCTGCACATCGTCTACAGCATCGTCACCAACCGGCTCGGCGGCCGGCTCGATCTCGACTCCGAGCCGGGCGGCGGCACGCGTATCCAAATGATACTGCCGCGCACGGCGCCGCTGGAACAGGCGGCGGAATAGCTAGAGCGCCTAATCGGCCTCTACGAGCTTGTGCAGGGTGGCGCCAAAGATCTGGCTGGCCTTGCCGACGAGGGCGGTGCCCGTCATGTCCGCGCGCGTATCGGTGAAGGTGCCGCTCACGCCGATGCCGACCGCCGCGGGGCCACCGAACAGGGGGTTGTCGTCGCCGCGCGGGGAGGTGTGCCGCTGCACCAGCACCTCGCCCTTGAAGGTGTTGTCCTTCACCGTGTAGCTGCCCGTGTAATAGAGATAGGCGTCGCCGCCAAGAATCTTGCCGTCGCGGAAAAGAATCACGCCGCTGCCCTTGCCGACTCGACCATCGAGCAGGGTCACATGAATCGAATAGAGGCCGTTCTTCATAACGTCCCACGGGCCGGCCGCCGTCGCCCAACGGCGTAACCGGTGAAGCTTTTATGCCAAAGCGCAATCCATCGCGCAACGCGGCAGTTTGCCGGCCGGCAAGCCTGCCCGATGCTGCGAACCGTAATTTTCCCAGCTTGCCTGTGACGCGGTTATGACGGTTTCATTATGGGGCGAGGCCAGTCGTAGCGAATCAGAGTTGGCCCGCGAAATGCATAACCATTGTTGCACTGGCCGCGGGGTGCTGGAGCAGGACAAACGTGACCAACTGGATCGATTCCGGCGGCCATGAGCCGCGTCTGTACAGTGCGCGTCCCACGAATTGCGAAAGACAACAACGACGAATTGGCCGCGCGACACGCAGGCGAAGCATGGCGAGGCTCGGTTGTGCCTTGCTCCTGATCGCGCTTGCTGCCCCCTTCGGGCACGCACGTGATCGCGGCCAGTTCGTCAACACCAGTGCCGAAATGAAGGCCTGGTTCGACGGCTTGCGCAGCGGCAAGGGGCCATGCTGCTCCGATGCCGACGGCTCGGCGATCTCGGACTCCGATTGGGAGAGCAAGGACGGGCACTATCGCGTCCGCGTCCCGCGCCTTGGCTATGTGATCGAGGGCCAGCAGCAGGAGCTCGTCTGGGTCGACGTGCCCGAGGAGGCCGTGATCTCGGAGCCGAACCGGGTCGGACGGACCATGGTGTGGCCGATCTATGGCTACATGGGCGTCGCCATCCGCTGCTTTATGCCCGGCAGCATGACCTGACCGGGCAATAGCTCGCCCGGTCTCGCTGGCGCTTGATGCGGCCGTGCCGCGTCAGGTGTATTTCTTGTCGCGCTCGAGCAGCTCGATGGAAATGCCTTCGGGACCGCGGATGAAGCAGATGCGAACGCCCGGCCGGAGCGTGGTCGGCTCGCGCGTGAACGTCACGCCCTTGGCCTTGATCTCGGCCGCGACGGCGTCGATGTCCTTCACCGTGAGTCCGAAATGGTCGAGGCCCTGATGCGGGTGCGGCGGCGGCGGGTTGACGGCGTTGTCGCCCTCCAGCGACGCGATGAAGATCTTGGCGCCGCCGAGGTTCACGTCGATCCGCCCCGGTGCGCGCACGATCTCGCCGCCGAGGATATCTTGCAGCCAGGCCGCCGTGGCTTCCGGATCGGGGCTGCGCAGATGGACGTGATCCCAGGTGACGGCGACTGGCATTTCAATTCCTCCCGACGGGGTCTTCGCGATGTTGCAGCGCATGTTAGCGATCCCTGCCGATGATCGCCACCGTGGCTGACCCGCGATTCGCGCGCTAGCGGGAACCATAGTTCGTCTTACGGATTGAGAAAGTGGGTGAGCGAGAGACCGGTCGGAAAATGGCCGCATCGGGCTCGCTATGATGAGGTAGCTTGCGGAAGGGCATTCGGTGACGCACCCATGAACGCAGGGTTGGACCGGAACGGAATGGGAAGCTTCGTCAGGAACGGCGAGAACCTGCCGCGGTCCGATTCTGGGACAGGTGTCTGGTTCAAACGAGGCCTGCTGTGGCTGCTGGCCGTGATCATCATCGGCTTCGCCGTCTGGATGCTGATGCCGCCTTCCGAAGGCAATGTCGCGCAAACCGAACCGGTGAAACTGGGGCTCGCAACCGTTGATCCGGCTCCCTCGGCAACGGCCGCAGCGGAGGCCGCGGGGCTCGACCGGCTAAAAATATCGTCGCAGACCTGGCGTCGCGGCGGGCTCGGTTCGAAAGCGCTGGTGACCTTCACCGTGCGAAATGACAATGACTATGCCGTAAAAGATGTCGAGATCGCCTGCGCCTTTGCGCGGCGTGACGGCAGCCATCTGACCGACCGCAGCCGCGTGCTGGCCGACATTGTGAGCATGAAGAGCCGCAAGACCTTTGCGCGCGTTCCGGTCGGCTTCGTCAACGTGAACGCTGATCAGGCAAAGTGCTCGCTGGTGACTGCGCGGCGCGTGTAAGGGTCGGGCATTCCGCTAGCGGAAAAGTTACCGTCGTTGCCCCTTGGCCAAAAAACTTGGCGTTGCCATTTGAACCAATGGGCAGGGCGCAGGAACCAATCAAAGTATCGCCTGTTAAGGCGAAGAGCCCACGCGGGGATGCGGGGGGCGGAGCATGCCAATGCCCATCTTTCGCTATTTCACGTTCGTCGGTGGAGCGCTGCTCGCACTGTTGTTCGCCGCCAATTTCGTTTGGCTGGCTTCGCCGGTTGCGCAGGCGGTCGCTACCGCGGGCTATGACCAGCCGCTGATCCGGATCCGGTCCGACCGCCATCTGCCTGATCGCGTCGTGCTTGACACCAGCCAGCCGACGATTGCCGCGCCCGTGGTGAAGACGGCTGCCGTTGCGGTGCCCCAGCCGTCGGTGCAGGCGGACGCGCTGGCCGAGATGTCGGCGAAGGCACGGGTGCGCGAGACCTTCGCCCAGTTCACGCCGGCCGGGCCGAAGGCCGATGCGGCCAAGAAGGCCGACGCCAAGCCGGAATCTCAGGCCCAGGTATCGCAGGTGCAAGAAGCCCAGGTGCCACAAGTCCGCGCTCCGGCTCAGCCCAAGCGCAAGGTCGCCAGGACCCATCCGGCGCAGCAGCGCGGCCAGCCGATGATGCTGGTGGCCCAGCAGCCGCATTTCGGTCTGTTCAACACGACCTGGTAAGGTAAGAACGGCTCTGACCCGCCCCAATAGGGGTGGGTGGGGCTTTTTATTGTCCCACCTCTCTGCTAATTCGAGCCCATCCTAACGTCGCCGGTGCTCTGGTCTTGCCAGCAACAATCCGGTGCGTCTTGGGAGTGACCCAATACCCGGGTCAGGGCGCTCGTAGCTCAGCTGGATAGAGCATCGGATTTCGATTCCGAGGGTCGGAGGTTCGAATCCTTCCGAGCGCGCCATTTGCCAGGCATGGGATCAGTGCCACCATGGGGCTTGGCCGACCGGAACCCGGCGGTTCCATCTACTTGCCCTGGATCTTTAGCCCGTTGGGACCGACGTTGATCTGGAGGCCGTCGGGCTGCTTTTTCGCCTGGTAGAGATTGTAGCCAAGCACGCCTGCCGTGATGACCAGAGCACCGATAATCAGAAACAGTAGATTGCGGCTGATGGTCATTCTCTTCCTTAAACCAGGTTCGTGACGGCGAGAAAAACCCCGCGCGTCGGATGTGCGGGGTGCTTCAGAACGGCAACGCGGCTCGAGGGAACTTGTTCCAAGGCTGCTTGACGCTCACGCCCAAGGCCGGCAACCGGCGCCGTGGCTTGTGATGTCAGCCTGCCCGAAGGATGGTCTGCCGGCCTCGTGCCAGTGTGTCGGAGGGGGCCTCGTGGAAGGTCGTGCGGTAGGCCGCGGCAAACTCGCCCAAATGATGAAAGCCCTGGGCGCGTGCGCACGTGGCGACCGATGCACCACCGCTTCTGAGAAGCTGCGAGCGAGTCGCCCACAGCCGCTTCAGGCGGATGTATTGATGCAGGCTCATGCCGCGCACCTTGGTCACCGCGCTGCTGAGCGTCCGGATCGAGACGCCGCATTCGTCGGCGAGATTGGCCGTATAGATCGGTGCGGTCGGATAGGCTGCGATGTAATCGTCGATCTGTTGCACGAGCCTTGCAGATCGCGCGCCTGCGAGCGGGGCGCCGTGATCCAGCAACGGGTCGTTATGAAACAGATCATCGAAGGCGAGCAGTAGGCCCTCCTGGAGATGTGCGGCGACCTCTCTCGTTTCAAACATATGCGGGTTTACGGACGCGGTCCTCAGGATATCGAGCACGAGCTGTCGGGCGTGGAGATGAGCGGCGCGGTCCGCGACGCGAGCCCACAATGCGTCGGCGCGATCGAACCAGCCGCGATCCCTGAGGGCAGGGGAGAAGATGATCAAGGCGTGATGATTGGTCTGGGGCTCGACGAAATGGCAATCATGATTGCCGCGCAAGGCCGCGAAAAAGCGCGAGTCGAGAAACATGCCGCTCGAGCTGGCCCGCAGATCGTCGGTCATCGGCAGGATCACCATGCCGCCCGGCACGCGATAGGCGGTATCAAGGATGCGCGCAAACGACCTCGCCACGATGATGCGGCATGCCGGCAGGTTCACGACCGCGCGCGCCGCTGCGAAATTGGTGACGTCGAGCGGAATGCTCCGGGCATCTTCCAGCGACTCGGCCGGCCGAAACGCGTCGACATCGGCAAATCGGATCAGTTGGAGAGCGGAGGACGGCGCAAGAGAATCAAACATGCGTCTTGCCGGAAATTGAAATGTGACAATGAAATGAACGTCGGTACATCGCCATCAATGACGAAACATAGCGATTCAGTAAATCGGATTCCGGGCCGTAGTATTGCGGACATCATGCCACGAGGTCCGTCAGATCGATGTCACCGTCAACGTTCTCGGTTCATCGTTTGGCCGGAGGCGAGGTCGATGAAATGGAGTCGCGTGCAGGCGGGAAGGCAAAGGACTCAAAGCTTCGTCCCTCTTGTCTCTGCTGCTTCCTCAAGATGCGTTTGCACATTCATGCCCGTCTTGGGGGCATCGGAAAACAATCAAATCGGCTATCGGTGCAGCATGACGGCACGACGAATTTCATCTTTGATCTAGATCAGTTTTGGAAGCGCTCCGGGCCAACCGCGGATACGCGGCAATTCGCGATTCCGCAAAAGCGAAGGGGCCCCGAGGGCCCCTTCAGATATCACCAGCGGCGATAGCCGTAATAGCCATAGTAGCGCGGACGCGGGGCATAATAGCGCGGCGGCGCATAGTATCCCGGACCATAACCATAGGCGTAGTTCGGCTGCCACCAGCAGCGCCCCCACTGATTGCAGACCATGCGGACCTGCTCGACGTCGGAGACCTGCGGTGTCGCAGGTGCAGGCGCAATAGGCATGGCGGACGCCGCCGGCGCCGCGAGGGCACCGAACAGGGACGCGGCGACGAGGCCAATCTTCAACTTCATGATGTCTTCCTCTGCTTACGCGATACTGAATAGCGAAGGTGTTCTGATCAAATTGTGGCAGAACCGAAATGTAATGCCGATGAATAAATCTTCAGCCAGTCCGCCGCAGCCCTTGATCCAGCGCCGCGAAGCTACCCGGGGTTTGAGCGCCCAATGCCGTGCGCGCGGCTTCGTCCCTGGTCCTGTCGTTGCGGAAGGCCCTTCGCATAATTCGAAGAGCACAAATCAAAGCTGTGCAATGGACGAGATGAGAATCGACAAAAGCGACTGGCGCGTCACGTGCGACGGACGCGACGCGCTCCGAGGCGAGATCGGCAAAGACCTCGTCAAGCTGACGGTCTACGAGATCGAGAAGCAGTTGCTGCTGTCGGGGCCGCCGGCTCGGGCGGCCCATCGACAGAGGATGCGTCGGCGCCGCTCAGTAGCAGGGGTGCCGGCGACCGTCCTGGCCGACATAGGCGGCTGCGCTCCGGTAGCAGTGGTTGGTCGACGGGCCGTCATAATAGGCGAAGGTGCCGGCGGTGATCCCGGGGCCGTAATTGTGCAGATAGCTGATCGGGTAGGGCAGCGGATTGGCGTAGTAGCGGTGGTACCGGTGATGCACCCGTGCCTCCGCGAGGCTGGGGGCGAGGATTGCAGCCGACAGGGCAGCAACCGCGGCAACAAGCTTCAACTTGCTCATCTCGATTCTCCGGAACCCGCACTTGAGGTCAGTTCCTTATAGCCATTTTGGTCGGGGTGGGCACCCATCCAGCGGCCCGAAATCGGGGGCAATCCCGCAGATTCCCGGGCGGGTGTGACCGAAATGCCGAGGCACCGGCGCGACTTGCCCATTTTTGGCCTTTTCGGGATGCTTAACGAATTCCCCACACAAGTATGGCCAAAGAGAATTCGTCAAGATTCCTCCTGCCGGCCCCTGGGGTGCTCTTCGAGGCCGGTTCGTTCCTTGCAAAGGTTTTCGCCACACGCCGCCATGCGCATCACGCTCCTCAGCCTGCTGTTGTTCTTCGTCGCGGCCGCCACGCCAGCGCGAGCGGAGCTGCACATCACCCGCGACCACGGCGGCTATGTCGAGGAGTACAAGACGAAGTACAAGCGCGTCCGGGAAAAAGGCGAGCGCGTCATCATCGACGGCATCTGCAACTCCGCCTGCACCCTGGTGCTGGGCATCGTACCGATGAACAAGATCTGCGTGACGCCGCGTGCGAGCCTCGGCTTTCACCAGGCCTATTACGACAAGGCCTTCACCTTCGGCATGAAGATCACCAGTGCGGAAGGGACGTCCGATCTGATGTCCTATTATCCCGATACGGTGAAGGACTGGATTCGCCGCAATGGCGGGCTCACCACCGACATGAAGAAGATCAAGAACGGTGTCGAGCTCTGGAAGATCATCGATCCCTGTCCGGAAGAGTGGTGAGCGGTTGAGCTGAACCGCCGCTGACCGTCGCAGCGCAGCATTGCGCTGGTGGAAATTCGCATTGCCGCATAGGCCCCGGTGGGGCAATGAGAGCGGCAATGAACCATAATCAAGAAGCCCTGACCGCGCGTGCCGCGCCAATCCTGTTCGTGGTGCTCTGGAGCACCGGATTCATCGGCACCAAATACGTCATCAGCAACGCCGATCCCTTGACCTATCTCGCCATCCGCATGGCGATCGTGGTCGGCCTGATGGCGATCATCGCGGCAATTGCACGGCCGAAATGGCCAGATCGCATCGGCATCGCGCACAGCGCTGTCGCGGGCATTCTCGTCCACGGCTTCTATCTCGGCGGCACCGCGATTGCGATCGCGCACTCGATTCCGGCCGGGCTCTCCGCGCTGATTCCGGGCCTTCAGCCCATCCTGACCTCGACCATCGCCAATCGCTGGCTCGGCGAGAAGGTGACGCCGGTGCAATGGGCCGGCCTGCTGCTCGGCCTCGGCGGCGTGGTGATGATCCTGCACAACCGCCCGATGACCGGCGAGGCCGGGATTGGCTGGCTCGCCTCGGTGGTCTCGCTGATCAGCATTACGCTCGGCACGCTCTATCAACGGCGCTACTGCAACCACATCGACTGGCGCGCCGGCAATCTCGTGCAATATGTCGCCGTCACGATCTTCTTCGCGGCCGGCGCCTTCCTGTTCGAAGACCGTGTGGTGCACTGGACGCGGGAGTTCGTGCTGGGGCTGGCCTGGCTCGCTGTGGCGCTCTCGATCGGATCGATCGGGCTGCTGTACTGGCTGATCCGCCATGCCGCGGCGACGTCGGTCGCGAGCCTGTTCTATCTGGTGCCCGCGGTCACGGCGCTCATGGCCTACCTGCTGTTCGGAGAGAAGCTCGATGCGCTGGCGATCGCCGGCATGGCGATGTGCGCTGCCGCGGTGTTCGTGGTCAACCGGCGCGTCTAGATCGATAGGCCGAACCAGCGGAATACATCCCTGACGTGCGTGGCGCGTTCGTGCTAGGCTCGCCGCATTTCAGTTTCCCTTTCGGCACGGTGATTTCCATGAAGAAGGCCAAGAAGAGAGCCAGGCGGGCATTGCTCGGCAGGTCCATGAAGCCGGTCCGGATTGCCTGCGTCAACTACGCCGGGGAGGAGATCGACGACCGGACGATGGGCCAGCTTACCGCGGCGCTCCAGAAATGCTACGATGAGCACTTCCTGCCGGTGTGGGGCTATCCGGTCGATCTCTACGTCACCCGCAAGCCGAAGCCCACCGACTGGCAGCTCGTCTATTTCGACGAAGCCTCCCACAAGAACATGCTCGGACGCCACGAGCTGACGCATCGCGGCCAGCCGATCTCGAAGATCTTCGTCAAGGCGCTGGGTGGCGAGCCCGTCAGCTTGGCGGCCTCGCACGAGCTGTTCGAGATGGTGCTCGACCCCATGGCCAATCTCTGGGCCGACAAGAACCCGAATACGCAATATGCCTATGAGGTCTGCGACGCCGTGGAGGAGGACTCCTTTCACGTCGGCGGCTTCGAGATGTCGAACTTCGTCTATCCGTCCTGGTTCGAGCCGTTCAAGCATCCCCGCGGCACCAAATTCGACCACAAGGGAACGCTGAAGGCACCGTTCTCGATGACCGAGGGCGGCTACGTCATCAAGAAGGTCAACGGCCGGAAATTGATCAGGGCGTTTGGGTCACCCGAGAAGCGGCGGCGCTTCTCCAAGGAGGATCGGCGCGGCCATCGCAGCGAATTTCGCGATCCGCAAGGGGTCCATCATCCTGGTCGGCGTGCATCCAAACGGCGAGGGTAGGGTATGTTGGGGAGACATCTCCGGGCGCGCCCGCACCCGGAGACTTGCTCTCAAGCTGCGATCAGCGCTTGGCCTTTTTGGCCTTCTTCTTGGTGGTCTTCTTCGCAGCTTTCTTTGCAGTTTTCTTTGAAGTCTTCTTGGCTGCCTTTTTCACGCTCTTCTTGGCTGCCTTCGTCGCCGACTTCTTTGCGGCCTTCTTCTTGGAAGCCTTCTTTGCCTTCTTCGGCGCTACTTTCTTCGCGACCTTCTTGGCGGCTTTCTTCACCTTCTTCACGGCGGTGACTGCGGCTTCCTTGGTCGCTTCCACGGCGGTGGTCATCGTCTCCATCACCTGTTCGGTGATCGGCTTGTCGTCGTCCATATCGTCCCCCAATGTTTGAATAGAGCGATGACGATAGCGGGTTTCGAATTTGTGTCAAAGCAGTGCTCAACCTTTGCGGATCTTTGCGTAGGCGGCTAACGCGCGCTCGCGCCCTTTGGCATGATCGACGATCGGCTGCGGATAGGTCTTGCCGAGGGTGATTCCGGCACTCGCCAGCTCGATCGGCGTCGCCTGCCAAGGCTGGTGAATGAGCTTCGCCGGCAGGTCTTTCAGCTCCGGCACCCAACGCCGGACATAGGATCCGTCGGGGTCGAATTTCTCGCCCTGGAGCAGCGGATTGAACACGCGGAAGTAGGGCGCTGCGTCGGCACCGCAGCCGGCGACCCATTGCCAGTTGGCGGGATTGCTGCCGGCATCCGCATCGACCAGCGTGTCCCAGAACCAGGCTTCGCCGTCGCGCCAGTCGATCAGGAGATGCTTGACCAGGAAGGAGGCGACGACCATCCGGACCCGGTTGTGCATCACGCCGGTGTGCCACAGCTCGCGCAGGCCGGCATCGACGATCGGGTAACCGGTGTGACCGCGCTGCCAGGCGGTGAGCGCCGTCTTGTCAGGCCTCCAGGGGAAGTCATCGAAGCTGGCTTGCAGGTTTTCGGTGGCAAGGTTCGGGTGGTCGTGGAGGAGATGGCGGCAGAATTCCCGCCAGCCGAGCTCGCTCAGGAATTTTTCAATGCCGGGGCCGAGTGCCGGATCCTCGGCCGCAGCGAAGCGCGCAGCGTACCAGACCTGGCGCGGGCTGAGCTCGCCGAACCGCAGATGCGGCGACAGGTGAGAGGTGCCCTCCCGGTCCGGGCGGTCGCGGTCGCCGACATAGCCGCGCGCAGTGTGCTTGAGGAAGTCGCGCAGGTGCGCGCGGGCGGCGGCTTCACCCGGGGTCCAGCTCTCGCGCAGGCCGCCGGCCCAATCGGGCTTGGTCGGCTCGAGCTTCCATGCCTCAAGCGAATCACTGGCGACCTTCGGTCCGCGGCGCAGCTCCTTCGGAGCGGGCAGGGGTTTTGGCGGGTCGCCGAGCGCCAGAATGCGGCGCCAGAACGGCGTGAAGACGCGCAAGCCGCGGCCTTCCTTGTTGCGGATCGCGGAGGGCGGGGCGAGGAGGTCGCCGGGGAAGGTTTGCGAGTCCACGCCGAGCTTTGCGAGTGCTGCTTCGAGCTGTTTCTCGACGGCCTGATGCGGGACCTGAGCGACCGTATTCCAATAGACGGCGCCGGCGCCGCTTTCACCCGCCACGCTCGGTATCACCTTGGCCGCCGGTCCCTTGCGCAGGATCAGCGATCCGCCACGCGTTACGAGGTCGGCGCCAAGCGCCCGCAGCGACTGTGCCAGCCACCAGCGCGCCGCACCGCCCGGCGCACGCCCGGCCGCGTCATCCAGCACATAGAGGCAGATCATCGGCGCGCCGGACTTCGCGGCAGCGTGGAGGGCGGGGTGGTCGGACAGGCGGAGGTCATCGCGGAACCAGACGATGATCGGCTGCGGGCTTGGCATGTTTTCGGATGAGCCTGATTGAGCGGGTTATTGATATACGGGACTCGCGGGAAGAGTTTCATGCGTGCCGCGATCGAGGCTCTGCTGCCGGCTGAAACCGCCCACCCGTGACGCCGTATTTGATGGGATCCTTACGACTGTCCGCATGAGCTGCGGGCAGGGAGGCCGCCAGTGAACCGCATCGTCGTCCTGTATGTCGCAACCCTGATCGTGCTGGTGGGACTGGATTTCCTGTTCCTCGGCCTGGTCGCCAAGGGCTTTTTCACCGCTGAGGTCGGCGACATGCTGGGCGAGCTCAAACCGGTGCCAGCCGCGCTGTTCTACCTGCTCTATGTCGTAGGCGTGCTGATCTTCGTCAGCGGCGCGCCCGGCGCGACATGGCAGTCGACGCTGGCTTACGGCGCGCTGTTCGGGCTGTTCTGCTATGCGACGTTCGATCTCACCGCGCTGGCGCTGCTCAAGCACTGGAGCTGGCCGGTCGCGTTCGTCGACGTCGGCTGGGGCGCGGTGGTGACCGCGGTCTCATCGACCGCGGGTCTGTTGGTGGCGGACCGGTTGACGGCGTGAGTCGTCACTTTGGGCCGTTATTTCGGCTGCGGCACGATCCGGATGTAGGGCTTCGGTTCCTTCCAGCCCTGCGGGTAGATCGTCTTGGCCTCGTCGTTGGAGACCGAGCCCGCGATGATGACGTCCTCGCCCTGGGTCCAGTCGGCCGGCGTTGCGACGCGATGCTTGGCGGTGAGCTGAAGCGAGTCGATCACGCGCAGGATTTCCTGGAAGTTGCGGCCGGTAGTCATCGGATAGACCAGCACCAGCTTGATCTTCTTGTCCGGCCCGATGATGAAGACGTTGCGGACGGTCTGGTTGTCGGCAGGCGTCCGGGTGAGGGGATCGCCCGAGGTCGAGGCCGGCAGCATCTCGTAGAGCTTCGAGACGTTGAAATCGGTGTCGCCGATCAACGGATAGTTGGGGGCCACGCCTTGCGTCTCCTTGATGTCCTCGGCCCACTTGGCGTGGCGGTCGATCGGATCAACCGACAGGCCGATCAGCTTGACGCCGCGCTTGTCGAATTCCGGCTTCAGCCGGGCCAGCGCGCCGAGCTCGGTCGTACAAACCGGCGTGAAGTCCTTCGGGTGCGAGAACAGCAGCGCCCAGCTGTTGCCGATCCAGTCGTGGAACTTGATCCTCCCTTCAGTGGTCTCGGCTTCGAAGTCGGGGGCGGTGGTGCCGATCGGAAGTGTCATGGTTCTACCTCATCGCATTGAATTTGCTTGGGAATTCGTTTTTGGCCGTCGCAGCCATTATAGGGGCTCGGCGACCCCAAGTGAACGTCAAGTGAACCGCTTCAAGTAAAATGTGAATTCCTTCCTTGAAGGGCCGATTTTCTAGCACCTTTCTGTTACAGCGGCGCCTGCGGCGAAACATCTCCACCGGGGCCACACGGTCTCGATTGCCCCGATAAAGCCGTTTATGACCCGCATCACGCTCGCCCGACGTTTGATGGAACCAAAATGGTCCTGATAGCGACCAATTGGCAACCATCAAGAAAAGTCGCGATCCCCATATCGAATCATTAACTACCCCTTTACGCCCGCATGAAAATGCTGGTCGATCAGAAGAAATCTGGAAGTGAACTATGTCTGCCGCACTGCCGAAGTCAGTTGAGTCGCCGTCCCTCGAACCGTCCTGCTGCGATACCGCGGCGCATGCACTCTCCATCGTGCGCGACGGCGTGATCACGGGCGAAGGCCCGACCACCAAGGGCCGGGTGCACTTTTCCCGCTCCATCGATGCCGATGACACCGCCTGGTGCGCCCGCATCCTGACAGCCACAGCCGTCAACGACCAGCCGATCAGCCGCGGCGAGGCCGAAGCGCTGTTCGAGATCAACGAAGCCGCAACCGAGCGCACCGATGGTGGCCGGTTCGACGACCTCCTGGCCAAGGCCGTGGCTCACTACGCCGCGAGCGCCTCCGGCCTGAAGGTGCCGCCGCGCAGCGTCGCGCTGGCGCAGGACACCGACATCGAGAGCTGGGCGCCGTCCTATGCCTCGAAGGTCAACAGCGAGATGCTGGAGTGGATTGCCGGTCAGATGCGCGGCAAGCGCCAGAACAACCGCCGCCTGATGGCGATGGTGGCGACCTTCCTGGGCGCCACCGCGCTGCCTCTGGCGGGCCAATTGCCGAACGTGTTCGACATTGGAATGTAAAAGATCTGGGAATGTAAGGTTTAGAATTCCCGCGCCCCTTGCGAGGCGCGAGAGGAAGCGGCGGGGCTATTTCCCCGCCGTTTTTTGTTTGCCGGCGTCCGGCTCCAGGCCAAGCGTGCGGCCGGGGAAGCCAGCGGTATCGAAATAGCGCTGGCTGCCGACGCGCTGGACGTTGAGCACGGTCTGAAGGCCGTTCTCGGACATCTTCGACTTCTCGACGGCCTTGTAAGCCTTCGGTACGGTTCCGTTGGGCAGCGCCTCGGACATCACCCGGCCGACCAGGCCGCCGTTCTGCGAGCCGCGCAGGCCGAGCAGCTGGGCCGCGGTCATGCCGACGTCGGCATTGCTGACCGGCAGCTCGTTGACGAAGCCGGCTTTGAAGTCCGGCCCGATCGCAGCCATGAAGTTGAAAGTGTCGCCGCGGCTGAAGCTGCCATGCATGCCCTGGCCCTGGCGCAGCACGGTGTCGGCGACCTGCACCGAGCAGTTGGTCGGCGCCTCGCCGCATTCGCTGGCATAGGAGCGGAAGTTGACGACGATTGCCGGTGTCGGCGTCGCCGCCTTGCCGCGCAGATTGATGCTCGACAGCGGCAGGGTGCCGGGGAAACGGCCGAGCGAGTCGTCGACGAACATGCCGGAGACGTAGTCCTGCTCGAGCAGCGCCTTGACGGTTTTCGCCGCCAGCTTCTTGTCCCTGTTCGGGAGATAGATCAGGTCCGAGCCGCCATTGGTGGCGATGACGAGGTCAGGCTTGGTCGGATCCTTGCCGAGCACGCCGTTGCCCGCCTTGGGATGGGCGTTGCCGGTGACGGCGGCGTTCTTGTCGTTGGGGTCGAACAGCGGCAGGTCGAGCGCCTTGGCCAGATCGAGGGCGAGGAAGCCCATCGGCAAAAAGTCCTTCGGCGTGTCGTCATAGCTGACCTTGGCCGAGGGGCTGGTCTTGCTCTCCTTGGAGATGGTCGAGAAGCCGTGGTCGGCCTGGATCATGATGTTGGTGTTGGCGGCAAGCCCCAGCTCGTCCAGCGCCTTGCGGATCTGGGCGAGGTTGTTGTCGACATTCTTGATGCTCGCCATCGTGCTCGGACCGTTGATGCCCGGCATAATCTGGTTAAGGCTGTCGCCCTGGTTATGCTGGGTGCCGTCCGGGTCGCGCGACCAGAACACCAGCACGAACGGCTTGTTGCGCGCCTTGAACATCGGCAGCACCACCTTGGTGGCGACATCGGCGAAGTAGGCCTGCTGCACAATGTTGGCCGTGGTGGTGCCGGGCGTCTTGGCATCGCCCGCCTTGCCGTTGTCGCCACGGCTGGGGGTGGCCAGCGCCAGGCCCGCCTTGGTCAGCGCGTCCTTCATTTCGTCAGACAGCGCGACGCCAGCTTTGCCGCCGGTCGAGTCGTCGATCACGATCGAGTGCTGGCCCGGCTTCTCCGGATGATCGGTGTGGTCCCACTGGTAGGTGGGGCCGACCTTGCCGATCGCGGCCGTGCTCAGGCCCTTGTCGCGGGCCAGCTTCAGGACGGTCTCCTCGTTGAGGTAGTCGCCCTTGAAATGCTCGTCGATGTCACCGAGCACGGCGTCGTTCTCGATGAAGGGGACCACGGTGTCGCCGGCGGGGCCGGAGGTGTAGTTGGTCCAGATCGTGTTGGAGAACACGCCGGTGTCGCCGAGATAATGGCCGGTCGACATCGCCGAGCCATTGGCCATGGTGAAGGTCGGAAACAGCGAGTGCGAGTTCTTGAAGTTGACGCCCTTGTCGCGGACCTCGGCCATTGCCGGCGCCGTTTCGGGCGTGACCTTCAGCGCGCGCAGCCCGTCCGGGATGAACAGGATCAGGTTGCGGGGGGTGTTGTTCTGGGCGGAGGCAAGTCCGTTGCAAAGTCCAGTGGACAAGACCGTCAGTCCTGCGGACAGCAACACCAGTGAGCGGCGCATCAAATCTCTCCCTGCCTGCGATGAGGCGGCTTGGCGGCCGACCGCGGCCGCCGCCTTCGTTTAGTTTTGCTGCATGAAAGTTTTGTTACAAGAGCGGCCGGCTATGCAAGAGGCGCAGTGAGGGTGACCTTGTTGCCACGGTTTTCCTTGCGCCGGCGGCGAAACGATCCAGATCCCATCCGCAGAGGCGGTCCGCGCGGCTTCTTGGTTGAAGTGAGTCGTCGAAACAAAATTTTTGAATTCTAATTGTCAAAAACTATTCGGCAGTCGGGCCTTCGCCCCCGGGTGCAAGGCGGCGGGTTGGCCGTCATTCGGGCGCGGTCTGCACCCGTGGATTTTGTGCAAGCGCCTGAGCGGGCTTCGCCGTCGCGGGATAGCTTTTGGCATTGGCAAGGTCGCGGCGTAGCGATGGCGGCGCAGCCTGGAGCGCGAAGATGATCGCGATCTGGGTTCGGTTATGGAGACGGTATTTGCGCATGATGTTGCCGATATGCGCCCGCACCGTGTTCTCCGAGATCTTGAGCTCGAAGGCGATGTTCTTGTTCTGCAATCCGCGCGCGATGAGCATCATCAGCTCGCGCTCACGCGGCGTCGGTGTGATCAAATCTTTCGGATCCGGGCTCATGACTTGTTCCTCCCTGGCCTTTGGTTTGATGTTGTGGCCACCCCAGCATGTTCTCACTCCGTCTTGAGCGCCTCGATTGGACTGAGCTTGGACGCCTTGTGTGCAGGATAAAAACCAAAGATGAGGCCGGTCGCGATTGAAAAGGCGAGGGCCAGTGCAATTGCTTCGCCATCGATCGACGTGATCCACCCGGCCATGCGCGCGACCGTCATCGACAGCGTGACGCCGCCGAGGACGCCGATGGCGCCGCCGAGCAGGCAGAGCACGAGCGCTTCGCAGAGAAACTGGAGACGAATGTCCCGCATCCGTCCGCCGAGCGCCCGGCGGATGCCGATTTCCCGGGTACGCTCGGTCACCGACACCATCATGACGTTCATGATGCTGATGCCGCCGACGAGCAGCGAGACCGAGGCGATGGCGACGAGCAGAAGCGCCACGGTGCGGATCGCACCCTGCTGCGCCTCCATGGCGGCGGCCGGATCCTGGACCTTGAAGTCGTCTTCCTGGCCGGCAAGGACCCGGTGGCGCTGCCGCAGCAGGCTTTCGATTTCCGATCGCGCGCCCGCCATCTTACCGTCGGCGGCCACCTTGGCGATGATATAGGCGACTGAGTCACGGTTGATGTTGCTGGCACTGCCGAGGAAGCGGAGCTTGGCCGTGGTGAGGGGGACAAAGGCGACATCATCCTGTGCGGGACCCTTGCGATCGAGCACGCCGACCACTTCGAGCGGGACCTTCATGATCCTGATCTGCGCGCCAATGGGATCATCGCCTGGCGCGAACAGTTCGCTGGCGACCGTGCTTCCGAGGATCACGACTTTTCCGGCGGCGGCTTCTTCGGCGCTGGAAAAGTAGCGTCCCGACGCGAGCTGCCAGTCGCGCACCATGAAATGCCCGGTCGTGGTGCCATTGATCGTCGTGTTCCAGTTCTTGCTCTCATGGATCACCTGCGCCGTTCCGGCGATGGAGCCGGCCGCGGCCTGGATTTCCGGAATCTGCTCGAGGATGGCCTGGACGTCGCTTTCGGTCATCGTCAGCTTGCTGCCGTCCTTGAGGCGTACGCCGCCCTGGTAGACTGCGCCCGGCGTGATCATCAGCACATTGGCGCCGATCGAGCGGATCTGCTCCTGGAGCCGCAACTGCGCGCCGGCGCCGATCGCGAAAACCGTCACGATCGATGCAACGCCGATCACGATGCCGAGCATGGTGAGGAAGCTGCGCAGCGGGTTGAGGCGCAAGGCGTGTAGAGCGATCTGAAAGCCCTGGAGCATCGTCATGACGCAACGCTCCGTTTCGGCAGCAACGGGATCTGCGTTTCGTCGCCGACGAGCTCGCCGTCATGCAGGCGGATGGTGCGCCGGCACTGGGTCGCGATGCCGGGATCGTGCGTGATCATCACGATGGTCTGGCCGGTCTGGTTGAGTGCCGCGAACAGCGCCAGGATCTCGGCGCCGGTGCGGCTGTCGAGTGCGCCGGTCGGCTCGTCCGCGAGCACGATCAGCGGGGAGGCGATCAGCGCGCGCGCGATCGCGACGCGCTGCTGCTCGCCGCCCGACAGCTGTCGCGGAAAGTGATGTGCCCGGTGCAGCATGCCGACGGCTTCCAGGCTCCGCTCGGCGCGCGCGAGGCGCTCCTTGTGGCCGACGCCGCCATAGACCAGCGGCAGGGCAACGTTCTCGATCGCATTGTGGCGCGCGAGCAGATTGTAGGATTGGAACACGAAACCGATGCTGCGGGCGCGCAAGGTCGACCTGCGGTCTTCGGAGAGGTCGGCGACATTGGCGCCCTCGAGATAGATCGCGCCCTCGCTCGGGAGGTCGAGCAACCCGATCATGTTCATCAGCGTGGACTTGCCGGAACCGGACGGTCCCATGACGGCCAGGATCTCGCCCTGATCGATGTCGAAGCTGACATTGCGCACCGCCGTGACCGCGATCCCGTCCGTGCGGTAGGTCCTGCCGACCGATCGGAGGCTGATGAGGGGCAGGGTGGCTGTCATGATCCGAACCTGATGCCGAGAAATTCCATGCCGGCCGGCCGGATCGCCTGTCCGACGGCGACCTGGCTGCCTTCGACGAGCTCTCCGCTCTTGAGCGCGACCTGTTCGGTGCCCGCCGCGCCGACGGTCACGGCGATACGCTGGAGCGCGCCACTGACGGTACGTACCCAGACGCCGCTGCGACCGGGGGCCGTGTCTGCCCGCGCGCCCGAGGGCTGGAAGCGCAGGGCGGCCAGCGGCACTTTCAGCACGTTGTCCTGCTGCTCGATCACGATCTTCACGAGCGCGGTCATTCCGGGGAGCAGCGCGCCGTCGAGGTTGGTGGTCGACAGCACGACGGTGTAGGTGACTACGTGCTGCTGGTTCTGCGGCGCCTTGCGCACCTGCCGCACCGCCGCCTCGAAGCGGCGGTCAGGATAGGCATCCACCGTAAAGTGAGCCCGCTGGCCGGCAGCGATGCGCCCGATATCCGCTTCGTCGACCTGTGCGTGGATTTCCATGTCCTCCAGGCGGTGGGCGACCACGAAGGTGGTGCGCGACTCCAGGCCAACCGCCAGCGTCTGGCCTTCATTGACGAACCTGCCGACCACGACGCCGTCGATCGGCGAGCGGATCACCGTGCGGTCGAGATCGGCCTGGGCCGCCGCAAGGACGGCGGCCTTCTCCGGCACCGCCATTCGGGCCTGGTCCAGCTCGGCCTCGATCCGGCGGACGTCGGCCTGCGCGCCGTCGACGGCGTAGATATTCAGAGACATGAGGACCTCGGCCTCGCGCTCCTGGGCCACGCGTGCGGTGAACTCCATCTGCGCGTCGTCGACCGTTGAGGTTGCCACGACATTTTGCGACTGGAGCGCCAGCTTGCGTTGCAAGGTCTTCTGCGCCGAGGCCTTGACCGCCTGGGCGCTGTCGAGCTTGGCGGCGAGCACGTCCCTACTGCCCTTGGCGTTTTGCAGATCGATCCTGGCGCGATCGAGCTTGGCTCGCTCGATGTCCACGAAGGAGTCGGCGACCGCCAGCGCCGCCTTGGCTTCGTCGACCTTGGCGGCGAAGCTGCGGGGATCGATCAAGGCAAGCGGCTGGTCCTTGCTGACGGTGTCGTTGAAGTCGACATAGACGCGGGCGAGCTGCCCGGACAGTTGCGAGCCGACCTCGATCGTCTTGACGGGTTGCAGGGCGCCCGTGACGGTGACAGTCTGCTCGATGCTGCCGCGCTGAATTGCAGCGTAGCGGAACAATGGCGCATCCGACCCGAAGGTCGGGGTTTCGCCGCCGGCGGGCTTGAGGAACTGCCTCGTCGACTCATAGGCACGGCTCGCGCCGTCTGCGGCGCTCCCGGCTGCTCCCGCGATGACGTCCGGTGCCGCGCCGTAGACTGTGGCGAGGCCGCATGCAGTTCCAAACAGCACAATGACTGGCACAAATCGCATATCAAAAGCCGCCTTCTTGAAATGACTATGTTGGCGGAAATGCCGAATAACGCGCTATGGTTGTATTTCGTCCAGGGTAATGCCTGCTATCTCGACGATATGTCGCCGTTGATAGGGCGACGGACGGGTGCGCTCCATGATCCAGAAGTAAGGTCTGTGGGGTGCGACTTTTCGTGATTTGCGCGGAACGCATACGGGGCGTATCGAAAAGATGCGCGCGGTATCGAACTCGACAAGCTGGCTGAACGTCCAGTCTGGTTTTGCCCGACCGGCGTTCAAGTCGGCACATGAGTAGCGACGCCATGACGCAGCTGGCGATATCTCGGCCGCGACGCCTGATTGCCGCATTCCCGACACGGCGCTTCGCCGTGACGCCGCAGATGGCGACGTCAACTCCCCGAGATCACGAAGTCCGATATGTGAACGCCTTCACTCGTCTTCAGCGCGCGGAGGCCGTAAGACCACGCATCGGTCGACCGACGCGACTCATCCGCTTCTCGCCGATGCATTCAAGCACCTTGTTATCGCTTGCAAGAACAATGGATGGCTCGTTGCTGGATCATCGAGCGCCAAGTCCGGGAGCGTATTGCAATGAGTTCAAATCAAGCCACAGTTTATGTTGTTGATGACGAAGTGCAGATACGAAATGCGATTGGCAGCCTCTGCGAGGAGACTGGGCATCAGGTGAGGTTGTTTGCCTCGACGGACGAGTTCCTTACCGAGAGTCTTTCCGATGGGCCGTCATGCCTCGTGCTCGACGTCCGCTTTCCCGGCACGTCGCCGACCGGGCTGGAGCTTCAACGCAGGCTCGCTGAATCGGGCGTACCCATACCGATCGTTTTCATCAGCGGTCATTCAGACGTCCGTGTCTCCGTCGAAGCCATGAAGCGCGGCGCGGTCGAGTTTCTGCCAAAGCCTTTCCGCGAACAGGAGATACTCGATGCGATCAGACACGGCATCGACCGCGATCGCAGGCGGATGGAGCGCGAGGACACAGTGCGCGGGGCACGTCAGCGCGTCGAGACGCTGACGGTACGGGAGCGAGAGATCATGCTGCTGATGGCCGAAGGGCTGGTCGCCAAGCAGATCGCAGCAAAGCTCCAGCTCAGCGAAGTGACGGTCAAGGTGCATCGCGCCAGGATGATGCGAAAGCTCGAGCTACGCTCGCCGATCGAAGTGGCGAGATTGATCGACAGTATGGCGCAGGAGACGGCGCGGAGTGCTGCGGGACAGTCGCAAGCCTAGGCTGCGAGCGGCGAGATGCCGCACAACGTCTAGTCCGTACCGATTAGCATGAACTGCAGTCTGTCGCACGGAGAACGATCGGTTCAGAGTGATCCCACGATGTCGACCTCCTCCAAGACCGGCATCTGAAACCAGCCAGACAACTAGGCCAGAAAGGGATACTCCATGCGCAAATTGTTTTTTGCTTCCGTTGCCGTGCTCGCTCTGTCTTCCGCGGCGCAGGCCGCCAACACCTCGACCACGGTGCAGCTCGGCGTCATCAACTCCTCGAGCACCACGCAGAACGGGCTCACCAATGACAGCTCGTCGACCACGCAGGTCGGCCTCCTGAACGGTCAGACCACTCTGCAAGGCGTAAGCTCGGCCTCGCTCAACAACGCCAGCACCGTGAACCAGGCCGGCATCCAGAACTCGTCCAGCACCGGCCAGGTGGCCTTCGGCAACAACGGCAGCTCCGTCACCCAGAATTCGTTCGGGCCGCCGGCGCTCCAGAACAACGCCGCCGGCATCGCTCAGATCAGCGTGTTCGGCGTCAACACCAGCGGCGTCTCGCAGACGGCGCACTGAACCAGCCCCGTGTGGCCGGACGCGTCACGACTCGGCGCGTCCGGGCCATTCTCGAAAGAACCGCAATCGGGGCCCGTCGACCAAATGAGGGGTCGTTCGCCGGCTTCCGCGGAGGAAATGACATGCGAACCAAATTTCTCGTCGCGACAACCGTCGCATTCAGCCTGCTGACCGCTCTCGATGCCCAGGCCGGCAACTCGGCCAGCGTGTTGCAATTCGGCGTAACCAACAACTCCTTCATCTCCCAGAGCGGCGGCACCAGCAACAGCGCCACGACCATGCAGTTCGGTGCAACCAACACCGCGACGACGCTCCAGATGGGCTCGCTCATCACCGTCAACACCTCGGTGATCGGGCAGGGCGGCACCACCGCGACCGCGACTAACACGGCGCTGGCGGGGCAGGCCGGCGGCTCGAATTCGAGCCTGATCGGACAGATCGGCGCGAACAACGCGGCCGGCGTAGCCCAGCTCGGAATCCTGAACGGCTCGACGATTCTCCAGCAAGCTCCGTAATCGCGGTGAGGCATGTCATGAAATGTATTCCAGGCGTCGCTTGTGTCGCGCTTCTCGCGCTCGTTTGCGCTGCCGGACCGGCCGGCGCGCAGGGCATGGACATGAAGACCATCGTGTCCATCGGCGGGCCGCCCGTCGTGCTGAACCAGAACAGCCAGCTCAACGCGGCAGGCGTGTTCATGATCGGCGGCAGCACCAGTGCGACCGTCGTCCAGAACGGCACCAACAACGCCACCGGCATCCTGCAATTCGGCGGAACGAATTCGGCGTCGGTCGGGCAGGTCGGTGTGAACAATTTTGCCTTCGTCGGCCAAACTGGCCAGTCGGCGACGAGCATGGTGTCTCAGCTCGGCACCATGAATACGGGGGCGATCGCGCAATTCGGCGCGGTCAACTCATCGACGGTGATCCAGACCAGTCCGTAAGACGCGCGCGGCCAGGCCGTCGTCGGAAATGTGAAGTGTTGATGGGGGAGGCCATGAGATACGGTAGAGAGCTCTTGGCATTGGCGGCGCTGTCCGCAGCGATCAGCGTTGCGTCCGAGGCATCGGCAGGATCCAGGCCATCGCCATCCATGGGCGGGTTCGCGCAGCCTTTCGGGACCAACAGGAACGTGAGCATCGAAACGGTCGTGGAGTTCGGTAATAACCCGCAGCCGGTCACGATCGTGGAGAACAGTCGTATCAATATCGCCCGGGTGATCGAGATCGGAACTGGCACCGTGGATGCGACGATTGTCCAGAACGGGACACGTAACTATGTCGACATCATCCAGGTCGGCAACACCACCAATGCGCTGATTGGCCAGTCGGGCGTGAGCAACATCGCCGATATCACCCAGGTCGGCAACTCGACCAATGCGTTACTGCTCCAGGTCGGTGACATGAATACGGGGTCCGTCAGGCAGTTTGGACGTTTCAACTGGCTGGCCATATTCCAGTTCGCACGCTGATCGAGACGAAGAGGTATGACATGAAATTCCTCCTGCTCGCTTCCGGAATGAGCCTCATGACCGCAATTGCGGTGGCACCGGCCGGGGCCGGCGAGACCGGCGACGGCCATACCACCGTGATCCAGGACGAAAACGGAACAGCAATCATCAAGCAGAGCGGCGATCCGGCGCAGGCCGAGGTTAAGGTCGACAAGGAGCCGGGCCGCACCACGGTCTATCGCCGCAGTGGCGGAAACACCGCGATCGTGTCGCAGGGCACGGGAAACGCTCAGGACATGCTGGATTGGCTGCGCAAGCAGCAGGGTCGCTGACGCGCGAAGGCCCACCGTCCGCGAGGACGATGGACCTCCGATCGAGCCGGGCTTACCAGTTCCGGTAGCTGCCGGTTAGTGTGCCGTTGTTGTTGCCGTCAGGGCCGACGTCACCCTGCGTCGAGCTCGGCGTCGGATGATTGGTGCCGTTGAGCGCGCCATACGGTCCCGCCGTGCCGGGATAGTACATCGCCCGGGGCTGAACCGGTTGATATGCCGGCGCGGTCCGTTGCCACCCGACAGGATTGCCGAACCGATCGTAGGTTTGCGCCGATGCGGCGGCCGTACCCGCGACGAGCGTTGCGGCGATCAGGAACGAGAGTTTCATTTGACGTTGCATCGAGATGCTCCTTTTCTTGTTGTCGGAGCCAACGACCGCAATGTGGCGACGTTCCCCATTGCACGATCAACTCGCGATCAACTTGCGATCAGCTCTTCGCGAGGCGACTGCAAATCGGCCCATTCATTAGCGTGCACGATAAATCTATTCAGGTTTTCGCATCTAATCTCTGGGCCGAGAGAGGCCTAGCTTCGGCCCACGGCACATCGCCGTGCAGGAGGCGCTCGACGGCAAGGCGGTTGATTGGCTCGAGCATGTGACCGACGATCAGTACCGGGCGTAAGAGGAGGCACGCATGACGTCACCGTCAGGATATTTGCCGCGCTGACCGATTTTGGGGCAGGGAAGGCGTCGCTGCCCCTGTTAATCCCGTGCCTTAACCAACAATTAATTATACGTTTGCGGGTGGGCGACGGGCCGGCCTAGCGTGCAGTGGGGAGCAGTATCGCGAAGCCAAACGAGTTGGTGCGTATCATGATGTCCAGATCCTATGGGGCGTTGCTCGCCTCGCTCAGCGCAGCCGCGCTGCTCCTTGCTTCCAGCGACAGTTTTGCACGACCGGGCGGTGCCGCGCCGCATGGCGTGGTGGCCGCTGCCGCGCCGCCGGCCGCAGCACGTCCGTCGATCGCGCCTGGCGCGCGGTTCCGCGGCCGGAACAATCCCTGGGTCTACTGGCCGGGTGGTGGCGGGTTCTATAACGATGGCGCGACGTACAGCGAACCTTTCGCCGATGCCGGGCAGCCGATCTCCAACGACGTGCGCTACACCTACACCTACACCTATGACGTTCCCTGGGACTGGGCGCATCGCTTCCCGCCGAACGTCGTGCCGTCCGACCGGCCCTATGTGCCGAGCTGTCCGACGGAGTCCGTGACGGTGCCCGGCCGCGGCGGCGGCGAGCACACCGTCAACATCATGCGCTGCTACTGAGCGACGCGCGCTTCGTTTACAGAATACCTGCCGCGGCCGCGTGATCGCGGTCGGACTGCTTCTGCCTGACGATCGCGAGCTCGCCGCTACAGGCCGTGAACTGGGCCGTGCCCGGTCGCATCCCGAACTGTCCGCAGACATCCCGATCCTCATCCGCAATAAGGCGCACCAACTCTGCCCCGGCGGCCTCGCGCATCGCGGGACCCGAGACGAACAGCGTGTGCAGTCCAAGGGCCGCGACTACGGCAAGGACCAGCGCAGCTGCGAGTGCAGGGCGTGGCAGGTCGCTGGCCGTGGGCGAAGGAGGGCGGGCGTTGCTTCTGGCTTCGGTCATGAAATCCTCTCGTGAATGAAAATATCGACTGCCGAAAAAATGATGGTCGAGAAAACGGTGTTCGGACCGCTTTGAAAAATCAGCGGATCCAACACCAGTACACGCTGCGCAGCAGCGGTGGTGTGAAACAGATTACTATGATCCAAGGCGGCGCTAGCCCAGCTCAAAACTGGTCACGCCGAAGACGCGGTCGAGCCGCAGTGACGGGATCGGTCCAGTATACATCCGCGCCGTTTCGAATGTCGGCTTCAGGCCCAAGAATTCCGCAAGCGCGATACCTTCGCGGTTCACCGCGGGGATGTCGAGGATAATCTCGCAACAGCTGGCGCTGGCCAGCAAGGCCTGCACGATCGCCTCCGCCGCAGCGCGGTCGTCGGCGACCAGTGGCCCGATCTTGTGTCCCGTTCGGCACGGCCGGATCACGCCCCATGCGGCGAGCTTGCCATCGCGCAGCAGCGCGCGGCCAAGATGGCCGGGCGTGTTGATCCAGGCCCGCAGGAAGGCGCTGCGTGCCGCCGGGAAAACGGTGGCGTCGTCGGCTTCCACCACCGTGAATGGAATCTTGTCGAGCGCGACGATATCGGCTGGCGGCCGAGGCGGCGCGACGACGACGCCACCATAGCGGATATTGGCGTAAGCAAGCTGGAAGCCGGATTTTTTGTAATTGTCCTGCTGCGCCACGACGCCGTCGAGCCCGATCACGCGGGAACCGGCATGCGCGATCGCCGCGTTCCAGATGCGCAGGCCATGGCCGGCGCCGCGAAAGCCTGCGCGTACGATGTAGAAGCCGAGGAAGGCGAAGCGCTCATCGTAATTGATGCAGGACACCGTCGCGACCGGCTCGCCGTCGATCTCGCCAACGAAAAAGCCCTGTGCGTCCGGGATCGCGAAGCAGGCGCCGTCTGCAAGGCCGGGATTCCAGCCCTCGGCCGCGGCCCAGTCGAGGGCGAGGGAAATTTCCTCGGGGCGCAGGTTGCGAATATGCAAATCGCTCATCTCAGAAGTCGCCATGATGGATGCCCTCGACGGTGGACCTGCCGGCAAGTCTGGCTGTAGAAAGCCCTGATGATAGGTCGGGCCGCCGGCTCGCCTCAACGGTATCACAAGGGATGATCGGTCATGGCAGCAGAGAAGGTCGCACTCGTCACCGCAGGCGGCAGTGGCATGGGGGCAGGGGCCGCGCGGCGGCTCGCGGCCGATGGCTTTCGCGTGGCGATCCTGTCGTCCTCCGGCAAGGGTGAAGCGCTGGCGGCCGAGCTCGGTGGGCTCGGCATCACCGGCTCGAACAAGTCGAACGACGATCTGAAGCGCCTCGTCGATGGTGCGATGGCCAAATGGGGGCGCATCGACGTGCTCGTCAACAGCGCCGGCCACGGGCCCCGCGCGGGAATCACGGAGATCACCGACGAGCAATGGCACACCGGCCTCGATACATATCTGCTCAACGTGATCCGTCCGACCCGGCTGGTGACGCCGGTGATGCAGGCGCAGAGATACGGTGCCATCATCAACATCTCGACCGCCTGGGCGTTCGAGCCGAGCGCGATGTTTCCGACCTCGGCGGTGTTCCGCGCAGGCCTGGCGGCGTTTACGAAGATATTCACCGACACCTATGCCGCGGACAACGTCCGCATGAACAATGTGCTGCCGGGCTGGATCGACAGCCTGCCGCAGACGGACGCGCGTCGCGACAGCGTGCCGATGAAGCGCTATGGCAAGGTCGAGGAAGTCGCGGCGACGGTCTCGTTCCTCGCCTCCGATGGCGCTGCCTACATCACCGGCCAGAACATCCGCGTCGACGGCGGGCTGACGCGCTCGGTCTGAAGCGCGCCCTCCTAGCAAGAGCAGATTCGAATCCAAGCTCTCGTGCGCTTGTCCTCATGCGACGCGAGCCCGCGTTGCGTGCCGCCGCAGCGGGGAGACGCGTGGCACTTGGGTCACACTCGTCACACTTCGCGGGCCCTCGGACCGCACATTACGTTACAGTCCCTGCGAACTTCGCCGCAGCCCAAGACGTTGAGTGGTGTGCCGCCTATGCCTCGCCCGTGCCGGATCCACTTGGCCGGCGCATTCGAGAACGCGAGCTTCGATCGCGTGGGGCAAGGAGATTGCAATGAAGAAGTTTTTGCTGGCGGTCGCGTCGGTTGTCTTGGGCACCGCGTCCGCCTTCGCGGCGGACCTCGCGCCGCAGTACACCAAGGCGCCGGTGACGGCGCCCGGCTACAACTGGACCGGGTTCTATGTCGGCGGCAATGTCGGCGGACAATGGGGCAGCGCTGATCCGACCACATCGACCGTGTTCACTCCAACCGGCTATTTCGCAGCCAGCAGCGTTCCTGCCATCGCCGCGGTCGGCGCCCAGAGCGTCAACAGTTCCAGCGTGACCGGCGGCTTCACCGCCGGCTACAACTGGCAGGTCAATCACGCCGTGTTCGGCCTCGAAGGCGACATCAACTATTTCGGCTTCAAGGGCAGTGCGACCGGCTCGGCGCTCTATCCCTGCTGCGCGCCGACCGGTTTCACCGTGTCGTCACAGGTTTCGGCCGACTGGCTCGCCACCATCCGCGGCCGCATCGGCTTCCTCGCCACGCCGAGCTGGCTGCTTTATGCCACGGGCGGTGCTGCGATCGCCGAAGTGAAGGGCAATCTCAACTTCACCGACACGTTCGCGGCCGCGACGGAATCCGCTGCGATCCGCGACACGCGTGTCGGCTGGACCGTCGGCGCCGGCACCGAATACGCCGTTGGCAACGGCTGGTCGCTCAAGGCCGAATATCTCTATGTCGATCTCGGCCGCGCCAGCGCGACCAGCACTAACCTGGCCGCCTTTGTCGGCGCGGGGGCCTTTCCGGGCAACGTCTACACCCACTCGGTCGACATCAAGTCGAACATTGTGCGCGTCGGCGTGAACTACAAGTTTGATGGACCGGTCGTCGCCAGATACTGATCATCATCTCGTTCGATCTGGCGTGGAAAGCCTCGGTTCGGCCGGGGCTTTCTGTTTTGAGGCTCAGCCTGCGTGCGACGCCAACAGATGCGCCAGCGCCGGGAGGATCTTGTAGCGGGCGATCTCGTGCGGATATTCGCCGCGATTGGCCAGCAGCACGATACCGATCCGTTGTGCCGGCACGAGGCCGATATAGCCCGAGGCGTTGTTGAGGCCGCCCGGCTTGTCGACGACGGTGACACCGGGAAGGTGTACAGTCTCCCAGGCCATCGCTTGTCCGAATTTCTCGTCGACGCGAAAGCTTTCGTGCTGCGTCATCCGCAACGCTTCGTGCAGATGCGGATCGATCGACCGGACATCGACGCTGGCCGCCATGAATGTCGAAAGATCGCGCACGGACGAGAACATCTGCCCTGTGCCGGGGAAGTCGAAATAGCTCTGCTGGTCGCCCGGCGGCCCGACCGCCGTGCCCTGGTCGGAATAGCCTTGCACCACGCGTCGCATCCACGCCTCGTCCATGATCGCGCGATTGTCCGGTCCGCGCTCGGGAACGAACGTTGCGTGCATGCCGAGCGGCTTGAGGATGCGGCTCTCGATCAGCTCGTGGATCGGCGTGCGATAACAGCGCTCGAGCACAAGCTGAAGCAGCACGTACCCGGCATGGCTGTAGATGCGCTGCTTGCCGGGCGCAACGCCTGCGGGCGGTGTCCAGGCGTTGAGCATGTCGATGAATTGTGCGCGCGTGAAGGATTCGTTGGGCCAGGGCGGGTGGTCGGTCGGCAGCAATAGCCCCGAGGTGTGCGTGGTCAGCTCGCCGATCGTGATGCGACGGATATAATCGCCGTCGAGCTCCGGCAGATATTTCGGCAGGGGATCGTCCAACCGCAACTCGCCGCGGAGCTCGCCGAGCGCTACCAGCGTCGCTTCGAAAGGTTTTCGCAGAGAGGCGAGATTGAACAGCGTGTCCGGCGTCGCCGGTCTTCGCTTGGCGTCGTCGGCAAAGCCGTAGCTGAAGAACTCGACGTGGCGGCCGGCATAGAGCGCCGCGGCCAGGCCGCCCGGATGATCCGGCGTCGCGGTCGGCGCGAGTTCGGAGGCAACGATGTCGCGCATCTGCGCGATCATGTCGGAATCGGCCGATGCGCGACGCGGCCACGCAAGCGCGGCCGCGAAGGGAATGAGCGCAGCCCGGGCGAGGAATCGCCGGGTGATTGATGATGAGGTGACAACAGGCGGCACGTGCTCTGACGAATGATGCGATGCGCCCCCAAGCCTTTTCTAGCGGGCCCAGCCCGGCGCCCCAATTCACGATTGCGCGTGGTGAGTTCCACGTCAGTGAAATTACTTAGCCGTAGAGCTAACAATTGTTGACGCGTGATCGCGATGCGTCTATAGTTAGCTACATGGCTAACCAATTATCCCAGCTCGACCAGATTTTCGCAGCGCTCGGCGACCCCACAAGGCGGGCGATCGTGATGCGGCTGTGCGCCGGCGAAGCCTCGGTCGGCGAGCTCGCCGATCCCTTCGACATGGCGCTGCCGAGTTTCATGAAGCACATCCACGTGCTGGAGCTGAGCGGACTCGTGCAGTCGGAAAAGTCGGGCCGCGTGCGCACCTGCCGCCTCAGTCCGGACGCGCTGGTCGGTGCAGAAGACTGGTTCCAGCAGCAGCGTGCGATCTGGGAGGCGCGGCTCGACCGGTTCGAGGCCTATGTGATGAAGCTCAAGACAGAGAGGGAGGCCGCCAAGCGGCCGTCCAGGAAAGCCGACAAGACAACAAGCAAGACAACCAAACGGAAAGGTTCTGAGTGATGACGAGTTCTGCCAATCCCGCATTGTCACAATGGTCGCTCGACCGCGAGCTCGTGATGTCGCGCGTGATCGACGCGCCGCGTGAGCTGGTGTTCGAGGCGTGGTCCGATCCAAAGCATCTGCCGCAATGGTTCGGACCGAAGGGCTTCAAGATCGAGACGTTCGAGATCGATGTGCGCGTCGGCGGCGTCTGGCGCTTCAACATGGTCGGGCCCGACGGCACCGTCTATCCGAATCGGATGCGCTTCCGCCGCATCGAGCGGCCGAAGCTGATGGAGATGGACCATGGCGGCGACCAGGACGATGATCCCAGCATGTTCCGCTTCATCCTGACCTTTGGCGAGCAGAGCAACGGCAAGACCGTGCTGATGATGCGGCAGTTGGCTTCGACCGCGGCGCAGCGTGATCACATGATCGGCTTCGGCGCCGTTGAATACGGCTACCAGACGCTGGACAAGCTGGCGGCCTATGTGGCCGACATGAAGGGGTAGGGTGAGCGTCTCATTCCGGGGCGCCAAGAGGCGGCAACCCGGAATGACCCTGGAACTGCGCGCGGGCTCCCGACCGTCTTCGCAATTATGACAGTGCCGTCACGCAGATTTTTGTCGCGACCAGCTGCCTTATTGTGACAGTATTGCTACCGTTGGATGTCGATCCAGTTACAACGGAGCAGTCGATGAGGTTGATGTTGCAGGCGCGGTCAAATCCCCTGGCCTGGTGGTGGGGATCGCTGACGCTTGTGAGCAACGTCAACATCCTGGTCTGGTTCATGCTGTACCGGGAGTTCTATCAGCCGGCCGGTGGCAGCATCAGTGGACCCGCCGGTATCGGCGTGATGCTGCTGCTCTGCGCCGGCTATGTGTTCGGCTGCGCATTCCGTTCGTTCCTGCCGCGAGCCGACGTACAGCGCATCTGCCTGTTCGATACCTGGCTCTCCAGTGTCTTCGTCGGCCGTACGGTCGCGACCGTGGCCGAACTCTGCTTCGCCGCGCAATGGGCCGTCATCCTGCATCAGCTCGGCAGTATGGCCGGTGCGGAGACCACGGTGAACGTTGCTTGGGTCATCGTGCCCGTGATCATCATCGCGGAGTGCTTCTCCTGGTACGCGGTCGTGACCACCAACTATCTTTACAACGCGATCGAGAATTCGCTGTGGGCGGTGACCTTCTTCCTCGTTGGGATCGCGCTGTGCCGCCTGATGCCGGAATTCCATGGCCCGGTGCGCTGGGCGCTCGTCGCCGGCATTGTCGGCATTGCCTGCTTCCTCGCCTTCCTCGTCACCGTCGATGTGCCGATGTATCTCAGCCGCTGGCGGGCAGGGCATGCCGAAGGCAACAAGTTGCTTGGCTTCCTCGAGGGCCTGCATGACGTCTCAACGCGCTGGGTGGTGACCCATGACGTCGCGCACTGGAAGGGGGAACTGACCTGGATGTTCCTGTATTTCAGCGCCGCGGTGTGGTCGAGCTTGGCTCTCTGCGCGCTCTACGCGATGGACGGGTATCTGACGCGCCATCTGACGTGAGGCGTCAAGCCTCACCCAGATCGAGCTGCGTCAAAATCCCTTGGCGCAGTGCAAGCCGAACCAGCTCGATGTCCGAGCCGACCCCGAGCTTGTCCTTGATCAGGGAGTGCAGATTCGCCACCGTCTTCGGGCTGACGTGCAGCGTCTCCGCGATCTCGTCGGTCGTCCGTTCAGCGAGCAGCAGGCGCAGCACCTCGAACTCGCGCGCGGTGAGGACGTCGGCGGCGGAGCTTTCGCCGGCAAGCCGGCTCAGCGCGAGCTCATGGTCGATGTCGGGACTGATCGCGATCTTGCCCGCGAGGACGTCCATCACGGCGCGCACCAGCGTTTCCGGCGGGCTGGTCTTGGTGACGTAACCCCTCGCGCCGGCGCGGATCGCCTGCACGGCGAAGCCGGCATTCTCGTGCATGGTGAAGACGAGGATCTTTGCGCCCTTGTCCCATTGCCTAATCCGCCTGACAGCCTCGATGCCGCCGATGCCGGGCATGCTGAGATCCATGATGACGAGGTCGGGGCCCTCGGATTTGAAGAGGCGGTAGGCCTCGGCGCCGTCGGCGGCTTCAGCGACGACGCGCAGGCCCGGCTGCTTCTGGAGCACCGAGCGATAACCCTCGCGGACGACGGAATGGTCGTCGACCAGCAGAATGGTCATGTCGGCTGCGCTCATGCCGCGCGCTCCAGAACCTGCCGATCGGCGGCCGCAAGCGGAATTGCCACACGCAACGCGGAGCCGCCGTGCGGTCCGGCCTCGAAGCTCAGGCGGCCGCGCAGAGCGGCGACACGCTCGCGCATGCCGAGCAAGCCCATTCCGGATTTTGCCGCAGGATCGCTCGAGCGGCCGTCATCGTCGATCGCAAGTGCGATCTCGTCGGCACGCATCGACAATTCCAGGCTGACGCGCGTGGCGCCGGCATGCTTGGCGGCGTTGGTGAGCGCCTCCTGCACGATGCGGTAGAGATTGGCGCTGATCGTGGCCGGCAAGGTCTCGAAGGCGCCGTCGAAACGGATCGAAAAACGCGTCTCGCCGCGGCTGCGCCCATTCCAGCCCGCAACCAGGCCTTCAAGGCTCGCCACGAGTCCGAGCTCCTCGATGTCCGGGGGACGCAGCCGGAACAGCGCGCCGCGCAGCGTCTCCATCATGCCGGTCGCGGTCCGCGCGATGCCGTCGCATTCAGAAAGCAGGGACGGGCAATCCTGTACGGCGGTCAGGCGGGCGGATGAGGCGAGTGCGCGAATGGCGGCCAGCGACTGGCCGAACTCGTCGTGCAGCTCGCGCGCGAGATGGCGGCGCTCTTCGTCCTGGAGTGCGATCAGCTTTCGGGTCAACTCCGCGCGTTCGGCAAGCGCGGTATCAAGGCTTTCGGCGAGATGGTTGAAGACGTCGCGAACCGCGGAGAGCTCGGCGAGGTCGAACGGCGGCAGCCGGGCGGTGAGGTCGTTGGCTGCGATCCGCTCGAGGCCGGTGCGGATCAGGCGCGTCGGACGTAGCGCGCGCGCCAGCGCAGCGTAGACCAGCGCGCACAACAACGGCAGCGCAATCGCAAGCGCGATCATCAGGCGGCCCGCTTCGTGCCAGGCCTCCGCTGTCTGCACGGCCGGATCGACCGAGACCACGGTCTCGCCGAGCTTCGCTCCGCGCACAATCACAGGCCGTGCCGCCTCGCGGCCGGGGTCGAACAGGCTGCGATAGAAGGCCGTGAAGGCCTGTGGCGGCAGGTTCGCCGGATTGGGCGCACCGCTACAGAACCGCTGGAGCATCTCGCCGCTCGTGCCACGGAATGCCAGACACAGGCCGGGCGTCATCACGAAGGCCGCAACGGGGTCGAGGTTCGGAAAGTCGGAGCGCGGGTTGGCCACCCACTGGACTTTGCCCTGTTGCAGCTCCAGCGTTTTGGCCACGATGGCGGCGATACCGTCGATGCGCGCATGCGCCGCGCGGTCAGCCGTGATCAGGAAATAGGCGGAGATCGCGGCGAAGCAGGCGGCCGTTATCGCGGCCACGCGCAACGTCAGACGGACCTTGAGATCGAACCTCGGGCGGTTCCACATCGGCGGGCACCTGGCGCGAACGGGTTTGTCGCCTCCGCATTAGACGGCAGAACGCAGGCGACGGAAAGCGCCAGGCTTACCGCGGTGCAACGTCGTGAAATTTTCCCGGCTCTGGTCGGGACCGACGCTGCTGCATGGCCTGAGGCGGCCGTCCAGATTGCCGCGCCGCTCCATCACACGAGGTCCGTATGCGCCGCTCCCGGTTGATCTTCTCCGCATTTCTCCTGCTCGTCCTCCCGGCGGCTGAAGCGCCGGCCCGCGCCGAGACCGCCATCGGCGTAGCCATGGATGACTTCAGTTACGCCGATACGTCGGCCGAGCCGGCCAACCAGACCGCCGCCCACGACCGGAGGCTGTCGGCGTTCATGGCCGCGCTCAGGCGGGATATCGGCGCCGACGGGCGCTATCGGCTCGCGCCATCCACCCAGGACGGTGCGGCGTTCAAGGTCATCGGCGGCATCCAGAAGACGAGCACACTGGTGCAATGGGCCAAGATCGCGGTGATCGACGTCGGCGCCAAAATGATCGTGATGGACAAGCTTTACACTTTCCGCGGCGACAATGATGAATCATGGGAGCGCGCCGAGATCTTCGTGTCCCGCGAGATCATGGCCGCGCTCGCGCCGCCGCCGGTCGCACTTGCCGTGTTCGATTTCGAGCTCGAGGATACGACCGCCGCCTCGGCGGGGGCTTCAGCCACGTCCGATGCATCGCATCTGGCGGAGGTCACCGGCAGCGTACGCGAGGCGCTGGGCCAATCCGGCCGTTACCGCATCATCGATGTCGGCACCGCGAGCGGAGAGGCGGCGAAGACGCGCGCCTTGCGCGACTGCGATGGCTGCGAGGCCGTGATTGCGCAAAACCTCGGCGCGGACCAGTCGCTGATCGGTGTCGTGCGGCGGGTCAGCCGCACCGAATACACGCTCGGTTTCCAGGTGCGTGATGCGAGGACCGGCGCGGTGCTGTCACGCGGCGACAGTGGCCTGCGCATGGGGGCCGACTACTCCTGGAAGCGAGGCGCGGTCCGGCTGGTCAGCGACCGCCTTCTCGACGGCGCTGCGCAGCCCTGAGAGTTCAGCCTCAGAACGTCAACTGCACCTTCATCGACTGCGCGCGGTCGCTGGCAAGCTCGAACGCGGCGACCGCGTTATCGAACGGCATGGTGGCCGTGATCAGCGGCTTGACGTCGATCAGGCCTTCGCCCATCAGCCGCACCGCGAGCTCGAACTCGGGGTCGAAGCGGAAGGTGCCGCGGAGCTGCAACTCCTTGGCGACGATGGAGTTGATCGGCAGCGTCATCTCGCCGCCGAGGCCGAGCTGGACGAGTGTCGCACCGGGCCGTAGCACGTCGAGGGCGGTGCGGAGCGCGGCCTGGTTGCCGGAGGCTTCAAAGAGGGTGTCGAACACGCCCTTGCCGGCGCGCCAGGGATCGAGCGCGGCAGCGTCGGTCGCGACATTGATCGCGTGGGTGGCGCCGAGCTTTCTGGCGACCGCGAGCGGCGCGTCGGCGACATCGGTCACCACGATCTCGGCGGCGCCGCCCAAGCGCGACACCAGGATCATCAGCGCGCCGATCGGGCCGCAGCCGGTGATCAGCACGCGCTTGCCGAGGAGGGGGCCGGCCTGCTTGCCGGCATGCAGGCACACCGCGAGCGGTTCAGCGACTGCGGCCTCGGCCAGCGAGAGCTTATCGGCGATCGGCACGGCCTGCGTGGCATCGACCGTGAGGAATTCGCGAAAGCCACCCTGCACATGGGGAAAGCGCATCGCGCTGCCGAGGAAGCGCATGTCGAGGCACTGGTTGCGCATGCCTTCCTGGCAATGCAGGCATTGGCCGCACGGCTTGCTCGGATTGACCGCGACGCGCGTCCCCGACCTTACGCCAGTGACGCCGTCACCGACGGCCGCGACGACGCCGGCGATCTCATGTCCCAGCGCCATCGGCTGCTGGATGCGCACGACACCGAAGCCGCCGTGATGGTAGTAATGCAGATCGGAGCCGCAGATGCCGCCATTGGCGATCTTGACGCGGACCTCACCCGGGCCGGGTGCCGGATCGGGATAGCTGTCGATCCGGAGGTCCTTCGGGGCGTGAATGACGACGGCGCGCATGGGCTCGTTCCCTCAGAGTTTCGCGATCACATCGCGGCGATCATGCCGCCATCGACATAGATGATCTGGCCGTTGACGTAAGTGGAGGCGTCGGACGCGAGGAAGATCGCCGCACCGACCAGCTCGTCCGGCCTGCCCCAACGCTTCGAGGGAACGCGGCCCATCAGCCAGTTGTTGAAGTCGGTGTTGTTGACCAGCGCCTCGTTCATGTCGGTGAGCATGTAGCCGGGTCCGATCGCGTTGGCCTGGATGCCGTGCTGGGCCCATTCCACTGCCATCGAGCGGGTCAGGTTCTTGATGCCGCCCTTGGCCGCGGTGTAGGGCGCGATGGTGGGACGCGCGAGCTCGCTGCCGAGCGAGCCGATATTGATGATCTTGCCACGCTTGCGAGGGATCATGCGCTTGCCGGCCTCGCGGCCAATCACGAAGGCGCTGGTGAGATCGGTCTCGATCACCTTGCGCCACTCGTCGGTGGTGAACTCGACCAGCGGCTTGCGATGCTGGATGCCGGCATTGTTGACGAGAATATCGACATCGAGCCCTTCGCGGTCAAAACGCTCGAAAGCCGCGATGATCGCGGGCTCATCGGTGACGTTGAACGCCGCACCCTCGGCCTGATGCCCGGCGGCGCGAAACTCGGCGACGGCCTGCTCGACGCGCTTGGGGTCGACGCCGTTGATAATGATCTTGGCGCCGGCTTTGGCCATGCCTTCGGCAATAGCGCGGCCAAGGCCGCGGGAGGAGCCGGTCACGAGCGCGGTGCGGCCGGAAAGGTCGAACAGGGCGGTGCTCATCTCAAGAAATCCTCAGACGTTGGAGCGGCGCACGGTGAGATCGCTGCGGTCGAACACCGCGGGCAGGAGGTCGACGCCAAGGCCGGGGCCTTCCATCGGGAAGACATAGCCGTCCTTGATCGTTGGCATCGTAGTGACGAGCTCATTGTACCAGCCCTTGTAGAAGGCGCGCACCGATTCCTGGATCAGCGTGTTCGGCTGGCTGAACGACATGTGGATGGCGGCGATGAAGCCGATCGGTCCGATGCAATCGTGCGGCGCAAACGGCCGGTGATAGGTCTCGGCCATCGCGGCGATCTTGCGGCCTTCGGTGAGGCCGCCGGTCCAGCACAGATCCGCCATCACCACATGCATGGCGTCGCGATCGAGCATGTCCTTGTAGGGGAAGCGCGAGCCCAGCGTTTCGCTGGCGCAGACCCAGACATCGGTCGAGCGCGCATATTCGGCAAGCGCCTGCGGCGAGTTCATGCGGATCGGATCTTCATACCAGGTCGGCTTGTAGGGTTCGAGCGCGCGAGCGATCTGCTTTGCGGTCGGCAGGTTCCACAGCGAATGGAGTTCGACCATGATCTCCATCCTGTCGCCGACGGCTTTCCGGATCTTTTCGAACGGCTCGATCGCCTGTTTCATCTGGGCGGCGGTGATGTAGAGGCCCTTGTTCTCCTGCGCCGCCGGATCGAACGGCCATATCTTCATCGCCGAGATGCCGCTCTCCAAAAGGTTTTCGGCGAGCGCATCGGCGCGGTTCATGAAGCCGCCGAGATCCTCATAGGGACCTTTGTTGGCGCCGAGATTCCAGTTCGACACCGGGCTGATATTGGTCGAGCGGACATATTGCGTGCCGGCGCAGGTGTTGTAGATGCGCTGCTTGTCGCGGCAGAGGCCGCCGAGCATCTGGTGCACCGGCTGATTGCAGACCTTGCCGAACAGGTCCCACAGCGCGATGTCGATCGCGGACGCTGCGCGGTATTCGACGCCGGTGGAGGACTGCGCCATCGGCAGGTTCAGCATGTCGCGATGGATGGCTTCGATGTGCAGAGGATTGCGGCCGAGCAGGCGGCCGGCAAAGGTGTCGTGGATCTGCGCCTCGACTGCGCCTGCACCATAGAAAGTCTCGCCGAGGCCGATCATGCCCGTATCGGTGTGGACGCGCACCCAGATGACGTTGGAAAATTCCTCGGTGCGCAGCGTCTCGATCGAGGTGATCTTCACGGCAACTCTCCTCCCGTTACAGGCGCCTCGCGCCCTCGTGTTTTCATTCCGCACCGCAACATGTCGCGCGCCGGCGAAAGTCTTACCTCTGCTTGTAATATATCACAACATGTTTTAGGAGTTTCACAAATAAGGCGCCGCCCTGCAACGAGCGCAGGCCGACGGGAGGAAATGGAAATGGCACGGCGCATGCGCGCGCTCGAGTTGGTGAGGACGGAGGACGACGGCGAGGGCAAGCCCTCTCGGCGCAACCGTCTCAACTTTTTCGAGTTGGCCTATCAGAGGATCGAAGAGCTCCTCGTCCATTGCGAGCTCAAGCCCGGCCAGTTCATGACCATGCTGGAATTGCAGCAGATCACGGGCTTCGGCCGCACGCCGGTGCATCACGCCGTCAATCGTCTCTCCAACGATACGCTCATCATCATTCGCCCGCGCCATGGCCTGCACATCGCGCCGATTGATCTGGCGCGCGAGCGCATGCTGCTCGGTCTGCGTCGCGACATGGAGCGCTTCGTGATCCGCCTTGCGGCTGATCGCGCCAGCCTCTCGCACCGCAATCAGGCGCTGCACATCGAGCGTTTGCTGCGCGAGCGCCGCGCGAGCCTGACGCTCGACGAATTCAACAGCATCGACCGCCGCATCGACGCGCTGGTGCTGGAGGCGGCGGGCGAGCCCTTTCTCGTGCATACGCTGCGGCCGCTGCACACGCTGTACCGCCGCATCGGCTACATCCACCACCGCTTCATGCCGGGGCAGACCGACCTATCAGGCACGATCGATCACCACCTCGCCATTCTCAGTGCGGTCGCCGGCCGCCACGTCGAGGGCGCCGTGAAGGCGAGCGATGCACTGATCGATTACATGGACCACATGTTCACGGGCATGGAGGCGGGGATCGACCCGCGCCTGCTCGATTGCAGTATCGAGCCGCTACTCGGCGCGTAAAGAGTTTTGAAGAGAGGACCAGACATGTCAACGATGGCCGTGCCACAACCGACCGCGAGCGAAGCCGCGGTCCGCTACCTCATCACGAACTACAGTCCCAAGGGTAACAAGGTCGGCTGGCTGATGATGGCCTCGATCCTGGTTGAAGCGTGGGATCTCTATTCGATCGCCTTCGTGCTGATCTTCATCCGCGAGCAGTTCAATCCCGATCCGCTGATGCTCGGCCTTGCCGCGGCCGGCACGCAGGGCGGCGCTCTCGTCGGCGCGTTGCTCGGGGGCTGGCTCTCCGACAAGATCGGTCGCCGCGTGATGTTCCTGATCACGATGGTGATGTTCATCGTGCTCGCATTGGCGCAGGCCTTCGTGCCCAGCGTCGGCTGGCTCGTCGTGATCCGTTTCCTGCTCGGCGTCCCGCTCGGCTCAGACATCTCGACCGGTTACACCTACATCATGGAATCCATGGCGAAGGGAGAGCGCGAGGTCATGGGCAACCGCTGGCAGTTCATGTTCGCGGTCGGTGAAGTCCTCACCATCGGCGTCATCGTGATCTTCCTGCTGCTCGATATTCAGCACGAGATGCTGTGGCGCGTGACGCTCGGCCTCGGCGCGGTGCCGGCGTTGATCATCCTCATCATGCGCCACGACGTGCCGGAGACGGCGGTGTGGTTGGTGCAGAAGGGGCGTTTCCGCGAGGCCAAGAAGGTCGCGCGCGAGATGTTCAACGACGATCTCGCCATGTTGCCGGACCAGGACGTGGTGATGCCGAAGGTCAGCACCAGCGCCTTCATCGCCGATCTCAAGAAGGATCCGATCCGCTGGCGCGCCACGATCTACGGCTGGATCGCCTGTTTCGCCCAAGGCAGCGAGTTCTCGACCTTCGCGTTCTATTTGCCGGTGCTGTTCGTAATGGTCGGCGTGTCGAGCGTGCTCGGTAATAACCTGGTGACGATGGCGCTGTTCTGCTTTGCCGCGGTGTCGGGCTGGGTAGGCCCGCTGCTGACGCCGAAGATCGGCCATCGCGGCATCGCGATCGCCGGCTTCGGCATCGTGCTGGCCTCGCTGCTGGTTGCCGCCTTCGCGCTCTACACCGACAACAAGATCCTGCTGCCGTTCGCGGCCGCGGCCATGCTGTGGGGCCATTACTGGGATGCGTCGAACTGCATGACGATCCCGACCATGGTCGCGAAGCCGAAATATCGCGGCACCGCCAGCGGCTTCGCCTACATGTTCGTGAAGTTGCCGTCGTTCCTGGCGATCTTCCTGTTCCCGTCGCTGTTCGCCGCGATCGGGCAGGCCGGCGCCACGCTGTTCGTCGCGATCTTCCCGCTGATCGGATTGCTCGCCGCAATCTTCATCCTGCCGGAAGTCTACGGCTACGAGAACGACTAAAAGATGCGCGTTACCTGATCGCGGCGGCCAACGCCGCGATCAGGGCCGGCGGCGTCACCAGCATGCCGAGCTTGAGGAACGGCCAAGCGCCGACCTCGATCTTTTCCCGGCGAAGCGCGACCAACCACAGGATGGTCGCGAGCGAGCCGGTCACCGACAAATTGGGCCCGAGATCGACGCCGATCAGAATCGCGCTGACCACGGTCGCGGGCAGATGATCGCTGGCCGCGACCGAGCCCGCGACGAGGCCAACCGGCAGATTGTTGGCAATGTTGGTGGCGATCCCCGTCGCAATGCCGACGCTCCAGGCGGCTTGCGGGACGGATTGCGCGACCGCCTCATGCAGCAGCGCGCTGAGCTGCCCGATCACGCCAGTCTTCACCAGCGCTTCCACCATCACGAAGAGCCCGCCTACCAGCGGCAGCACACTCCACGACACACCCTTTAGTACGGGCACGGGCGATTGCCTGCTGATCAACAGCACGATCGCGGCCGTGACCACGCCGCAGATGAAGGTCGGCAGGCCGAGCGGCCTGTCGAGCGCGGAGGCCGTGACCAGCACGACACCGATGGCCAGAATGCCTACGGCTGTGAGCTTGCCGCCGCGGCCGAGTTCTGGGTGCGGCACGCTGCGCGCGATGGTCTCTTCCTTTAACGCGCGGTGCTGGGTCAGGCGCAGCACGACATAGGTCAGCAGGATCGAAGCGGCCGAGGGCAGGGCGAACAGGCGCAGCCACTCAGTCAGATGCGGCATGCGCGCGCCGAACACGACCAGATTGGCGGGGTTCGAGATCGGCAGCACGAAGCTCGCGGCGTTGGCGATGAAAGCGCAGACGAAGAGATAGGGGAGCGGCTTGGCGCCGGCCGCGCGCGTCGCGGCGTAGACGGCGGGCGTCAGCACGATCGCGGTGGCATCGTTCGACAGCAGCACCGTCACGAGCGTGCCGACGAGATAGATCAGCAAGAACAGCCGCTGCGGCGAGCCGCCCGCATATTCCACCGCGAGCGCGGCGAGATAATCGAACAGGCCTTCGAGCCGCGCCAATTCTGCGATCAGCATCATGCCGATCAGAAAGAGGTAGACGTCGACGCCCTTCTCGATGCCGGTGAGCGCATCCTGCCAGGGCAGCAAGCCGAGCAGGACCAGCGCGGCGGCGCCGATCATGGCCCAGATCGCCTCGGGCAGGCGGAAGGGGCGGATGATGACGCCTGCGGTCGCGACTACGATGATGCTCCAGGCCCAGATGGCGTCATGCGGCACGCTCGGCACGTTCAGTCCTTGCAATGAGGTTGGCTCATTCGGCAGCGATAGCCGATGCCGGCGCCGGTGTCTTCCCCTCCGGGCGCGGTCCGCCATCGGCGATTTGCCGCGTCTCGGGCAGGGCGATAAGGCAGACGATGGCGCCGATCGCGGCCACCGCGCCGAGCGTGATGAACGCAGCGCTGTAGCCCGCGCCGACCACGACGAAGCCGGCCAGCGTCGTCGACAGCGCCGCACCGATGCTCTGCGCGGTGATGACGGCGCCTTGCGCGACGTTGAAGCGGCCGGTGTTGCGCATGAGGTCGGCGACGATCACCGGAAAGATCGCACCAAAAATGCCGGCGCCGACGCCGTCGAGAAGCTGCACGCCGACCATCCAGAACGGATTGTCGGAGAACGTATAGAGCGCTCCCCGAAGAGGCAGGATCAGCAACGCGGCGAGGAAGAAGCGCTTGTGGCCCCAGCGGTCGGCCTTCGCGCCGACCAACATCGCGAACGGCACCATCACCAATTGCGCCGCGACGATGCAGGCCGACATCAGGCTGGTGGCGATGTTCTTGTCCTGGAGCGCGAGTTTTTGCCCGACCAGCGGCAGCATCGCTGCGTTCGAGAGATGGAAGAGCAGGGCGCAGATCGCGAAGACGAGCAGCGGGCGGCAGGCAAGGAGCACGCCGAGACCGGACGGCCGGTCGTTCTGTGTGTCGGCGTCGTCGAACCCGCGGGCAAGATCGTGATCGATAGCGCGTTCGGGGATCATGAGGATGCTGACGAGGCTTGCGACCGCCATGGCGCCGAGAAGGTAGAACACGACGGTTGGCCCGAACCAATAGGCCGACAGTCCAGCAAGGCCCGCAGCGACCGCGTTGCCGGCGTGATTAAAAGTCTCGTTGCGGCCGATCCGCCGGGTGAAGGCGGCATGGCCAAAGATGCCGAGCGACACGGCGGCGATTGCAGGCGGAAAGACCACGGCGGCGCCCTGCGCAATGCCTTGCGAGATCGCAACCGGCAGGAAGCTCGGAAACAATGGCAGCGACAGCGAAGCGAGCGTCACCAGGATTGCGGCTGCGGCCATCACCAGCCGCTTCGCCCGTGTCGTATCGATCAGCGCACCGGCCGGCGTCTGCGCCACGATGCCGGCGATGGTTGCGATCGACATCACGAGGCCGATACGCGCTTCGTCCCAATGCTGCTCTGTGAGGAGATAGACGGCGAGATAGGGCCCGAGACCGTCGCGGACGTCGGCAAGGAAGAAGTTCGCTGCGTCCAGCGCACGGCCGGCCTGTCTCGCTTGGTCGGGGTTTTGGCTCGACATCGGTTTCTCGATCGAGGCTGGAAGCGCCCCGGCAGAAACTGATCTCGCGGCGGCTTTGTTCCGTCTCAAAACTTCACGGCCAGCAGCACCGCGCCGGCGCCGATCATGGCGATGCCGACCCAGCCCTGCGTGGTCGGGCGTTCACCAAGGAAGGCGAAGGCAAAAATAGCAACCAGCACGACGCTAAGCTTGTCGATCGGCGCCACCAGCGTCGCGGGCCCGAGTTTTAGCGCGCGGAAGTAGCAAAGCCAGGACGCTCCGGTTGCGAGCCCCGACAGCACCAGGAACAGCCACGTTTTTGACGAGACCGCCGACGGCACGGCGAACTGGCCGGTGAAGAACAGCAGCACCGAGAAGGCCAGCAGCACCACGATGGTGCGGATGAAGGTCGCAAGATCCGGATTGATGTTCTCGACGCCGATCTTGGCGAAGATCGCGGTCAGCGCTGCAAAACAGGCCGAGAGCAGCGCCCAGGTTTGCCAGGCGGAGAGGAGGGCGGGTTTCATGGGGCCGGTGTCCGATGTGTTGCAGTTGGTCGTCGTTATGCGGGTGGCTACACCCCAACACTCCGCCGTCGTCCCGGCGAAGGCCGGGACCCATACCGCGGAATCTCTCTCGAGGCACAGGCGTCGTCGTCCTTCGCCAAACACAATCCTGTGGTTATGGGTCCCGGCCTTCGCCGGGACGACGGGAGCTCACCGCGCCACCGACAGCTTCTCCGTGATCGCCTTGCGCAAAATGCGCGACAGCGACTCCACCGAATAGGGCTTCTGGATCAGCTCGAAGCCGCGATGCGCGTTTTCGGCGAGCACGTTGCTGTAGCCGCTGGTGAGCACGACGGGGAGGCCCGGATAGCGCTCGCGGATGATTCCGGCGAGCTCGACGCCGTTCATGCCGGGCATGATGACGTCGGAGAAGACGAGGTCGACGGCGAATTCGTTCTCGCCGAGGATGGCCAGCGCCGCATTGGCATGGGCGACGCGGCGGACGACGTAGCCGAGATCTTCCAGAAGCTCGGTCGAGAATTGGCCGACATCGTCATTGTCCTCGACCACGAGCACGCGATAGCCGCGTCCGGTGGTGGCAGCCTCGTGGGTCAGGGCTGCTGCTTCCTTCTCCGCGGCGGGGCTCTGCGCCTGCGGCAGATAGATGGTGAAAGTCGCCCCCTTGCCGGGCGTGCTGGTCACCGCGATGTCGCCCTCGGACTGCTTTGCGAAGCCAAAAGCCTGGCTCAGGCCAAGGCCGGTGCCCTTGCCGACTTCCTTGGTGGTGAAGAACGGCTCGAAGATCGAGTCGAGGTGTTCCGACGCTATACCGCTGCCGGTGTCGGCGACCGAGATTGCGACATAGTCGCCGCCGCGCGCCGATTGCTCGCGCAGGCTCGGGATGCCCAAAACCTTGCGGACCGCAATGATGAGACGGCCTTCGCCCTCCATGGCGTCGCGGGCATTGATGGCGAGGTTGATCAGCGCGGTCTCGAACTGGGCGATGTCGGCGATGGTGAAGCAGTCGGCATCATGGACCTCCACAGCGATCTCGATGCGGCCGCCGACCAGCGGCCGGACCAGCTGCGCCACGCCCTCGACCTGGCTGCCGACGTTGAAGATCTGCGGCTTCAGCGGCTGCCGGCGCGCAAAGGCCAAAAGCTGCGCGGTCAGCTTGGAGGCGCGCTCGACGGTGTCGGAGATGGCATCGACATAGCGGCGGCGGCGTTCCTCCGGCAGTTCGCGCCGGCGCAGGAAGTCGGTCGCCGAGCGAATGATGGTGAGGAGATTGTTGAAGTCGTGGGCAACGCCGCCGGTGAGCTGCCCGATCGCCTCCATCTTCTGCGACTGCCGCAGCGCTTCCTCGCCGCGCCGGCGCTCGGTGATGTCGACCATTTCAGGCACGGCACCCGTGATGTTGCCGTGGCGGTCGAGCACGGGGCGCATGCCAAACTCGAAATCGCGCTCGCCGATGGGAAGGCGCAGACGCATCTCCATCCGCACCGCTTCGCCCTTGAGCACGGTCTCGAAGGCCTCGCGCACGGTCGCGCTCATGCCGTGAGAACCGGTGAACCAGGGCGTCTCCCAGAACGGCTTGCCGATGACGTCCTGCGCTTCCGCGCGAATGCCGGCGAGAGCGGTCTTGTTGGCGTAAAGCAATTCGCCCTTGAGATTGACGAGGCCCTGATACTGGTTGCTGGTCTCCAGGATGGCGCGCAGCCGGGCCTCGTTGGATTCGAGCTCGGCGGTGCGCTCGACGATGCGCTCTTCCAGCGTCTCGTTGAGCTGCCGGAGCTCGATCTCGGCCTGCTTGGCGGCGGTGATGTCGTGGGCGACGCCGATGAAGCCGATATGCTTGCCGGTCGGGTCCCAGCGCGGCTGGGATTCCGAGCGCAGCCAGCGCCATTCGCCGTTGGCGTCCTTGTAGCGCGCTTCCAGCACGAAGGGCTTCAGCGACGCTTCGCCCTGGACGGATTGTTGCAGCACCTGCGGCAGGTCGTCGGGATGCAACACCTTGCGCCAGTCGAAGGCGATGGCCTGGTCGTAGGGCAGGCCGACGAAGTCGACATAGGCCTGGTTGGCGAAGGACCGTGTGCGGTCGAGTTTTGTGACCCAGATCGGCACCGGGGCGCTGTCGGCGATTAGCCGAAAGCGCTCCTCGCTCTCGCGCAGCGTCTCGCGCGCGACCATTTGAGCGGTGATGTCGATATGGGCACCGACGAGGCGGATGGCGCGACCGTCGGCATCGCGCTTGAGCTTGGCGACGACACGGATCCAGCGGGTCTCGCCGTCGCTGGGGCGGACGATGCGGTATTCGGCGGTGTAGTCTTCGCTGGTCCCGGCCAGGGCCTCCAGGAAATGTTTGACGGTCGCATCCCGGTCCTCGGGATGGATGCGATTGACCCAGTCGTCGTGGGACTCATCGGCGGCCTCGGACGGCAGCCCGTGGATCATCAGATATTCCGGCGAGCGGCGGTTCTTGAAACCTTCGCGGAAGTCGACCTCGAGCCCGCCGACCTTGCCGATGCGCTGGATCCGTGCCAGCTCCGCCTCGCGCTCCTGGAGCGCGCGATAGGCATTGTCGCGCTCGCGCGCGATCTCTTCGAGGTGCTGGCGCAGCCTTTCGGCGGCGATGGTTTCGGGCAAAGGATCGTTCAAGGCGTTGGCCGTTGTGATGCGTGTGCGCACGTGCCGGACCGATATTCACATAGACGGGGCGTGATGACCATTGTTCGAAGGGGAAAGAGCCTCAGGAACGGTCCCACGCCCTGCCAGACGCGGGAAAAGGTCCATCCGATCAACGTCGGGGCTGGCATTTTGTTCCGGATATTGGAACGATCAGCGATGGGGCGAGTCTTTGCGAGGCACCATAACTCTCATTGATAAAACTCCCTTTCGGAAGAGGCTAAATCTTGAAGCTCTTTGTCTGCCAGGCCTGCGGCAACGTCCTCTATTTCGAGAATCGCGCCTGCGAACGCTGTGGTCACCGGGTCGCCTTCCTGCCGGAGAAGGAGACGATGTCCGCGCTCGAGCCCGATGGCGAGGCTGATTGTGTGGCTTGGGCGACGCTCGCCGACAAGGGCAAGGGAAGGATGCTGTGCCGCAATGCCGAGCATGATGCCTGCAACTGGCTGACGGATACGGGCGATAGCACCGGTTATTGCCGCGCCTGCCGCCATAACGGCATCGTGCCGGACCTGTCAGATTCCGTCCAGCTTGCCGGCTGGCGCGAGCTGGAGATGGCCAAGCATCGGTTGTTCTATTCCCTGATCCGCTGGAAATTGCCGCTCCAGACCCGGCAGGACAATCCCGAGCACGGCCTGATCTTCCACTTCCTTGCCGACAATCTGAACAGCGGTGAGAAGATCATGACCGGCCATGACAACGGCCTGATCACGATCGCGCTCACCGAGACCGACGAGATCGAGCGGGAGCGACGCAGGCTGGAGATGGGCGAGCCGTATCGCACGCTGCTCGGGCATTTCCGCCACGAGGTCGGACACTATTTCTGGGACGTGCTGGTGCGCGACGGCGACAGGCTCGAAGAATGCCGCGCGGTGTTCGGCGACGATTCGGTCGATTACGGCCAAGCCTTGCAGCGCCATTATGCCGAAGGCGCACCGCCGGACTGGCAGCAGAACTATGTCTCGGCCTACGCCACGACGCACCCCTGGGAAGACTTCGCCGAAACCTGGGCGCACTATCTCCACATCGTCGACACCCTGGAGATGGCTTCCGAGTTCGGCATGGAGGTTCGGCCGCGGGTGGACCGCGATGGGGAGTTGTCGACGCGCATCCGCTTCAACCCCTATGAGGCAAAAGACGTCCAGACGCTCGTTGACGCATGGCTGCCGTTCACCTTCGCCATGAACAGCGTCAACCGCGCGATGGGGATGCGCGACCTCTATCCGTTCATCCTGTCGCCCGCGGTGGTTGCCAAACTGGGTTTCATTCACGGCCTGGTCCGGGACGCGGCCAAGGCCAAGGGGCGTTAGAAGCTGGGGGCTCGGCAGGGCCGGTTAGGCCCCGGTCTGGTACCCAGGGAGGTGGATTTTGACCGTTGCCTCCGCCCCATTTTGATGTACCACGGGAGCCACACGGCCCAGCCCCATAGGCCCCAACGGTCAGGGAAGGGTCCCGCCCAAGGTCGAGACTCAAGAAAAGCATGTTCAAACGCATTCTGATCGCCAATCGCGGCGAAATCGCCTGCCGGGTCATCAAGACCGCTCGCCGCATGGGAATTCAGACGGTTGCGGTCTATTCCGAGGCCGACCGCGATGCCCTCCATGTCGAGATGGCCGACGAGGCCGTTTTGATCGGCCCGCCCGCTGCGGCCGAGAGCTACCTGGTGATCGAGAAGATCGTCGAGGCCTGCCGCAAGACCGGCGCCGAGGCCGTGCATCCCGGTTATGGCTTCCTGTCCGAGCGCGAGGCGTTTCCGCGCGCGCTGGAGGCGGCCGGCATCGTCTTCATCGGCCCGAACCCGGGCGCGATCGCGGCGATGGGCGACAAGATCGAATCCAAGAAGGCCGCCGCCAAGGCCAAGGTCTCGACCGTGCCCGGCTATCTCGGTGTGATCGAGGACGACAAGCACGCGGTGCGCATCTCCGACGAGATCGGCTATCCCGTGATGATCAAGGCCTCCGCCGGCGGCGGCGGCAAGGGCATGCGCATTGCGCATTCGAAGGCCGAGGTCGCCGAGGGTTTTAATCTCGCCAAGGCCGAGGCCAAGGCCTCGTTCGGTGACGACCGTGTCTTCGTCGAAAAATTCATCGTCAATCCCCGCCACATCGAGATCCAGGTGCTGGGCGACAAGCACGGCAACGTCATCTATCTCGGCGAGCGCGAATGCTCGATCCAGCGCCGCAACCAGAAGGTCATCGAGGAAGCGCCGTCGCCGCTGCTCGATGAAGCCACCCGCCGCAAGATGGGCGAGCAGGCGGTCGCGCTGGCCAAGGCCGTGAACTACGACTCCGCCGGCACCGTCGAGTTCGTCGCAGGGCAAGACAAGAGCTTCTTCTTCCTGGAGATGAACACGCGCCTCCAGGTCGAGCATCCCGTCACCGAGCTCGTCACCGGCATCGACCTCGTCGAGCAGATGATCCGCGTTGCCGCCGGCGAGAAGCTTGCGCTTGCGCAGAAGGACGTCTCGCTCAAGGGCTGGGCTGTGGAATCGCGCCTCTACGCCGAAGATCCCTTCCGCAACTTCCTGCCGTCGATCGGGCGCCTGGTGAAGTATCGCCCGCCGGCGGAAGTGAGCAAGGACGGCATCACCGTCCGCAACGACACCGGCGTGCAGGAGGGCGGCGAGATCTCGATCCATTACGATCCGATGATCGCCAAGCTCGTCACCCATGCGCCCTCGCGCGCCGCCGCGATCGAGGCGCAGGCAACCGCGCTGGACTCGTTCTACGTCGACGGCATCCGCCACAACATCCCGTTCCTGGCGGCGCTGATGCACCATCCGCGCTGGCGCGAGGGCAACCTCTCGACCGGGTTCATCGTGGAAGAATTCCCCAAGGGATTTGCTGTGCGCGCGCCGGAAGGCGAGGTCGCGCGTCGCATTGCGGCGGTCGGCGCCGCGATCGATCACGTGCTCGGCGAACGCAAGCGGCAGATCTCGGGCCAGATGGGCGGCCGCGTCGTGCAGCGCGAGCGTCGTCGCGCGGTGTGGCTCGACCGCCAGGAGATCCTGCTTGAGGTCGCGCGCGAAGGCGACGCGATCGCTGTGCGCTTCGTCGATGCCGACGGTAAGACCGGCAATGCGCATCTGTTGCAGTCGCCGTGGAAGCCGGGAGATCCGGTCTGGCAGGGCACCATCGACGGCCATGTCGTCGCGGTGCAGGCGCGCCCGATCGCGAACGGCATCCGCCTCGCGCATCAGGGCGTCGAGGTGCCGGTCTATGTCTGGACCGAAGCGGAAGCCGCGTCGGCACGGCTGATGCCGGTGACGACGGCCTCCGACACCGGCAAGAAGCTGCTTTGTCCGATGCCCGGCCTCGTGGTCTCGATCGCGGTGACCGAGGGGCAGGAGGTCAAGGCCGGCGAGACGCTCGCGGTCGTCGAAGCCATGAAGATGCAGAACGTGCTCCGCGCCGAGCAGGACGGCACCGTGAAGAAAGTCCACGCCAGCGCCGGCGCAACGCTCGCGGTGGATGCGCTGATTTTGGAGTTTGCGTAGGGTGTGAGTGGGGTAGGCGGTCGGTCTCCCCAAGCGCCGTCATTGCGAGGAGCCCTTAGCGACGAAGCAATCCAGTCTGTGTCCGCGGATGCATTCCTGGATTGCTTCGCTTCGCTCGCAATGACGGAGTATGCTGCGGCCTCCGTGACCCAATCGAGACAGCACCATGGCCTTCCGTTCCCGCCGCGAAAAACTGCGATCGATCCTGTCGGGCTCGGCCTGCATCCATCCCGGCTCGGTCTACGACGCCATCTCGATCCGCATTGCCGAGGACCTCGGCTTTCCGCTCGGTATGTTCGGCGGTTCGGTCGCTTCGCTCGCCGTGCTCGGCGACCCTGATATCACGCTGATCACGCTCACGGAGCTTGCTGAGCAGATGCGGCGGATGTCGCGGGCGGCGGCGCTGCCGGTGCTGGTCGATGCCGACCACGGCTATGGCAATGCACTCAACGTGCGCCGCACGGTGCAGGAGCTGGAGACGGCGGGCGCTGCCGGCCTCACCGTCGAGGACACGTTGCTGCCGGGGGCTTTCGGCGAGACGAAAGCGCAGTTGATCTCGCTGGAAGAAGGCGTCGGCAAGATGAAGGCGGCACTCAGCGGCCGCAGCGATCCCTCGCTTGTCATCATGGGCCGCACCGGCGCGCCCTCGATCAGCTCGCTCGACGACACCATCCGCCGCGCGCAAGCCTATGAGGCCACCGGTGTCGATGCGCTGTTCTTCACGGGCATCAAGTCGCGTGCCGAGTTCGAGGCGATTGTCGCCGCTACGAAGCTGCCAATCGTGCTGGGCGGCGCGCCGGAGGAATTGAACGCGCTCGACCATCTCGCCGCCCAGCGCGTGCGCATCGCACTCCAGGGCCATGCGCCGATCGCGGCCGCGACACAAGCCGTTTACGACACGCTGAAGGCGCTGCGCGAGGGCACGCCGCCGAAAGCGCTCAGGGGTCTCGCATCGTCCGAGTTGAATGGCCGCGTCATGCGCGAGTCTGACGTCAAGGCGCGCAGCGCCGACTTTCTCGGGCTAAAAAAATGAGCCGGGTGATCCTCCAGGTCATGATCAGCGGCCGCGTCCAGGGCGTCGGCTATCGGGCTTGGGTCGAGTCCCAGGCAGTGGCCTGCGGGCTTGAAGGTTGGGTCCGCAACCGCCGCGACGGCAGCGTCGAGGCACTGTTCGCTGGCGTGCCGAAGCACGTCGCCGACATGGTGGCACTGTGCCGCCACGGCCCGCCGTCCTCGCGCGTCGACAATGTCACCAGCGAGACCGCCAGTGTGGACGAGTTGAACCTGCGCAGGGCAGGGGAAGCATTTTCGGTGTTACCGACGGTGTAGCAGCTTTATCGCGGCAGCTTCGAAATCGCCTCGCTGAGCTCGTGGATCTCGTAGGGCTTGCGCAGGATCGGAAAATCGCCGCGGACGTCGGCGGCGGCTTCGCTGTACCCGGTGGCGAGCAGGATCGGCAGGCCGGGGTGGATCTGGCGCAGATGATGGGCGAGGCCGAGCCCATCCATCTTGCCGGGCATGACGATGTCAGAGAACACGAAGTCGACGCCGTTGTGCTCAAGCTCGCGCAGCGCCGATTCGGCATCGGAGACGCGGCGGACGCGGTAGCCGAGCTGCTCCAGCAAGCCGATGCTGACAGTCGCGACCTCGGGATTATCCTCGACCAGCAGCACTGTGCCGCTACCGCGGAACGACGATGCCTCTGCCGTTTCCCGCACCGGCGCGTCCGTTCCGCGCGGCAACAGGATGGTGAAGGTGGTGCCTTTGCCGAGCTCACTTGCGACCTTCACGGTGCCGCCGGCCTGGTGCGCGAAGCCATGCACTTGGGATAGACCGAGACCCGTGCCCTTGCCGATCGGCTTGGTGGTGAAGAACGGCTCGAAAATCTTGTCGATGACGTCGGAGGGAATCCCGAGCCCGGTGTCGGCGACGTCGATCGCGACGAATTCGCCGGTCGGCAGCGTCTCGTCCAGCGCGACGTTGCGGGCGCTGATCGTCACCGTGCCGCCGTCGGGCATCGCATCGCGGGCATTGATGACGAGATTGAGCAGCGCCGTCTCGAGCTCAGAGGCGTCGGTCCTGATCGGCCAGACATCGCGGTCGATGTCGAAAGCAAGACGCACGGAACTGCCGACGCCGGCATCGAGCACCTCGCGGATCGCCGCGATGCGATCGGTAAAATCGATCGCCTGCGGATTGACGCTCTGACGCCGCGCGAAGGTCAGGAGCTGACTGGTCAGCGCGGCGCCGCGCTTGGTCGCGGTCTCGATCGCCGAGATCGCGCGCTGAAGCTTGGCGTCGTCGGCGGCGTCCCTCTTCAGGATGTGAAGGCTGCCGCTGATGATCATCAGGAGGTTGTTGAAGTCGTGCGCAACGCCGCCGGTGAGCTGGCCGAGCGCGTCAAACTTCTGGGACTCGGCGAGCTGTTTCTGCATCACCTCGAGCTTGACCTGGGTGTTGCGGCGTTCGGTGATGTCGCGCGTGATCTTGGCATAGCCGATGAGCCGGTCGTCCTCATAGATCGGGTCGATCACGACGCTCGCCCAGAAGAAGGTGCCGTCCTTGCGGACGCGCCAGCCTTCCTCCTCGTAGCGGCCCTTGTCCCGGGCAATGCCGAGCGCCCGCGCAGGCTTGCCGTTGGCCCGATCGACCTCGGTGTAGAAGCGGGAAAAATGCTGACCGACGATCTCTTCGGATGAATAGCCCTTGATGCGCTCGCCGCCGATGTTCCAGCTCGTGACGATCCCCGAGGGGTCGAGCATGTACAGGGCGTAGTCGGCAACCCCCTCAACCAACAGCCGGAAACTGCGTTCGCTTTCGAACAAGTCTCGCAGTTGACTGGACTTTTTGAACATTCCTGAAACCCCGCCTCGACCGGTGCAAACGTGGGATGGACCCATTTGTTCCCGGTCCCTGGAACAATTTTAGGCAAGTTCACTGGTCCGTATGCATGGAAAGCTGTGCGCGGACCGCTTGACATCGGCACAGTCTCGTCAGATAGTTCTGTTATGACAGAAACAACCGGAAAGAAGAAACTCCCCGCCGCCGTCGAGCGCTTCATCCTGCATTGGGGCGATATGGGCGACGGGTGGGGCGTCAACCGCTCGGTCAGCCAGATCCACGGGCTGCTCTATCTGGCCGAAGCACCGATGACCGCCGAGGACATCGCCGATACGCTCGGCATGGCGCGCTCCAACGTCTCCAACTCGATCAAGGAGCTGCTCGCCTGGAACCTGATCCGTCGGGTGCCGATCCTCGGCGACCGCCGCGATCACTACGAGGCCGAGACCGACATCTGGGAGGTCGCCGCGCGGATCGCGGCGCGGCGCAAGGAGCGGGAGCTCGATCCAGCGATCACGGCGCTCAGGGCCTGCGTGTCCGATGCCGCCGACGATCCGACCATCAGTCCGGTCGCAGCCAAACGGCTGAAGGAGATGCTGGCCTTCACCGAGCTCGCCGACCACTGGTTCATGCAGATGCTGAAAGTGCCGCGGCCGCGGCTGGTCGCCTTGATGCGGCTTGGCGAGAAGATCGCCAATTTGCTGCCGCTGGGCAAAGCCAAATAGCGTTGGGGAGGGTTGCGATGACGTCGGCAAGATTATCAGGCTCCAACGCACCTCCTTCCGCTCACATCAAACTGCTCGACGATCGGCGTTTTCGCGCACTGTTGTCGGACGAGGATTGGGGCCGCCTGCCGCTCGCGACCTGGCGGCGCTTTTCCAAACGCGTCGCCGATGGCGACAGCGTCGTCTATGTCGGCGTGGTCGACGAGGTCGGCTTCAGCGACATCGGCTGGTGGTTCGCCCAAGTCGCGCGTCTGATCGGCGGTCCGCTGCCGACCGGCCGCGACACCGGTGTGCCCATGATCGTCACGGTCACCGAGGACGGTGCAACCGGCGGCCAGACCTGGACCCGCATCTGCGCGCGCAAGCGCGGCTTTCCGCAAGTGATCCATTCCGCCAAACGCTTTGCCGGCCCGACCGGGCTCGAGGAATATGTCGGCTTCGGCGTCTCGATGGCGCTGCGCATCGCGGTCGAAGGCCAGACGCTGACCTTCCGAAGCGCCGGCTACGGCCTCCAGTTCGGAAGCTTGTGGATCCCGCTGCCGCAATGGCTCACGCCGGGCGATCTCACGGTGACGCATAGCGATCTCGGCGAGGGCGCCTTCCGCTTCACTCTCGATGTCGTTCACCCGCGTTACGGTGCGCTGATCCACCAATCCGCAATGTTCAGGGAGGCCGTATCATGACGCCGCTGTTGTGGACCCTCATCGCTATTCAGATCGTGATGGGCGTGTTCGACACCTTCTATCACCACGAATTCACCGAGCGCCTGGCCTGGCGTCCGTCGCAGCGTTTTGAGCTGAAGCTGCACGGCATCCGCAACATGCTCTATGCGCTGTTGTTCCTGCTGCTAGGCTGGCTCGAGGTTTATGGTGTGCTGGCGCTCTTGATCGTCGCAGTCCTGGTCGCCGAGATCGCCATCACGCTGATGGATTTCGTCGAGGAGGATCTGAGTCGGAAGCTGCCGCCGAGCGAGCGGATCAATCACACGCTGCTCGCGATCAATTACGGCGCCATCCTGGTGCTGCTGTTGCCCGTGCTGATCGATTGGGCGATGCAGCCCTTCGGGGTGACCGTCGTGTACCAGGGCCTGCTTAGCGTTGCCGCGACGGCCTGCGCGGTCGGCGCGGCGCTCTGCGGCGCCAGGGATTTCGCGGCGATGCGCCGGCTCGGCCGCATGAAGAGCGTGCCCGCACACGGACTTGTTGACAAAATTCCAGGCCGCAAGACCGTGCTGATCACCGGCGCGACCGGCTTCATCGGGAGCCGCCTTGCAGCAAGCCTCAGCGGGGCAGGGCATCACTCATCGCGCTGATCCGCAACCCCGCCAAGGCCGAGATGTTGCCGCCGCCGGTTACGCTGATCACTAGCCTCGATCAGCTCGCCTCGGACACGCATATCGACGCCATCGTCAATCTCGCCGGCGAGCCGATCGGCAACGGTCTGTGGACCGAGGCGAAGCGCGCGAAAATTGTCAACTCGCGCATCGACATGACCGGTGAGATCGTAAAACTGATCGCGCGGCTCGACCACAAGCCCGATGTGCTCGTCAGCGGTTCCGCGATCGGCTGGTACGGCCTGTGGGCCGACCAGGTGCTGACGGAGTCTGCGAAGTCGCACGCATGCTTCAGCCACGAGCTCTGCGCGGCCTGGGAGAAGGCGGCGCGGCCGGCGGAGGAGCTTGGCGTCCGCGTGGTCTGCTTGCGCATCGGCCTCGTGCTGGGCACGGAAGGAGGCTTCATCACGCGCATGCTGACGCCGTTCGAGTTCGGCCTCGGCGGTCCCCTCGGCACCGGGCGGCAGTGGATGTCGTGGATCGAGCGCGACGACCTCATCCGGCTGATCGCTTATGTGGTGGCAACGCCCGATCTCGCCGGCCCCGTCAATGCCACCGCGCCGATCCCCGTCACCAACGCAAAATTCACCGAGGAGCTCGGCCGCCGCCTGCACCGGCCCGCCGTGTTCCGCATCCCCGGCGGCCTGCTGCGCCGGATCGGCGGCAGCTTCGCCGACGAACTCCTGCTCGGCGGCCAGCGCGTGCTGCCGAACAAGGCGCTCAGCCGCGGCTTTGTGTTTCGGCACGAAACGTTGCGCAGCGCGTTCGAGGCGATCTTGTGAGTCAGACCACCGCAACGCTCCGGAACGTCGCCGCCACCGCACGCAGCGCCGCCAGTTTCGCGGGATCGCTGACCTTCGAATGCAGCATCACCTTCGAGCTGCCGAGTTTCGGCAGCTTGTGCGCAGGCCCGATATCGACCAGCCCGGCAGGCGCGATCCGCCGCGCCAAGGGTGCGATCGCAAGTCCGGCAAGTGCTGCCGCGACCACCGCCGTGACACCGCCGCCGACAAAGCGTTCGCGCCAGGCGATGTCGGCCTTGTCGAGCACGCGCACGGCGATAGCGCGAACGCCGCAGGGCGGGGCAAGGGTCGCGAGCGGCAGCGGCTGGCCGTGCGGCAGGGCGAAGCGTCTCGATGCGAACCAGCCGAATTCGTCCTCGGTGAGTTTTTCGCCGCCGCGCCGGCTGCCTTCCTGGCGGACGATCACCGCGTCCAACTGGCCTGCGTCATAAGCATCCTGCATCTCGCGAGAGAAGCCGATGGTGACGGCGATCGTGAGGTTCGAGGACATCGCGTGCAGCCGTTCGAGCAGCGGCACCAGCACCGGGCCTGCGGCGTGATCGGAGATGCCGAGCGAAAGCGATTGTGCCGTCGGTGCCTCGCCCGACAGCGCGCGGTCATGTGCCTGCATCAGCGCACGTGCGCGATCGAGGAACGCTGCGCCGTCGGCCGTGAGCCGAACCGCGCGCGGCGAACGCTCGACGAGCCGCTTGCCGAGCAGCGTCTCCAGCCGTTGCAGCTTGAGGCTGACAGCCGCCTGCGTCGTGCCGAGTGTCTCGGCAGTGCGGGTAAAGCTCTGGAGGTCGGCGACCAGCAGGAAGGCCTGGACGGTGGCGATGTCGAGTGTGGCTATCATTATGAATGATTATCACTGGTATCAATAGAGATAATATACCAAAATGATGGTGGGAGGTCTAGATTCTCGTCAACGCCGCACGAACCCCGCGCGACATTCTGAGGAGAACGACCATGCCGCTGATCACCGTGTCCTACACCAGCTCCCGCCAATCGCCGTCGCTGAAGGCCGACATCGCCAACGCCGTGTCCGAGCTCACCGCAAAAATCCTGCACAAGGATCCGAAGGTCACCGCCATCGTCGTGAAGTCGGTGGAGGCGAGCGACTGGTTCGCCGGCGGCAGATCGCTCGCCGAGCAAAAGCTCGCAAGCTACTGGATCGACATCCACGTCACCGAGGGCACCAACACCAAGGACGAGAAGGCCGCTTATCTCGCCGCCATGTTCGAGCGCATGGCCGAGATCCTGGGCCCGCTGCATCCCGAGACGTACCTTCATGTCGACGAGGTCAAGGGCGATGCCTACGGCTTTGGCGGCCTGACCCAGGAGCGCCGCTACATCGCCGGCAAGCTCGAGGTTTCGCTGAAGGCGGCGTGATGGCGCAAGCCGCGGGTGAGCATCTCACCCGCGGCCCAAGCTCGCAGGGAACCGTCAGCTCGCCGCCCGGAATTGAACTTCGGAATTGTTCAGGAAGCAGGTCTTGTCGAACAGCTTCAAATCCAGCGGGTTCGGCAGCCTGACATCGCTGAGGTCGGGGCAGGGCTTGATCGAGGGATCATAGGAGCGATCGATCTGCGAGATGAAGACGACGATCAGGCCCTTGTCGCGTGCGAAGGATTTCAGCGCGCGCACCTGAACGGTCAGGTCGGGGTTTTCCCGCCGCTGATCGAGCAGTTGCAGATAGTCGATCACCACCACCGTGCCGCGGGGAGCCGCGGCCATCTGCTTGACGACGTAATCGGCGCTGATGGCGTCGGAGCAATCGACCTCGAACATGTCAGCGAATTGCGCCGGGTCCACGCCGATGACCCGGAAGCGGTCCAGGACATCTCTCTCGGTATATTCCAGCGAGAAGAACGCGGCGCGATGGCCCGACCTCATCGCCTCAACGGCAAGTTCGAGGCTCATCAGCGTCTTGCCCTGACCGGGACGTGCCCCGACCAGCACCAGGTCTCCCGGCTGGAATTGCGGGAAAAGTCGATTGGCCGGCGTCGCTGCGGCGGCTTTCGCTGCGAGCATGCTCCAGGCGGAAAACCCTTCCGTCGAGGCGACGCGGTCAAGCGCATCGTGGAGCGGAATGCCTTCCTCGCGCGACATGCGTTTCGCCTTGCGCTTCAGATGATAGATGGGTGCAGACAGTCTCATCGTGAAAACCTCCCATTACGAGCTAAAGCGCAATCCCTCCTTATGCCTGGCGCTCGAACAGTCGGTCCGATGATCAACTCGCCCGGCATGAAGTCTACTTTCCCGGCGGAGGGGGGAGGCGTGGGCGACACCCGAAACAAGCTTAGCCGATTCCGCGCTCGCGGAGAACGGGACCTGTGCGTGTCCAACAGGAAAGCGCTAGACGGCCGCTTCCGGCAGCAGCGCGCGGGTCGGCCCGAACAGCTTCTCAAAGGCCTGCCGGAGCGCGATGTCGACGTCGGCCATGGTCGCGAGCTGGCCGAGATCGACCAGCGAGGTGACGCCGTAGCGGGGATCGGCGACGCCGCAGGGCACGATCCCTGCGAAATGCGCAAGCTCCGGCTCGACATTGATGGCGATGCCGTGGAACGAGACCCAGCGCTTCAGCCGGACGCCGATGGCGGCGATCTTGTCCTCGTGCCCCACGCCCTTGTCGGGCCGCTTCACCCAGACGCCGACCCGGTCCTCGCGACGCTCGCCGCGGATGTTGAAGGCGGCGAGCGTCTTCAGGATCAGCTCCTCCAGGCTGGCGACATAGGCTCGCACATCCGGCCGGCGGCGCTTGAGGTCGAGCATGACATAGGCCACCCGCTGGCCCGGGCCGTGATAGGTGAGCTGCCCGCCACGCCCGGTGGCAAAGGTCGGGAATCGCGCGTCGAGCACGTCGGACGCCTTGCCTGAGGTGCCGGAGGTGTAGAGCGGGGGATGTTCGAGCAGCCAGGCCAGCTCCGGAGCTTCGCCCGCCGCAATCGCGGCGACGCGCGCTTCCATTTCGGCCACGGCCTCCGGATAGGGGACAGGGGCGTCCGAGATTCGCCATTCGACGGGCGCGCCACGTGCGGCGGAAAACGACGTCAAATCCAAGTCTTGGCGGGGATTTTGGGGCGAATTAACCATTGGCTAACCATAACCGGGTGATGATCGCAGGCGCAAATACCAAGATGCCAAGTCCTTTGGCGTAAGTCCCAAGTTGCGGTGGTGCTGACAGTGCCTACTCTCGACAAAGTCACCGTGGATCTCATGGTCGTCCTCGGAACGACCACCATGCCGATCCATCAAGTATTACGTCTTTCCCGCGGCGCCATCATCGAGCTGGACGCAACCGAGGCCGACGAGGTCAAGGTTTTGGCGAATAATCTCCCGGTCGCTTCCGGCGTCGTGCTGGTCGACCGCAACCGGATCGCGGTCGAGGTCAAGCAGATGCTGCCACGCACGGCTGGCATGCGGTAGCGGCCCGGGGCACGCCGTAGCGGCCCGGGCACCCGGTAGGGCGGCTCGGAGCTCAGGAACTTTCTTCCCAAGCTTGTGGAATTCGGGGCCTTTGCAGGCTTGTACCCCTCTGATGGATTTGTTAGATCGGCGCCGTTGATCCGGCAGGCCTCAAGCCTTAAGCCGGCATCCCCAAAGCGCTCGTGGCGGAATTGGTAGACGCGCTGCCTTGAGGTGGCAGTGAGTAAAATCGTGGGGGTTCGAGTCCCTCCGAGCGCACCAGCCTCTAAATTCAATATTGATATTGTTGAGCTTTTTGCTCGAGCGGGTCCCGTTTTGAACGCGTTGGGAACGTATCCCCGGGTTTGAGCGGCGGGACGTGGATGGTGCTGCCCTGAGTTGGTGGCCGAGATCAGCGATCCGATTCCACTGTCACCGATTCATGCGGTTCCCTTTGGCTCGACGGGGCAACTTCGGGGGTTGCTTGTCGGGGCGCGAGCCGCTGGTCGACTTGCGCAAGAAGCGCACGAAGGCCTGGGTGGCTGGCGCGACTTCGCGTCCGGATCGGGTGATGAGCGTGATGTCGCGTGCAATCGCCGGCTCCAGAGGCGAACCGGAAATATCGAGGGATTGCGCGCCGGCCCAAGCGTATGTCGGAAAGACGCCGATGCCGAGCCCAGCCTCCACCAAGGCCAGCGCGGTGGTGATCCAGGTCACCTCGTAGGCGGGCACAAGTTTGATGTGAGCAGCCTCGAAGCCGACCTCGACGAGTATCCTGATTCCGCTGTCACGCGTCAGCGTCACCAGGGGCAGGCCTTCAAGCTCCTTCCAGTGCACGGACTTCCGTTTGGCGAGCGCGTGATTGGGCGCGCAGAACACCATCAGATTGTCACGGGCAAGCAGGGTCGACGTGATGCCTTCCTCGCCGGCGTGGAACGTCCCGACGCCGCAATCGACTTGCCCTGAGCGTACCATCTCGACGATCTGGTCCGATCGTGCATCGATCAAGCGGACCGTAATCCCTGGATATTTCTCCTGGAAGTCGACAATCGCCTTGGGGACGACCGCAGCCGCGAGCAGGGGTGGGGCCGCGACAATGACGCGCCCGCGTTTGCGTTCCGCAAGGCCTTGCGCGTTGCGCGCTGCGATGTCGAGCTCTTCGATGGCCTTCGCCGCGATCGTGCGGAATTCGGCTCCGGCTTCGGTCAGTTCGACCCGGCGGGTCGTCCGGTCAAAAAGGCGGATGCCCAGTTCGGCTTCCAGATCGCGGACCTGCTGCGATAGCGCCGGCTGCATCGTGTGCAATTGTTCGGCGGCGCGGGTGAAGCTGCCGAGCGCGGCGACCTGGAGGAAAGCATTGATCTGGCGGATGGTGATGTTCATCATTCATATCGAATACGTTATCAATCGATAATAATTATAGCGATTGCCGCCTAAACGCCAGTGCCCCTTAATCGCGTCACGACATGGATCGGCCGCTCCGCGCGGGACATCTTTCGATCCATGCTGGTCTGACCGATGTCGAGGCGCCCAATGCTCCAGTATCCCGATCTTCAACTCTATATCGGCGGCTCCTGGCGACGGGGCACGCCCGGTCAGCCCGTGTTCAATCCAGCCGATGAGAGCGTGATCGGAGCCATTCCGGCAGCTTCGCGATCTGATCTCGACGACGCGATCGCAGCCGCGGCGGATGGCCTCAAGGTCTGGAGCAAGACGTCGCCGGCCAGGCGAGGGGAGATCATCCGAAAGGCGGCCGCGCTGATGCGCGAGCGGATCGAGGAGATCGCATTCGCGATCACACTCGAGCATGGCAAGCCGATCGCCCAGGCGCGTCTCGAGGTAATCCGGGGCTGCGAGTTTTTCGAGTGGGACGCCGGCGAAGGGCAGCGCACCTATGGCCGGGTGATCCCGAGCGAACCGGGGATCAAGTACATCGTCGTCCACCGGCCGATCGGGGTCGTCGCGGCGTTCTCTCCGTGGAATTTCCCGATGAGCCAGCCCGCGCGCAAGATCGGCGGAGCGCTCGCGGCGGGCTGTTCCATCATCCTGAAAGCGGCCGAAGAGACGCCGGCAGGCGCGCTGCACATTGCAAGGGCCTTTCACGATGCAGGCTTGCCCGCGGGTGTCCTCAATCTCGTCTTCGGCGTGCCGTCCGACATTTCGGAATACCTCATCCCGCAGGATCCGATCCGGCTGGTGGCTTTCACCGGATCGACGGCCGTCGGCAAGCGACTGACCGAGATGGCGGGCCGCCACGCGAAGCCGGTGTTGATGGAATTGGGCGGGCACGCGCCGGTCATCGTTTGCGACGACGTCGATCCGGTCGAGACCGCAATCATGTCGGCGGTGCGCAAGTTCAGAAACGCTGGGCAAGTCTGCACCTCGCCGACGCGGTTCTTCGTTCAGCAGCCTCTCTATGAGCGCTTCGCCAAGGCGTTCGCGGAGAAGGCGAAGGCGATTACGGTTGGGCGTGGTCTCGATGAAGCCACGGAGATGGGGCCGCTGGCCAATGGCCGCCGGGTGGAGGCAATGGAAATGCTGGTGGCCGATGCCAGGGCGAAGGGCGCCAGGGTTCTCGCCGGCGGCGAACGGCTCGGCAATCGCGGCTATTTCTTCTCGCCGACCGTGCTTGCGGACGTGCCGGATGACGCCAGAGCGATGCGCGAGGAGCCGTTCGGCCCGCTGGCCCTGATCAATCCCGTGGAGACGCTGGACGACGCCATTGCCAAGGCGAACGCACTGCCGTTCGGGCTTGCTGCCTACGCATTCACCAACTCTGCGCGCAACGCGGATCGTCTCGCCGAGGATGTCGAGGTCGGCAATTTCTCCATCAACACCCTGGAGGCGTCCGTCGCCGAAACGCCGTTTGGCGGCGTGAAGGAGAGCGGGTTCGGCCGCGAAGGCGGTGCCGAAGGTCTGTCGCACTACACGATCGTGAAGAACGTGTCGCATCGGCTCACATAAGGCGCCTCACGAGGATCGCAGGGCGGGCAAGGATCGATAAGGATCGAACAGCCATGAAGTACGCAAAGAAGGACGCAAAAGCCTACGCTAGATCCCACATGAAGGGGATTTGGGCTGCCGCGCTGATGCCGTTCAAGCCGGATCTCTCGATGGACGAGGAGGGCTTCCGGAGCAACGTCGCGCACTGGACCGGTGAGCTCGGGATCGACGGGCTTTTCATCGCCGGCAAGCAGGGCGAATTCTTCTCGATGTCTCTCGACGAGCGCAAGCGCTCCTTCGAACTGGCGGTCGCCGCTTGCGAAGGCCGAGGGGCGACGATCATGTCGTGCTCGGATCAGAATATGGACGTCGTGATCGAACTCGCGAGGCACGCGCAGAAGATCGGTGCCGACTATATCGTTGTCCACGCGCCCGTGTTGCATTTCTTCAAGGCACAGGAAGAGACGATCTTCAACTACTACAAGACGATCGCCTCCAAGGTCGATATTGGCATCGCGCTGTGGAGTCATCCGGACAGCGGTTACCTGTTGTCGCCCGAGCTTTGCAATCGGCTCGCCGATATCGAGAACGTGGTCGCGATCAAATACAGCGTCCCGCGCCCGATGTACCAGGAACTGACCCGTCTTGCCGGTGATCGTATCCTGGTCAGTACTGCGTCCGAAGAGGAGTGGTTCGACAACATCGTGGAGCTCGGTTGGCAGCTTTATCTCTGTTCATCGCCGCCGTATCTCCTGCAGTCCGCCACGGACCGGCGCATGCGCACCTACACCGATCTGGCTTTTGCGGGCCGAATCGAGGAAGCGCGCGCCGTACGCGACAGCCTCAATCCCGTGCGCGCCGCTCTGCATCGCACGCGGCCGCTGGAAAAGCCGCAGGCGCATCAGAAATATTGGCAGGAGCTGCTTGGACAGGCCGGCGGCGCGGTTCGGCCGCCGCTGCTGCCGTTGACTGACGAGGAGCGCGCCGCGACCGGTCGCGCGTTCGAGGCGTGCGGTTTGAAGGTGACACCGCGGCAGGCGGTCGGTTGAATTCACAGACGCAGCGAGCAAGGAGAGAATCGATGAGCAAATTGGGACGGTTGCAAGCCTTCAATTTCTCCAAATGGATCGACGAGCACCAGCATCTTCTGAAGCCGCCGGTCGGCAACCAGCAGGTCTGGAAGGATGCAGATTTGATGGTCACGGTGGTCGGTGGCCCCAACCAGCGCACCGATTTTCACGACGATCCGGTCGAGGAGTTCTTCTATCAGCTCCGCGGGAACATGGTGTTGAAGGTCGTTGACGACGGCAAGCACTACGACGTGCCGATCAAAGAGGGAGAGATATTCCTGCTGCCGCCGCATGTGCGCCACTCGCCGCAGCGGCCGCAGGAAGGTTCGGTCGGTCTCGTGGTCGAGCCGAAGCGCCCCGACGGCGTGCTCGACGCATTCGAATGGTACTGCTTCAAGTGCGAAGGGCTGGTGCACCGCGTCGAGGTGGATCTCGAGAGCATCGTCGACGATCTACCGCCGCTCTACAGCGCTTTCTACGGCAACGAGGCGGCGCGCACTTGCCCTCACTGCAAGACGCTGCACCCCGGCAAGATACCCCCGGCAGGGTGGGTCAAACTCTAGGCGCGTTCGGGACAACACGGGGGACCACATGAAGAGCTTCAACGTTGCCGCCATGGCGGTTCTGGTTGTGCAGGCCGCCTGGGCGGCACCGGCGTCCGCGCAGGATGCGGTCAAGATTGGCGTCATCACCTCACTGTCTGGTCCGGGCGGCTATCTCGGCCAGGATATCCGCGACGGCATTGCGCTTGCCATCCAATTGGGAGGCGGCAAGCTCGGCGGGGTGCCGGTGCAGACCATCGTCGAGGATGATGGGGCCAAGCCGGGGCAGGGCAAGCAGATCGTCGATCGCTTGCTGAAGAACGACAAGGTCAAGATATTCACGGGCATTGTGTTTTCCAACGTCGCGGGTGCCACTGTTCCCGATGTGCTCGACGCCGGCGCATTCTACGTCAGCCCCAATGCGGGACCATCGACCTTTGCGGGTAAGGACTGCCACCCCAACTACTTCGTCGTATCGTGGCAGAATGACTCGCTGCACGAGAGCGCGGGCCAGCTTGCCAACCAGCTCGGATACAAGAGCGTCTACCTGGTGGCCGCCAACTATCAGGCCGGCAAGGATGCGCTCGAAGGCTTCAAACGCTTCTACAAAGGCAAGGTCGCCGGCGAGAGTTTCACGCGTCTGGATCAGACCGACTTCGCCGCCGAGTTCGCTCAGATCCGGGCCGCCGGTCCGGAAGCGGTTTTCCAGTTCGAGCCCGGGGGGCTGGGCATCGCGTTTCTGCGTCAGTACCAGCAGGCCGGCCTGACGGACAAGATCCCGATGGTGGTCGCGGCGCCATCGCTCGACGCTGTGACGCTCTCGGTCGTGGGCGATGCAGCGCTTGGCGTCAACGTCACGTCGCACTGGAATTCGGACTTCGACAACCCCGCGAACAAGGCATTCGTGGCGGCCTGGGAACAGGCCTATCACCGACCGGCGACCTATTATGCGAGCCAGGGATACGACACGGCGATGGCGATCGGCGCCGCGCTGAAAGGCGTTGGCGGGAAGCTGGATGATGCCAACGCGTTTCGCCAGGGCATGATGAAGGCCGACTTCCAGTCCGTGCGCGGCAGCTTCAGGTTCGGCCCGAACCAGCATCCCGTTCAGGACTGGTACGCCTTGAAGGCCGAGAAGGGCGCAGACGGCAAGCTCGCGCTCGTGACCAAAAGCAAGATCCTTTCGGATCACGGTGATGCTTACGCAAAGGAGTGCAAATTCTGATCGCCGGCGGCCGCGCATGTCACGCGCGCCGCTTGACTGTCCCGTTACGTCGAACCTGACGCGGATTGCCGCATGATCATCCTGGAGCAGATACTCAACGGCGTGCAGTTCGGCCTGACGCTGTTCCTGATGTCCGCCGGCCTCACCCTGATTTTCGGGATCATGGGCGTGATCAATCTCGCGCATGGTTCGCTCTACATGATCGGCGCCTATGCGGCGGCGTTGACGGCTGTCCGCACCGGGTCGGTCTGGCTCGCGCTGGTGGGCGGACTTGCCGCGGCGGCGCTGGGCGGGATCGTCATCGAATTTGCCGTGGTGCGGCGTCTCTACGTGCGAAATCATCTCGATCAGGTGCTGGCGACCTTCGCTCTGGTCTTGATCATCAACCAGGGCGCCAACATGCTGTTCGGCCGCCAGCCGTTGTTCGTTGCGATGCCGCCGGCGCTGTCCGGATCAGTCACGCTGCTGCCGGGGCTGACCTATCCGGTCTACCGCCTGCTGGTCATCGCGGTCGGGGCCACCGTCGCGGCGGGCCTGTTCGCGATGATCCACTGGACCCGCATCGGCATGCTGGTGCGTGCGGGCGCGACGCATCGCCAGATGGTCCGCGCGCTCGGCGTGAATGTCGCGCTGCTCTATACCGCCGTATTCGGCATCGGTGCGCTGCTGGCCGGGCTCGCGGGCGTGATCGCTGGGCCGATCACCTCCGTCCAGGTCGGGATGGGTGAGCAGGTCCTGATCCTGGCGTTTGTGGTCGTCGTGATCGGCGGCCTCGGTTCGGTGCGCGGCGCCTTCTTCGGCGCCATCGCTGCGGGCCTCGTGGACACGCTGTCGCGGGCCTTCCTGCCGACGCTGTTCCGCCAGATCATGGACGGCTCCAACGCCGACGCGCTGGCGAGCGGAATGTCGGCGATCAGCATCTATCTCCTGATGGCGCTCGTGCTGTTGATGCGCTCGCAGGATCTTCTCGCGGAGAAGTCATGACGTCGGATACGCTGGAAGCGCGGCGCTCGGGACGGACATACGCTTTCCCCATGTCGCGTATCGTCATCTTCGTGATTGCGGTCGCAATCCTGGCTTTGGTGCCCGCTGGCGCGACCGCGTTGCACATGCCGTCGGTGACGGGCTTTGCGACGCAGGTGCTGATCTATGCGATCGCCGCGATGAGCCTGAACCTCATTCTGGGTTACGGCGGGATGGTCACCTTCGGCCACGCAGCGTTCTTTGGCGTTGGCGGCTATGTGCTTGGCATCCTGTACCAGCATTCCGCCCAGCGCAGCGCCTTTCTCGCTCTGGTGCCGGGCACCGACAATCTGGCGGTCGCGCTGCTGGCGGCCGTGCTGATCGGCGCGGCGACGGCAGCGGTGATCGGCAGCCTGTCGCTCCGGACGAGGGGCGTGCCGTTCATCATGATCACGCTTGCATTCGCGCAGATGCTGTTCTTCCTGTTCGTGTCGCTGAAGACCTATGGCGGCGACGACGGATTGATGATGCGCCGGCGCGACGTCGTTCCGTTCATCGATGCTCGCGACGATATCAGCTACTACCTGATCTGTCTGACGCTGGCTGTCGGCTGGCTCGTCCTCACCTGGTGCCTGGTGCGTTCCAGATTTGGGGCCGTGCTGTCGGGACTTCGGCAGAACGAGCGCCGCATGATGGCGATCGGCATCGCGCCTTATCGCTACCGCTTGGTTGCGTTTGTGATCGCGGGGGCTGGCGCGGCTCTCGCAGGGGCGCTGATGGCGAACTATTTGCGCTTTGTCAGCCCGGACATGATGCATTGGACCAAATCGGGCGAGCTGATGATGATGGTCATCCTCGGCGGCGCCGGAACGCTTTTCGGTCCGATCCTTGGTGCGGCCGCGATGCTTGCGCTGGAGACAGCGCTCGCGGCCTATACCGAGAACTGGCAATTCTATCTCGGCATCATCCTGCTGGCGGTCGTGATGACCACACGGGGAGGCCTCTCCGCGTTGCTCGATCGAGCGAGCGGCCGATGACGTCGCCGATGCTCGAACTGCGAGGGGTGTGCAAAAGGTTCGGCGGCCTGACGGCGACCGATGATGTCTCATTGGCGATATCGCCGGGTGAACTACATGCGATCATTGGTCCCAACGGCGCAGGCAAGACCACGTTGCTCAATCAGGTGGCGGGCGAGTTGCGTCATGACGCCGGCGCCATTCTGCTCGACGGCCACGAGATCGGCACGCTGCCGCCTTGGGAGCGGGTGGGGCGTGGCCTCGCCCGCACTTTCCAGATCACCCAATTGCTGCCGGACGAAACCGTCCTGGACAATGTCACATTGGCGGTGCAGGTCCAACGCGGTCACAGCTTCCGTTTCTTCGCCGACGCGCGGAGCGATCCTGATGCGCATGCGCAGGCAGCGCAGTTTCTTCAGGACGTCGGCCTCTCCGCGAGCGCTTCGGTACGCGTGGCTGATCTCTCGCATGGCGAACGCAAGCAGCTCGAACTTGCGGTGGCGCTTGCCACTCGCCCGTCACTGCTCCTGCTCGACGAGCCGATGGCCGGCCTGAGCCTCGTGGAAAGCCAACACATGGTGGCGTTGCTGCGCAGGATCAAGGGACGGGTCACCATGGTGTTGGTCGAACACGATATGGATGCGGTGTTCGCATTGGCGGACCGCATCTCGGTGCTGGTTTATGGGCGGGTGATGGCCACGGGCAGTAGCGACGACGTCCGGGCGCATCCGGCTGTCCGGACTGCCTATCTCGGCGAGGACGGCGACTGATGCTGAAGCTCTGCAACGTCCGCGCGGCATACGGCACGAGCCAGGTGCTGTTCGATGTCAATCTGGAGGTGCCGGACGGCAAGATCGTCACCTTGCTCGGGCGCAACGGCATGGGAAAGACGACGACCGTGCGGGCCATCATGGGGCTGCTGTCGCCCGGTGAAGGCGTGAGCTTCGACGGTCAACCGATTGGGCGCGCTGCTCCGGAGGCGATCGCGCGGCGCGGCATCGGACTGGTACCGGAGGGGCGTCTGGTCTTCCCGACCCTGACCGTGCGCGAGAACCTGGTCGCGACCGCGGCCAATCGTGCCGGGCGCGCCGAACCATGGACCGAGCAGCGGATCTACCGGCTGTTTCCGCGACTGGGCGAACGGGCGAAGCAATATGCCGGGACGCTCTCCGGCGGCGAGCAACAAATGCTCGCCATCGGCCGTGCGCTGATGACCAACCCAAAACTCCTGATCCTCGACGAAGCGACCGAGGGCCTCGCCCCGATCATCCGCGGCGAGATTTGGCGCTGCATCGCGGCGCTGAAGGCGCAGGGACAGTCGATCCTGCTGATCGACAAGAACATGGCGGCGCTGAAGCGGCTCGCCGATCACCATTACGTCCTGGAGAAGGGCCGCACCGTGTGGAGCGGCGACAGTGCCGCGCTTGAGCGCGATGCCGCCAGCGTCGAACGCTTCGTCGGGCTGTGATTGCCAATTCCTGCTGCTAAACCATTGAAACTGCGCGAAATGAGATCAAGCTCCCGGCGAGGGCGGGGCTCCTCAGCCATACTCATCGCCGATCCCGTACTCTTTGTAGATATCGAGCGGATCCGCCTCCGGGAACAGGCGGCATTTGGCCTGGGCCAGGTGCAGGCTCACGGCGGCAGGTTCCTTGCCATTCGCCAGCATCTTCCGGATGTCGTCCATATGCGCGCTCGGTTGGTGCTTCGCCTCGAGCTGCTCCAGCGCGACCAGCGCGGTCGCAAGCGCCTCGGTCAGGACCCAATCGTCGTGGCCCGTGATTCCCTTTTTCGGCATCGGCAGACCCCACATGCGGTGGCAGTGAGCAGTCTACCGTAGCTTCCGCCGAATCTCCATCGAGCCGCAGCGGACCTCGTGGCGAGCCTGGGACAGCCCGATGACGATGCTCTCGCTTGCATTACGGCGACGCGTGGCTAAAAGGCGGCGGCGCAGGGGCGATGGTATCTTTGTTGAAACAAAGTTGGCGTAGACGGGCGTGCGCGGCATCTAGGCTGGCTGTTCCCGCCTGAATCCCACGTCCCCGAATTCGCAACACGCTTCCGGTTGCGCGCCTTCTCTCGGCTGGAGCCAGTATGGCCTTTCTAAGCATCATCTACCGCTTCCTGACCAACTTCGCGTTCATGGCGATGGTCTATTTCAGCCTGAACTTCATGGAGAAATATCCGAACCGGGCGATGCTCGCGATCCTGGTGCTGGTCTACAGCGCCATGCGCGCGGCCTCGACGCTGCGCTCGTTCTATTTCTTCCAGAAGATCGAGAAGCTCGAATCCGAGGTGCGGCGGCTTCAGGGCCCCATCAATGACGGCAGCGGCGGGACGAACGCGCGCAAGCAGGTCGTGACCGACGTTGCACGGCTGCGCCGCGACGGCGAGCTCAAGTCCTATATGGACCTGTTCTTCCTGGCGTTGATCGTGCTGCTCTGCGTCGCCAACATCATGCGGCAGTAAACAAGGCTTACTGCAACAAGGCTTACTGCGCCCGCTTCTTCAGGCTGGCAACCCGCGTCGGGCGCGGTGGTGCGCCCTTGGCCTGGCTTACGTGTTTCGGCACGGCATGCGCAGCATGCGCCGTCCGCCGTGCCTGCATCCTGGCCGCCTTGCCTTTGGCAGCATGAGGCGTCTCGGCCGCCATGGCGAGCCGCGTCGCTGCGCGCCGCGATAATGTCGTCGACAGCAGCACCTCGATCGAGCCTTCGGGGATCGCGAAGAGATCGCGGCCGGGCGCGGGCAGGGTTGCCGCGACATCCGCCTGCGCGATGGTCTTGCGCGGCAATAACGGCTGGTGCGCGGCTTGCGCGTTGAGATCAGCCAAGCCGGGCGCGGGAAGCCTCTCGGTCTGCGTGAACACGAAATTCGGCACGGCTGGCCAGCGCGCGATCGGCGTCGTCTCCGTCGGCGGATGCAACAGCCACTCCACCGCCATGGTCGGCGTCGCCGGCCGGTCGGCCGTGGCGGGCACCACATGCACGATGCGATAGCCGCGCGCCTTGAGGTCGCGGATGATTTTTGGCAGCGCCGCCACCGTGCGGGCCTGGATGTCGTGCAGCAGCAAGATGCCCTTGCCCTTGGCCTCCAGCCGCTGGATCGCGAGCTGGTAGACGCGATCGGGCGACACATGACGCCAATCGTCGGCCGGGAAATCGGCGCTCCAGACCTGGATGCCGCGTGAGATCAGAAGGTTTTCGACGCCCTCAGCGCGCATCAGGCCGGGAATCCGGAAGAACGGCGCGAGCTTGGACGGATCGGTCATCGCGGCCGAGGTCCACTCGATGCCGCCGTTGATCTGCGCCTCGGCTTTGTCGAGCGGCATTTTGTTGAATGTCAGCGGATGGGTCATGCTGTGGGTGCCGACGGTATGGCCCGCCGCGACCAGCTTGCGCACGCCTTCCGGGTTCGCCTTGGCCTGTTCGCCGATGATGAAGAAGGTCGCCTTGATGCACTCGTCGGCGAGCATCTGGAGGATCTGGTTGGAATATTTCGGCAGCGGACCGTCGTCGAAGGTCAGGACCACTTCGTGGTCCTTCAGCGGCAGCGTCTCACGGTACTGCATGGTGCCGATGCGCGGATGTTCGTGCGGATCGACGACGATGGTGCGGGAGGTGCCGAGCGCGTCCGGATGGCCGGGGCAGTCGGCCGCGAAGGCCGCTGGCGACGCCGTGGTCAACAACCCCAGAAGCAGGACGGTCCACGATCGCGTCCGGAAAGCAACGCCAGTGCCGATCATGAATCTCGTCTGCCCTCACACGCGATGGCCGCAATATTCGTTGGTCGGAGCCGTCCCGAAACGGTTCAGGCTGGGGACCTCTGTCATCATTGCATGGGGTAGCATGAACAGAGTGTTAATAGGGCCCAAATCACCCCATTTTGCGCCGGCGTGACATTCCGGCATCAACGCGCGTCGGCGTTCTTCTGGGCCGCGCCCGCCGGCACCACATGAACGATGTGGTAGCCGTTCTCCCGCAAATACCGCAGGAAAGCCGGCATGATCGCGGCCGTGCGCGCCTTGGGATCGTGGAAGAGGATGATACCCTTGCCGGCGGCGGCGAGGCGCTCGGTGATGAGCTTCAGTTCCTCATCCGGCGTCATCTCGTTCCAGTCGCTGGCCCAGAGATCAGCCCCAAACACGACGATGCCGCGCGACTGGAGCAGGTCCAGCTCTGCCTGCGTCGATTCAAAATAGGGAAAGCGGAAAAACGGCGTCGAGGGCGTCGTGGTCGACACCCCGTGCAGTGCCGTCTCGTCGGCGGCGATGCCGCGGTCGATTTCGCCCTTCGCCTTGTCGAACGGGATTCGCGCCATGAACGGATGCGACCAGGTGTGGTGGCCGATGGTATGGCCCTCGCGGGCGATGCGCTTGACCATGTCGGGGTGTTCGGAGGCGTGCAGGCCGATCAGGAAGAAGGTCGCGCGCACGCATTCCTGCGCCAGCGCCGCCAGCACCTTCGATGTCGTCGGGGGATGCGGGCCGTCGTCGAAGGTCAATACGACCTCGTGGTCGGCGAGCGGCAGCGTCTGCGGAAAGCTCTTCAGGCCCACGCGCGGCGTGGTCTTCGCATCGACGCTCAAGACCCGCGAGGTCCCCAGCGCGTCCTTGCGCGGGCACTCGGCGGCCGCGGCCGAGGCGATCCCGGCGAGGGCAGCGAGAGCCGCGCCCGCCGTTATCGAGGTCCATTTCGGTCGATGCATCTTTGTCATTGCGCTCGCGATTAGCATGTGGGTATTGCCTGACCCGTCAGCCCAAACCACCTGATCAACCCGTCAAACGGCGAGGCGTACCATGGATGACCATATGGACGGTACCGCTTCCGCCGAGGCCTCGGTACTCGACCACGTCCCGATGCGCAATGAAGACGGCCAAATCCGGCACGAATTCGTCGAGGAGATCGCTCATGCGATCGAGGCCGGCGACAGCGCCGCACTGCGCGCCTGCGTTGCAGAGCTGCACGAGGCCGATCTCGGCGATCTGATCGGGGCGCTGGAGCCCGACGACCGCGTCCGCCTGGTCGAGCTCACGGGGCGCGACTTCGACTTCTCCGCGCTGAATGAGGTCGACGAGGCCGTGCGCGAGGAGATCCTCGACGAGCTGCCGCCGGAAACGGTGGCCGAAGGCGTCCGCGAGCTCGAATCCGACGACGCGGTCGAGCTGCTCGAGACCCTCGACGAGGACGAGCAGGAGGAGATCCTCGAGAAGCTGCCGCTGCAAGAACGCGTCGCACTCGAGCGCAGCCTGCTTTATCCGGAAAATTCCGCCGGCCGGCGGATGCAGACCGAGTTCATTGCCGTGCCGCAGGATTTCACCGTCGGACAGGCGATCGACTACATGCGCGATACGCCCGATCTGCCCGAGCGCTTCTACGAGATCTATGTCGTCGACAAGGACCGGCACTGGCAGGGCGCGGTCTCGCTCGACGTCCTGCTCCGCGCCCGCCGCCCGGTGGCGCTTGCCGAGCTGACCGACGAGGATCGCCGCCGCGTTTCCGTCCTGGAGGACCAGGAGGAGGTGGCGCGCATGTTCGGCAAATATAACCTGGTCGCAGCTCCCGTGCTCGACACCCAGGATCGCCTCGTCGGCGTCATCACCGTCGACGACGTCGTCGACGTCATCGAGGAAGAGGCGGACGAGGACCTCAAGGCGCTCGGCGGCGTCAACAGCGACGAAGAACTTTCCGACACCGTGTTCACCATTGCGCGCGCGAGGTTCAACTGGCTGCTGGTCAATCTCGCCACCGCCTTCCTCGCGTCCTCGGTGCTCGGCCTGTTTGAGGGCCAGCTCGAGAAGATGGTGGCGCTCGCGGTGCTGGCGCCGATCGTCGCAAGCCAGGGCGGCAACGCCGCGACCCAGACCATGACGGTTGCGGTGAGGGCGCTTGCCACCCGCGAGCTCGGTTCCTCCAATGCCTGGCGCGTGGTGGTGCGCGAGACCACGGTCGGTCTCGTCAATGGCCTGGCCTTCGCCGTGATCACCGGCATTGCGGCGGTGGTCTGGTTCAAGATCCCCGGCCTCGGCATCGTCATCGGGCTCGCGATCATCGTCAATCTCGTCGCCGGCGCGCTCGGCGGCATCCTGATCCCGATGGCGCTCGAGCGGGTGCGCGCCGATCCGGCCGTGGCCTCCGGCACCTTCGTGACGACCGTGACCGACGTCGTCGGCTTCTTCTCCTTCCTCGGCATCGCGACGCTCTGGTTCGGGCTGAAGTAGGGGCGCACTCTGGGGCGGTACGCGCCCGCTGCCACCTTTAATCCGAACTTAAGCGTACTGCCGCATCATCGCCCCGCTTGGGGGAATGAGCATGCGTGTGCGGCTGAAGGCGGACGGACGGATCGTCGAGTTGCGGGACGGGCAAGAGTTTCCTGTCCAGCCGTTTCCTGTCCAGCCGTTTCCTGTCCAGCCGTTTCCAATCCAGCCCGCGACCAATGCAGCGCCGGCTGATGCCAGCTCGCTTGCGGTGCGCGACCTGCGCCGCCGTGCCTGCCTCACCCAGATGGAGTTCGCCGCCAAACTCGGTGTGCCCGTCGAGACCATCCGCAACTGGGAGCAGGGCAAGCGCGCCCCGCGCGGCCCGGCGAGGGCGCTGCTCGCGGTGATCGCGCATGCACCGGACATGGTGTTCCAGGCGCTCGCCAAAGCCTGACCTCAAGGCTTTGCGCGAACTTCCCGTTAGCATTGCACTGAATATCCGGCTCGCGTGACACCGCCTCCGTTGGCAGCCTCACGGGCGAGGTCCATAATGCGTTAGGGGCGACCGCAACAGAGAGGCTTCTCATGCTGTTCGTCGAGGCCAATGGCGCAAGCATCCCGGCGCTCGGGCTCGGGACCTGGGAGTTGAGCGACCGGACCTGCGCGCGCGTGGTCGAGCAGGCGCTGCGGCTCGGCTACCGCCACATCGACACCGCCCAGATCTACGACAATGAACGCGAGGTCGGCGACGGCCTGCGCGCCTCCGGCGTGCGCCGCGACGAGGTCTTTGTCACCACAAAAGTCTGGACCAACCATTTTGCGCCCCACGATCTCGAGCGTTCGGTCAAGGAGAGCCTGGTCCGCTTGCGGCTTCCGTCCGTCGACCTCTTGCTGTTGCACTGGCCCAATTCGCACGTGCCGCTGGTGGAGACGCTGGGCGCGCTGTCGCATGCCAAGCAAATGGGCCTGACGCGGCACATCGGCGTCTCCAACTTCACGGTGGCGCTGATCGAGCAGGCGGTCGCGCTGTCGCCGGAGCCGCTCGTCTGCAACCAGGTCGAATATCACCCCTATCTGGGCCAGGCGAAGGTGAGGGCGGCCTGCGACCAGCATGGGCTGGCGCTCGTTGCCTACAGCCCGATCGCCAGGGGCCGCATCAAGGCCGACCAGACGCTCGCCGCGATCGGGCGCGCCCATCGCAAGACGCCGGCGCAAATCTGCCTGCGCTGGCTCGTGCAACAGAATGTGTCTGCGATTCCCAGAACCTCGCGCGTCGAGCGTCTGTCGGAAAACATCGAGATTTTCGATTTCGAGCTTTCGGACGACGAAATGGCGCAGATTGCGGCGCTGGCCAGTCCGAAGGGCCGACTGACGGATTTCGGCTTCGCGCCGAAATGGGATTGAGGGGCGGCTGCCGTATGCTAGGAGCAGGCCGGCAACCTAAGATCAGGCGATGGAACTGCAGAAGATCATACGGACGGATATTGCAGCGTCGGCGATCGCGCATCTGACGCTGGTGGGGCTGATCATCCTGATCAGCGAGGTCCATCCATTTCATCCCGTGCCGCCCGAGACGGTTTCGGTCGATATCGTCACGCCGGAGCAGGTACAGGAGGAGATCAAGGAGCAGGAGGCCAAAGAACAGGTCAAGGAGAAGGCGCCGGAGCCACTCCCCGATCTGCAACTGCCGAAGATCGACTTCACCGACAAGGACAAGGCGGCGGTAGCGCCGAAGGCTGCGGCCAAGCAGCAGGCCGCGCCGCAATCATCGCAGAAGCAGGCGTCGTCCGAACCGCAGCAGAAACAGCCGCAGCCACAGCCCTCGCAGGCGCCGAAGCAGCGCGAGGCCAACGCGCAGCCGCAAACGCCTCAAACGCAGCCGCCGCAACCACAAGCTCAGCAACCGCAACAACAGCCGCCGCAATCGCAGTCGCCGCCGCAACAGCCCCCGCCGCAGCCTCAGCCTGAGCAGCAGCCGCCACCCGCGATGCCGCAGCCACAGGCCGCGCCCCCGGCCTATCAGCCGCCGGAGCCGGACGTCACCGTCAAGTACGGCGTCCTGCTGGGCCTGCCGCCCGAATTGCCGGCCGAGCCGAAAGACGCGCCCAAGGATGATGGCGGCGATGCCAAGGATTCGATCAGTGCGAAGCTGCCGCCCGAGGTCATCGCCGAGCTTCGCCGGCATTTGAGGAGCTGCGCCAAGCTGCCGGCCGGGGTCGCGCCGACCGACAATTTGCGCATCAAGCTGCGCACGGTGCTGGCCACCAACGGCACGCTGGCGCGCCCGCCGATCCTGATCGAAGCCCCGCCATCCACCAAGGGGGTGGCCCTCGTGAAGTCGGCGATGAGCGCGCTCGAGGCCTGCCAGCCCTACACGATGCTGCCCGCCGACAAGTACCAGGAGTGGAAGGTATTGGACCTTCCGTTCACGCCGCAGGATTTTGGATCGTGACGCCCGTACAACCGGGCTACTTCCGCATCTGCAACTCAAAGCCACGAACCGGCGCGAGACACGCCGCACAATATTCCACCCGCACTTCGCTACTGCCCGTACAGGGCTGACCCACCGCCATCAGGAAGCGCATCGGCTGGGCGATGAAGAAGCTGGAGGACTTCACCCGGCAAGTGGCCCGTGACTTCAATTCATTCTTGAGCGCGTCGAGCCTCATGAAATGACGAGAAGTGTCGGTGTAGCCGGCATAGTCGAACAGCTCGAATGGCGGCCTGTCCTCGCCGCGAAAGGCTTCGCGAAATGTCGTGACTTGCGCGTGGACGAATCCGGTGAGGAGGAGCGCGATGGCCGGCATTTTCCAGTTCGCGCGAAGTCCGTCGACGGCGAGCGCGATTGAAACGAACAACAGGAATTGGGGTATGATGTAATATCGATCGGCAACACTGGCGATCGAAAGCCGCAGCGCCGGGAAGTAGGCGATCGTCCACAGACAGAACAGCGGCAGCAGGAGCTGCTCCGCCTTGCTTGGTTTGGCGCGGAAGGATCGGAGTGCGACCGCCGCGAACAATGCGAGCAGCAGCACCATGCGCAGGTGCAGCGCGATCATTTCGATCGGGTCGGGCAGATAGGAGACGACGCGCTCGAGCAGGATCACGCCCGAGACCGTGCCGAAAAAGCTGACATCGCCGATCGGCGACGCCGTCAGCGCGAGCACCACGAAACCGACAAGCACAATGTTGGCAAATCTCGCGACACGCCGATTGGTCAGGGCTTTCATTGTGTGCGGAAGGAGCCGGTCCTCGATGCGAACATAGGCGTGGGTCGCGAGCGCAATCAAAGCGAGGCCGGCCAGCATCGCCGGCAAGGCCCGGGCCACAAAGGCGCCATCGCCGACATAATGCCTTGCGCACAGGACGAGCTGAACCAGCAGGTTCAGTTGGCCGATCAGCAATAGCCTTGCGCTGCTTTCGCTCGGCCATTTGAGCGCGACGAGGAGCGTCGCTGCGGCGAAGGAGAGCGCCGCAGCGACGAATATGGCGTGACTCCAGCACCCCAATGAGAAGGCAAGCAGCAGTAGGAAGAGCCAGCGATGAGAGCTTCGGCTTTGGTCCAGCAGATGTGGCAGAGCCAGCAGCACGAGCGCGAGCAGCAGGTTCTGGAGTGCGTTCACCTCCCAGGCGACCCGGCTGTAGAACAGGAAGAGCAGCGAGGATCCCATCGCCAGCGCGAAATAGAGCGCGGCCGCTCCTCTTGTCCAGAGCGCGAGGGCCGTCAGGCCTAGGGCCAGTCCATTGAGGATGGCGCCCGCCAGCCGCAGGCTGCCGACGCTGGCCGGGACCACCGAGAAGACTTGGCTCACGATCTCGGGGAATAGCGAGCCGGTGTAGCCGTTCATGCCGCGAAGCGTGAACATTCCGCGGGCCTGCTGCTCGAGCGCGCGCAGCCCAACCCAGGCTTCATCACCGTGCAAGCCGGGAAATGAATCCAGCCGCGCCAGAAGGCCGGCGACCACTATGGCCGTGATCGATGCCAGCAGCCCGGCGTAAGCGACGTCGCGCGATCGGTTCGGCTTGATTGCAGTGTGTGCCGATGCCGGCCGAAGGTCAGGATCCATTGCGCCCGGCTGCCGCTGAATTCGCGGCGGCACGAATACGTGGGAAAATTTCCCGCGTCAATGGCTGCCGGAACCGCTTCCGTGGCCTAAGGCCGCCCGGTACGGGGCGTCAGCCATGCGATCATCACGGCATGCGGCGTTCGCCGGCTGCGTGGCAGGCTGTGTCTTTCGACGGCGCGCCGCGCAAAGGCGACCGCCTGCTCGGCGGATCGCCGCTGCTCGGGCGCCAGAGCCATCCACTCGCGAATGACGGCGCGTCGTGTCTTCGATTTCAGCATCTGATTTAAATCTTCGAGGGGGCCGGCGAGGTGCGTGCTCACGCCGCCTGCTGAACGGGGATGGCCTGCCAACGTTGCGCCAGAAGCACGCTGCCGCAGGGATGCTCGGCGCCTTGTAGGACGACGAAGCCGCGCTTCATCACCGCGGCACGAAGGGCGTCCTTCGCCGCCGCCTTTTGCGCATCGAGCCAGATCACCAGCGCGGCGCGGGGGCTCAGGAAGTCGTCGAGCCAATCCATTGTCGCGTCGAGGGCGTGCAGCGTGCGTCGCCGCCAATCCACCAGCGCGACTTCATATTGACCTGCCGGGAGGCCGCAATTGCCTGCTGCCGCGGCCAGCAGATATCCGCGACGATGCAACTCAATCATCAATTCCATGCTCTTTACGCCGACCACGACGATGCGCTGCCGCGTCGAGCAGTTCGCGATTGCCATCATCGGATCGATGATCCTGTTGTTGGTCTCTGGGGTAGACATCATTTTCATCAGCTCGTTGATTGCTGTCTGGCAGGACAGGCCGGGAGTCCATGGCGACGTTTCCACGGTCGGCACCCCTCGCATGTCCTGCGATATGTCGCGCTGTCTTGCGCGGTGCCGCGGATATGTCGTGGGATGAGGTATGATTTCGAGACGGACGCAGCCATGATTGCATAAGACCGGCATAGGGGCCGGTGTCGGGACGCTCCGCGCTTCCGAGGCTTATGCCGCGCCTAGAAGAAGACGGTGCGATCCCTATCGAATTCAAATGCCGACAGCGCCATCTTCCGGACCGCGCTTGCCATCGCGCATTGTGTGGAGACCAAAATGTCCGCTTATCGTGCATTGATCATGGGACGACATGACCGCCCAATTAAAATGATTCAGATGGATTGCGTCGACGATGAATCCGCTATCACCTGCGCCGAAAGGCTCGTCGACGGCCGCGATGTAGAGCTTTGGCAGATGGATCGGCCCGTGGCCAGATTCGATGTCCGGTCCGGGAAGATGTGCAGGAAGTGAACCGTAATGCTACGCACTGTGGTTCGCGAGCCAAGTGAAAGCTGCCAGAATTCCCGGCAGTTGCAGATCGTGACGAAGCTTGCCGGACGCCGGCAGGAAGCGATGGTCGACGGCAACACCAACTCGGCGCAGCGCCTCGACATAGGCGGTTTGAACTGACGCCGACACACGCTGGTCGTGCGGATCGGTCAGCACGATGATCTTCTGCGGAGGATGGCGTGCCACCTCGGCGACATGGTCGATCGGATCGAGGAAGTCGGCGTGGCCGGTGATGTCGGCGGTCCAGCCGTTCTCGCGGTTGCGCTGCGCCACCGCCGTATTTCCAGAAGTGATCACCGCGCAACCGATATCGTCGCGGCGCGCGAGCAGTGCGGCCACGAGATGGCCGCCGCCGGATTGGCCGACGAGATTGAGGCGACGCCAGCCGAAATGCGCCTTGAGCCGGGTGAGCGCCGCATCGACCAACGCGACCTCGCGCGGCCGCCGCCGGTCGAGATGACGACCTGTGGACCCCAGGATGCCGGGGCGCGCCAGATGGACATAGGGGCGATGGAAGCTGGCGCTCAGCTGTTCGGTCAGCGCCTGCACGTCGTAAGCCGTCGCTGCAACGTACCACTCGTTGGCCACGACCTCGCTACCGCGCTTCTCCACGGCATCGCCGCGCAGAAAGATGACGGGGTCGGCCGGCGCACCTTCGGGCGTTGCACCATAGAAGGCGAGAACGTCCGGCTTGCCGTCGACCTCGACCAAAACGCGTCCCGGACCATCGCCATCGGATGCGGAGCATTCAACGCCGCGGACCACGTCTGTCCCGGAGAAGAGCGTGGTCGGCAGGTCCGCGATGTCTGGAAATCTAATCATGCTTTCAGTTGCACCCAGTCGCGCTCTCAATGTCAAGTAACGCACGCGAAATCTGCGGACAGCACGCGGCAAGAGGCTCCCGCCGGCAATGGCGTGCCCGACGGGCAAAACACCTGCGGGGCCGTCAAGCCGTGAGCGCAAATATATTCCACTTTACCGAAATTCGGATTTGTCGTATGTGTCGGCCATCCCGGCTCGACCTTGAGGGGCGATCATGTGTCGTCATTTTTCGCGAGCCGGGCTTGCGGTGGACGCAGCAGCGTCGGGCGTGAGATGTGCGGGCAGGGCGGATTGCTCTCCGTGAGCCCGAGGCTTCACGCCGACGAGCGGCGCTGAGAGTTCGTCTCGCCAATATCCCGGTGGCTGTGTGCACCACGCTGTCGGGCTCTGTGGCGAACAAGCGAACGCGCGTACGGCAAAACCGTGTGGTCCTGACCGTCGTTGCTACGGTCAAGCTCTTGCGGAGGCGGCATTCGCGTCAACCGGCGCGGTGTCCGCGACTTTCGCGAAGGTGAGGGAGGCCAGAACGAACTCGGCTCCCGGGAGAGTACGGCATAAGCCGTCAACCCACTGCGCAGGGAAGGCCGTGTGTTCGGCTTCACCTGTATGCCGCTGTGCAATTCCTTTTGCACTACCCGCGCACAGCGGACCGCGGGTGCCAGCCGGCACCCCGCCTTCCCTGCGCCCTCTTGGATAAGAGGGTGGAGAGATCAAGCAAAGCTCAGGCAAATTGAGCCGCGAGAACGCGAAGGCGTGTCTGATGATGAGGCGAGCCAAACTCCATAACCGTCACCCTGAGGTGCGCGCTCGGCGGCGCAACCGCGCAGCTGAGCAAGCCTCGAAGGGCGACGGCCCGGCTGCATCGGGGCCGTTCATCCTTCGCGGCTCGGCTTGCAATGCGATCGCATCGCAAGTCTCGCACCTCAGGATGACGGGGCTGTTTTCTCCGTTGTTGCGGTCGCAATGACGATATGGAGATCAATGACCGCGCTTCCGCACCTCGCCATCGTCCGGCGCCATCGCCTCCCACGCGCTCGACGCGAATTGCCGGCGCCAGGTCACGATCACCACCGCTGCCGTGGTCACGAACAGCACCCAGGGGCTGACGAACCAGCCGAGATAGCCGAGTGCGAAGAAGAAGGCGCGCTGGCCGCGGTTGAAATGGCGCCCGGCGGATTCGAACACGCGCGTGGTGCGGATGACGTGGGCTTCCGCCTGTGGCGTGTCGCGCTGCGAAGCCGGCGGCATGCCGCCGTACAGGATCGCGACATAGTTGAACAGGCGATAGGCCCAGGCGAACTTGAAGAAGGCATAGACGCAGATCAGCACGAGGCCGACGCATTTCAGCTCCCACATTGCGGGCGAGGTGCTGAGGTCGAGCGGCAGCTTGCTCAGGATCGTGATGGCGTCGTTGGTGGCGTGCAACAGCGCCAGCGCGCCGCCGAGCGCGAACAGGCTGGTGGAGGCGAAGAACGCGGTACCGTTCTGGAGCGAGGCCATGATCTGCATGTCGACCATGCGCGCCTCGCGGTCGAGCAGGCGGCGGACCCAGACCTCGCGATATCGGTTCATCCGCGCCGACAGGCTGTCGCGGCCATAGGCCGAGTGCTCCAGCGTCATGCCGTAGACCAGCCATTCGATGATGAAAAAGCCGACGGCGGTGATGTCGACCCAATGCCTGCTCATGTCTCTCTCCTCGCAGGTGCCAACGATTGCCACGCATGCTTCGGCGCGGCAACGATTGATTGGTGGCAGGCGATGGCGCTAAAAGCAGCCGCATCCAGGAGACTCGGAAAGGACCAGTGACATGGCAGCGCTCAAGCTTGCGATCGGCAACAAGAACTACTCGTCATGGTCGATGCGGCCCTGGCTCGCGCTGCGCGCCAACGACATTCCGTTCGCCGAGACCGTGATTCCGCTCTACACCGACAATTCCGCGGACAAGCAACAGATCCTGAATTTCAGCCGCGCCGGCAAGGTACCGGTGCTGGTCGACGGCGACATCACGGTGTGGGATTCGCTCGCGATCATCGAATACATCGCCGAGCGCTATCCGGAAAAGAAACTGTGGCCGGACGACGTCGCGGCGCGCGCGCATGCCCGTTCGGTGTGCGCGGAGATGCATTCCGGCTTCGTAGCCCTGCGCAGCGAATGCGGCATGAACCTGCATCGTCCCGTGCGCGCCGTGGCGCTGTCGGCGGATGCGCTGGCCAACGTCGCGCGCGTGCAGGAGATTTGGCGCGAGTGCCAGACGCGCTATGGCGCCGGCGGGCCGTTCCTGTTCGGCCGCTTCGGCGCGGCGGATGCGATGTATGCGCCGGTCGTGCACCGCTTCCGCACCTTTGCGATCGATGCGGCCCCCGAGGCCAAAGCCTATATGGACACGATGATGGCGCTGCCGGCGTTCCAGGAATGGACCCGCGACGGGCTCGCCGAAACGCTTGTCATCGAAAAGTTCGAGACTGTGTGAGCATGATCCGGAAAAGTGGGCACCGGTTTTCCGACGAGATCATGCTCGCTTAAAATGTGATTGAGCGCTGCTTGACGGCATGCCGTCTCGCGGCGCTCAATCGTGGTGGAACAACGAGAGGGCACGGCTATGGGAATTCTGGACTCGCTCGAAAACAACCCCGCACTGCGCAGCGCGCTCGGCCAGCTTGGCGCTGCGGTTCTGCCGGCCGTGCTGAGCGAAGTGCTCGGCAGCAACAATCAGGGCGGCCTCAGCGCGATCGTCGCAAAGCTCCAGCAGGCGGGCATGGGCGACCAGGTCAAATCCTGGCTTGGCAACGGCCAGAACCTGCCGATCTCGGCCGACCAGCTCCGCGCCGTGCTCGGCAATGACACCGTCCGTCAGCTCGCCGCCCGCTACAACATCCCGGTCGACCAATTGGGCCAGATTCTGGCTCAGGAACTGCCCAAGGCCGTGGACCAGGCCAGCCCGGAGGGCCATCTGCCCCATACCGCCTGAGCCCCGGTTCCAGCGGTATTAATGGCGGGCCGCGGTTCCGTTATCGTCCTGAAACCACTTCCAAATTGGCTCGTTTGCCATGCTCGCATGAGGCTGGCCAAAAACGCCGCATGCATGCTATATAACGGCCGGGTTTCCAGCCGGCCGCCGCAGTGGGACCATGTGCGGGGCAGGCGTTGTTTGAGTGATGGAGAGGGTGTTGAAGCACAAATTCCCCGTTGGAACGCACGTATTGTTCACTGCCAGCAACGTCGCGCGCCCGGCTGCCAGCGGTTCGTATGAGGTCATCCGTCTGCTGCCGACGGACGGCGACGACTGCCAATACCGGATCAAGAGCTCGACCGAGGCCTTCGAACGGGTCGCCAAGGAAAGCCAGCTCGCGCTCTCGTAAAGCGCTGACGGCATTACGCGTTGACGTTGCGGACGAATTTGCTCTGCTCGCCGTTAAAAGGCCCGCTTCACCTCGACAAGGTGGACCGGGGGCAGTTGCCGACTCACGGTGCTCGCTTTGACCATTCGCTCTTTGCTCGCGTGAGAGGACGTCGCGCATGAACTGGGCATGGGCCACTTCGCTCGATGAAATCTGGCGCTCGCCGGCCTTTCCGATGTGGATGACGCTGGCGGCTGCCGGCTTCTTCGGACTGATTCTCCTGATCACGCTCGTGCGCGCCGAAAAATCGGTCGCCAACGGCGCGCTGACCGTCATTACGCTGCTCGCGATCGGCATCGCGGTGGCCGCCACCATGCGCATCTATGGACCGGCGGGGCGGACCGCGCCTGGCGAAGCCCGCGCCCAGGCCGTGGCGACGGCGAACCTGCCGGCGCTGTCCTGCCTCGACGATCTCGCTGGCGATGCCGTGCTGGGCGGCTGCGAGAAGGCGCTGTTCGGCTCGCCTGATGCTGCGGCTGCCGCCGTCTCCTACACCGCGGCGAGGATCGACCGGCTCACCGCGCTTGGCGACGCTGCGACCGCCGAGAAGAGCCTGACGCCGGACATGAAGGTGCTGCGCAAGGCGCTGGAGCATGATCGCTACGGCCTCGTCGCGCAGGTGCTGGTCGCGCGCGACGGCTGCACGCAGTTCGATTGCGCCGTCTTCCGTTCGCTGACCGATCAGCAGCAGGTCGCCGCCAATATGGACGCCCATCTTTACGACATGCTGGTCGCGCGCTACGCGCCGGCCTGGAATGCGCCCGCAGCGGCGCCGGCAATGCCGCCCTCGGGTGCGCTTGCCGGGCTGCCGACTACAATGCCGACGGGCAAGCCGACCAATGCCGATTTCCCGAGCGCCTCGTCGACGCCGCCGGTAAGCATCATGAATCCCGAGCCGTCTACAGC
>NZ_JYMS01000049.1:53506-162929 GCF_000938285.1 Bradyrhizobium sp. LTSP857 | reverse complement strand
GCGACATCGGCGCAGGCCGCCGCGCCTGCGGCTCCGGCTGCGAAGAAGCCGCCGGCTCCGAAGGCCGCGCGCGCGCCGGCAGCCGCGCCGGTTCCGCTCGCGCCGCCGCCGGGCTCGGCTCCCGCGGCTGCGGATAACGAGTAGATCGGCTTTGAAAACCCGCGGCCGGCCCGCTAATGCTGGAGCATGCCACTTCATCTGATCAAGCTTGCCGTCGGCTGCGACTCCGTCAAGGAATTGAAGGGGTGGATCGCCGAACGGATGCAGACGGCCAAGAAAAAGGGCCTGCCGCAACACCACATCCACATCACCCGCATGGTGCCCAAGCGCGACGCCGAGATACTCTCGGGCGGCTCGCTCTATTGGGTCATCAAGGGCGAGGTCGCCGCCCGCGAAAAGATCATCGGCATCGAGCCGTTCCGCGACAAGGACGGTATCGGCCGCTGCCGGATCGTGATGCAGCCGAAGGTGATCTCGGTGTCGCCGCGGCCGATGCGCCCGTTCCAGGGCTGGCGCTATCTCGCCGACGATTCCGTGCCGGCCGATCTTGGCAAGTCTGCCGCCGGAACCATCGCGGCGATGCCGGAGCCGATGCGGCGCGAGCTGCGCGATCTCGGATTGCTCTAGACCGCGATATTGTCGATCAGCCGCGTCGTGCCGAGCTTGGCCGCGACCAGGATCCGCAAGGGGCCGTCCTTGCGTGATGTGACCGGCGCGAGCGTCTCGGCGTGGCGGACCTCGAAATAGTCGAGCGCAAAGTCGGCCGCAGTGATCATCTCGGCGCCGCGCGCCATCGCGGGCGCGATCGATTCGCCGGCCTGGATCCGCCTGGCGCTGTCCTTCATGGCGCGGTAGAGCGTCGTTGCGGTCTGCCGCTCCTCCGGCGAGAGATAGACGTTGCGCGAGGACATCGCGAGCCCGTCGCGCTCGCGCACGGTGCGGGAACCGATCACCTTGACGCCGAGGTCGAGGTCGCGCGCCATCTGCGCCACCACCCGCAACTGCTGAAAGTCCTTCTCGCCGAAGATCGCGACATCCGGCCGGCATTGCGTGAACAGCTTGCCGACCACGGTGGCGACGCCGCCGAAGAAGTGCGGCCGGAAGCGATCCTCGAGGCCGGCCAGCGCCGGTCCCTCCGGCACGATGCGGGTCGCAAAGCCCTCCGGATACATCGCCTCGACGCCGGGGTGCCAGACGATGTCGACGTCTTCGGCGGCGAGCTTGGCGATATCGGCCTTCCAGGTGCGCGGATAGGCGCCGAAATCCTCGGTCGGCGCGAACTGAGTCGGGTTCACGAAGATCGAGACGACGACACGGCTCGCGCGCCGCTTGGCCAGGCGCACTAGCGACACATGGCCGTCATGGAGTGCCCCCATGGTCGGCACCAGCGCGACCGTGGCTTTTCGCTTGCGGAGATTGTCGACGGCGCGCCGCAGGGCGGGCACCGTGCGGGCGATCAAGGGGCTTCGTGACATCAGGACTCAGGGATGGTTGGGGGGTGGGCGCGGCTTGTCCCGCAGCCGGCTAACCTTAACAAGCGGCGGTCGTGGACGCCATGCATCGACATGCGGCACAGCATCCCCCGCAGCGAGGATGTCGCGCCATTGTGGGCTGAATCACAGACGCGACATGGCGACACAATTCATGATGAAGAATGACGCACAGTGATTTCGTCATCCTGTCACGCATTTCACTTGACCGCAGACGCGGCCAACTCGAAGATATTGTTTAGGGGTGTTGAGGATCGCCATGCTTGTGCAGGCTAGCCAAAGCCAATCCGGCTCGGCGCATGTCGTTGTGCTCGGCAATGAGAAGGGCGGCTCCGGCAAATCGACGACCGCCCTGCACATCGCGGTTGCGCTGCTGAAGGCCGGCCAGCGCGTCGCCACCATCGATCTCGACTGCCGCCAGCAGAGCTTCACCCATTACATCAACAACCGTTCCGCCTGGGCGCGCCGCACCAAGCTCGACCTCGAGCTGCCGGTGCATCGCTGCATCAAGCTCGGCGAGACCATGCAGATCGCCGAGAACGAGAATTCCGAGTTCCAGCAGTTCATGGAGGCGGTCTCGGCGGTCGAGAGCAGTTTCGACTTCATCGTCATCGATACGCCCGGCACCGACAGCTACCTGATGCGGCTCGCGCATTCGATGGCCGACACGCTGGTCACGCCGATCAACGACAGCTTCCTCGATTTCGACGTGCTCGGCACCGTCGATCCCGCCAATTACGCGGTGACGGGGGAAAGCCATTATGCCGAGATGGTGCGCGACACCCGCCGCAAGCGCCGCCAGCTCGATGGCTCGAGCACCGACTGGATCGTGGTGCGCAACCGCCTGTCGATGCTCGGCTCCCGCAACAAGCAGCTCGTCGCCGACGGCTTGAAGGATTTGTCGCTGCGGCTCGGCTTCCGCTACGTCGACGGCTTTGCCGAGCGCGTCGTCTACCGCGAGTTCTTCCCGCGCGGCCTGACCGCGCTCGACGAGATCGACGAGGCGACGCTCGGCATGCGACCCAATCTCGGCCATCTGACCGCGCGGGAGGAGGTGACGAGCCTGCTGCGCCAGCTCAAGCTGCCGCTCGACGAGCGTGGCCGCCGCCGTGCGGCCAACCGGGCCGAGTGGTTCAGCCAGGTCGACAAGCCGCTTGAGGTCCACGACATCCTCGGGGCCTAGGCGCTGGCGGTACGCCGCTACTTCTGGGTGATCAGCGTTGTCGGTTCCCGCCGGAACCGAGCGCGCGCAAAGCCGTTTTCATCCTGCGTTTACCGCGAAATTGAACCCGATCGAGACGAGTTGCGTCGGATGGTGACCTGCACCTTGACGTAGCGGTATGAGGACGGGGTGCCCAAGAAACGTGTGCGTCGCACAATGAAAGGGCTGCTAGTTCACAATATTTGGCCTTTCTGTCACGCGGCTGTGACGTATATTAGGGAATAGGCGCGAGGGAGCCAAAGAGCTCCCCGAACAAACACGGTTTCGACAGGGACTTCAGGTGAGACAAGCCTGAGGCTGAGGACGAAAATGAAGCGTGGAATTGCCGTTCTGGTTTGTGTCAGTGCCCTCTGCGGCGTCGCCTATTTCACGGCGAGCAAGTGGGCGATCAGGCATGAGACCATCACCTTCTACGATCCGTCGCGTGACAATCGTCCCGTGCCTGTCGATATCGCGATCCGCCGCGACAAGGAAATGCAGGCCAATGCCGGCATGATCACGATGCCGGTCGCAGTGATCAATCACGGCAATACGGTCAAGAACACGGAGTACGGCTTCCTCGCCAACGTGTTTGCAGCGCGCGGCTATCTCGTGGTCAGCCCGCAGCATGATTTGCCGACCGATCCTCCGATGGTGACCAAGCCCGGCGAGCTTTATGTCGGCCGGCTGCCGCAGATCCTGCGCGGCGTTGCCAACATCCATCTCGCCATGCAGGAGATGAAGAAGGTTCAGCCCAATGCCGATTACGAGCGGGTGACGATGGTCGGCCATTCCATGGGCGGCGACATCACCATGTACTTCGCCAAGCAATATCCGGACGAGGTCAAGAAGGTCGTGACGCTGGATAATCTCCGCGTGCCTTTCGTGACCGCCGGCAAGTTCAAGATCCTGTCGTTCCGCTCCAAGGATCCGCAGTTCAAGACCGATCCGGGCGTGATCCCGACCGACGAGGAGTGCGAGAAGGCCGGCATCCAGGTCGTGAAGACGGACTTCCAGCATAACGACATGCGCGATACCGGTCCGGATCAGGCCAAGAACTCGATCCAGGGCATGCTCGATAAATTCCTGAGCGACACTGACAGCTCGATAGCGCCGGTCGACACCACGTCGTCCCCGCCAAAGATACTTGAGCCCGGTCCGGTTGCCCTGATGGCGCCCGCCAAGAGCTAAACGCCCCCGCCATAGCCGAAAACAAGTTTCAAAAGCCTCCGCCGGTATCCGCCTGCGGAGGCTTTGCACATTGACCGGGCAGGGTGCGCTATCCACATTGGTTGCTTGAGACCAAGTGCGATCCCGGATGTCCAACGAACCAGTCAAACCGCGCAACAGTGATGCCGTGTCGGCGAAGGCCGACAGCGACCGCGCGCTGCCGCAGGCAAAAACCTCGACCTCGGAGGACGTCGCCGCCTTCGTTGCCAAGGCGCGTGCGTTATCGCCCCATGCGCCCGGCGCGAAGGGGCGGCTGATCTTTGCGCTGGACGCGACCATGAGCCGGCAGCCGACCTGGGATATGGCCTGCGCGCTTCAGGCAGACATGTTCCGAGAGGCCGCGGTGCTCGGCAGCCTCGACATCCGGCTCGTCTACTATCGCGGCTACGATGAATGCCGTGCCAGCGGGTGGATCTCCGACAGCGGCAGGCTTGCGACGCTGATGAGCAAGATCGATTGCCGTGGTGGCGACACCCAGATCGGCAAGGTGCTGACCGAGGCGCGGCGCGAAGCGGTTGCATCCGGCGTGCGCGCCGTGGTCTTCGTCGGCGATGCGATGGAAGAAAAGGTCGACGAGCTCTGCGCCAAGGCCGGCGAGCTCGGCATGCTCAAGGTGCCGGTGTTCCTGTTTCAGGAAGGCGACGATGCCGTGGCCGAGCAGGCGTTTCGCGAGATCGCACGCCTGACCGGTGGCGCCTGGTGCCGGTTCGATCCCGGTGCGGCGGCGCAGTTGCGCGATCTCTTGCGCGCGGCGGCGGCCTACGCTGCCGGCGGCCGCGAGGCGCTGTTGAAATTGTCAAAGGCGACGAGCGGCGCGGCGAAGCTGATCGGCCAGATGAAGTAGCGGCTTAAGCGGGCGCGGCCTGCGATGGAGGCGACGCGGACGGAGGCGCCGTCGCCGCCTTCGTCACGGCCGCAAGCAGCGCCGACATATTGCCAAGCACGGCCATGTCGGCCGGTACTCCGTGGCGCGCCGCAAGCCATGCCGGATCATTGTACGATAACCAGGTGGCGCCGGCAGCATCCTGCCAGACCAGGGCCTTGAGCGGCAGGTCGATGCCGATGGACTGGACTGACTGCATCAGGGGCGTCCCGGCCTTGGCGTTGCCGAAGATCAGGACTTCCGTCGGCCGCAGTGAAAGGCCAGCCTCCGCCGCACCCGCGGCGTGATCGATCCGGGCGAAGATGCGCAGGCCCTTCGTTGTCAGCTCGGCCTCGAGCCGGTCCATGGTTTCCCGAGACCCGTACGGGCTTGCAAGCGTCACCAGTCCATCCGCGCCCATGTCGTAATTCCGTTCCGGTCGTAGCGCCCCGGACTATCGGACGAACATTCGTCTCGTGTCATCCGCCAATTGCGAACGCGGGAAAGGACGCCATGCTTTTTGACAATAGGGCGACTATATTCACGCCATGACTCTGATCGCCGGCGTTGTCGCAATTATCACCCTGTATCTGCTGCTCCAGATGTTCCGCGCAGCCAATCCGGCGGTGCTGGCGCGCACCATCAAGGTCGGCGGCGGCGTGGTGGCGCTCGCGGTTGCAGCCTTCACCGGCTTGAGGGGCGAACTGGCGGTTGCGATCCCGCTCGGGATATTCGGCGCCGGCCTGCTTGGCTGGACGCCGCTGGCGAATGCGGGCTTCGGCAATCTCGGTGGGCTGTTCGGCGGTGGCGCAACGCGCCCGTCCGGCAAGACCTCGCGGGTGCGCTCGCAGTTCCTGGACATGCGGCTCGACCACGATTCTGGCCAACTCACAGGCCAGCTCGTTGCCGGACCCCACGCCGGCCGCGGTCTCGATGAGTTCGATCTGGCTGGCCTGCTGGCGATGGTCCCGGCGTTTGACGCCGAGAGCGTGGCCTTACTTGAAAGCTATCTGGACCGCAGGTTTCCCGCTTGGCGTCAGAACGCGCAAGGCAACGCGGCAGGGGGGCAGCGCCGCACGGTGGCGAGCGGCAAAATGACGGCGGAGGAGGCCTATCAGATCCTTGGCTTGCAGCCGGGGGCGGGGCGTGACGACATCGGCCGGGCTCACAAGTCCCTGATGAAGAAACTGCATCCCGACCAGGGGGGCTCGACGTATCTCGCTGCCCGTGTAAACGAGGCCAAGGATACTCTGCTTCGTACGCATAACGGCTAACTCCGGCACCACGCTACAAACGCCCGTACCGCGTGAGCTCCGCATGCTCTGTTTGCCGTCGCCCCGATGCCCGCCATTGTCGGCGTGGTCAATCCCTTGAGCAGAAATTTAACCGTAAATTGTTGACGAGAGGTTGTCGCGGAACTGACTTTGCGTCACCGCGCCTCCCAAAACAAAAATGCCCGCGGCTGGGCGCGGGCATTTTGTTCGGAAACGGTGGAGAAGATCAGTTGCGGACGGTGATGCAGGAGATGTCGGCGCGCTTCAGGGCGCGGCAGACGGCTTCGGCCTGGTCCCGCTCGAGCCCGGCGAAGCGGGCGCGGTAGAGTTTGCGATTGTCCTTGGCGACGACCGGTTCGGTGAACGGGTCGGCCTTGCTGAGCAGGCCGCGGGCCGAGCTGCGCGCGGCGTCGATGCGCTGCTGGGCTTCATTCTCGCTCTCCAGCGCGCCGACCTGGACGATCCAGCCGCTGTGGGTGACGACCGGCCTGGTGGTGGCGCTCATCTGGATTGGCTGCGGCGACGGATCGGCGGAGGCGAGCTTCGCGGCCATCGGAGCGGGCGCGGCAGCGGTTGCTGACGGCAGCACGCCGAGAATGCCGTTGCCGGTGCCGAAGCCCGCCGGCTGCTGCGGCAGCTCGGTACGGGCGACCTCGGCCCTGGCGGGCTCTGGCTTGCTGTTGATGGTGTCGGCCTTGGCGACGAGAGCGCCGGAGGTCTCCGCGACCTCGTTGCGGGGCGTAATCGCGTTGGTGACCTGCGGTGCGACTTGCGTCGGGGCGGCAGACGCGACCTTCACGGTGCCGGCTTTGACCTGAACCGTTTTGACCCGGACCGGCTTCATCGGCTCGGACGAACCCGGAATGAGGGAGAGCGGCTGGCTCGAGATCACGCCATTGGTGAGCGGCGCGGGCTCAATCTTGGACTCCGTGGGCTTGGCTTCAGGCTTGGGCAGGGGGGGCGGCATCGCGGCAGTCGCAGCCGCAAGCGCCGAGAGGCGCGAGGCGGGACGCGGCGCGGGTGCCTCGGGCGCAGTGGCGGCTGCAGCCTGGACCTGCGGAGCGGGGCGGGCCGGAGTGTCGGAGGCATCAGCGACATCGGTGCTGGCGTCTGCGCCGTTACGCTCGGTGACCGCCACGACCGTATGAGTGGTCGCGGCCTTCTCGAGATTCTCCGCGAGCAGATTGCGCATGATGGCGTCGCGCGAGCCGCCGCTGCGGCCGCCGAGCACCACGCCGATCAGGTGGCGGTTGCCGCGGCGCATCGACGTCACGAGGTTGAAGCCGGAGGCGCGGGTGTAGCCGGTCTTGATGCCGTCCACGCCCTCGACGCTGCCGAGCAGATGATTGTGGTTCCGGATCGACTGTCCGCGCCAATTGAACGTGGAGGTCGAGAAATAGCGATAGTAGCGCGGGAAGCGCTCCTGGATGGCGCGGCCGAGCGTGGCCTGGTCGCGCGCGGTCGTGACCTGCTCGTCGTTGGGAAGGCCGTTGGCGTTGCGGTAGACCGTCTTGGACATGCCGAGCGCGCGCGCCTTGCGCGTCATCATCTGCGCGAAATCGTCCTCGTCGCCGCCGATCGCTTCCGCGATCACAACGGCGGCGTCGTTGGCCGAGCGGGTGACGAGGCCCTTGATCGCGTCCTCGACGCGAATGGTCTGGCCGGCACGCAGGTTCAGCTTGGTCGGATCCTGGTCGGCGGCGTGCTGCGACACCGGCATCTCGGTGTCGAGCTTCATCTTGCCGGACTCGAGGCGCTCGAACAGCAGATAGAGCGTCATGATCTTGGTGAGCGAGGCGGGATGGCGGAGCCCGTCGGGGCTGGTCGACTGGAGCACCGAGCCGGAATTGCCGTCGACGATGATCGACGCGAATTGCGGGCTGTAGCTCTCGGAGACATCACGCTGCACCCGGTGGTGCGCATAATGCCGCCGATAGCGCCGCGCATCGGCGGCCTCGGTCGTGAAGATGACGGCTGTCGTGACCGTCAGAAGCCCAAAAACGCCAACCCGCGCCAAGCGCGAGGAAGACCAGTTGTTACGAAGCATGAAACCCCGTCCCCGTTTGTGACTTGATCACCGGCTCGTGAGGCGAAATTGTGCCCTGCGGACCCGGGATCATTACCTGCTCAGGCTGTCCCTCCGCCGTTGCTCGCTGCGGGGGACGTTGGGCCTGAGCCGCTGTTCTGGCTAAGGTGATGTTCTCAAACGGCTTTTGACCGCCTGCGGAAGGTGAATACGTCCAGGGAATCAGGGTAGGGGCCCGGGGTTTCCAAAAGCTTAAGGAACCATTGCAGGAAAGCCCGGGAATCTCCGTAACTTGCATCTATTTTTGTGCGTCGCACAAGATTCTTGACTTTTTTGTGCGCTGCACTAATTGTGGGCAGAGTCAGGGAGCCGGGCTTCCGGACCAAAGCCAGGGAAAAGGATTCCAAAATGTTCAAGGTTGAAGACTTTCAGAACTACGGGAAAGAGCACTTCGAGACCTACGTTGCTTCCGCGACCTCGGTGCAGCACGGCCTCCAGGCGATCGCCAGCGCATACGGCGACTACACCAAGAAGTCGTTCGAAGACACCAAGTCCTTTGTCGAGAAGCTTTCCGGCGTGAAGTCGCTGGACAAGGCGCTGGAAGCGCAGACCGATTTCGCCCGCTCCGCCTACGAGAGCTTCGTCGCGGAATCGCAGAAGATCGCCGGCCTCTACAGCGATCTCGCCAAGCAGGCGTTCAAGCCGGTCGAGACCGCCGTGTCGAAGTTCACCCCGGCCGCCAACTAATTTTTCCGGAAGTCCTGGAATCAAAAAGCCCGGCTGGTTCAGCCGGGCTTTTTTTTGTTCGGGGGCGATTGATCCGTCAGCGTGCCACGCGCAGCTTGCTCAGCGCGGTACCGATCGTATTGAACGTCGTGACGATCTCGCTCGAGCTCGTCAGCATGAAGAACTTGTCGGAGCTGCTCGCACAGTTCTGCAGCACCGTGGACGTCGCATCCGCGGGCGATGAGGTGTTCACCTGGATGGTGTAGATCGTGTACATCGTCTGGCCCTTGGAATCCTTGGCGGCCTTCAGGTTGCTGCACATCAGCGCCTGCCGGACGTCGATCGGATTGCCCGACGCTTGCGAACTGCCGTTGCCGTATTCGGGCCAGCGATCTTCGGTATTGAGGCCGTCGGACAGCAGGATGATGACCCTGTTGTAGGTCGTGTTGGCGTCCTCAGCTGGTGTATTCAGCGGGCCGCCAACCAGCAGCGACTGCCAGGCCCAGGCCAATCCGACCCCCTGATTGGTGCCGCCTGTCGGCTGCATCGCGTTGACGGCTGTCTTGAGCGTGCTCCAGTTGTAGCTCAGGGGAATGATCGGCTCGAGCTGCGTCGAGGCGCTGCTGCTGCAATAGGACGCGCTGTTCTCGTAATACTCGTTGGCAGGGAACAGCGTCGTGACGTCGGACGTCACGGGCAGCACACCGGTGGCGTCGTTCGGCTGGGTGCGGTCAGCGATGCAGCCCGTCCAGGTGTTGATCGGATTCGTCGAAGCCTGATTATAGGCGTTCACAACCGTTGGCGTGGTGTTCGTGGAGGTCCATTTGTTGTTTGTGAAGCCAACGACTGCGCTGACCCGAGGCTGGTTCAGATTGTGCGTCAGATCGTTCGGTCCGGGCTGCGTCCAGTTGTGGACATAGAGATTGCCGGTGCATGATCTGCCGCCGTTGCTGCCGGTGCAGGTGCAGCCAGAGACGGCATTGTTCGAGGAATCCTTGGGGCAGGCGCAGGACGAGGACCCCGAGCAGAAGACGCCGGTGCCGGCGGCCTCACTGGTCCAGCAGCCGTTGTAAAGAGTGTGGGAGTTGGCATCCACGCTTGGGCAAATATAGCCTGCGTAGGTGTTGCCAGTCGGAGGAATCGTCGAAACATTCGACTTGCTTGTTGGAGTGGCGTTGCAGGTGAAGCCACCGCTGCTGTTCGAGAACGGGCACTTCGCGCCGGGTCCAACGGCGTGCCAGTTCATCGGCAGCGTCGCCTGATAGCTGCCATTGGCGGGTTGCGTGGTGGGCGGATTGAGCCAATCCGTCCAGTCAATCCAGCTCTGGCCATAGTTGCTGGCGTCGACATTGACGTCCTTGGCGAAGGGGATGACCGAGATATAGACGTCGCCGTTGGTCTTGCTCAGTGCGCTGAGCTGCTCGATGAGGCCGCCGCTGCCGGCCACCGCATTTCTGAGCGCGGTGATCTTACCGTCCTGCGCCATCGATCCCGTGTTGTCGAGCGCCAGCGCCACGCGCATCTTGACGTTGCCCCAGGTCGTCGTCGACGCCGTATTGAAGCCGAGTGTCGGAAATCCTGCAATTTGCATGAAATCAGACGTGATGTGGCCGGTGCCGCTCAGAAGGATGGTCGCCGCTGTGCTCGCCGTCGCTGTCGTGTAGTTGGAGGTGATGGAGACGCCCTGCGCTTCCGTATCCGTATAGAGCCCCGTGAAATAGCTCTGTGCCTTCGAGCTGATGTCGGAGCTCGTGATCGTACCCTGCGTCAGATCCTTGGACAGCATCAGGGCGGTGGAATCGAGAGCGGCCTGCATCGCTGTGCGTGCCCGGGCTGCCCGGGTATAATCGACGGCGGCGCCGACGAAGCTCAAGATCGGGATCAGCGTGATGGCAAAGATGACCGCGATATTGCCTTGCTCGGCCCCCGCGAAACGGGCGAGCTTACGTCCAATGAGGCTGACAACGGGCAGGCGAAACATGACGATCCCCGACATCTGTGGTTTTGCCCGATTTAGCGCCATACCCATTGAACCGCGGGTAAACAGGACCGTAGAAAACCGGAGGGATCCCGCGCTAAACCGCCGCGGTCCCGCCCGTGTCAGGTTCTTGGTCAACACGTTCTAAACGGTCGGGGCGGAAATTTTTGTCAAATCAGTCCGGATTGATTAACCTTCGCCAGGATCGCCGGACCGGGAATCGGGGCCGCCGCGGCCGCATCGGCCGGACCTTCGCACGCTTGCGGCGAGCCGGGGGCGGGCCCATATTCCCTGCAATCGATCCGGCTTGGACCGGACCGGTTGGAAGCGGCGATCCAACAAGGCGGCGCGCCTGTGCGAGGCTCCCAAGTGCGGGGCGGCGCGGCGGACCGTTATTCGCTTCCGTGGGGAATTTGAACGCCTGAGCCATGCTGCAACTGACTTCCAGACTCGACCTGTCCGCGGCCGCCGCCGCCCACGCTCCCCGGATGAGCAACGACGAGAACCGTTCCGGCGGCCCGACGGGGCCGAACACGTCCGTGATCACCAAGGTCAAGCCGAAGACCAAGCGGCCCAACCTCTATCGTGTGCTGATCCTGAACGACGACTACACGCCGATGGAATTCGTCGTCCATGTGCTGGAGAAGTTCTTCCAGAAGGACATCGAGGCCGCGACCAAGATCATGCTGCATGTCCATCATCACGGTATCGGGGAGTGCGGCGTGTTCACCTACGAGATTGCCGAGACCAAGGTGACGCAGGTGATGGATTTCGCCCGCAAGCACCAGCATCCGCTGCAATGCGTGATGGAGAAGAAGTAAGACACCTCGCGGCGCGTTCGAAGCCGGCTCTTGGCATGTCGCAGTTCCTGGGCATGTCGCAGTGTGATCGTCGCGTGATGTCTGCGCGATGTCGGTTGCTTCCCGGCAAAACTACGGAAATCTGTACCGGCGTCAATCCCGCCCAAATCGGAACGGGTTTTGCATCGAAAATACCGTGGGGTGCGTACTCCCTTGAGTCGCGGAACCGGTCTTTCGCCGCGGCTTTGTATAACTATATGTGACAAAGGTTGTTGTTGCCTGACCGGGCGATGGCGATCATGATGGTGGGGGCCATAGAGGACGCGAATGCCGACTTTTTCTCAAAGCCTTGAACAATCCCTGCATCGTGCACTGGCGATCGCAAACGAGCGTCATCACCAATACGCGACGCTCGAGCATCTCCTGCTCTCTCTGATTGACGATTCCGATGCAGCCGCCGTCATGCGCGCCTGTAGCGTCGATCTCGACAAGCTCCGCACGAGCCTCGTCAATTATCTTGAGACCGAATTCGAGAATCTGGTGACGGACGGCGCCGACGACGCCAAGCCGACCGCCGGTTTCCAGCGCGTGATCCAGCGCGCAGTGATCCACGTGCAATCGTCCGGTCGCGAAGAGGTGACCGGCGCCAACGTGCTGATCGCGATCTTTGCCGAGCGCGAAAGTCATGCCGCGTATTTCCTGCAAGAGCAGGACATGACGCGCTACGACGCGGTCAACTACATCAGCCATGGTATCGCCAAGCGGCCCGGCGTCTCCGAGGCGCGGCCGGTGCGCGGCGTCGACGAGGAGACCGAAGCCAAGGGCAGCGAGGACGCCAAGAAGAAGGGCGAGGCGCTCGAGACCTATTGCGTCAACCTCAACAAGAAGGCGCGTGACGGCAAGATCGATCCGGTGATCGGACGCAATTCCGAGATCAACCGCGCGATCCAGGTGCTGTGCCGCCGGCAGAAGAACAATCCGCTGTTCGTGGGCGAGGCCGGTGTCGGCAAGACCGCGATCGCAGAGGGCCTCGCCAAGCGCATCGTCGACAGCGAGGTGCCGGAGGTTCTGGCGGCTGCGACCGTGTTCTCGCTCGACATGGGCACGCTGCTCGCCGGCACGCGCTATCGCGGTGACTTCGAGGAGCGCCTCAAGCAGGTGCTGAAGGAGCTTGAAGCGCATCCCAACGCCATCCTGTTCATCGACGAGATTCACACCGTGATCGGTGCGGGTGCGACGTCGGGCGGGGCGATGGATGCCTCGAACCTGCTCAAGCCGGCGCTCGCCTCGGGCACCATCCGCTGCATGGGCTCGACCACCTACAAGGAATACCGCCAGCACTTCGAGAAGGACCGCGCGCTGGTGCGGCGCTTCCAGAAGATCGACATCAACGAGCCGACGGTCGAGGACGCGATCGCGATCCTGAAGGGTCTCAAGCCGTACTTCGAGGACTACCACCGGTTGAAATATACCAACGAGGCGATCGAGGCCGCCGTCCAGCTCTCCTCGCGCTATATCCACGACCGCAAGCTGCCCGACAAGGCGATCGACGTGATCGACGAGTCCGGTGCGGCGCAGATGCTGGTCGCCGAGAACAAGCGCAAGAAGACCATCGGCATCAAGGAGATCGAAACCACGATCGCCTCGATGGCGCGGATCCCACCGAAGAGCGTGTCGAAGGACGATGCCGAGGTGCTCAAGCATCTTGAGCAGACCCTGAAGCGCACGGTGTTCGGTCAGGACAAGGCGATCGAGTCGTTGGCAGCCTCAATCAAGCTCGCCCGCGCGGGCCTGCGCGAGCCGGAGAAGCCGATCGGCTGCTACCTGTTCTCCGGTCCGACCGGCGTCGGCAAGACCGAAGTCGCAAAACAACTCGCAGCGTCGCTCGGCGTCGAGCTGTTGCGCTTCGACATGTCCGAATACATGGAGCGGCACACCGTGTCGCGCCTGATCGGCGCGCCTCCCGGCTATGTCGGCTTCGATCAGGGCGGTCTGCTGACCGACGGCGTCGACCAGCATCCGCATTGCGTGGTGCTGCTCGACGAAATCGAGAAGGCGCATCCCGACCTCTACAACGTGCTGCTCCAGATCATGGATCACGGCCGGCTCACCGACCACAACGGCAAGCAGGTTAATTTCCGCAACGTGATCCTGATCATGACCACGAATGCGGGTGCTTCGGATCTCGCCAAGCAGGCGTTCGGCTTCACCCGCTCCAAGCGGGAAGGCGACGACCACGAGGCGATCAACCGGCAGTTCGCGCCGGAATTCCGCAACCGCCTCGATGCCATCGTCTCGTTCAGCCATCTCAGCGTCGAGGTGATCGGTACGGTGGTGGAGAAGTTCGTGCTTCAGCTCGAGGCGCAGCTCGGCGACCGTGACGTCACCATCGAACTGTCCGAGCCTGCCAAGGTCTGGCTGGTCCAGCACGGCTATGATGAGCAGATGGGGGCGCGGCCGATGGCCCGCGTGATCCAGGAGCATATCAAGAAGCCGCTGGCCGACGAGGTGCTGTTCGGCAAGCTCAAGGGTGGTGGCCATGTCCGCGTCGTCCTGGTTAAGGACGAGGCCGACGAGACCAAGGAGAAGATCGGCTTCGAATTCGTCGAGGGCCCGGTCACGCCGAAGCAGGAAAAGCTGCCCGCCCGCAAGCGCCCGCCGGGCAAGCCCAAGCCGGGTGGCCCCGGCGGCTCCAAGGGGCCGACCTCGAAGGGCCCGCTGGTCAAGGCCTGATCCAGGCGCATCATGAATCGAAAAGGCCGGCTGAAGAGCCGGCCTTTTTGTTGACGCCGATGTCCGACCGCACAGCGGCCTTACGTACCCGCCTCGGGCGCGCGCGGCGGACGCGGCTTCTTCGGAGCGCGCGGTGCTGCGTGCGGGACGGACGGTTGCATCGTCACGATGACCGGATTCGGCTTGTGATCGGTTGCCGCACCTGTCGCCGCATCGACCCCCATGCCGATGACACCGCCTAACAAAAGATTGCCTGCAAAGCCGGCGGCCCCGGAGGTCGGGATGTCTCGGCTGAGCGGTACGATCTGCGGGTCATAGCCTTCCTTCTGGAAGGTGATGGAGATGTCGGCGTTCCGCTTGATGACCACGGAGCAAGGCGTCGTGCAGGTGGTCGGAACCTCCATTCCGCTGACAACGGCTTCAACGCCAGACGGTGTCGATGCAATGCTGATATTCTCGGTCGTCCCGCGCGTGACAGACGCGCAGCCGCCCAGCATGACGCTGAGCGCCACAATTCCAATTGAACGCATGAAATGCCCCTTGCCCGATGCCAGTGAAGCGCAACCGGAGCGCGAGTGCAATAGTTCGTGCGTCAGATAGTTAAGCCGTGCACGGGTTGCATGGAGGGAGAGGCAGTGACCTTTGCGTGGGCTCGCGCTACTCGCCCCGCAGGCGCTGGTCGTCCTGCACGCGGACATGTTCGGCGCCGCGCGCGCCCGCAGGCGACAGCCGCAGCATGCTCAGTATCGCGCCGCAGAGCGCAAATCCAACGCCGGTGAGGAGCGCGATTCGGGTGCCATCGATCGGATAGCGGCCGAGGAACAGCGCCACCAGCGCCGCGCCCGTGGTCTGGCCGAGCAGCCGCGCTGTGCCCAGCATGCCGCTGGCGCCACCCGAGCGCTCGCGCGGCGCGGCGGCGATCATGGTGCGGTTGTTCGGCGTCTGGAACAGGCCGAAGCCGGCGCCGGCCAGCGCCATCCGCCAGATGATGTCGAGCGGTGTCGGAGTTGCGGGCAGGTAGGCGAGCGCGCCGAGACCACAGGCGAACAGCGTAAGCCCGATGCCGCCGAGCAGGCCGGCCGGATAATGCTCGACCAGACGGCCGGCGAGGGGCGCTGCGAAGGCCACCGCAATCGGCCATGGTGTGATCAAGAGGCCCATATGCACGGCCGAATAGCCAAACCGGCTCTGGAGATAGAAGGGGATCGCAACGAAGGCCAGCATCTGTCCGCAGAACGAGGCGATCGAGGTCGCAATCGACAGCCCGAACACCGGAATGCGCAACAGGTCGACCGGCAGTAGCGGCGATGCCATGTGGGTTTCGCGGTAGATCAGCAATCCGCCGGCGACAACGGCGATGGCGAACTGGACGAGCCAGGTGATCGGTGCCTCGCCGTGACCGACACTGTCGATCGCGGCGATGCCGACGCCAAAGGTGATCGCGGAGAGACCCGCGCTCTGCCAGTCGAAGGAATGGCTCGCGGGCGTCGTGTGCGGCAGGCTGCGCCAGCCGAGCGCCAGCGTCACCACGCCGAGTGGAACGTTGATGGCGAACAGCCAGGGCCAGCTTCCGACCGCAAGGATGCCGGCGGCGATCGTCGGGCCGATTGCGGCGGAGAAGGCGACGACGAGCGCGTTGAGCCCGATGCCGCGGCCGAGCAGGCTGCGCGGATAGGTGAAGCGGACCAGCGCCGAGTTGACGCTCATGATGCCGGCCGCGCCGAACCCTTGCAGGATGCGCGCGATCGTGAGCAGCGGCAGCGTATGCGCCAGCGCACAGAACGCGGATGCGAGCGTGAACAGCACCAGCCCGACCAGGTACACACGGCGATAGCCGACGATCTCGCCGAGCGAAGCCAGCGGCAGCAGCGAGATCGTGATCGCGAGCTGGTAGCCGTTGACGATCCAGATCGAGAAGGCCGGACTCGCATCGAGGTCGGCCGCGATCGTCGGCAGCGCCACATTGGCAATCGCGCTGTCGACGACGGCCATGATGATGCCGAGTGCAATGGTCAGGACCGCCTGGTTGCGCTGGGGCTGTGGCAGGCCGTCGGCATGTTCGATCGGGACAGACGACATGGTGGAGGCTTGCTTGATTCGAGCCGTGATTGATCCCCGGATTAGGAAATTGCGAGATGCATCGCAACCCGGCAGGACACGGGCGGTTCCTGTGTCGGGAGGGGGGCCCCGGCGCCACAGGCATGGGTCGGGACGGCTCTCGCGGCCTCACCAGCGCGATGTCGACTTTCCGAAGAGGTCTACACCGGCGGCGGATTGCGATCGGAGAACGTTCCCCGCTGATGCCAGTAGGGATAGGGCAGCGTCACCTTGCTCGCCGCGTCAAGCTTTGCGATCTGGTCCTTGGTCAGCGACCAGCCGACCGCGCCGAGATTCTCGCGCAGCTGGGTCTCGTTGCGCGCGCCGACGATCAGCGTCGAGACCGTCGGACGCTGCAATAGCCAGTTCAACGCGATTTGTGAGACGCTCTTGCCCGTCTCCTTGGCAACCTCGTCGATCGCCTCGACGACGCGATAGACGTGCTCGTCCGGCACGGGCGGCCCGAAATCGGCGGTCTTGGGCAGGCGGCTCACCTCCGGCTTCGGCTGTCCGCGGCGAATCTTTCCGGTCAAGCGGCCCCATCCGAGTGGCGACCAGACGACGGCGCCGAGCCCCTGGTCGAGGCCAAGCGGCATCAGCTCCCATTCGTAGTCGCGGCCGATCAATGAATAGTAAGTCTGATTGGCGACGTAGCGCGGAAAGCCGTGCTTGTCGGCAACACCGAGCGCCTTCATCAGGTGCCAGCCTGAAAAGTTCGAAACGCCGACGTAGCGGATCTTGCCGGTGCGCACGAGCCCATCGAGGGTCGCAAGCACCTCTTCAGGCGGGGTGAATGCGTCGAAGCCATGGAGCTGGAACAGATCGATGTAGTCGGTGCCGAGGCGGCTCAGCGCGCCATCGATGGCCGCGAGCAGATGTTGCCGTGACGAGCCGACGTCGTTGGGCCCGTCGCCGAAGCGGAACGTTGCCTTGGTCGAGACCAGCACCTTGTCGCGGCGGCCCTTGACGGCCTGCCCGAGAACGCGCTCGGATTCGCCGAGTGAATAGACGTCGGCGGTGTCGAACATCGACACACCGGCCTCGAGGCAGATATCCAAAAGGCGCCGCGCTTCGGTCGCGTCAGTCGTCCCCCATGCAGCAAGGCGGCCGACGCCGCCGAACGTGCCGGTTCCAAGGCTCAAAGCAGGGACCATGAGGCCAGACCGGCCCAAGCGTCGGTATTCCATCGATATGCTCCTCGGCTGGCCGCTGATTGATCCCTGCGGCCTTGGTGCCGGATGGTAATGCAAGCAAGCGCCGTGTCCTATTGCGCGCTCACATAGCGGCTCTGCCGGGGCCGCACGCGTTACGCCGCGCTCGTCGCCTGCAAATTCGCGGCCGTGATCTTCGCACGCAGCCAGGCCTCGAACGCGCCGACATGGCTGCGGCCTTTGGCTTCGGCGGACCGCACGAGATAATAGGACACCGTCTCGACCTCGAACTCGGGCTGGCGAAAAGGCGCGACGAGCGTGCCTTTGTCCAGCTCCTCGGCGGCGAGGATCTCGCTCTCGAGGACGACGCCGAGACCTTCGACAGCCGCGTCAATGGCCATGGTGGACCGGTCGAACCACAATTCGTGGCGGGCTTTGATCGTCGAGCCGGTGACCTTTCGCAGATAGTCGGTCCAGGTCAGTGCGTTCGACGAATGAATCAGCGTGGCGCGGGCGAGATCACCGGGTTCGTGAAGTCCGAGTTGCTCGATCAGCCGCGGGCTACAGAGCGGGCGCAGACGCTCCGCCAGGAGAGGCTCGATCTGCCGATTGTTCAGGACGGGCGGGCGTCCATAGGCAATGGCGAGATCGAAGCGAATGGTCTCGAGATCGCGCAAGTCGGCGATGGTTGACAGCCTGATCCCGATCTCCGGATGCTCGCCGATGAAATTCCCGATCCGCGGCTGAAGCCATTTGGCGGCAAAGCTCGGACCGCTCGCGATGAACAGATGATCGCGCTGCGACTGCGGCGCGACCAGCCGCGTTGCGCCCATGATCGTTCCGAATGCGCGCTCGATCTCGGCGGCATAGACGCGGCCGGCATTGGTGAGCACCGCGCGGCCGGCGTGGCGGGAGAAGACGCGAACGCCGAGGAAGTCCTCGAGCTTCTGGATGTGGTGGCTGATTGCGGAGGGCGTCACCCCGAGCTCCTCGGCGGCGCGGCTGAAGCTGCCGTGGCGGGAGGCTGCTTCGAATGCCAATAGCGCCTTGAGCGGAGGCATTCGCTGCCGCTGCGTTGACTCCGCTTCATCACCTGCTGAGTTTTTTGAACTGGCGCCCATTATGTCCGCTCGGTACGAATTTCTTGTTGCTCAGGCAAGTCTCGTACCGCAAGCGCCCCGAAGCAACAGCTACGTATCCCAAAACCGACCCGACAAAGTTGAGCGGCCTCCGCATCGACGCACCGCATGGCTGCGCGGCGGATGCCGCTTGCCCGAGGAGAACCGATGACTTCAGCGCTGAAACAGGCCGCCGACGAATTCCTCGTCCGCTATGGCGGAGACGTGTTCCCGAACCTCTTCACCTCGGCGAAGGGGACGATCGTGACTGACAGCGACGGGCGCGACTATCTCGATTTCACCTCGGGCCAGATGTGCGCCACTATCGGCCACAACCATCCGGCCATCGTCGCGGCGGTGGAGAGTGCAGGGAAGAAGGCCTTCCATCTCTTCAGCGGGATGATCCCCGAGGTGGTCGCCGAGCTCGCCCAGGTGCTGGCGAGGGATTGGCTGCCCGGCGATCTCAAGCGCTCGATCTTCATCAATACCGGTTCGGAAGCGACCGAAGTCGCGCTCCGGATGGCCAAGATGTACACCGGCGGCTACGAGGTACTCGTTCTCGGCGGCTCGTGGCACGGCATCACCGGCGGGGCGGCTTCGGTCTCCATGGCAAGCGACCGCAAGGGATATGGCGTGCCGGCGCCCGGCGTGTTCGTCATCCCCGAGCCGAACGCCTATCGGCCCTACATCGCAAAAGGCAGCGACGAGGAGTCCGCGCTCGCCAATCTCGAGATCGCCCTGAAGATGTTCGACATGCAGTCGAGCGGGCGGGGTGCGGCGATCATCGCTGAGCCCGTGATCAGCGCCGGTGGCGTGCTGGTGCCGCCGAAGGCGTTCATGGAGGCGCTGCGCAAGGCGGCCGATGAACGCGGCATGCTGCTCATCTTCGACGAGGCCCAGACGGCTTTCGGGCGCATCGGCAAGAAGACGGGATCCGAATATTTCGGGGTCGTTCCCGACATCATGACCATGTCGAAGACGCTCGGCGGCGGGCTTCCGCTTGCGGCGGTGTCGACCACCGAGGCGATCGAGAGCAAGCTGCACGAGGATCACTTCACCTACTACACCAGCCACGTCTCCGATCCCCTGCTTGCGGAGGTCGGACTCGCGGTGCTGCGCGTGATCACTGGAGAGAAGCTGGTCGAACGGGCCAACGTCATGGGCGCCTACCTGCGAAGCCGGTTCGAGGGGCTCCAGCAGAAATACGAGCAGATCGGCGACATCAGGGGCATGGGCCTTCTGCTTGGCGTCGAGCTGGTCACCGATCGCAACAGCCGGCACCCGGCTCACCAGCTTGGCGGCCTGACGACGAAGAAGTGTTTTGAGGATGGGCTGAGCATGAACATCCGCCGCCGCCCCGAGCGCGGATCGGTGTGGCGCATCGCGCCACCGTTGACCGTCTCGACCGAGGAAATCGACCGCGCTGTTGAGATCCTGGATCGGGCTTTGAGGGAAAGTCTCGACGAGCTGTCGCGAAACCCCGCTGCTTAGCAACTGGCCGGAGGCTGACATGATCCGCAGGAATTCGCCGACGTTTGCCGTTGCGGCCCTGTCGCTTGCGCTGCTCGATATTCGAGCGGCGCAAGCGGCGAGCCAGACCCTGGACAAGATCAAGGAGGTCGGCAAGATCACCTTCGGCTACCGCGAGGCGTCGATACCGTTCGCTTATCTCGGCGCAGATCAGAAACCGACCGGGCTCTCGCTCGACCTCTGTGCCGCAGTGGCCGACAAGATCAAAGTCATGTTGCAGCGGCTTGAGCTGGAGATCGAATACGTTCCGGTGAATGCGTCCAATCGCATTCCGCTGCTCCAGAACAGCACCATCGATGTTGAGTGCGGCAGCACGACCAATACGGCCGAACGGCAAAAGCAGGTGGCGTTCTCCGTTGCAACCTATGTGGCATCGCCGCGCTGGCTGGTGTCCGCCTCGTCGCCGCTGATGGAGCCGAAAGGACTTGACGGGCAGACCGTCGTCATCACGCAGGGCTCGCTGAATTTCGGGGTAGCCAAGAAGCTCCTCGATGACCAGAAGCTGAATGTGACGATCGTCCAGGCCAAGGACCATGCCGAGTCGCTCCTCATGCTGGGAACGGGCCGGGCCGCAGCGTGGTTCGAGGACGATATCCTGGTTGCCGGGCTGGTCGCGAACGCATCCGATCCCAAGGCATTCCGGATGTTGGCGGCTACTTATGCGCCGTCCTACTACGGGCTGATGACCCGCAGGGAAGATCCCGAGTTCAAGGCTCTTGTCGATGCCGCGATCAAGGAGAAGATGGCGTCCGGTGAATTCGGGAGGCTCTACGCGAAGTGGTTCGAGTCGCCGATTCCGCCGAAGGGACAGAGCCTCCAGCTTCCCATGAGCGAAGCGATGAAGGCCCGCGTCGCATCTCCCAGCGATGCGCTTGTGCCGTAGGCGGGGCTCGCGGCAGACCTCGCCTCAATGCCGCAACTGACTCTGCCGGAAGTCGCGCGGCGACATGCCAAAATGCTCGCGGAAGACGCGGCCGAAATGCGAGACGTCATTAAAGCCCCAGGCAAACGCAATCTCGCTGATGTGACGGTGAGCGAGCACGGGCGAGGCGAGGTCGCGCCTGCATTGGGCGAGGCGCTCAGCGAGCACATGGCGCTGGAACGAGGTGTCCTCATCGGCGAGGAGATCGTTCACGTAACGCGGTGAGATGCCGAGGGCTGCGGCGGTCTCGGGCAGCGACAGCTCGGGATCGGAGAGGTGACTGCGGATGTGCGCCTTGAGCCGGTAGAGCAGGGCGGAGCGATGGGTCGAGGACGGCAGCGACGCCTTGCCGAGCCGTTCGCTCAGTGCCATCGCCAATAGATCGACGGCCTGCTCCGACAGAGCGGCGGCATTGTTCGGCGCCAGCCGGTCCGCGCTCTGGCAGAGCTTGAAGATGAAATCATAGGCGAGCCGCTCGAGCGGTACGTCGGCGCCGAACGAGATCGCGGTGAGGGCCTCGGTGCCGCCGAGCCGCCGCTGCAACATCTCACGAGGCACCTTGAAGATGGTCTGCGTGAAGGTGTCGTTGAACTTCAGCTCATAGGGGCGCGTGGTGTCATAGAGGGCGAATTCGCCGGGATGGATCACGGTCTCGCGGCCGTCCTGCACCACACCTCCGTCGCCGCGATTGCCGAGCGCGACGAGAACAAAATCCTGATCCGAGCGCGCGATGCGCGAGGGCGTGCGGAACACGTGCTGGCGGTCGGAGCTGACGTCTGAGCATATGGCCTTGCCGAGCGGGGCCTGCGTGACCGAGCCGCGAAAGGCGCTGCCAAGGTCCGACTTGCAGTCGAGCCCGACGAAGACGTCGCAGACGATGTCCTGCCAGAGGGCCAGCCGCCGGTAGCCGGGACTGCCGTCCGTCGTGAACTGGATTGGCATCTGGAGAGCCTCCCTTTCACATCCTGTAAAGCCGCATGTTGGCGCAGATCCGGCCTGACCGGAGGCAAGTTCCGTACCGGGGCGGCAATTCCTCCCGGTCGAGTTTTTGTTCCGCCATGGTCGAGCGCCGGCCGCCCGCCTTGCCCCAATAGACTGCATCGGACGTGGTCTCCGATCAACCGGCAATGGAGGCGGCAATGGGCATCGAACATCCGAAATACAAGGTGGCGGTGGTGCAGGCGGCGCCGGCCTGGCTCGACCTCGACGCCTCGATCGACAAGTCGATCGCGCTGATCAGGGAGGCGTCGGAGAAAGGCGCCAAGCTGATCGCCTTTCCGGAAGCCTTCATCCCCGGTTACCCCTGGCATATCTGGATGGACTCGCCGGCCTGGGCGATCGGCCGCGGTTTTGTGCAGCGCTATTTCGACAATTCGCTGTCCTATGACAGTCCGCAGGCCGAGCGGCTGCGTGACGCCGTGCGCAAGGCGAAGCTGACGGCGGTGCTCGGCCTGTCCGAACGTGACGGCGGCAGTCTCTATCTCGCGCAATGGCTGATAGGGCCCGATGGCGAAACCATTGCCAAGCGCCGCAAGCTACGGCCGACCCATGCCGAGCGCACTGTCTATGGAGAGGGCGACGGTAGCGATCTCGCCGTTCACGCCCGGTCCGACATCGGCCGCATCGGCGCGCTGTGCTGCTGGGAACATCTCCAGCCGCTGTCGAAATACGCCATGTATGCCCAGAACGAGCAGGTGCACGTCGCGGCGTGGCCGAGTTTCTCACTCTACGATCCCTTCGCGCCGGCGCTTGGCGCCGAGGTCAACAATGCCGCCTCGCGCGTCTATGCGGTCGAGGGCTCCTGTTTCGTGCTGGCGCCTTGCGCAACCGTGTCGCAGGCCATGATCGACGAGCTCTGCGACCGGCCCGACAAGAACGCGCTGCTGCATGTGGGCGGCGGGTTCGCTGCGATCTACGGGCCCGACGGCAGCCAGATTGGCGACAAGCTCGCGCCGGACCAGGAGGGGTTGTTGATCGCCGAGATCGATCTCGGAGCGATTGGCGTCGCCAAGAACGCGGCCGATCCTGCCGGGCATTATTCGCGGCCCGACGTGACGCGGCTGCTGCTCAACAAGAAGCGCTATCAGCGCGTCGAGCAGTTTGCGCTGCCGGTCGACACTGTCGAGCCCACGGACATTGCAGCGGCGTCGAGCTGAGTGCGGCAGGCAGGGGAGGCTTGATCATGGAATCCGCTATTCCTCAGAATCTGGAAATGAAGCGCACGCGCCACAAGCGGGTACCGGACGATTACCAGCCGCCATATCCGTCGTTCGTGGCGCGCTACAAGCCCGCGGTGAGCCGCGTCGTGATGGCCTATTTCGGCGTGCAGCATCGCGGCACGGTGCCGGCGGCAGCGACCGACGCGCTGAAGGAAATCGCAGGGCTCTTCGCTGCCGAGCATGGTCCCTCTCATTGGGACCGCGCGCACTATGTCGACCAGGCCGGCCATGAGAATGTGGTCTCGGTCGCCTATTGGGACGACGTCGCACGCTTCGACTCCTGGTTTGCTTCGGCGCGCGAGGCCTGGACTGGCAAAGCGCGAGAGGGCGTCGGCACCTTCATCGAGGTGTTGCGCCCCTCGGTCGAGCGGCATGAGACGCTGTTCTCCTCGCTCGGTCGGGCCGAGGGGGTCGCCGTCATCGCCGACGGCATGAGCGGCGAGGTGCAGGAGCACGCTTATTGGGGCGGCATGCGCGACCGCATTCCGCTGTCGCAGACCGACGCGATGGCGCCTGGCGGGTCTCCAGAACTGATCCGTGACGGAGCGCGGCTGCGCGTGAAAGCGCATGACAATCTCTGCCTGATCCGCTCGGGACAAGACTGGAGTGACACAGAAGCGTCGGAGCGAAAACTCTATCTCGACGATGTCGAGCCGGTGCTGCGCGAGGGCATGGACTTTCTACGCGACGATGGCCTTGCGATCGGCTGCTACGCCAATCGTTACATGGGCGTGCTCTCCGCCGACGGCAGCGCGAGCGAAAAATCCTACGGCCAGAGCTGGTGGAAGAGTCTCGCTGCGCTGGAGCGCTGGGCGGAGTCGCATCCAACCCATGTCAAGATTTTTGGCGCGGCGATGAAGTATCTATCCACGCTCGGGCCCTCAGCAAAACTGCGGCTCTATCATGAGGTCACGGTAGCGACCGCGGACGAACAGTTCTTCGAATATCTGAACTGCCATTCGAAGACAGGCATGCTGGCGGCGGTCGAAGGGTGAACGCCTAGGCCACGCAATGGCCGAGCAGCTCGGGGTGTGCGGCGCAGATGTGATGTGCGCCGGCATCCCTCAGCTCGGCCTCGCTGCCATAGCCATAGAGCACGCCGATCGCGGTCATGCCGTTGGTGCGGGCGCCGACCACGTCGTGGCTGCGGTCGCCGATCATGATCGCGCTGGCGGGATCGACCCTGGCTTCGTCGAGCGCGTAGCGCAGCAGGTCGCGCTTGTCGACGCGCGTGCCGTCGAGCTCGGAGCCGAACACGCGCTCGAAATAGGGTTTCAGGCCGAAATGATCGACGATGCGGGAGGCATAGACCACGGGCTTGCTGGTCGCGACGAACATGCGCGGCGTTGTCGCGGCAAGCGTTGTCAGGGTGTCCATGATACCGGCATAGGCCTCGTTCTCGAACAGGCCGATGTCGCTGAAGCGCTCGCGGTAGAGCAGGAGGGCTCGATCGGCGAGTTTCTCGCTGCCGGTCAGCTTTTGCAGGCTGGCATGCAGCGGCGGCCCGATGCACCAGGTCAACTCGTTCTCGGTCGGCACCGCGAGGCCCAGCCGCTCCAGAGCGTACTGGATCGAACGGGTGATCCCGGGTTTTGGGTTGGTCAGCGTGCCGTCGAGATCGAAATAGATTGTCACCATGCTGGTCGTGCCCGTGTTGATGCTGCCGTCTATATTGCGTGACCTAAACGAGGCCGCAGGCCAAGGCAACGCCGCCGCGTCGATGTCGCGTACGGTTTTAAAGCTCGCTATTCGCAGGGCGTAAGCGTAGAGTCCGCCGATCACCGCCCTTCCCATGGCATCCATCGGTGACTGAGGGTCACTCGCGCTCCCGCCGAACGAGGAGGAGGGCGCATGCCTCGATTTCGCCTGGCCGAGTGGATCGTGCCGCCGGTGATCGTCCCGCTGTTTTTATTGTTCCTGGTGGCTGCTGCGGCCTTTCTGCGTGGATAGGACTTCGCTCCAATATCTGGTGAGCGGACGCGATCAAAGCGGCTTTGTGAGCTTGGGCCGCACCACGACGGCTGCCGCTTTGAAAAAGGCGAGGGAGCTGTTGCAGGAAGGCTATATCGACGTCCGGATATGCACGCCGCAAGGCCGGATTCTGCTCTCCGACGAGTTCGATCAGTTCGAGGCATGAGGAGCCGCCGTCGGCTCATCAAACGGCGCGCCCGGATTCTCCGACAGGAAACATAACTGCATGAAAATACTTATCGTCGCATTGGCGCTTGGCACATTCGTGCAGGGTGCTGTCGCGAAAGAGCCGGACTGCCGTGCGATTGAAAGCACGAGCGGACGGCTCGCCTGTTACGATGCTGCGTTTCCGCCAAAAGCGCAGCAAGCCACTGCTGCCGAAAAAGACGGAGCGCGGGCTGCCTACAAAGACCCGTTCATGGCGGAAGAGGCCAGAACCGCAGCCAAGCTGAAGAATATCTGCCGCGGTTGCTGAGGCCGTGCATTTTTCGACATCAAGAGAAAGCATCGAGGTGCCGACATGACGCCGCTCCGCCGTATTGCCGTCATCGGCAACTCGCTGCCTCGCCGGTGCGGAATTGCGACCTATACGACCGACCTGAAGAACGCGATATCGGTTTCGCGCCAGGATCTGGAGACTTGCATCGTGGCAATGACCGATCGCGGTCAAGCCTATGATTATCCTCCGGCGGTCGCGTTCCAGATCAAGGACGGCAATATCGAGGACTACATGCGGGCCGCGGATTTCCTCAATGCCGGCCGGTTCGACACCGTGTGTTTGCAGCACGAGTTCGGGATTTTCGGCGGTGAAGCCGGGGCCCATATCCTTGTGCTGTTGTCCCGCCTTGCCATGCCGGTGGTGACGACGTTCCATACCGTTCTGGCCAATCCGACACCTGCGCAACGGATGGTGATGGAGCGCATCGTCGAGGCGTCGTCGAAGGTCGTGGTGATGGCCCATAAGGGCCGCGAACTGCTGCGTGACGTCTACCTGGTGCCCGACGACAAGATCGAGGTTATCGCCCACGGTATTCCCGATGTCGCCTTCGCCGCGCCCGATGCAGCGAAAGTCACCCTCGGATTTGAGCAGAAATCGGTCATTCTGACATTCGGCCTGTTGTCACCGAACAAAGGCATCGAGGTCATGATCGACGCCATGCCGTCGATTCTGAAGCGCTGCGCGAATGCGGTGTATGTCGTGCTCGGCGCAACGCACCCCAATCTGGTCAAAAACCAGGGCGAGGCCTATCGCGAGAGCCTGATGGCGCGGGTGCGCGAACTCGGAATTGACGACCACGTGGTGTTCTTCGACCGGTTTGCCGATCTGGCGACGCTGCTCGAATTCATCTCGATGTGCGACGTCTATGTCACGCCCTATCTCAACGAGGCTCAGATGACCTCTGGAACCCTGGCCTACAGCTTCGGACTGGGGAAGCCGGTGGTCTCGACGCCTTACTGGCACGCACGCGAATTGCTTGCCGACGGGTGCGGTGTGCTGGTGCCTTTCGGCGATTCCGCGGCGATCGGCAACGAGATCGCGAACCTGCTGACCGACGATGCCCGCCGGCACGCGATGTCTCGGCGCGCCTATGCGGCGAGCCGGATGATGACATGGGAGCGCGTGGCTGAGAGCTACGTGTCCGTCTTCGAGAATGCGCGGCAAGGTCATCGGTTGAAGGTCTTCGCGCGCCCCGAGATGAACACGCCGGAGCCACGTAGCCCTGCGCCGCCCGATATGCAGATCAGCTATTTCCTGTCGATGTGCGATGATGTCGGCCTGTTCCAGCACGCGGTCCATTCGGTGCCGGATCGCGCGCACGGCTATTGCGTGGACGACAATGCCCGAGCGCTGTTGCTGGCCTGCGCCCTCAACAGTCCAGGCGAACAGCCCCTGTCGGAAGTCCTGACGAGCCGGTTTGCGGCATTCGTGCAGCACGCCTGGAACCCTGACACCGGGCAATTTCGCAACTTCATGGGCTTCAATCGAACCTGGCTCGAAGACAGAGGGTCCGAAGACAGTCACGGGCGGACGCTATGGGCCTTGGGTGAGGCCGCACGCAGAGACGCAAGTCCGTCGCGGCGCCTGTGGGCTGCCGCCTTGTTCGCCCGGGCATTGTCGATCGCGGAGAGCTTTCGTTCGCCCCGCGCGTGGGCGTTCATGCTGCTGGGTTTGGACGCCTATTGCGCTGTAACTCCGGACGATCTGCACGCCAGGGAAGTCCGGCATTCCCTTGCCGGCAGGTTGATGTCCTGTCTGGCCTCGGTCGAGACGCCGGACTGGGTGTGGTTCGAGGAAGGGCTGGCCTACGACAATGCGCGATTGCCGCAGGCCCTGATACTCACGGGCGTGGCGACGCAAACGCCTCAATATCTCGATGCCGGATTGCGGTCTCTGCGCTGGCTCATGACGCAACAGACGACCGCGGCAGGGCATTTCCGGCCGGTCGGCACCGCCGGCTTCGGCGAACGGCGGCAACATCCCCGTGCATTTGATCAGCAGCCCGTGGAGGCAACGGCAACGATCGCTGCCTGCCTCACCGCGTGGCGTGCCGACGGCGATGCCGAATGGAAAGCCAAGGCCACGCGGGCCTTCGCCTGGTTCCTCGGCAGCAACGATCTCTCGGTGGCGCTGGTCGATCCGCTTACTGGCAGTTGCCGGGATGGCTTGCACCCCGATCGTGCCAACGAAAACCGCGGGGGCGAGTCGGTTGTTTGTTATCTCCTTGGACTCGCGGAAATGCGTCAGCTTGCGCGCGTCAACCCGAGCCTGACAAGGCCCACAGCCTTGCGCGCCGTGAGCGCCTGAACTTCATCCTTTCATTCAGCGAGCCGAGGATACCGTGTCACAAGCTTCTTTCCTGAACCGGCAGGGGCTTCATTTGCGCCCCGATCCGGCGCGAGTCATCGTGCGGCCCTTCAAGCCGACGACCGAACCCCGCGACCTGAACCCGACCGACAAGATGCGTGCAAATCATATCGTCGACCGGGTTCTCGCGCTCAGTTCGGAAGCCGTCGCGGTTCAGCTTGCGGATGTCCTCGACAATTTCCAGGGGCGACATCGTAACCTCCTGGAGAGGTTCGAGACCCGCGCGGACGAAATGGAGGATGCTTTCGCGACGCATGGCGTCTTCTCGAAGAGCCAGCGTCAGCTGGTCGGCGCCTATTTTCTCAGTGAATATTCGTTCGAAGCCTCCGCCTTGTTCAACCCCAGCATCGTCCCGCACCCCGATCAATCGGGGGCGCCGAAAGGGGGTCTGCGCTTCATCATCAGTCTCCGCGGCGTCGGCGAGGGGCATGTCTCGTCACTGACGTTTCGAACCGGAACGATTGCGGCTGACGGAAGCCTGGCCGTCGACCCGACGGCGCGCCTTGCCTCGGTCCCCAGGATCACCGATCGCGTATCCGGGCCGGACGGTGACCGTGTGGAATTGACGTTCAGGCCTGAGGAAGACCTCAGCGAGCGGGTCATCTTTCCCATTACCGAATCCCAATCGAACGGCATCGAGGATGCGCGCTTTGTCAAATTCAGCGATGGCGATCGGGAGACCTATTACGCGACCTATACGGCCTACAGCGGACGCGCGATCCGGTCGGAATTGATCGAGACCGGCGATTTCATGTCGTTTCGACTGACGCCATTGCGGGGGGCTGCGTCATACAACAAGGGCATGGCGCTGTTCCCACGCAAGATCGGCGGCCGCTACGCCATGATCGCGCGACAAGACAATGAGAATCTGTACCTGCTCTATTCGGACGACCTCTACACGTGGGAAGGCGGCGGGGTCCCCCTTCTGAAACCGCAATTTCCCTGGGAGTTCGTCCAGATCGGTAATTGCGGGTCGCCGATCGAACTTGACGAAGGTTGGCTGCTGCTGACGCACGGTGTCGGTCCGATCCGTAAATACTCGATCGGAGCCGCGCTCCTCGACAAGCGCGATCCGTCCAAGGTGCTGGCGCGTTCGGTCGAGCCGCTGTTGCGGCCTGAACCGTCCGAGCGCGAAGGGTATGTCCCCAACGTCGTCTACACCTGCGGTGCGATGCGGCACAATGACCAGATCATCTTGCCATATGCCGTGTCGGACACCTTCTCCAGTTTCGCAACGATCAGGATTTCCGCGCTCATCGAAGCGATGCGCCGCTGAGCGCGGCCTTCACGGTCGTTGACGTCAACTCCGTTTGCCAACAGGTCAGAGGTGCCGTCATGGTCCGTGAAACAACCTACGTGGTGCAGGCGTTCAACGCCGGCAAGGGTGGAAATCTGAAGGCCGACCCTCCCATCGTCTGCAAGTCCGAAAGCGGCGCGCTGCGAACGGCGGAGAGACTGGCATTGAGCAAACTCGGCGTCGTTGCGTTCTCGTCCAGCGGCGATGCCGAAATGGGTGACTATGATGATGAACCTACGGTGTTCTTCCGAAAGGGCGAGCTTCCGGGAGGCTTCGACTGAGTCCTGAGGTCGCGGCCGAGCAGATGTTGGTGGAGAAGCAGAGATGAACGCGCGACTTGAAATATTGAAGAAGGCTCGTGATCGCATGATCGAGGACAGAGATCCGCATGCAAAGGTACTGGCCGCTCCTTTTGATCATGACAAGGCCGAGCGAGCACGGAACAAATTCGTCGAGCTTCAGACACTGATCGATGCCCTCGACCGCGCAATCAGCGCAGAAAAGCCCGTCTCGACTTAAGACCGAAGCGGGCGAAAGGCGGGACTGGCGGACATTTCATCGCCGGACCGTAGCGGCGTGCCGACGGCCGCCGCGGTTCGCCTTATTGCTGTCTCGCCCATTCGACGATCGCAGTCGCATCCGCGCCGGCCTGGGCCTCCCACGTGGCGATTGCGCCCGTTGCGGCCGTTCGAAGCGCGGCGACGAGCGACGCCGGTGCGGGCTCGGTGATGTTGACGCCGTTGTCGCGCATGCGCGCATAATTCTCGACGGTGCGATGGGCCAGCAGCGCAAACTGGCTTTGCTCGGTCTCGGCTGCGGCGACCAGCACCTCGCGCTGCATCGGTTCGGGCAGCGCGGCAAACGCCTCGCTGCGGACGAAGGCGATCGAGACCGGCATCGCGTAGTTGATGGCCGTGAAATAGGGCAGGAAGTCCCAGAGCTTGCGTCCCGCGCCGCCATCGCCGGAGGTGAGGAAAGCATTCAGCCGGCGCTCCCTGAGCCCGGCAAGCGCCGTGTCCATCGGCAGGAATTGCGCGTTCGCGCCGGCCGCGCGCATCACCTCGCTCGAATTGGCATCGTAGGCCCGCAAGTTCAGCTTCGGTAAATCGTCAGCCCCTGCAAGCGAACGGTCCGACCAGAGGCCCGTCGCCGGCCAGATCGTCAGATAGAGCAGCTTGAGACCGCGCGCTGCCAACGCCTTCTCGTAGAGCGGGCGGGCCCGCGCATTGGCGGCGCGGGCGATGTCGGCCGATTGGACCAGGAAGGGCAGGGTGGAGAGGCCGAGCACGGGGTCGAGGCCGGACAGTGCACCCGCAAAGGCATCACCGCCGGCGATCCGGCCATCGGCCGCGGCGCGAGGCATCTCGCCCGAGCTGATCTTGAGCTCGTTGTCGAAGGCGTTGGCCACGGTCACGAAACCGTTTGTGCGCGTGGCGACCCGATCGGCGAAACTGGTCAGCCCGATCCCGGAAATGTTGTTTTGCGGGTATTCCGTGGTCATCCGCCAATTGACTTGCGCCATGGCCGGCGCGGCGGACAGGATAGTTGCGGCGATGGCAAGGACCGCGCGGATCCGTTTGGCGGGGAAGCGCATTGGGAGAAACAGGTCAGGCATATATTGGCAACTCGTCGAACCATGGCACGATGCCACAACATGGCAGATCACCTTGTTGCATGCCGCGCCGGCGCGCGCCACCGCGATGCCTGCACGCAGTTGATGCAGATTGCATGGCGCGTCATCGCCGCACTGCTCGTCTCGGTGACACAGGCGGCGGCATGGGATAGCTCACCGGCAAAAACTGACGTCGCGGTCCCGAGCGTCGAGGAGCTTGCGATGCCGCCCGAGAAGCCGGCGGATGCGCGTGAGAGCGACACGCGGGAATCGATCTGCCTGATCATCGAGGCGGCCGCGCGCGATGCCAATCTGCCGTTGGAATTCTTCGCCCGCGTGATCTGGCAGGAGAGCCGTTTCCAGGTCGATGCGGTGGGCCCGATGACGCGCAGCGGCGAGCACGCGCAGGGGATTGCGCAGTTCATGCCGGGCACCGCCAGCGAGCGCGGGCTGCTCAATCCTTTCAATCCGGTCCAGGCGCTGCCGAAGTCGGCTGAGTTTTTGAATGAGCTGCGCAACCAGTTCGGCAATCTCGGCCTGGCTGCGGCTGCTTACAATGCCGGGCCACGGCGGGTGCAGGAATGGCTCGCCGGCACCGGCGGAATGCCCGAGCAGACCCGCAACTATGTCTTCGCCATCACCGGTGCGACGGTCGATGCGTGGGCCAAGGCGGGCAGCACAGGCAAGGGACCAGCGAGCTCGCCGCCGACGAGCTGCCGCGATCTGATGGCGCTCCTGAAGCGTGCGCCAAATCCCTTCGTGGCCGAGCTCGAGCAGCATGTGCAGCTCGCCGCCGCAAAGATCTGGGGCGTGCAACTTGCCGCGGGCTTCGACCGCAACAAGGCGCTGGCGATGTATTCCCGCGCGGTGACGCGCCTGAGTGCCGTGATCGGTGACCGCGATCCGAGCCTGCTCTCCTCGGTGATGCGCAGCCGCGGCACGCGCGCCTTCTACCTGGTGCGCATCGGTGCCGACACACGCAGCGAGGCGGACGATCTCTGCAACCGTATCCGCAAGGCTGGCGGCGCCTGCTTCGTGCTGAAGAACCGCGGTGTGACCGGGTAGGGCGCTCGCCTTGCACGCATGCCAGCCCCGCCGCGCGCTTCCTTGACGAGGCCGGCCGCATTGCCCGTTATGCGGGCACGATTCCTCACCCCGGCCAAAATTCCCGTGGCATTTCCTCCGCTCGATTCACCTCAATGGCAAAGCCCCTGGCGCGCCTTTGCGTGGGGGCTGCGAGCCATCACGCAGACGATCCTCACTCTCGTCCTGTTCGCAACCTACCTCGGCATTGGCGCGCTCGCCCACGACACCCATTTCAGCCTGGCCTGGGCGCTCGCCTCGACGCTGTTCGTCTGGGCCGGTCCGGCCCAGATCATTTTGATCACCACGCTCGGCTCAGGCGCGACCGTGATTCAGTCGGCGATCGCGGTCACCGTCAGCGCCATCCGCCTGTTTCCGATGGTGGTCTCGGTGCTGCCGCTGATGCGCACGCCGACGACCAAGCGGCGTGAGCTGTTCTTCGCGGCGCATCTCACGGCCGTGACGCTGTGGGTCGAATGCCACCGCTTCCTGCCGCAGGTGCCGCGCGAGCGGCGGATCGCCTTCGTCAACGGACTTGGCTTCGGTCTGGTCTCGGTGTGTCTTACTGCCAACACGATCGGCTATTTCCTCGCCGCCAACCTGACGCAGACGCTGGGCGCCGCGATCCTGCTGCTCACGCCGCTGTCTTTCTTGTTCTCGACCGCGCGCAACAGCCGCGAAGTCGCGGACGTTGTCGCGCTGGCGCTCGGAGTTCTACTTTATCCGCTGGCCGCGAAGATGAGCTCCGGCCTCGACATCCTCGTCAGCGGCCTGGTGGCTGGCACGATCGCCTATGGCGTGCACTGGTGGCGTGAGGTGCGCGCATGAGCGCCGCGCAACTCATTGGCGACTGGCACGCGCTGTTCGTGCTCTTCGTCGCCGGCGTCATTCCCAATCAGATCTGGCGCATGCTCGGCCTGTGGTTCGGTGGCGGCATCGACGAGGGCTCGGAGCTTTTGGTCTGGGTGAGGGCGGTCGCGACCGCGATCCTGGCCGGTGTCATCGCCCAGATCGTGGTCGAGCCGCCGGGCGCGCTTGCGAGCGTGCCGGACGTGCTGCGCTATGGTGCGGTGTGCGCCGGGCTCGTCGTGTTCCTGCTGACCCGCCGCTCGATCTTTGCGGGCGTGGTCGCCGGCGAAGTCTTCATGCTGGCCGGCAAGTGGTGGTTGGGCTAAAATCGCTTCCGAATAGCAGGGAACTGGACATATGGTTCGCGAAAACGAGCTCCGCGAGGGCGAGGTCGCCATCGAGCTGCCGCCGACGCAGGACGCCGGCCTTTTCTTCATCGGTCGTATCCGCACACCCTGGACCTCGCGGCTGGAGACGCCGCGGCAGGGTCGCGTCGACGGTCCAGTGTGCCGGCTGGAGATTTTCGAGCCGTTTGTGCCGGCGATCAAGGGCGTCGACTTCTACAGCAATCTCGAAGTGCTGTACTGGCTCGACAAGTCGCGCCGCGACATCGTCCTGCAAAGCCCGAAGAACAACGAGAAAACCCGCGGCACGTTTTCGCTGCGCTCGCCGGTGCGGCCCAATCCGATCGGCACCTCGATTGTGAAGCTCGTCGGCATCGAAGGCAGCACGATCCTGGTGCGCGGCCTCGACTGCATCGACCATACGCCGCTGATCGACCTCAAGCCCGACCGTTGCGAGTTCACGCCGTTGGCCGCGCCGCAGGCGGGGGATTTTCAGACGGAGTGAGGGGGCGATCGTAGCCCGCATGGAGCGAAGCGATATGCGGGGGCGGTCCCGGATTGCGCTTCGCTCCATCCGGGCTACGGGGCGCTCGCAATGACGAGCGGAGAGAGACTTAGCCCGCCTTCAGCGCCGCGATCAGCTTGGTCGCGTTCTCTTCCAGTACCTTGACGTCTTCCTTGCGGCTCGCGGGCGGCAGCATCGCCACGCCATCGTGGCGCGGCATCACGTGCATGTGCAAATGAAACACGACCTGTCCGCCGGCCGCCTCGTTGAACTGCTGCACGGTGATGCCGGCGGCGTTAAACGCCTTCATCGCGGCAGCGGCGATTCTGTGCGCGCCGCGGGCCACATGGGCGTAATCGTCGGGCTTGATGTCGAGGATGTTGCGGGCAGGGGCCTTCGGGATCACCAGCGTGTGGCCGGGTACGCGCGGCATGATGTCGAGGAAAGCGAACACGTGCTCGTCCTCATAGACCTTGTGGCAGGAAAACTCGCCGCGCAGGATCTTTGCAAAGATGTTGTTGGGGTCGTAGGCGGTCATGACGGCTCCTCAGCGGCTCCCTGGAATTTTGCGCTTACTGTCACCAGCCACAGCACACCGTCAAGGCGCCTCGTCGGCGTCTTTCCGGAACGGGCCGAGCTCGGCCAGCTCCCGGCCGGCCTCCGCGACATAGGCACGCTCGCGCTTGAGGTAATCGGCGATAGCGCGGCGCAGACCCTGATCGGCGATGAAGTGGGCGGAATGGGTGGTCCGCGGCAGGTAGCCGCGCGCGATCTTGTGCTCGCCTTGCGCGCCGGCCTCGACATGGGTCAGGCCGCGCTTGATCGCGAAATCGATCGCCTGGTAGTAGCAGACCTCGAAGTGCAGGAACGGATGATGCTCGACCGCGCCCCAGTTGCGGCCGAACAGCGTGTCCGAGCCGATGAAGTTGATCGCGCCCGCGATCCAGCGGTCGTTGCGGCGGGCCATCACCAGCAGCACGTCATCGCTCATGGTCTCGCCGATCAGCGAGAAGAATTCGCGCGTGAGGTAAGGCCGGCCCCATTTGCGCGAGCCGGTCTCCATGTAGAACCCGAAGAAGGCGTCCCAGGCGTCCTCCGTGATGTCGCGGCCCGTGAGCCAGTGGATCGTGATCCCGGCGGCGAGCGCGTCACGCCGCTCGCGCTTGATCGACTTGCGGTGGCGCGAGTTCAGGGTCGCCAAAAAGTCGTCGAAGCTCGCAAAGCCCTCGTTATGCCAGTGGAACTGCTGGTCGGTGCGCTGGAGGAAGCCGTGCTCCGCGAGCAGCTTCCATTCAGCCTCGCGCGCGAAGGTGACGTGTACCGAGGAGGCCTTGCTGACGCCGCACAGCGCCACCAGCCCGCCCGCCAGCGCCTCCGCGATGCGCTCGCGATCAACGCCGTCACGGATCAGCAGCCGCGGCCCCGTCGCCGGCGTGAAGGGAACTGAGACCTGGAGCTTTGGATAGTAGCGGCCGCCGGCCCGCTCATAGGCGTCCGCCCAGCCGCGGTCGAAGACGTATTCGCCTTGCGAATGCGATTTCAGATAGCAGGGCACGACGCCGGCGACGCGGCCGTCGATCTTGGCCACGAGATGCCGCGGCCCCCAGCCGGTGCGCACAGTCGCCGAACCTGATTTCTCAGCGGCGGACAAAAATGCGTGCGAGACGAAAGGGTTGTAGGCAGGTTTTGAGAGGCCGAGAGAATCGCCTGGAAGCCCGGATGAGGTTCCTGCGCCATGCCCGTTGCACTTGCCGCCGGGATTGGCGCAGGCGTCCCAATCCTCGGCAGATACCTCGCCAATCGAGGGTACAGCCTCGAGTGTGATTTCAGATGATGCCATCTTGCCCAAGATCGTGCATTGCAGCAGCGACTTCAAGAGTAGGGAACATCAAGCCTACGGTACGAATCCCTCAAAGATCATCTGGTCGGCATATTGGCCAACCCGCGTCCGCTGCTCCGCCGTGCGCACGGTCCAGCCAAGCAGGGCGCAGCCGAACACGTTTCGGGCGATCCAGGGGGCGGGAGCTGGCAGATGGTCGACCTTGAAGGCGACGAAATGCGGCTGGGTCTGAAAGCCGTGGCGCAGGTACAGCATGCTGTCGCGCTGTTCCCTCGTCAGCTTCGCCCAGTACTCGTCCTCATAGCTCCGCTGCGCGACGATGCCGCGCGGGCGGGAGGGCAGCAGCTCGCGCAGCGCCAGTACCTGGTCGGGGTCGAAGGACATGCCGACCGCGCGGCCGCTGTACGTCGACAGCACGTCGGCCATCCGCTTCACCAGCTTGCGGTCGCCGTCAAAATGGCTCTTCACCTCGATCACCAGCGGCACGCGGCCGGCGACCATGGCGCAAAGGTCGGACAGCGACATCATTCGCTCATCCGTATCCCTAAACTTGAGGGTCTTCAGCGCTGCGGCGGTGCTCTCGACCAGCTCGCCAGTGGCTTCAGTGAGGCGGCCGAGCGCATGGTCGTGGTGGACCATGGCCTCGCCGTCGGCGGAGAGCTGGATGTCGACCTCGATGGAGAAATTGCCCGCGATCGCCGCCTGCACTGCGCCCGGCATGTTCTCCACGATACCACGCGAGATGTCATGCAGGCCGCGATGGGCGACCGGCCGCGCTGTCAGCCAATCCGGAGCGCGCATCGGCCTCAGGCGACCTCGAACACGCCTTCGACCTCGACCGCCGCATCCGCAGGCAGCGAGGCGACGCCGACGGTCGTGCGGGCGTGGCGACCCTTGTCACCGAAGGCCGCGACCATCAGGTCGGAGGCGCCGTTGAGCACCTTCGGCCCGTCCAGGAAGTCGGGCGCCGAGTTGATGAAGCCGCCAAGACGCACCACCCGCACGACCTTGTCGAGGTCGCCGAGCGCCGCCTTGACCTGGGCCAGCAGGTTGACGGCGCAGCCGCGCGCGGCCGCCGCGCCGTCTTCGAGCGAGACGCCGGCGCCCAGCTTGCCCTTGGCGATCAGCTTGCCGTCGGGCGCGAAACAGACCTGGCCGGAGACGAACAGCAAATTACCGGTGCGCACGAACGGCACGTAGTTGGCCACGGGGGTGGGGGCCTCGTGCAGCTTGATGCCCTGTTCAGCCAGTTTCTGTTCGACCGTGCCCGCCATCTTCGACCTCGTTGTCCCAAAATTCATCCGTCCCGGCGCGTCCGTTGGCGGCCGGGCGCGCCCTGTTTCGCCCATCGTGCCGCCACATGCAAGCAAGCCGGCAGGGCGGCGGGGGTGGCGGACCGGACTGCATTTTCCTGAGGCAGGACAGGAGGTTCAACGAAGAGGTGCAACTTTACGTGAAACCGCCGCAGTTGCGACGCAATGGAACGGTCATTAAAGTGTCGAATCTGCGCTTCCCAAGGGACAGACATGGTGCACCTTTTCCGGACTTCGCTCGGTGTGATGGCGCTCGCGGCGACCGCTTTCGGGGCAGGCGGCGGGGCTCACGCGGCCAGTGGTCCGTTTCTCTCGCACCAGGCGCTCTACGATCTGAGCCTCGTCAAATCGCGCTCCAATTCGATCAACAGCGCGCGCGGCCGCATCCTCTACAATTTCGCCGGCAGTAGCTGCGAAGGCTACACGTCGGAATTCCGCCAGGTCTCCGAGCTCGACAGCGGCGAGGGCAAGATCACACTCAGCGATCTCCGCTCCAATTCCTGGGAGGATGCGGCGGGGAAGAGCTACCGCTTCAAGATCGAGACGCGGATGAACGAGACCGAGGCTGGCCTGGTCGACGGCTCGGCGGAACGCGACGGCGACCACATCAACGTCAAGCTGAAGCTGCCTGAGCCGAAAAATTTCACCCTCGACGGCAAGGTCGTGTTCCCGACCGAGCAGATCCAGCGCATCATTGCCGCCGCCAAGGACGGCAAGCCGCTGCTGGAGCTCTCGGTCTACGACGGCTCCGACGACGGCCAGAAGGTCTACAACACGTTGACCGTGATCGGGCAACCGATCTCCGACGACCGCACCGCTTCGCCCGATCCGTCGACGTCGGATGAGCACATGAAATCGCTCAAGCGCTGGCCCGTCACCGTCAGCTATTTCGATCGCGAAGCCCAGCAGAAGGAAGGCGAGCAGACGCCGGTCTATGCGATGTCGTTCGAGCTCTACGAGAATGGCGTCTCCCGCCAGCTCGTGCTCGACTACAACGACTTTGTCATTTCCGGCGCGATGGGCAAATTCGACGTCAAGGACAGCAAGCCCTGTAATTGAGGGGCGAAACGTCTAGCCCTTGTCGCACTCTGCGGCTACGCTCGCTCCCAATCACAAATCTCCGGGAGCAAGCCCATGCCCAAGCTCGACCATCTCCGCCCCAGCGGCCTGCATCACAATCCGGCCTATTCCCACGTCGTCACCGCCACCGGCGCGCGCACCATCTACATCTCCGGGCAGGTCTCGGTGGACGAAGAGGGCCGGATCGTCGGCGAGGGCGATCTCGCCGCCCAGACCACGCAGGTGATGCAGAATCTCGGTCACGCGCTGAAGGCGGCCGGTGCGAGCTACGCTAATATCGTGAAGATCACGACCTTCGTCGTCGGCTACAAGCCCGAACTCCGCCCCATCATCGGCAAGGCCCGCTCCGTCTTCTTCGAAGGCATGGAGCCGCCCGCCAGCACGCTTGTCGGCGTCTCCGCACTCGCCGCGCCGGAATGGCTGATCGAGATCGAGGCGGTCGCGGTCGCGGATTAAGAGTTTGAACCGGTAGCCCGGATGGAGCGAAGCGTAATCCGGGAAACCTATAGCCGCGCATACACCGCCCCGGATTGCGCTTCGCTCCATCCGGGCTAAAGGCGCTTCGCTCTGGACATCTCTTGCAGGATGGCCATCGCTTCATCAGCCTTGTCCGCGGGCACAAAAAGATGGTCGTGATGGAAGGCCGAGACGGCGTTTACGCTGATGCCGGCTTCGGCAAGACGCGCCGTGATGGCCGCAAGAAACCCCACCGCATTGAGCGCGGAGTGAATTGTAAGGGTGATCAGGCGTGAGGCGAATGCGGTGCGTAATCCTGCCGCTTCGGCTTCTTCACGCAGGATTACCAGCGTCGTTCCTTCCTGCTCGCGAAACGTTAGTAGCGGACTGGTGCTTGCGGGAATGGGCTCGTTTGGCGGGATCATGCAGAATACGAAGATGCCCGGTCGCATCTCCGGTTTCATGTGTCTCAGCAGCGCATCGAGATCGCGTTCACCTGTCATGACTGCCGACGATCACTCCTCCGCCTTCTCCGGCCCCTCATACGCAATCCCCCGGATCACAGCGGCACTGCCGAACTTCTTGCGCAGACTGTCCACGGCGCGCTCGGCATGCGCGGCGCGGCGGTCGAGCATGTCGGTGTCGTCGGCGGGGGAACCCTCGCGCAGCGCGCTGACGCCGGCGCCCATCAGGCGGAAGGCAGTGCCGTCGATTTCCTTGGCCAGCATCTCGCGGCAGATCGCAAAAATCTTGGCGGCGAGCTGCGTGGGCGCTGCGATCGACTGCGAGCGCGTGCGCTGGCGGAAGTCGGCGGTCTTCAGCTTCAGCGTGACGGTCGAGCCCGCGAGCTCGCTGCTTTTGAGCCGCGACGACGTCTTCTCGCAGAGCCGCCACAGGATCTTCTCCAGCGTCGCGAAATCGCGAATGTCGGTCTCGAACGTGGTCTCGCTCGAAATCGTCTTGGCGCCGCGGTCGGCCTCGACGCGGCGGTCGTCGATGCCGCGCGCGAGCCGCCACAGCCTGCGGCCCTCACTCGGAAACTGCCGCATCATCTCGATCTCATCGGCCTTCTGAAGATCGGCGATGATGCGGAAACCCCGCTGCCCCAGGCGCTCCTGCGTTGCAGGCCCGACACCGAAAATGAAGCCGACCGGCTTCTCCGCCAGCATCGCGCGCGCTTCGTCCTGATCGAGCGCGGCAAAGCCGCGTGGCTTGTCGAGGTCGGAGGCGATCTTGGCGAGAAACTTGTTACAGGACAGGCCGACGGAAACGCTGATGCCGATGTCGCGCTCGATGTCTCGTGCGAACCGCGCCAGCACCTTTGCCGGGATCATGCCGTGGACACGCTCAGTACCGGAGAGATCGAGAAAGGCCTCGTCGATCGAGAGCGGCTCGACCAGCGGCGTCAGCGCCTGCATGGCCTGGCGTACCTCGCGCCCGACGCGGACATACTTTGCCATGTCCGGCCTGATCACCGTCGCATGCGGGCAGGCTTCCAACGCCCTATACATCGGCATCGCCGAGCGCACGCCGAAGGTGCGTGCGATGTAGCAGGCGGCCGACACCACGCCGCGTTTGCCGCCACCGATGATGACGGGCTTGTCGGCGATGTCTGGGTTGTCGCGCTTCTCGACCGTCGCATAGAAGGCGTCGCAGTCGATATGGGCGATGGTCAGCGTCGCGAGCGCGCGGTGGCGGACGAGGCGAGGGGAACCGCAGGCGGCACAGCGCCGCACGCCCATATCCAGATCGGCCAGACAATCCCGGCAGAAGCAGCGGGGCCCGGCCGGGTCGGGAGCGCTCACGGCACGTCGCGCTCCCAGGTGCGGTCGCCGAGCGCATCGCCCAGCACCTGCCGCGCTGCGGCAACGTTGGTCGGGTGCAGTTCCGCGGTGCTGGCAAACGCCTTCACGGTGGCGTCATCGCGCATCACGAAATCGAGCACGCTCAGCAGGAAATTCGGGTCGGAAGCAGCGTTCCGCAGAGTCTCCGGGCCGACACCTGTCTCAGCCAGGAACAGGCCCAGCCGCTCGGGATCGCCTGCGACGAAGGACAGCGCCTGAATCGCAACGATTTCAGCGACTTCGCGAGGGTTGTGAACAGGCTTTTTCACGGGCCCGGTTTGCCTTTCCGTTAACTTTCGGTGTCTACTTTGGATCATGCCCGAGTCTCGGCCTTGAGTCTTGCGACCCCAGACAAGCAACTGGAAACCACATCGCAGAAAGTGGGCCCTCGGGTTTAACGAAACTAGAGCGAATCTGAGGCTAGTTTGAATCCAGTTTTCGAAGCGCCGGCAATCGGCGCCTGAGGCGTCATATGTATTGCTCTCCTTGCCAGTCAGGAGGACAGGGTGGCTAAGACCGTCCTGATCGTGGAAGACAACGAGCTCAACATGAAGCTCTTCCGCGACCTGTTGGAGGCGCACGGCTACCAGACCTCGGGTACCAGCAACGGTTACGAGGCGCTCGACCTCGTTCGCAAGATGCGCCCCGATCTCGTGCTGATGGATATTCAATTGCCGCAGGTCTCGGGGCTCGAGGTGACGCGCTGGATCAAGGACGATCCGGAGCTGCGCGCCATTCCCGTCGTCGCGGTCACGGCCTTTGCGATGAAGGGCGATGAAGAGCGCATCCGCGAGGGCGGCTGCGAAGCCTATTTGTCCAAGCCGATCTCGGTCGGCAAATTCATTGAGACGGTCCGACGTTTCATCGGGTAGGGAGTGAGTTTCAGTGTCCGCGCGTATCCTGGTTGTCGATGACGTCCCTGCCAACGTCAAACTGCTCGAAGCCCGTCTCTCCGCCGAATATTTCGACGTGATGACCGCCTCGAACGGCACCGAGGCGCTGGCGATCAGCGCCCGTGCCGAATGCGACATCATCCTGCTCGACGTGATGATGCCCGACATGGACGGCTTCGAGGTTTGCCGCCGCCTGAAGACCGATCCCAACACCCACCACATCCCCGTCGTGATGGTGACCGCGCTCGACAGCCCCGCCGATCGCAATCGCGGGCTGGAAGCCGGTGCCGACGACTTTTTGACAAAACCCGTCTCCGACGTCGTGCTGATCGCGCGCGTGCGCTCGCTGACGCGGTTGAAGATGATGACGGACGAGCTGCGCATGCGCGCCATCACCTCGCTCGAGATCGGCATGCAGGCGCCCGAGCGCACGGCGGTCGCCGACACCGGCAAGGGCGGCCGTATTCTGCTGGTCGACGACCGCCAGTCCTCCTATGAGCGGCTCGCGGGCCTGCTCGCGGCCGAGCACACCGTCGACGTCGAGCCCAATCCGACGGAGGCGCTGTTCCACGCGGCCGAGGGCAATTACGATTTGCTGATCGTCTCGCTCGACCTCAACAATTTCGACGGGCTCAGGCTATGCAGCCAGGCGCGGTCGCTGGAGCGCACCCGGCACGTGCCGATCCTGGCGATCGCGGAGGCCGAGAACTCCACGCGGCTGCTCCGCGGCCTCGAGATCGGCGTCAACGATTACCTGCTGCGTCCCATCGACAAGACCGAGCTGCTGGCGCGCGTCCGCACGCAGATCCGCCGCCGCCGCTACACCGATCATCTGCGCGACAACGTGCAGAACTCGATCGAGATGGCGATCACGGACGCGCTCACCGGACTGCACAATCGCCGTTACATGGAAAGCCATCTGGCGACGCTGGCCGAGCAGGCCTCCACGCGCGGCAAGCCGCTCGCGCTGATGATCCTGGACATCGACTATTTCAAGTCGATCAACGACAATTACGGCCACGATGCCGGCGACGACGTGCTGCGCGAGTTCGCGGTGCGCGTGCGCAAATCGATCCGCGGCATTGATCTCGCCTGCCGCTACGGCGGCGAGGAATTCGTCATCGTGATGCCGGAGACCGATCTCCACGTCGCCGGCATGGTCGCCGAGCGCCTGCGCCGCTCGATCGCGGGCGAACCCTTTGCCGTCCACAAGGGCACCAAGCGCATCGAGGTCACGATCTCGATCGGCCTCACCACGCTGGAGCAGAAGGGCGAGGCGGTGGCCGACGTCCTCAAGCGCGCCGACACCGCGCTGTATCGCGCCAAGCATGACGGCCGCAATCGGGTGGTCTCGCACGCGGCGTAAAGGCTGGCGGCTTCACAAAAGTGCGAAAACAACCCCATGCACAGTAGCCGACGTTAGTCGGATCAACGGCTTATGCGGGAGCGAATGCTTCAGCAGAGCGGTTTGACTCGTCGGGCAAAACAGGCGCATTTTGGTATGATCGCGGATTGAGCTGAACACTGGGGCCTAACACTCAGTGTCGTCCCGGCGGAGGCCGGGACCCATAATCCCAGGGAGGGGTTGTGGCGCGAAACAGCTCACCACGAGTCTTCGCGAAATTGCTTTTCGTGGTTATGGGTCCCGGCCTTCGCCGGGACGACAACTAGTGTGACGCGCGCTTGCCTCGCTTCACTGCCGGCTTCACCGCATCCCCCATATCCACCCCAGCATTCCGCAACAGCACCGTCGCCGCTTCCTTCGCAGCCCGTGCCATCGCGGGGTCGTCGCGCACGAGATCCTGCGCGATCGAGCCGTCGACCAGCAGCACGAGCTGGGTTGCCAGCGCGTCCGCATCCGCAACACCGAGCTCGTTCAGCCGCTCGCGAAACCAGACGCGGCGGCTTTCCTTGAAGGCGATCGCGATCTTCTTCACCGCGCGGTCCGTAGGTCCAAGCTCGGCCACCGCATTCACGAACGGGCAGCCGCGAAAATCTTTTGCTGCAAAACGCCGCTCCAGCGAATCGAAGGTGGCAAGGATTTGCTCGGCCGGCGGCTTGTCGGACGGGCGCGCATGAACGAAGCGGCGCTCCAGATAGGCCGCGATCAGCGCGTCCTTGGACGGGAAGTGGTTGTAGAGCGTGCGCTTGGAGATGCCGATCTCGGCCGCGATGGTGTCGACGCCGATGGCGCGAATGCCTTGCAGATAGAACAGCTTGTCGGCGGTCTGGAGGATCCGCTCTTTCATCGTCTGTGGGGCGGGCGGGGGAGCCATGCGGCGGCGAGCATCCTGTTGGGCTTCTCTTGGCTTGACAGCGCCCGTCTCCTATAGACTAATTACACAGGTCTGTGTAACCAAAATCAACGCGAATTGCAGACGCCGGCACGCGTGCCGTGCCCACGAGGGAGAACAACAATGCCCCTGTTGCAGATCCTGCGTCCGACATTGCCCATCCTGATCGGCGCCTCCATCATGCTGACGCTGAGCATGGGGCTGCGACAGTCGCTCGGCATCTTCATGCAACCGCTGACGCACGACATCCATCTATCGGTGTCCGACTTTACGCTGGCACTCGCCGTGCAAAACCTCGCCTGGGGCTTTCTCCAGCCGCTCGCCGGCGCGATGACCACGCGCTACGGCTTCCGCCCGATCATGATGGTGGGCGCACTGATGTACATCGTGGGCCTCATCCTGATGGCGACCGCGAACGGGCTCGTCGCCATCATGATCGGCGCCGGCGTGCTGATTGGTACCTCGCTCGCCTGCACCGCGGCCGCGATCGCGATGTCGGTGGCGGCGCGCGCGGTGCCTGCGACCGTGCGCTCGACCGTGCTCGGCATCGTCTCCGGCGCGGGTTCGCTCGGCGCGCTGCTGTCGGCGCCGCTCGGGCAGATGCTCAATGAAGGATTCGGCTGGCGGGTCGGGCTCGCCGGCTTCGTGGTGATGTCGGTGCTGATGATTCCCGCGGCCTGGTACGCCGGCCGCGTTGACATGATTCCGCTGCCGAAGCCTGCGGCCGATGACATCGGCGATGCCACTGCCATGACTGCGGCCAAGACCGCGTTCGGCAACGCGTCCTTCGTGGTGATGACCTGCGCCTATCTCGTCTGCGGCATGCAGCTCGTGTTTCTCACCACGCATCTGCCGTCCTATCTCGCGATCTGCGGCCTCGATCCGATGCTGAGCGCGCAGACGCTCGGCATGATCGGCGGCTTCAACGTGCTGGGCTCGCTGTTCTTCGGCTGGGCCGGCCAGCGCTGGAACAAGCTCGCGCTGTTAGGGGGCATCTACATCTTCCGCTCGCTCGCGCTCGCCTGGTACTTCATGCTGCCGGCGACGCCCGCATCGACGCTGCTGTTCGGTGCGATCATGGGCTTCCTGTGGATGGGCGTCGGCCCGCTGGTCGCAGGCGCCGTCGCCGAGATGTTCGGCCTGCGCTGGCAGGCCATGATCCAGGGCCTCGCCTTCATGAGCCACCAGATCGGCAGCTTCCTCGGCGCGTACGGAGGAGGGGTGATCTACGACTCGCTAGGGTCATACACCATGGCGTGGCGCATCGGCGTCGCGTTGGGCTTGGCCGGCGGCATAGTGCAGGTGGCATTCGCGCTGATCCGGCCGTCGCAGCCGCCGGTGTTGCGGACGGCGTAGCTGGGGGCGCGCGCTAGCGTCAGCTTCGGGATGCGGGCTGACCGACGATCGCGCGCGTTCTAACCAGGAGGGGACAGCGAAGGCCACTGGTCGCTCGGGTTTGCGAAATTGGTTGAGGTAAAGCATTTCGAGAGAAGCCAGCGGTGCAGCAACGCCATGGGCGTCGCAACTATTGCGTAAGGGATACCCAGGATGACGGTTCCGACCGCCACTATTTCCAACGGTAGGATCAGGATCAATAAGGGGGTGATCTTCGAAGTGGGATCAGAAATCATTGAAACAAGACCGTCAACGAGCATTGATGACGCAATGATCATGCTGACGACACCATACGCCGCGCCGATGAGCTTCAACGTTTGGTGCCGCGAGTAGTCGCGTCGACGAAAGATGACCGCATACCAACACGCCGGATAAACAATCATGCCGGGGGATGCGAAGACCACAATCATTGCCAAGCCTGGGTGCTCGCCGCCAGACGCAGCAAGCAACACGACAAACATTCCAGCAAGCATCAATGCCGCAACGGCAAAGGCACTGATTACACCTGTCCAGAGGAGCCGGGTCGACCACATGGCACGGTACTCTCCGCCAAACGCGTAAACGAACCGTGCTCTGACAACTTAGGGATGTCTATTTCTGGGCCCAAAGCTGACATCGAGCCTCCGGATTCAACGTCGTCTTCCACGCGCATCGCGGACGCGACAATTCTCGCTCTCGCGCTCCGGACGCAGCGCATTCGGATCAAGCGCCCAAATAAAAACGGGGCCCAGAGGGCCCCGCAAAAGTCTTCAACGTTCCGCGATCTTACTTGATCTTGGATTCGCGGAATTCGACGTGCTTGCGCGCAACCGGATCGTACTTCTTCTTGACCAGCTTGTCGGTCATGGTGCGCGAATTCTTCTTGGCGACGTAGTAGAAGCCGGTGTCAGCCGAGGACACGAGCTTGACCTTGATGGTGACCGCTTTGGCCATGTTCAGGACCTCTGAAAATTAGGGGAATCTGGAGCCGGCCAAACGGCCCGCGTTGGCCGGCAACGTAGCCAGAAACCGCCTGATGTCAAGGTTTTTGGGCCCGAAAACCACTCAAATCGGCCCTTTCAGGCTTCAAAATAGCCGTAGCAGGACCTAAGTCTATCAGTCGCCCTTGTACGAGTTTCTGTACGTTGATATGTACGGTTGTCTGTACAAAAAGACTAGGACAATTGCCATGGCAAACGTCTCGTATACGGAGCTACGGAGCAACCTCGCGGCCTACATGGACCAGGTCTGCGACGATCGCGCCCCGCTCGTTGTCACCCGCCAGAACGCCCGTAGCGTGGTGATGATCTCGGAGGAAGAGTACGAGGGCCTTATCGAGACGGTTCATCTTCTCAAGAGCCCGGCCAACGCCGCGCGCCTTCTGCGCTCCATCAAGGAAGCCGATGAGGGCAAGCTGGTCGCGCGTGAATTGATCGAGCCCGGCTCGACCGGCTAGGCGCATGCTGATCGCCTGGACCGAGCTTGCCTGGCAGGACTATCTGCAATGGCAGACAGAGGACGAAAAGATCCTCACGGCCATCAACGATTTGATCAAGGACATCAAAAGAGATCCGTTCAGGGGGCTCGGGAAACCGGAGCCCCTCAAGCATGATCTGCGCGGTTGGTGGTCTCGCCGCATTACAGGCGAGCAACGATTGGTGTACCGCCTTCAGGGCAAGGATGACGGGCAGCAGCTCGTCATCGCCCAATGTCGATATCACTACTAAAACGTTTTGTTGGTTCGGTCGTCTTCGGCGTCAAAAATATTACGCCTCGAAGAACCGGTTTTTCGGCCGCGGCAGGCCCAGATTGTCCCTCAAAGTGGGCCCTTCGTACTCTTTGCGGAAAATCCCGCGGCGCTGGAGCTCCGGGACCACCTTGTCGACGAAATCGTCGAGGCCGGCGGGCAGGAACGGGAACATGATGTTGAAGCCGTCGGAGCCGCGGCCGACCAGCCATTCCTCCATCTGGTCGGCGATGGTTTTGGCCGTGCCGACGAAGGCGAGCCCGCCATAGCCGCCGACGCGCTGGGCGAGCTGGCGCACGGTGAGCTTGTCGCGGGCGGCGAGGTCGACCATGCGCTGGCGGCCGCTCTTGCTGGCGTTGGTCTCGGGGATTTCGGGGAGTGGGCCGTCGGGATCGAAGCCTGAGGCATCGGTGCCGAGGATGACGGAGAGCGAAGCGATGGCGCTGTCGTAGTGCACGCGGCTGTCGAGGAGGGCGCGCTTCTCCTTGGCTTCTTCGACGCTGTCGCCGACCACGACGAATGCGCCGGGCAGGATCTTGAGGTGCTCGGGGTCGCGGCCGACCTTCTCCATACGGCCCTTGATGTCGGCATAAAGCTTCTGGCCGTCGGCGAGGCTGCCGCCACCGGTGAACACGGCTTCCGCCGTCTCCGCCGCGAGCTGCCTGCCGTCCTCGGAGGCGCCGGCCTGCACGATCACCGGCCAGCCCTGCACGGGACGGGCGATGTTGAGGGGGCCGCGTACCCTGAGATATTTGCCCTGGTGGTCGAGCACATGCATCTTGGAGGGATCGACGAACAGGCCGCTTTCGACATCGCGGACGAAGGCGTCGTCGGCGAAGGAATCCCACAAGCCCGTGACCACGTCATAGAATTCGCGGGCGCGCTTGTAACGCTCGGCGTGCTCCATGTGGTCGTCGAGGCCGAAATTCAGCGCGGCGTCCGGGTTCGAGGTGGTGACGATATTCCAGCCCGCACGGCCGCCGCTGAGATGGTCGAGCGAGGCGAAGCGCCGCGCCACGTGATAGGGCTCGTCAAAGGTGGTCGAGCCCGTTGCGATCAGGCCGATCCGCTCAGTGACGGCGGAGAGCGCCGACAGCAGCGTGAACGGCTCGAACGACGTCACGGTGTGGCTGCGCTTGAGCGCATTGACCGGCATGTTCAGCACGGCGAGGTGATCCGCCATGAAGAAGGCGTCGAACTTGCCGGCCTCGAGCTTCTGGATCAGCGTCTTGATGTGACCAAAATTGAAATTGGCGTCCGGCCAGGCCCCGGGATAGCGCCAGGCGCCGGTGTGGATGCTGATCGGGCGCATGAACGCGCCAAGCTTGAGTTGCCGTTGTGCCATCGCCCCGTATCCGTTCTGGGTGTCGTTAGAGAAGACATAGGAACGCCGCGAAACTCTGCCATCGGGCGGGGCAGGAACATTTTTTCGTTTTTCGATGCGTCCTCAGCACATTCGCGTCATTCCGGGCCCGCGCCGGAGGGGCGCGCCGCGGAATGACGGAGGAGAGGCCCTCGAACCATTCAGCTGCTCGACCCGACCAAGCCATGAACTCGGCCCGTGAGGAAACGTGACATGGCAGGTGCAATGACCGTGGATGGCAGTACCGTCCGCATCGACCGGCCGATGCCCTGGATCGGCCGGCTGCTGTCGCTGCCGCTCTTGGCGGCAAGCGCCTATCTGCTCTGGAATGTCGCCCTCGGCCTGCGCCAGGATTTTTCCGGCTTCGGCCGGCTCGCCGACGATCTCGTGCCGGTGCTGGTGTTCACGGCCCTCGGGCTGCTCGTCGGCATACCCGGCTTTATCCTGCTGACGTTTCGCACTTTCGTCGTGCTCAACGAGACGCTGCGCCAGATCGTCATCACCAGGCAGTTTGGCCCGCTCAATATTCGCAAGCGCCGCAATCTCGCCGACTATCACTTCATCAGCATCACCGACGACTACGATCCGGAGCTGACGGCCTATGATGTCAATCTCTGCGGCAACAAGGGCACCGAGCCGATCACGCTGATGAGCTTCACCACGCGCGAGGAGGCGGACAAGTTGGCGAATGAAATCGGCCATGTCCTCAAGCTGCCGGCGCGCGACTATGTCGGCACCGAGCCGGACGCGGACTGATCAAGCCTGGCCGCGACCTGTTGCTCCCAGTTGCCAAAATTGCCATCCTTGCGGCCGGACACCGCAATGGAAGGCCATGACCTCAACGAATCATTCTATCCCCGCGATTCTGCCGCGCGGCAAGGGCCATCAGTTTGTCTTGTATGGCGACTCCTGCTCCGGCGTGCCGGGTGCATTGCACGAAAGGACCTTCGCCTCGGTCAACGCTGTCGTTCAACGCCTGAGACCGCAGCCTGAATTCATTCTGTTTCCGGGCGACGAGATCATCGGACTGACGCCGGACCCAGACGCTCTGCGCGCGCAGTGGCGCTATTGGCTGGATACGGAAATGGCCTGGCTCGACCGAGCAGCCATTCCGATGTGGCACACAACCGGCAATCACACGACCTATGACGTGATGAGCGAGGCGGTGTTTCGCGCCGCTCTGGACCTGCCGGACAATGGGCCGCCGGGGCAGACTGGTCTTTCCTACTTCGTGCGGCGCGGCGACCTCCTGATGGTATTCGTCAACACGCTCTGGAGCGGCCTTGGCGGTGAGGGCCATGTTGAGCTCGCGTGGCTGGAAGCCACGCTGAGAGAAAATGCTGACGCGCGGCATAAGCTCGTCCTCGGTCATCACCCGGTATTTCCCATCAACGGCTTTACGGGGACGTATCAGCGCGAGATCGGCCACGAATACGCGCGCCCGTTCTGGGACATTCTGGTGAACGAGAACGTGCTTGCCTATTTGTGCAGCCATATCCTCGCCTTCGATGTGCAGGCGCATCGCGGCGTCCTGCAGATTTGCACGGCGGGCGCGGGAACGGCTCACAGGATGCCGGAAGGTGTCGAATATCTGCATTGCGTTCAGGCCGCGCTCGACGAGCAAGGTCTGCGCTATCAGGTGCTCGATACCGACGGCGTAGCGAGGGAGAGGATTGAGTGGCCGCTGCGTGATCCTGATCCCGCCGGCTGGAAAGAGCTGCCGTTCGGAGATGTCGCAGCGCCGTTTAGCGGGTGTGTGCAGAGCGGACGTCGGATCGAGTTGAGACTATTGGGGCAAAGCGCCGCGACCGATGTGGCGTCAGCCCAGACGATTTTGACGGCCTTCGCGCCTGGTTCGATCGCGCCGTTCTGGCTCGGGCTCCGGGGACCGAAGCAAACTCTGACAGCCATCGTTGGCCGTCAGCCGGGGCGCAGTCCGTCCTATTGGTTTGGACCTGATCTTCCAGCATGCGCCGGTTTCGACATTGACGTGACGATCTATCCGGATATGGGTCCCGGCGGTCTCCTGTACCGCCATCATGACTCCGGCCGTTGGTCGTCCTTCACCTCCGCGTCGGCGCAAGGGCTGGACCAGCTTTCGTGGCCCCGGCATTGGGCTATCGGCCACGGACAAGGCGGCAGCGAAGACCGCGCCTTCAGAGGTGCCGCGCTGAGTTTGCTGATCGCGTGAGCGGGCTTCAAGACATCGGCGGCTGGATCAGCTCAGAATATCCTTCTGCATCGTGCCGCTGTAGAAATGGTAGAACGGCACGGGCGCATCGTGGCGGAGCGGGCCGGTGGCAAGGCGCGTGTCGAGCTCGTTGAGCACGTTGCGTGTCATCGGATGCAAATCGGCGAGCGGCTTTGAGCCGAGCTCGACCCAGACCAGTTCGACGAGCTCCGCATCCGCGTGGATCACACCCTCGACGCGGTGGGTGATCGCTGAAGCATCCGCCGTGAAGAAGCGCGTGTCGAAGCGCTTGACGCGGCCGGGCGGGGTGATTGCGCGTGCGATCAGGAACAGGCTGGACGGATCGGGCAAAAGGCCGGCATCCGCGAACGGCTTCCAGTTGCCCTCAAGCTTGGGTGCCTTGCCCTCAATCTTGCGCCCGAGGCAAAGGCCGGTCTCCTCGCAGGCCTCGCGGATCGCGGCAATGGCGAGTGATTTTGCGCGTGAAGGCGGCGTCCTCGGACTGCCCTTGGCGAGATTGGCTTCCAGCTCGGATGTGATGGGTGCTGCGACCGGCACGCGATAGTCGGTCTTGTCGACGCGGCCGCCGGGGAAGACGAATTTTCCTGGCATGAACACCACCTTGTCGTGGCGCTTGCCGACCAGCACTTTTGGGATCGCACCGCTGCGATCGACCAGGATCAGCGTCGCGGCATCCCGGGGACGGAAATAGGGATGGTGATCGGCTTCCTTGCCTTCGTGGATCTTTGCCTTTTCCGCCTGCGCCGTGCCCGTCATGTCCTCACCCAAACCGCTTTTGTTTATTTTGCTTACACCGGCGGAATACCATCCGGAGGGCTGTCGTCAAAGCCGTGCATGCGCAGAGCCCATTGCAATCCGACCACGGCGCCCTTGACCGGCTGGAGCAGTCCGAGCGAGGCGACGAATGTGAACGGCAGATAGGCGGCAAAGCTGATCCAGACCGGCGTGGTGTAGTTGGTCTCGATCCAGAGGATGGTCGGCACGGTGATGTGGCCGACGATGACGATTACAAGATAGGCGGGCAAATCATCCGCGCGATGCGGCGTGAAATCGAGGCCGCAGGCCGAACAATTGTCCGCCGTTTTCAGGAAGGCGCGGAACAATTTTCCCTGGCCGCAGCGCGGGCAGCGGCCGCGAAAGCCGCGCCTCATCGCAGCCCAGAGGTCGCGCTTCTCGACGAGGCCGGTCTCGCGCGTCCAGACTTTTGGGACCGTGTTCATCGCTACCACGCCTTGCCTTTTGCGCCTTTACCTTTTCCTTTGTTCTTCTTGCCCTTGCCGGGCTTCTTTTGCTTCGCAGGCTTGTGCTTCTTCGCCGGACTGCGTCCGGGATGCGCCTTGAACGAGGGGCGGCGTTGCGGACCGGATGGCCTGCGGCCCCGCGGCGCGGTCTCACCGGTCGAGGACAGCAGCTCGAAGCGCAGCGCGCCCGCGATGGGAGCTGCTTCTATCAGACGGACGTCAACGACGTCACCCAGCTGATGCATGGTGCCGCTGCGCGTGCCGACCAGCGCGTGGCGGCCCTCGTCATAGTTGAAATATTCCGTGCCAAGGGATCGGATCGGGATCAGGCCGTCGGCGCCGGTCTCGGCAAGCTTGACGAACAGGCCCGCGCGCGTGACGCCGGAGACGCGGCCCTGGAAGGTCGCGCCGATACGGTCGGCGAGATGATGCGCGATCAGCCGGTCGACGGTCTCGCGCTCCGCCTTCATCGCGCGCCGCTCGGTCACCGAGATGTGGGCTGCGACCTCGCCGAGGCTTTCCGGCGTCTCGCTGTCGGGCAGGGCGCCTTCGCCAAGGCCGAGGGCGCGGACCAGGGCGCGGTGCACGACCAAGTCGGCGTAACGGCGGATCGGCGAGGTGAAATGCGCGTAGCGGCGCAAATTCAGTCCGAAATGACCGTAATTCTCAGCGGAATATTCGGCTTGCGCCTGGGCGCGCAGTACGACCTCGCTGACCAGCGGGAAATGGTCGTGGCCTTCGAGCTGTGCCAGCACGCGATTGAACAGCGCGGGGCGCAACGCGCCTGTCTTCGCGAAGGGCACGTCGAGCGTCTGCAAAAATTCTGCCAGCGCGTGGACCTTCTCCAGCGTCGGCTCGTCATGCACGCGGTAGATCAGCGGCAGCGACTTCTTCTCGAGCATTTCCGCCGCCGCGACGTTGGCGAGGATCATGAATTCTTCGATCAGCTTGTGCGCATCAAGCCGCTCCGGGACGACGACGCGGTCGACCGTGCCGTCGCTCTTCAGCAGGATTTTTCGTTCGGGCAGATCGAGATTGAGCGGATCGCGCTCGTCGCGGGCGCGCTTGACGCAGGCATAGGCGGCGTAGAGCGGCCTCAGGATGGGATCGAGCAGGGGGCCGGTGGTGTCGTCCGGCCGGCCATCGATCGCGGCCTGCGCCTGTGCGTAGTTCAGTTTCGCTGCCGACCGCATCAGGATGCGGTGAAAACTGTGCGAGCGTTTGCGCCCGTCCGGGGCAATGATCATCCGCACCGCCAGCGCGCCGCGCGGCTCGCCCGGTACCAGCGAGCAGAGATTGTTGGAGATCCGCTCGGGCAGCATCGGCACGACGCGGTCCGGGAAATAGACCGAGTTGCCGCGGTCGAGCGCATTGCGGTCGAGCGCGGTGCCCGGCCGCACGTAGAAGCTGACGTCCGCAATGGCGACATCGACGATGAAGCCGCCCTTGTTGTTCGGATCGGGATCGGGCTGCGCATGCACTGCGTCGTCGTGATCCTTCGCATCCGGCGGATCGATGGTGACGAGCGGCACGTCGCGCCAGTCCTCGCGTCCCCTGAGATTGGCCGGCTCTGCCGCCTCGGCCTCGCGTTCGGCTGCGGGGGAGAATTGCAGCGGAATGTCATGGGCGTAGATCGCGATCAGGCTGATCGCCTTCTCGGACTTGACCGAGCCGAGCTTCTCCTTGACGCGGCCTGAGGCCAGGCCAAAGGCGCGCGAGCGGACGATGTCGACGCTGACGAGGTCGCCGTCCTGCGCGCCGTGCGTCTCGGCCGCTGCGATATTCATCTCGCGGTCGGCGGACTTCTTGTCGACCGGGATCAGCCGTCCGCCGCCTTCGGGCAGGCTGCGGAACACGCCGAGGATGCGGCTCTTGGCCTTGTCGAAGACCTTGATGATGTGGCCGCGATAGGCCGGACCTTCGCCCTCATCCGAGCGCTCGACGCGCAGCAGCGCGCGATCGCCGATTCCGGCCGCGGTGCCAGGCTTTGGCCGGCGCGGCATGACGATGAGGATTTTTGGCGGCTCGCCGCCTTCGACCTCGTCCCATTCGGTGGGGGAGGCGATCAGCTCGCCGTCAGCGTCGCGCCCGGTGATGTCGGCGACCAGCGTCGGCGGCAGGCTGTCGGGCTCTGAAATGGTGTGGCGTTTTTTCTTGACGAGGCCGTCGTCGGCGAGCTCGCGCAGCAGGCGCTTGAGCTCGATGCGGTCGGCGTTCTTCAGGCCGAACTCGCGCGCGATTTCGCGGGTTCCGACCTTTCCGGGATTTGCCTTGATGAAGGCGACGATGGCATCCCTGTCAGGAAAGCCATGGTCATTCTTGCGTTTCACTTAACCTCTTAAGTCGTGCCGGCACTCTTCTTGGCCGGAGCTTTGGCGGCAGCCGCCTTGGTCGGCGACGTCTTGACTGCTGAAGTCTTGGCGGTCGACGACACGGCTGCGCGCGCCTTGCTGGTGGATTCTGATTTGGTTTTGGCCGCGGCTTTCTTCGCGGCCGGTTTCTTCGGTTTTGGCGCGGCGTCCTCGCCAGCGGCGGATTTGGTTGCCTTCGCCTTCTTTGCCGGCTTGGCGGCCTTCTTGGGCTTGCCGCCACCCTTGGCCGCGCGCTCGTCGATCAGTGCGATCGCCTGCGGCAGCGTGACGGTGTCCTTTTCGAACTCGGCAGGGATCGTCGCGTTGACGCCGCCCGCCGTGACATAGGCGCCGTAACGGCCGCTCTTCACGGTGACGGTGCCGAGTGTCGGGTGATCGCCGATGGCCTTGCCGGGGTCGGCGCCGAAGCGGCGGCTCGGGCCCTTCAAAACCTTCTCGGCAATCAGCGTCACGGCGCGGTTGAGACCGATGTCGAACACCTCGTCACCAGCCTCTAAGCTGGCATAGGTTTTCTCGTGCTTCACGAACGGGCCGAAGCGGCCGAGGCCGGCGGTGATCGGCTCACCGGTTTCCGGATGCTTGCCGATCTCGCGCGGCAGCGACAACAGTTTCAGCGCAAGCTCAAGCTCGACATCGCCGGGCGAGGTGCCCTTCGGGATGCCGGCGCGCTTCGGCTTCTCGCCTTCCGCATAATCCTTCTGCTCGCCGAGCTGGATGTAGGGACCAAACCGGCCGGCCTTGACCCAGACATCGCGACCGGTGTCGGGATCCTGGCCGAGCGAGCGATCGGCGCTGGCCTCGCCGTCGGCGGCGAGCTGACGGGTGTAGCGGCATTCCGGATAGTTCGAGCAGCCGACGAAGGCGCCGAACTTGCCGGCCTTCAGATTGAGCCGACCATTGCCGCAGCTCGGGCACTGCCTGATGTCGCCGCCATCGGTGCGAGGCGGATAAATGTGCTGTCCGAGCATCCCGTCGAGCACATCGAGCACCTGCGCGACGCGCAGATCCTTGATCTCGTCGACGGCGCCGATGAAGCCGGTCCAAAAGTCCTTCAGAACCTGCTGCCAGGAGATTTCGTTGTTGGAGACGCGATCGAGCTGCTCTTCCAGATTGGCGGTGAAATCGTATTCGACGTAGCGCGCGAAGAAGCTCTCGAGGAATGCGACCACGACGCGGCCCTTGTCCTCGCCATGCAGGCGCTTCTTTTCCAGCTTGACGTAGCCGCGGTCCTTCAGGACCTGGAGGATCGAGGCATAGGTCGAGGGCCGGCCGATGCCGAGCTCTTCCATGCGCTTGACCAGCGATGCCTCGGAGAAACGCGGCGGCGGCTCGGTGAAGTGCTGGGTGACGGCGAGCGACTGCCGCTTCAGCGCGTCGTTCGGGCTCATCGCCGGCAGGCGGCGGGAATCCTCGTCCTCCTCGTCGTCGCGACCTTCCTGGTAGAGCGCCAGAAAACCGTCGAACTTGACGACCTGGCCGGTGGCGCGCAGGTCGAGCGTGCGTCCGCCAACCTTCGCCGTGATGTCGACCGTGGTGCGCTCCAGCTCGGCCGATTCCATCTGGCTGGCGATGGTGCGCTTCCAGATCAGCTCGTAGAGCCGGGCCTGATCAGAATCGAGCTTGCGGCTCATGCTGTCGGGCCGGCGCGACATGTCGGTCGGGCGGATCGCTTCGTGCGCTTCCTGGGCGTTCTTGGCCTTGGCCTGGTACTGGCGCGGGGCCTCCGGCACGTAGGCGTTGCCGCAATCCTCGCCGATCACCTTGCGCGCCTGGGTGATCGCGGACGGATCGATCTGCACGCCGTCGGTACGCATATAAGTAATGAGTCCGGTGGTCTCGCCGCCGATGTCGATGCCTTCATAAAGCCGCTGCGCGATGCGCATCGTGTGCGCCGGCGCAAAGCCGTATTTGCGGCTGGCTTCCTGCTGCAGCGTCGAAGTGGTGAAGGGCGCCTGCGGATTGCGCCGGGCAGGCTTCGCATCGACCGTGGTCACCGCGTAGGCGGCGGCTTCGAGCGCCTTCTTGAAGTCTTCGGCTTCGGCACCGGTGCCGATGTCGAGACGCTGGATCTTCTTGCCGTCGGCACCGACCAGGCGGGCCTCGAACGCGTCGCCGCGCGGCGTCAGCAGGGTCGCGATCAGCGACCAATATTCGCGGGCAACGAACTTCTCGATCTCGAGCTCGCGGTCGCAGACCAGCCGTAGCGCCACCGACTGCACACGGCCGGCGGAGCGGGCACCGGGCAGCTTGCGCCACAGCACGGGGGAGAGGGTGAAGCCGACCAGATAGTCCAGCGCGCGGCGCGCCATGTAGGCGTCGACCAGCGCGCCGTCGATCTGGCGCGGATGCTTCATCGCGTCCGTGACCGCCTGCTTGGTGATGGCGTTGAACACCACGCGCTCGATCTTGTGGTCCTTGATCGCACGCTTCTCTTTCAGCACCTCCAGCACGTGCCAGGAGATGGCTTCGCCCTCGCGATCAGGGTCGGTGGCGAGAATCAGGCGGTCGGCGCCCTTCAGGGACTTGGCGATGTCATTGAGCCGGCCGGCCGCCTTGGGATCGATCTCCCAGATCATCTTGAAATTGGCGTCAGGATCGACGGAGCCGTTCTTCGCCGGCAAGTCCCGGACATGGCCGAACGAGGCCAGAACCTCGTAGGACGAGCCCAGATACTTGTTGATCGTCTTGGCTTTCGCCGGCGACTCCACAATGACGATATTCATATAGTTCCAGTGACTTACGGGGAAATTTGGGGCCGAATTCGACAAGATTCGGGTCGGCCCTTTCGACCCGAACATGGGTGGTGAGGCCCCCGCTGTCAAATCGAGGGGTGTTGAAGGCCCGCGGAATGGGAAAAGTTTCATATCGAGAAAGTTGTAAATTACCACCTTGGAGTTGCGATTGATGTAGGCGTACAGTTCCACCGGGGCATGGATTCGGGTGGGGTCTGGTGACAAAGCCAGGAAAGAAACGGGCGCGCGCCGCATCAGGCGTGGCGGGAGGCTCGCGCAACGAGGAACCGGGGGAGGGCGGGGCGGATGAGGCGGTTGCCTTCATCGCCGAGCAGACAGCCGCGCTGCGCAAGCTCGCCGAGCGCCACAAGCTGGACGTGTTGCATTATCTCCTGGGCATGACGCAGCTCGAGGCCGACGAGCATCTGAGACTGCGGACCAAGCGGAAGTTGTCGTGAGCTCTTCTGTCGTCCCGGCGAAGGCCGGGACCCATACCGCGGAGTCCATCGACCTGAACGCGGTGCCAATCCCGAACGACCAGCCTTCGCCTAACGTCTCCCTGTGGTTATGGGTCCCGGCCTTCGCCGGGACGACACTGAGGAGAGATCGTGAGTAACGTTATCCAGCCGACCTTCGGCGCGGCGCCGGTCGCAGCTTCAGCGTCGTATCGGTCTGGCTGAGCAACCGCCCATCCTCCGCGCGCAGCTCGAGCTTCTTCACCGGGCGGCCTTTCTCGCGATCGACCAGAATCGTCGCGATCTCCTCGGGGCGATCGTCGAACGCCTCGCTCCATTGCCGGAGTGCCACCAGGATCGGGAAGGTGCCGCGGCCTTTCGGCGTCAGCACATATTCCTGATAGGCGCTGCCATCGGAAGCCGGGGCGGTTGCCAGAATGCCGTGATCGACAAGGGATCGCAGCCGTACCGCAAGAATGTTCTTGGCCATGCCGAGCTTGCTCTGGAATTCGCCGAAGCGGCGCAGGCCGAGCAGCGCCTCGCGGATGATCAGCAGCGACCACCAGTCGCCGATCGCCTCCAGCGATCGTGCAACCGGACAGGAATCGCCCTCGAAGCTCGTTCGTTTCACCATCGTCCCGTCCCGATCACGCGCTTGTGTGGTTGCATCATAAAACCGTATGCCCTAGATGGCAAGCGTAGTTTCATTATGCAACCACTGGAGGCGAGCGTGAGGCTCAAGAACAAGACGGCACTGATCACCGGCGGCAACAGCGGCATCGGACTTGCGACGGCAAAGCTGTTCGTCGCGGAAGGCGCGAAGGTGGTGATCACCGGGCGCAACAAGGAGACGCTGGCGGCTGCTGCGAAAGAGCTCGGCCCGAACGGCCTTGCCGTCGAAGCTGACATCACCGACATCGCCGCCACGGAAAAGGCGATCGCGCAAGGCGTCGAGACATTCGGCAAGTTCGACATCGTGTTCGCCAATGCCGGCATCCCCGGCAATACGCCGGTCGGCGGCACCACGCTCGCGGCGTTCGAGCAGGTGATCCGCACCAATCTGACCTCGGTCTTCTTCACCGTGCAGGCGGCACTACCCCATCTCAATGACGGCGCATCCATCATCCTCAACGGCTCGGTAATCTCGGTGCTCGGCAATCCCGGTTATGCGGCCTACGCCGCGAGCAAGGCCGGTGTGCGCGGGATGGCGCGCGTGCTCGCCTCAGAGCTTTCGCCGCGCGGCATCCGCGTCAACGTGGTGGCGCCGGGCGCGATCCGCACGCCGATCTGGAAGGGCGCTGCACCGACAGAGCAGGCATTCGCCGTGCTGGAGGGCCGCATCGCCAAGACGACTCCGCTCGGGCGCATTGGTGAAGTGGATCACATTTCGAAGACGGTGCTGTTCCTCGCGTCGGATGATTCTGCACATGTCACGAGTGCGGAAATATTCGTCGATGGCGGTTCGACCGGATCGCCAGCGGGCGCGCCGATCTATCGCGGTTGATCAATTCAAATGCAAATTGAATCGGTCGGCGCATGCCAAGCGGTTGCGCCGACCGGTTCCCACATCTCGCCAGATGTATTTTCTGAAGCTTGCGTGATGCGTTGAACCTTCGCGCGTGCTGCCAAGACCTTTTTACAGGCCGGGGTCAAAAGACCCATTTAAGGGAACCCGTCATGCCAAAGGCAGCACGTATTTTTTCTCCGATTTCAGCACCGCGTATTTACACCGAAGAATCCGCCATACCTGCGAAGCGTTCCGACACGTCAGAGTTCATTGGGGTCGCGCTGTTCTCCGGCATCGGCTTGTTCATTTCGCTCGTTGCCGTCATCCTGGGCGTGCAGGGCGCCTGGTTTTAGTTTCACGGAACGTCTGCCGTTTGATCAGCCGCCGCAGGCAATCTCGCGGCGGCTGATGATGTCGGCGTGGCCTCAGGCCGCGCGCAGGCTCGTTGCCGCCTGGAGCGCGTTCGCGAGCGATTTTTCGCGATGGTCCGGGCCAACCTGGATGCCGTCAGCGAAGATGAATTCGGGGTTGGTGACGCCGATGAAGCCGAACACCCAGCGCAAATACGTTTCGAGATGCTCGCCGACCGCAGCAGGCGTGCCCGCGCCATAATAGCCGCCGCGCGAGATGGCCACGATCACGCGCTTGCCACCGGCAAGACCCTGCGGGCCATTCGCGTCGTACTTGAACGTTTTCCCTGCCACGAGGACGCGGTCGATCCACGCCTTGAGCTGGCTCGGAAGCGTGAAATTGTACATGGGGGCGCCGATCACGACGATGTCGGCATCGAGGAACTCATTCAGAACAGCCGCGCTTGCGGCGAGATCGGGTCCAAGTTCCGCGGGCGCCGGCGCGCCCTGCGCAGCCGCGAGGTGCGATCCGGAGAGGTGGGCAAGCGGGGTCTGGGTCAGGTCGCGATAGACGATGTCGAGCGACGGGGTCGCCTGCCGCAGCCGGTCGACGATGGCGGCGGAAACCTGCCGGCTGACGGAGTGGGGGCCGAGCACGCTGGAGTCGATATGGAGGAGTTTCATTTGGGTCACCCATGGTATATGTTTGTAACCAGAGCTACATGAGTGACTGTCGAAATCTCCGCAAGAACGCACATTTTTGGGCCATGAGCACATTGTTGAAACCTGCGCACATCGATTTGCCTGCCCCTCCGACGCGGCCGGATCCCAACCACGCCGGCTGTCGCGGCGTCGCCTCGGTGCTCTCGCGTGTCGGGGACAAATGGAGCGTGTTCGTCATCATGACGCTTGGCGACGGACCGAAGCGCTTCAACGAGCTCAAGCGCATCATCGACGGCATCTCGCAGCGAATGCTGACCCTGACCCTGCGCGGGCTCGAGCGGGACGGGCTGGTGACACGGACGGTGTTTCCGACCATTCCGCCGCGGGTCGATTATGAATTGACCGAACTCGGTCGCGGGCTCGCCGATCCCGTGCAGGCGCTTGGCAAATGGGCGTTTGCGCATCTGCCGGAGATCGAGGGCGCGCGGACGCGGTTCGACAAGCGCAACGACGGGCTAAAGTAGAGAAACCAGTCCGCCGCCATGGCGTTCGAGCCGGCCGGCGAGCTCGAGCTCCAGCAGCACCGTGCGCACGATTGCGGGCGATGCGCCGGACATCCGCACGAGATCGTCGATCGAGATCGGGGCAGGGCCGAGCAGGCCGGTGATCTGGCCGCGGTCGTGCCCTTGCGGATCGCTCTCGAACGGCTCGCTGTCGGGCTCGCCTGCGGTGCGCATCGCCGGGCGCTCCATGATCGGTGCGACAGCGTTGATGATGTCGGCGGCCTCGGTGACGAGCGTCGCACCCTGCTTGATCAAATCGTTGGTACCGGCGGCGCGCGGATCGAGCGGCGAGCCGGGCACTGCAAACACTTCGCGGCCCTGTTCGGCAGCCATGCGTGCGGTGATCAGCGAGCCCGAGCGGTGCGCCGCCTCCACCACGACCACGCCGAGCGAGGCGCCCGAGATCAGCCGGTTGCGGCGGGGGAAATCGCGGGCGCGCGGCTCATGGCCGAGCGGCATTTCGGAGATCGCAGCACCACTGCGGTCGAAGATCGCTGTGAGCAGATCGCCGTGCTCGGGCGGATAGATGCAGTCATGGCCGCCTGCGAGCACAGCGACCGTGCCGCTCTCGACGCTCGCGCGATGCGCGGCCTGGTCGACGCCGCGCGCCAGCCCGGAGATGATGACAAACCCGGCCTCGCCAAGCTCGCGGGCGAGCAAGCCTGCGAACTTCAGTCCGGCGCCGGAAGCATTGCGCGAGCCGACGATGGCGATCATCGGCCGCATCAAGGTCGCGTTGTCGCCGCGCACGGCGAGCAGCGGCGGCGCGTCGTCAAGCGTTGCCAGCCGCGCCGGATAGCCGTCCTCGCCGGGTGCGAGCCAGGCGATGCCGAACTTGCGGCTCGCGGCGAGCTCGGCCTTCGCCTCGTCTGCGCTACAGATGCGCGCCGATCGCGACGCTCCGCCGCGGCGCGCCAGATCAGGCAGGCGCTCCAGCGCAGCGCGCGCAGTGCCAAAATGATCGACCAGCGACCGAAAGGTGCGCGGCCCGACATTGTCGGAGCGGATCAGCCGCAGGCGGTCGACCCGCTCGGTCTCGGTCAGCTCCACGCTTGGATTGATGGCGTCCACGGTGTCTCCTTGCAGGCACAGAATGGAACAACCTGAGGGAGTGGGCAACAGGGGGTGTGTTTGTTTCTATCGCCGCAATCATGGACCGAGGAGGAGAAGTCGGCACTCCTACTCGATGACCTCGTCCGCGCGCACCTGCAACGACTGCGGAATCTCGAGGCCGAGCGCCTTGGCGGTCTTCAAGTTGATGACCGTCCTGAACTGGGTTGGCTGCTCGATGGGGATGTCGGCCGGGTTCGCGCCCTTCAATATCTTGTCAACGAAAACAGTGGCGCGGCGAAACATAGAGGTGAAGTCCACCCCGTACCCTACGAGCGCGGCCCCCCGGGACGCGACGATGGGTGCGGCAATCGATGGCACGCGGCACTTTTCGACAATCGCCCCGACCAACGCCGAATTGGTCACAAACGCATTGGCGTCCGTGATTACGAGACCGTCCATAGCGGTGGCGCCGACGATTGATAGCGCGTTGTCGAGGTCGCCGGGGATGTCAACCTCGATCGGTCGCAGCTCCACCTTCATTGTCAACGCGGCGTTCGTCATGGCACTCATTGTGCCGTTGTTCAGGGGGTTGCCTCGTTGCATAAGCACCCCTGCGCGGGTCATCGAGGGAGCTATGCTCGCAAGAACCTCCAACCGCTTCGCAGCTAGTTCCGTGAGGAAAAAGGTCTGTCCGGTAATGTTGCCACCGGGATGAGCCATGCTGGCTGCAAGGCCCAAGGATACCAGATCGGGACCGACGATCATCACGGTTGGAATTGTGGTCGTCGCACGGTGCGCGGCAAGAACCCCGGGAAATGTGGCCGTCACGAGAACGTCGACGCCGAGGGCGACCAGTTCAGCAGCCAGCGCCGGAAGCCGGTTGTCGTCGCCATCGGCGTCGCGATATTCAACGTGGACGCTCTCACCCTCAACCCAACCGAGACTGCGAAGCGCAACGAGGAACGCGTCGACCTCCGCATTTCGCGGTGGGGGGAGGAAAAGGCCGATCCGAGAGACGCGCTTCACTTGCTGAGCGCGTGCGGCCGTCGCCCACGCCAACGCCCCACCGGCCAAAGTGATGAATCCGCGTCGTTTCATAGCTGCGCTTAATCGCTCATCCTCTAGCGAACAGTAAGCATTTTTCGGCACTGGTCCAGCCACGTCAACGAACGGGTGGATCAGAACGCGCACTGCCTAAGCCGACACCGCGTCAGCGCTTGCGTGGCTCCTTCGCAATGCTAAAAGCGATGCCAATAAGAAGGGTTTTGCCATGATCTCACTTGCCGACCTCCAGCGCCGCATCGAAGCGGGCGAGCTTTCGCCTGAGGACGCCATCGCGCAATCGCACGCGGCGATCGAGGCCAGGGAGAAGGACGTCCGCGCCTTCGTCCGGCATGACAAGTCAGCCAAGGCACAAGCCTCCGGGCCGCTGCGCGGCATCGCTGTCGGCATCAAGGACATCATCGACACCGCCAATATGCCGACCGAGATGGGCTCGGAGATCTATCGGGGCTGGCAGCCGCGCGCCGATGCGCCGGTCGTGATGATGCTGAAGCGGGCGGGGGCCACCATCATCGGCAAGACCACGACCACGGCGTTTGCCTCGCGCGATCCGACGCCGACGCTCAATCCGCACAATGTTGGCCACACGCCGGGCGGCTCGTCGTCGGGCTCGGCGGCGGCGGTCGGCGCCGGAATGATCCCGCTGGCGCTGGGCACCCAGACCGGCGGCTCGGTGATCCGGCCGGCAGCCTATTGTGGCGCCGCTGCGATCAAGCCGTCGTTCCGCATGCTGCCGACCATCGGCGTCAAATGCTATTCATGGGCGCTCGACACTGTCGGCCTGTTCGGCGCCCGCGCGGAGGATCTCGCGCGCGGATTGCTGGCGATGACCGGGCGAACTGAATTCGACGGCATCGTTCCGGCCAAGGCGCCGCGCATCGGCGTGGTCAGGCAGGAGTTTGCGGAAGCCGTGGAGCCGGCGGCGGAAGAGGGGTTGCTGGCGGCGATCAAGGCCGCCGAGCGTGCCGGCGCCAGCGTCCGGACCATCGACCTGCCCGAGGCGGTGAAGGAAGCCTGGCGCATCCACCCGATCATCCAGGATTTTGAGGCGCATCGCGCGCTCGCCTGGGAGTTTTCCGAGCGTCACGACGAGATCGCGCCGATGCTGCGCGCCAGCCTCGATGAGACCGTCGGACTGACGCCGAAGGAATATGACGACGCACGTCGGATCGCCCGTCGTGGCCGCCGCGAGCTGGCTGAAATGTTCGAGGGTTTCGACGTGCTGCTCACCTATTCCGCACCGGGCACAGCACCGGCCAAGGAGCTCGCCTCGACCGGCTCGCCCCGTTACAACCGGCTGTGGACGCTGATGGGCAATCCTTGCGTCAACGTGCCAGTGCTGAAGGTCGGCGGACTGCCGATCGGCGTGCAGGTGATCGCGCGCTTCGGCAATGATCCCGGCGCACTCGCAGCGGCGTGGTTCCTGGAGGATGCGTTGGCGAAATCAGGCTAGCGCGGGTTCGGCAGAGACAATGCGCTGACCTGGCGTCGGCCGCGCAACGGCGGCGTTCGAACCTTGCCCGAGCCAGCGCTCGGCGGCCTGGCGGCCGCTCCGATGCAAGAGGCGGATGAAGCCGCGGCCGAGGTCGGTCGATGAGCGCTGCGCCAGGCCCTCGATCGAGTCTTCCGCAGCGATCCTGAACAGCCGCAGCGAAGGCGCTGCGTGCGATCGCGCCCATTCCAGCGCTGCGATCTCGGCATTGAGGGCGGCATTCGCCGCGATCTGGTCGAGCCGACGGTCGATCGCGGCGAGCGTGATCGGCACATAATTGTCTCGGGACGGGGTGACCTGAACGAGCAGCACGTCCGTCGCCGCCGTTTCCTGCACCAGCTTCACGAGCGGCGGATTGCCGCCGTAGCCGCCGTCCCAATAGGCCTCGCCCTCGATCTCGACGGCGCAGTGAACCAGAGGCGGACAGGTCGAGGCGAGTGCGACGTCTGCATTGATCGCGTCATTGCGAAAGATCTGCTGCTGCCCGTCACGAATCCGCGTCGCCGCGATCTGAAGCTTTGGGCACCTCGCATCGCGCAGCGCCGCAAAATTGATGTCGCGCGATAGTGCCAGCCGCAGCGGGTCGAGATCGAACGGATCGAACTGACCGGAGCGCAGCGTCGGCCCGAACGCGACCGAGCTTCCTGCCGGCGAGAAGCCGCCGACCAGCATCAGCGAGCGGAACGAGGCCTCGTGCATGAGCCGGACCCAGAACCGGTTCAGCCGCGCGCGGGCGCCCTCGCGCCCGCCCTCGGCAAAACCGCTGGCGAGCAGCAGCGCGTTGATGGCGCCGGCGCTGGCGCCGCTGATCGTGTCGATCTCGATCGACGGCTCTTCCAGCAGCCGCTCCAGCACGCCCCAGGTGAAGGCGGCAAAGGTGCCGCCACCCTGCAAGGCCAGCGACAATTTTCGGGGCGGCCATTGTGTTGAGGGCGCGGTCCGCGTTGGCATGACCGGCGTGGCGACAGCTACAGGCTCGACAGCATGAGCAACTGGCGCAACAGGAGCAGGTGGCGGAGCCGGCGATGAAACGGCGGCGGGCTTTGGCGCAGGAGGGGGCGAGGGCGCATCGGACCAGATATTGGTCATCGAGAGCAGCCGGCTTGCTGCAGTGCCCTGCAAGCCACCCTCATCATGCGTGCCGATAATCTTCTCGCTCATTCTGAGCTACCGCGTAACGCCATTTCCTCTGTCAGGATGACAGGCATGGAACCCGTTCGCCAATACAACCGTGATTCGGCCCAGAGTTGCGAACAGGAATTGGCATATAATGCGGAGGAGGCGCGGCGGTATCCGTACTTTTTCCGGTCTTAGATTTTGTTTTGACGCGTTTTCTTGACGCGAACCGGTATCCACTTCGCTCGAAAACGCTCTAGGCCTTCTCGCCGATCCGGCTTTCCTTGCCCGATTGCAGCCGTTTGATGTTCTCGCGATGGGCGTAGAACAGCAGCAGCGTCAGCACCACGGCCAGCGCAGACAATGCGAGATGGCCGAACCACCACAGGAAGATTGGGGTGATGAAGGACGCCACCAGCGCCGAGAGCGAGGAATAGCGGGTGGTGAAGGCGGTAGCTAACCAGAGCACACAGAAAACGACGGCGGCCGGCCAGAACAGCCCAAGCAGGATGCCGATATAGACGGCGACGCCCTTGCCGCCTTTGAACTTGAGCCAGACCGGGAAGAGATGGCCGAGGAAGGCGCCGAGCCCGGCCACCATCGCGGCATTCGGGCCTGCGATGTAGCCGGCGATCACCACCGCCGCAGTGCCCTTGAGCGCGTCGAACAGAAGGGTTGCTGCGGCAAGGCCCTTGTGTCCCGTGCGCAGGACGTTGGTGGCGCCGATACTGCCGGAGCCGATCGAGCGCAGGTCCTGCGTGCCGGCGAGTTTGGTCAGGATCAGCCCGAACGGAATCGAGCCGAGGAGGTAGCCGATGATGAAGGCCACCGGCAGGAATGCTTCAAGCCCCATGGGGGTGTCTCCATGTCCGACATAGCCAGCGCCCATGATCTGGTCCTGACGTGTTACGGCGGCGACGTGAGACGCGGCCCGCATCGCCAAAATACGGCATCTCAGACATGCTCAAAAACCGTCCGTCCGCCAACGATGGTCCGGACCACGCGGCCTGTAAAGCGGGCTTCGTCGAATGGCGTGTTCTTGCTGGGCGATTTGAGATCGGCGGGATCGACCACCCAGGGGACATCGGGATCGATCACGATAACGTCCGCCGGTGCGCCGGTGCGCAGGGTTCCGCCGGGCAGGCCCAGAATCTCGGCCGGCCGGGTCGACATCGCCCGGATCAGCGTCTTGAGGTCCAGCTCGTCATTGTGGACCAGCCGCAAGCCCGCCGGCAGCATGGTCTCAAGCCCGATGGCGCCGGGTGCGGCTTCCGCGAACGGCAGGCGCTTGACCTCGACGTCCTGCGGATTGTGGTCGGACATGATGACGTCGATGAGGCCGGAGGCCACGGCTGCGACCAGCGCGCGGCGGTCGTCCTCGGTGCGCAGCGGCGGCGACAGTTTCAGGAAGGAACGGTAGGGCCCGATGTCGTTCTCGTTCAGCGCAAGATGGTTGATTGAGGCCGAGGCGGTTACGGCGAGGCCGGCGTCACGGGCACGTTTGAGGATTTCGAGCGAGTCGATGCAGGTCAGCGAAGCCGCGTGATAGCGCCCGCCGGTGAGCGCGACCAGGCGCATGTCGCGCTCGAGCATCACGGCCTCCGCCGCGTTCGGGATGCCCATCAGGCCGAGCCGGCTCGCGAACTCGCCCTCGTTCATCACGCCTTCGCCGACGAGATCGGGATCCTCGGTGTAGTGCACGATCAGTGCGTCGAAATCGCGCGCGTAGGTCAGCGCGCGGCGCATCACCTGCGCATTGGTCACGCTTTTGTCGCTGTCGCTGAAGGCGATTGCGCCGGCGGCCTTGAGCAGGCCGAACTCGGTCATCTCCTCGCCGTGCATCCCTTTGGTGAGCGCCGCCATCGGCTGGATGTTGACGATTGCGGTGTCGCGGGCGCGGCGCATCACGAAATCGACGGTCGCCGAATTGTCGATGACCGGCGAGGTGTCGGGCTGGCAGATGATGGTGGTGACGCCGCCGGTCGCAGCCGCCTGGCTCGCGGACGCAAAGGTCTCGCGGTGGCTGAAGCCGGGCTCGCCGACAAAGGCGCGCATGTCGATCAGGCCGGGTGCCACGATCTTGCCGGAGCAGTTGACGACGTCGGTGCCCTCGGGGACGCCGGCCGCGCCGATGCCGCGGCGGGTCTCGCGGATGATGCCGTCTGCAATCAGGACGTCGCCGGGGCCGTCGAAATCCCGCGAGGGATCGACGACGCGGGCGTTGGCAAGCAGGATGGGTCGTCGATCGGTCAACATGAGCATCACGCGTTCGGCAGGTTGCGGGCGAGCGCTTCGAGCACGGCCATGCGTACGGCCACGCCCATCTCCACCTGTTCACGGATCAGGGATTGCGCGCCGTCGGCGACGGCTGAGTCGATCTCGACGCCGCGGTTCATGGGGCCGGGATGCATGACGAGCGCGTCGGGCTTGGCGTAAGCGAGTTTCTTCTGGTCCAGCCCGAAATAATGGAAGTACTCGGAGGTCGACGGCACGAAGGAGCCGTTCATGCGCTCGCGCTGGAGCCGCAGCATCATGACGATGTCGGCGCCGTTGAGCCCCTCCCGCATGTCGCGCGCCACCTCGACGCCCATGCGTTCGAGCCCCGGCGGCAGCAAGGTGGTCGGGCCGACCACGCGGACGCGGGCGCCCATGGTGTTGAGCAGGATGATGTTGGAGCGGGCAACGCGCGAATGCAGCACGTCGCCGCAGATCGCGACCACGAGGCCTTCGATCCGGCCCTTGTTGCGGCGGATGGTGAGTGCGTCGAGCAGCGCTTGCGTCGGATGCTCGTGCGCGCCGTCGCCGGCATTGATCACGGAACCGTCAACCTTGCGGGCCAGCAGTTCCACCGCACCGGAGGCGTGATGCCGGACCACCAGGATATCCGGGTGCATGGCGTTCAACGTCATGGCGGTGTCGACCAGCGTCTCGCCCTTCTTCATGGACGAGGAGGAGACCGACATGTTCATGACGTCGGCACCCAGGCGTTTGCCCGCGAGCTCGAACGAGGACTGCGTCCGGGTCGAGGCCTCGAAGAACAGGTTTACTTGCGTCCGTCCACGCAGGACGGTGCGCTTCTTGTCAACCTGGCGGTTGAGCTCGACATATTCTTCGGACAGGTCGAGCAGGCCGGTGATGTCGGCCGCGGAAAGGCCCTCGATGCCCAGCAAATGCCGGTGGCCGAGGACGAAGGTCGATTTCGATGTCATTAAAACGAGAGCTATAGGCGGGGATGGCTGGGGGGGCAAGGGCCAATGCCGGGGCGGGGAGTTATCCCCTGATCTGTCGGGTTCTGCGTCCTCCGTCATGCCCGGGCATAGCCGTCCGAAGGACGGCGTCGCTTCCGCTCGCCTATGTCCCGGGCATCCACGTGCTTCATTCGCATTTGACGTAAAAAGGCCGTGGATGGCCGGGACAAGCCCGGCCATGACGATATGGGGGCTTCAGTTGAAAACAATTCTGACGGCGCTCTTAGCAGCAATCATCATCAGCGAAGCCCACGCCCAATCGCTCCCCGGCGGCTTCGTCTATTTGCGCGACATCGATCCCAGCATCATCCAGGACATCCGCTACGCCAGCTCCAACAATTTCATCGGCCGTCCGATGAGCGGCTATGGCGCGGGCGAGTGTGTGGTGAAGCGGGAGGTGGGGTTGCGGCTGAAGGCGGTGCAGCAGGAGCTGGCGGCACAAAACCTGTCGCTCAAAATGTTCGACTGTTACCGACCGGCGCGCGCATCGCTCGATATGGTGAAGTGGTCGCAGAACGGCCGGGAGACAGCAGCAGAGCGGCGCTACAATCCGAAGATCCCGAAGACGGAGCTGTTTCGCCTTGGCTATATAGCGAGCCGCTCGCAGCATTCGACAGGTGCGGCGCTCGACCTGACCCTGGTCGATCTGAGGGCTGACAACTCCGCCAAATACGATCCGTCAAAAACCTATGCCGACTGCACGGCGCCGGTCGAGGCGCGCATCCCGGAAGGCAGCGTCGACATGGGCACCGGCTATGACTGCACGGACGCGAAGGGACACACCGCAGCACCGTCGATCACGCCGGACCAGCGTGCCTGGCGCAAGCGGCTGGTCGCTGCGATGGCTCGGCAAGGCTTTGTGAACTATTCGAAAGAGTGGTGGCATTTTTCCCTGCCGGGGGCGGGCGGGGCGGCCTATGATTTCCCGATCCAGCCGCGGCGGAACTGATTCCGGTCGCAGGAAAGCGCCATGACTGAGATTGAGACTGAGCCCAGCCTCGCGACCTCTGAAGTCTTCAACGATCCGCCGCTTGACGTGACGCCCGCGGACGCCGCGCCGCGCGTGTGGAAATTCTGGGGCACGGCACTGTGGGGGATCCTCCTCTTCGTCGCGATGTTCGTCGGACAGATTGGCGCCATCGTCCTGTTCGTGGTGTATCGCGGTCTGCCGCTCAGCCTTGCATCGATGCAGCTCGTCGGCGGCGAGCCGCAGGCGCTCGCGTTGTCGGTCATCATGGGGCTGCCTGCGACGCTTGCCGTGGCGTGGCTCGCCATCCGCATCAAGAAGGCATCCTTCGTCGATTATTTGGCGCTGCATTGGCCATCGTGGAAGCAGATCCTGTTTGGCGCCGTCGGTCTCATCGTGATCGTGCTGGTCTGGGAGACGATGTCGCGCAGCCTCGGTCGCGAGGCGACGCCGGGCTTCATGACCGATCTGCTGAAATCGGGCCGCGACAAGGGTGCCGTGCTACTGCTTCTGTTCGCCTTCAGCGTGGCTGCGCCGATGTCGGAAGAAGTTTTGGCGCGCGGCTTCCTGTTTCGCGGCTGGTCGGCGAGCTTCCTGCGCGTGCCCGGCGCGATCATCCTGTCGTCGCTGGTGTGGACGGCGGTGCATCTGCAATACGACATGTACTTCCTCGCCGAGGTCTTCTCCATCGGCGTCTGGTTCGGCTACATGCGCCATCGCGCCAACTCGCTCTGGCTCACCATCGTGCTGCATGCGCTGAACAACATGACGGCGGTGGTGCTGACGATGTGGCTGGGGAGCTAGGTCGGCGGTTGCCTCACATTCCGTCATTGCGAGCGCAGCGAGGCAATCCAGAATCTTTCCGCGGAGGGATTCTGGATTGCTTCGTCGCAAGGGCTCCTCGCAATGACGAGTTCTAGGCCACCAGCGCGATCGCGATCGGCATCGTGATCGCGGCCAAAATCGTTTGCAGCGTGATGATCTGCGCCAGCAGCGGCGCATCGCCGCCCATCTGGCGGGCCAGCACATAGGCGCTGGGCGAGGTCGGCACCGCCGCGCAGATCGCCACGATCGCGAGGCTGTCGCCGGAGAGGCCGAACCAGGCGGCGAGTACCAGCGCGAGCACAGGCATCAGCACGAGCTTGAACGCCACGCCGATCGTCGCACTCACGCTCGGGCGGAACAGGCCCTTGAGCTGGAGGCCGGCGCCGGTGACAAGCAGGCCGATGGCGAGCGAGGAGCGGCCGAGCGCATCGGCGACCTCGTGCCAGATTTTTGGCAGCGGCAGATGGATGACGTTGATGAAGAGGCCGATGGCGCAGGCCCAGATCAGGGGATTGCGGATCACCGTCATGACGATCGCGCGCGCGGACTGTTTCTCCGGCGATGCGTAGTGCGCCAGCACCGCGACGCTGAACACGTTGACCAGCGGAATGATCGCGACCATCGCTACGGAGGCCAGCGCCAGCCCGACATCACCGAACATGTTGGCGGACACCGAGAGCGCCACATAGGTCTGCCAGCGCGTCGCGCCCTGGAAGATCGAGGTGAAGGCGGGGCCGTCGATATCGAGCCGCGCCAGGGCCGGGCGGAGCGCAAGGCACAATAGCGACATCGCCAGCGCCGACAGCAGCAGCGCGCCGCCGACGCCGGCCACCGGCACCTTGGAAAGATCGGCCTTCACCAGCGTCTGGATCAGCAGCATTGGAAACAGCACGAAATAGGTCAGCCGCTCCAGCCCGTGCCATTGCGTGTCGAGCCGCATCAGGCTGTGCCTGAGCACGACGCCGAGCACGATGAGGATGAAGACCGGCAGCAGCGCCGCGATCACGACGGCCATGGATCAGCCATTCTCCGAAGCCGCGCGAAGATTGGTGAGCCGGTCGAGCGCGCCCTGCAGGATGAAGATCGCGGCGTGCTCGTCGATCACCTCGGCGCGCTTGGCGCGGCTGACATCCATGCCGATCAGCTCGCGCTCGACCGCCGCGGTCGAGAGCCGCTCGTCCCACAGTCCGATGGGAAGCGCGGTCAGGCCAGCCAGGTTGCGGGCGAAGGCGCGGGTCGATTGCGCGCGCGGGCCCTCGCTGCCGTCCATGTTGATGGGCAGGCCGAGCACGAAACCGACGGCCTTGCGCTCGGCGGCGATCGCCAGCAGGCGGGCGGCGTCCTGCTTGAATGCCTTGCGCTGGATGGTCTCGACGCCGGTCGCTAACCGCCGGTCCGGATTGGACACGGCAACGCCAATGGTCTTGGTGCCGAGATCCAGGCCGACGAGCCCGCCGCGTTCGGGCCAGTGGGTTGCAGCATCGATCAATGGCAGGATAAGAGCCGGCATGGTCTAGCGCATATCACGCGTCGCGCTGCGGAGTGAACCGGGAACATGGATGCACTGACGTTATTCGGCTTGTTTGCCGTCACCGCCATGCTGGTCTGCTATGCCATGGAGGACCGCAGCCACTGGTTCGTGCTGCTGTTCGCGGTGTCCTGCGCGCTCGGCTCGGCCTACGGCTTCCTGCAAGGCGCCTGGCCGTTCGGTCTGGTCGAGGCGATCTGGGCCGTCGTTGCACTGCGGCGCTGGCATCTCAGGCCGCGATGATTTCGTCATCCTTCTTCAGGCAGGCGATAAAGCCGCTGAGCGCACTGTATTGATGCCCGGCGCGGCGCTGGATGAACAGCGTTTCGACCCGCGCGTGTGACGGGCTCAGCGCGTGGATCGAGACGCTGCCGTTCATCGCGCTGCGCTCGACGACAGTGCGCGGCAGCAGCGTCACGCCCATGTCGGCCGCGACGCAGCCGATCATGCCGTCGAGCGTGCCGAGCTCGAAGCGCGCCGCGGACGGCCAGCCGAACTCGACAAAGATCTGTTCGAGCCGCTGGCGATAGGTGCAGCCGGTGCGGAACGCGAGCGCGGTCGGGCCGGACTCCGGCGTGCCGGCGCGCAGTTCGGCCAGCGAACCCCAGCGCCGCGCGCTGACCAGCACCAGCTCTTCGCGGAACGCGCTGGTCGCGGTGAGGTCGGCATGCGCGATCGGACCAGCGACGAAGGCGCCGTCGAACGTGCCGTCGAGCACGCCCGCGACGAGATCGGCGGTGGTCGCCGTTCGCAGGCTCAGGCGCACGGAAGGGAAGCGGCGGTGGAAATCGGCCAGCAGCGGCGGCAGCCGCACCGCGGCGGTGGTCTCCATCGAGCCGATCGCGAGCGGTCCCTTCGGCTCGCCATCGTCACGCGCCGCGAGCACGGCCTCGCGTGACAACGCGGCCATCCTTTGCGCGTAAGGCAAAAGCCTTTTGCCCGCGCCGGTGAGCGTCATGCCGCGGCTATGTCGTTCGAACAACGGCGTGCCGATCTCGGCCTCCAGAGCCTTGACGCGCTGAGTGACGTTGGATTGCACCGTGTTGAGCTCTTCGGCGGCGCGGGTGATGCCGCCGGTGCGGGCGACCGCGGCGAATGTCTGGATGTCGCTGAGTTCCATGGCTTCGTTTCGCTTTTGTGATGGCAGCGTTCGCTAGAATTCAATTTTCGAGAATGCTATTCCGGCCTAGTCTGGCTGTCGAGAGTGGAGCAGCCATGCCGATCACCACGCCGCTGACGGAGCTTCTCGGGATCAGGCATCCGATCCTGTCGGCGCCGATGGACACGATTGCGGGCAGCCGGCTGACCCGCGCGGTCAGCGAGGCCGGCGGCTTCGGCATTCTGGGTGGTGGCTACGGCGATCAGGCCCGGCTCGAGGCGGAGACCAAAGAGCTCAGCGGCTTTGCACCGTTCGGTATCGGCTTCATCACCTGGAGTCTGGCGAAGCAGCCAAAGCTTCTCGACATCGCGCCGGACGCGGGTCCGCAAGCCATTATGCTGTCGTTCGGCGCCCCCGCGCCGTTTGCGCCACGTATCAAAGCGCGCGGCGCGCGATTGATCTGCCAGGTGCAGAGCGAGGACATGGCGAAGCAGGCGCTCGACGCCGGTGCGGAGATCCTGATCGCGCAGGGCACCGAAGCCGGCGGCCATGGCGCGTCGCGCACCACCGTCGATATCGTTCCGGCGATCGTCGATCTTGCGGCAGGGCATGTGCCCGTGGTTGCGGCCGGCGGGATTGCCGATGGCCGCGGCCTTGCGGCGATGATGATGTTGGGCGCATCCGGCGTGCTGGTCGGCACCCGTTTCTATGCAAGTATCGAGGCCAACGGCGCCGAAGAGGCAAAGCAGCGCATTCGCGCGGCTGATGGCAATGACACCGTGCGCGGCGTCGTTCCCGATTGGTCGCGACAATTGTTCTGGCCGGCTCCGTTCACCGCGCGCACGCTGGTCAATGACCATATCAAGAGCTGGACCGGCCGCGAGGTCGAGCTGATGCAGCGCGCGGGCGAGATCGCGGTAGAGTATATGGCGGCCAGGGCTGCCGGAAATTTCGAGGTCGCGGCCGTCTTTGCCGGCGAGGCCGTCGGCCTGATCCATGATATCCCGCCCGCGGCAGAGATCGTCGAGCGGATTGCGCTTGAGGCCGAGCAGCTGCTCGCCGGCAGGCGCAATTCCATCGCATCGCTCGCCTGAAACAAGAGAGACAGCACCATGTGGCCCGACCGTCGACTGATCGATCTCTTCAAGACCGAATTCCCGATCGTGCTGGCGCCAATGGCCGGCGTGATGGATGCGGAGCTGGTGATTGCAGCAGCGCAGGGCGGCGCGCTCGGCTCGCTGCCGTGCGCCATGCTGTCGGGAGAGAAGATCCGCGAGCAGGTCAACATCATCCGCCAGCGCGTGTCTGCGCCCGTCAATCTGAACTTCTTCTGCCACACGCCGGTCGAACTCACCGCCGCGGCGGAAGCGCGTTGGAAGCAGCGCCTCGCGGGCTATTACAAGGAGCACGGCCTCGATCCGGCAGCCCCGGTCAACGCCGCCAACCGGGCGCCGTTCGATGCGGCGGCCTGCGCGGTGGTGGAGGAAGTGAAGCCGGAGGTCGTGAGCTTCCATTTCGGCCTGCCGGAGAAGGCCCAGCTTGACCGTATCAAAGCGGCCGGTTGTCTCGTGATCGCCTCGGCGACGACGGTGAAGGAGGCGGTCTGGCTGGAGCAGCGCGGCGTCGACGCCATCATTGCGCAAGGGGCGGAGGCGGGCGGCCATCGCGGCATGTTCCTGACCGACAAGATAGCCGAGCAGCCCGGGCTCTTTGCCCTGTTGCCGCAGATCGTCGACGCCGTGAAGGTGCCGGTCATCGCAGCCGGCGGCATCGCTGACGGGCGGGGCATTGCCGCGGCCTTCACGTTGGGCGCATCCGGCGTGCAGATCGGCACTGCCTATTTGCGCTGTCCGGAATCGACGCATACGGCGGCGGGGCGCGCCGCGCTTGCAGAGGGGCGGGATGATTCCACCGTGATCACCAACGTCATGACCGGGCGGCCGGCGCGCGGGGTTCAGAACCGCCTGATCCGCGAGGTCGGCCCGATCTCGCCCGATGCTCCGCCATTCCCCCATGCTGCAACCGCCCTGGCGCCGCTGAAATCGGCAGCCGAGAAACAAGGCCGCGTGGACTTCACCAATCTCTGGGCCGGGCAGGCCATTGCCCTCGGCCGTGAGGTCCCGGCGGCCGAATTGACCCGGGATCTCGCCAAATCGGCGCTGGACCGGTTGCGGCAGATGGCCGGATAGCTCCCAGCGCCGGTTGCGGCGCAAAAGCGGCCTCTGCTATACGGCGGATAGGTTTTGCCGTGAGAGGCCTTATATAATGTCCGTCGACGCCGCTACCGTCCGCCGCATCGCGCATCTGGCGCGCATCGCGGTTTCCGAGGACGAAGTTCCGCACTTGCAGGGCGAGCTCAACGCCATGCTCGCCTTTGTCGAGCAGCTCTCGGAGGTCAATGTCGAGGGCGTGGAGCCGATGACCTCGGTCACCCCGATGCAGATGAAGAAGCGGCAGGACGTGGTCAACGACGGTGAGATCGCCGACGATATCGTTGCCAACGCGCCTGCGACCGAGGGGCACTTCTTCCTCGTGCCCAAAGTCGTTGAGTAACTTGCATAGCGTTTTCGAGCGAAGTGGAAGCCGGTTCGCGTAAAGAAAACGCGTCAAACTAAAGAGTCTTAGGACGTGGTCCGATGTGCATGCTTTGCGACGATGAGAAGGCCTATCAGGCCTATATGAATTATCTCGACAAGATGGAGCGGCAGGGCAAGGCCGCCGATCCCAACGTCGCCGTCAATGCCGTGCTCGACGAGATCGAGGCGGCCGCGAACGCCGCCGCCAAGAAAAAAGACGACCCGGCCAACGACAAGACCCTGTCTCCGTTCTTCTGTAGCCCGATCAATAAATGACCGATTTGACATCCCTGACGCTCGCCGAGGCCCGCAAGGGCCTCGCGGCCAAGACTTTCACGTCACTCGAGCTGACCGACGCGCATCTGTCCGCGATCGAAGCCGCGCGCGTGCTCAATGCCTTCGTGATGGAGACGCCCGATCGCGCGCGTGACATGGCGAAGGCCGTGGACGAGAAGATCGCCAAGGGTGAGGGCGGTCCGCTCGCGGGCATCCCGCTCGGCATCAAGGATCTCTTTGCGACCGAGGGAGTGCGCACCACGGCGTGCTCGAAGATCCTCGGCAATTTCGTGCCGACCTATGAGTCCACCATAACCTCGCAGCTCTGGCGCGACGGCGCCGTGATGCTCGGCAAGCTCAACAATGACGAGTTCGCGATGGGCTCGGCCAACGAGACCTCGTGCTTCGGCCCCGTCGGCAATCCCTGGCGGCGTGAGGGAAGCAACACGACGCTGGTGCCGGGCGGCTCGTCCGGCGGCTCGGCCTCGGCCGTGGCGGCGCTGCTGTGCATGGGCGCGACCGCGACCGACACCGGCGGTTCGATCCGCCAGCCGGCGGCGTTCACCGCGACCGTCGGTATCAAGCCGACCTATGGTCGCTGCTCGCGCTGGGGCATCGTCGCCTTTGCCTCCTCGCTCGACCAGGCTGGCCCGATCGCGCGCACAACGCGCGATGCGGCGATGCTGCTGCGCTCGATGGCCGGGCACGATCCGAAGGACACGACCTCGGTCGACATGCCCGTGCCGGATTACGAGGCCGCGATCGGCAAATCCGTGAAGGGCATGAAGATCGGTATCCCCAAGGAATATCGCCTCGACGGCATGCCGTCCGAGATCGAAAAGCTTTGGGAAGAGGGCGCGGCCTGGCTGAAGGCGGCCGGCGCCGAGCTTGTCGAGGTGTCGCTGCCGCACACGAAGTACGCGCTGCCGGCCTATTACATCGTGGCGCCGGCGGAGGCGTCCTCCAACCTCGCGCGGTATGACGGCGTCCGCTACGGCCTGCGCGAGCAGGGCAAGAACATCATCGAGCAGTATGAGAACACCCGCGCCGAAGGTTTCGGTGCCGAAGTGCGCCGCCGCGTCATGATCGGCACCTATGTGCTCTCGGCCGGCTATTACGACGCCTACTATTTGCGCGCCCAGAAAGTCCGCACGCTGATCAAGAAGGACTTTGAGGATTGCTTCGCCAAGGGAGTCGACGCGATCCTCACCCCCGCGACGCCGTCGGCCGCCTTCGGCATCGGCGAGAAGGGCGGCGCCGACCCCGTCGAGATGTATCTCAACGACATTTTTACGGTGACCGTGAACATGGCGGGGCTGCCGGGCATCGCCGTGCCAGCGGGCAAGGATGCGCAAGGCCTGCCGCTCGGGCTGCAACTGATCGGTCGTCCCTTTGACGAAGAAGCGTTGTTCTCGCTCGGCGAGGTGATCGAGCAGGCGGCCGGCCGTTTCACGCCCGCGAGGTGGTGGTGAACCTGGCGGCGTATATCGCCAGCCTCGACGGCGCAGCACCGGCGCCGGATCTCAGCGCGCCGCTCGCCGGCCTCTGGTGGGCCGCCAAGGGCGACTGGGACCAGGCGCACAGGATCGTCCAGGACGAGAGCAGCCGCGACGCCGCCTGGGTGCACGCCTATCTGCACCGCGTCGAGGGCGATCTCGGCAATGCCGGCTACTGGTACCGCCAGGCTGGCCAACCCGTGGCAACGGATTCGCTCGAAGCAGAATGGCAGCGTATCGTCGATACGCTGGGTGGGAGTGCATCCGCATGAGCGAGCCTGGATTCACGGGACCGAAGGCGAAGCCGGAGGACTTGTTCGGCCGTTTTCGCGAGATCGTTTCCGATCCCCTCAACCTCCTGATCGAACGCGTCCCGATGGCCGGCCATGTCGAAGGCGATCAGGTCTATCTGCATAACGGCCTGAAGGTCCCGGTATCGGCCCCGGGGCGTATTACGGACCCTTCAGCAGCGTGCTTGTGATCAATCGCGGTGTCCACGAGCCGCTGGAAGAATACGTCTTTCAGGAATTGCTGAAGCGGCTGGGCGAAGCGCCCGCGATGATCGAGCTCGGCGCCTATTGGGGCCACTATTCCATGTGGCTCAAGAAGATGCGGTCTAAGGCAGACGTCATCCTAGTCGAGCCGGACCCCGCCTGCTTGAAGACCGGTCAGGATAATTTCGCGCGCAACGGACTGAAGGGCGAGTTCATCAAGGCCTTCGTCGGCAATGGAAAATTCGAGGTCGACGCCTTCTTCAGGGACAGGAAGATCAGGCGTCTCGACATCCTGCATGCCGATATCCAGGGGTTCGAGGTCGAGATGTTGAAAGGTGCCGAGAGCGTGCTGACCAAGCGGCGCGTCGATTTTCTCTTCATCGCAACCCATTCGCAGGCCCTCCATTACGAGGTCGTCGATCGTCTCAAGGCGAAAGGCTACCGCGTCGAGATCTCCAGCGATTTCGAGGACCAGAGCACGTCGTTCGACGGCTTCGTGTTTGCCTCTTCGCGGAGGTCGACGGGCTGTTCGGAGAGATCGAGATGATGGGCCGCCCGGAGATCGCGCTGCGCCGGCCGGCCGATGTGCTTCGGTCGCTCAACGGGTTTAACGAAGCCGGCGAAAGGCGAGCAGCCAACGGACCAGGAACGCCGTGAGCGGACCTGATGCCTGGCGGGACGCTATCTCAGCGTTCCCTTCGGCAGCAGATATTCGTGAACATGCGGACAGACGTTGCCGAGATTGCAGCGCTCGGCCTTGATGAGTGGCTCCAACTGGGCGATCAGCGCCTTGGCGTTGAACACTTTTGGCGGAGCCGCCACTAGCTACGCACGGCGCGGGCGCTGCTGTCCGCGCTTTTGCCTCGTTAACCCTGTATGGGCGCTGGCCTCGGGGTCATGCCGATGCCACCTTTGAGCATGATAGACTGGCGCTGACAGGGTGGGGCCTGCGACGGGACATTCGGGTGCAAGCGTTGAAGATGCGGGGGTGGGTCCTTGCCGGGTTGGCCGCTGCGTTCGCGGGATTATTGGCGGGATGTGCGACGGTCTACAATTTGCCGGGCAACGCTCCGCTCGGCGAAGCGTTGGCCGACAATGACTTTGGGCGAGAAGTTCAGACTTACGCGGACGATCTGCTGCTGGGGTTGTCGTTCTCCGGCGGCGGCATGCGTGCCGCGGCTTTCTCCTTTGGGGTGCTGACCGAACTCGATCGGTCTCGCGTCGGCTCCGATCGTGCGAAAACGCTGCTCGACCGAGTGGACTTCGTCTCCGGCGGATCGGTTACGGCAGCCTATTTCGGCCTCAAGCAGCGCGCTGCGATTGCGGATTTTCGCGAGCGTTTCCTGCTGCGGAACGCCGAGGAAGGTCTCAATACCCGCGTTTCGCTTGGCAATATCGGGCGCGCACTCGGCGGCGGCGTCAACGACAGCCAATTTACCGACTGGCTCGATCGAAACCTGTTCGATGGCGCGCGGTTCGATATTTTTCGCGAAGACCGGCGCCCACGGGTCTGGATCAATGCGTCCGACATCTACAACCGCACGCCATTCGTGTTCGGGAAGACCACTTTTGACGCGCTATGCAGCGATATCCGGTCTTATCGCATCGCTGAGGCGGTTGCAGCGTCCGCAGCGGTACCGCTTGCCTTTGCACCGATCGTGCTCGAGACCTATCCCGGCGGCTGCGCAACGCAACTGCCGGACTGGATCGAACGTGCACGCCGCGATCCGAATGCGCAGCCGTTGTTGCGGTCGTTTGCGGAAGCCAACGCCCGCTATCACGATGGCTCGATGCGCTATGTGAAGCTGCTCGACGGCGGCCTCGTCGACAATTATGGCCTGTCCGGTTTCAGCATCGGGATGCTCGCGGCGCAGCGCCCGTTCGAGCCGATGAACGAGCGCCAGGCCGTGAAGGTGCGGCGGATCATGTTCCTTCTCGTCGATGCCGGGCGGGGTATCTCCGGCGACTTCGCGCAGCGGGTCGAAGGGCCAAGCGGCATCGAACTGGTGTCGGCGGCAGCCGACACCGCCATCGATGCTGGTGTGCGATCGAGTTACGCGGCATTCACCGGCCTGGCCAATGACTGGGTGGGGAAGATCAGACGCTGGCGATGCAGCCTGTCCGCGGCGGACCGTGCCCGTCTCGGGGTTGGCAATAACTGGCGCTGCAACGACGTCAGTTTCTTCATCGATCGGGTGAATTTCGAGCAGCTTGGGCCCGCGCGTGCCGGCATCCTCAATACGATCCCGACGCGGTTCTCGCTGCCGGCGGACCAGGTCGATCTCCTGATCGAAGGCGGCGCCGACGCGCTGCGCCAGAGCAAGCCCTACCAGGCGTTTCGCCGCGGGCTTTGACCGCGGGGGTGGCTGTTGACCGCCAGAATGTCGATTTCTTCGGCTTGACTGGCGCCAGCCGTTGCGCGAAGCCCAAACCTTCCCATAATCTTGCCATCCCACATTTGAATGGTTCGGAAGCCGGATCGATGAACGTGTCAGTCACACCGCACAAGCTTCTCAAGGGCGCCACCGGCGACTGGGAGGTGGTTATCGGCATGGAGATCCATGCGCAGGTGACGTCGAGCTCCAAATTGTTCTCGGGCGCCTCCACTGCGTTTGGCGGCGAGCCGAATTCGCATGTGTCGCTGGTCGACGCGGCGATGCCAGGCATGCTGCCCGTCATCAACGAAGAGTGCGTCAGGCAGGCTGTCCGGACCGGGCTCGGGCTCAACGCAAAAATCAATCTGCGTTCGGTGTTCGACCGGAAAAACTATTTCTATCCGGACCTGCCGCAGGGCTACCAGATCAGCCAGTATAAGTCGCCGATCGTCGGCGAGGGCGAGGTGATCGTCGAGCTCGACGGTGGTAGGACTGCGGCGATCGGCATCGAGCGCCTGCATCTTGAGCAGGATGCCGGCAAGTTGCTGCACGATCAGTCGCCGACCATGACCTATGTCGACCTCAACCGCTCCGGCGTGGCGCTGATGGAGATCGTATCAAAACCGGACATCCGCGATGCCGAGCAGGCCAAGGCCTATGTGACCAAGCTGCGCTCGATCCTGCGCTATCTCGGCACGTGCGACGGCGACATGGAGAAGGGAAGCTTGCGCGCCGACGTCAACGTCTCCGTGCGCAAGCCCGGTGCTCCGCTCGGCACCCGCTGTGAGATCAAGAACATGAACTCGATCACCTTCATTGGGCAGGCGATCGAGTACGAAGCGCGCCGCCAGATCGAAATTTTGGAGGACGGCGGCGCGATCGACCAGGAAACGCGGCTGTACGACCCCAACAGGGGCGAGACGCGCTCGATGCGCTCGAAGGAAGAGGCGCATGACTACCGCTACTTCCCTGATCCCGATCTGCTGCCGCTGGAGTTCTCTCAGGCTTTCGTCGATGAGCTGAAAGCGGAGCTGCCCGAGCTGCCGGACCAGAAGATGACGCGTTTCGTCGCCGACTTCGGCCTGTCGGCCTATGACGCGAGCGTGCTGGTCGCCGAGCGCGAAAGCGCGGTGTTCTACGAGACCGTGCTGGACAAGCTCGCCAACCGCGCCCGCGACGGCAAGATGGCGGCGAACTGGGTGATCAACGAATTGTTCGGCCGTCTCAACAAGGAAGGCCGGGATATTACGGACTCTCCAGTCAATGCCGAGCAGCTCGCAGCGATCATCGACCTGATCGGTGAAGGCACGATCTCCGGCAAGATCGCCAAGGATCTGTTCGAGATCGTCTGGCAAGAGGGCGGCGATCCCCGCGCGCTGGTCGAAAGCCGCGGCATGAAGCAGGTCACCGACCTCTCGGCGATCGAGAAGGTCGTCAACGACATCATCGCGGCCAATCCCGACAAGGCTGCGCAGGTCAAGGACAAGCCGCAGTCGCTCGGCTGGTTCGTCGGCCAGGTGATGAAGGCGTCCGGCGGCAAGGCCAACCCGCAGAGCGTCAACGATCTGCTCAAGTCCAAGCTCGGCATCTGACGTCGCGCGTTCGAACGAGGTGACGGATACGTTCCGTCACCTCGCTTCAGCTCGCGATGCGACGCGCGCGTCCGTCATCGATGGCCAACATCATCCCATCTGAGCCACGCAGCGACGACCGAATCGCCGTCACGCGATTCGCGCGAAACGGCGGCTTGCACGCGCTTTGGCGAGCGCTCGCGCCGTTAAGCATGAAAATATTTTCGTTGCCAAAACCTGCGACTCAGAGTCCGCGAAACGCTTCCATGACGCGATCGAGCAAACCGCGACGCACGTCACCGCGTTGATCATGCGCAATGCGCAAGTGCAGAATAATACTTGCTGCATAGAGTTTCTTTGCAGTCACCGGCCTTGCCGAGATCGATGCTGCGACCACTCTGCGTGATCGCGAGCGCATGTCTCTCCGACCACTTGCGTCGCGCTCGCCAAGCGCACGCGCTCCGCTGCGTCAACACTTCCTTAAGTGAGAAGATGTTTTTTTCGTCGTGTTGGTGTATTCGGGGTGAGTGCATTCGATCCCCGAATGTACGCAGCGATTAAAGCCATCTCACACATCGGAGGGCAACATGGCCAAGAAAGCAAAGAAGGCGAAGAAGGCGAAGAGCGCAGTGAAGAAGACTGCGAAGAAGACCCGCAAGGTCGCCAAGAAGAAGAAGTAACTTCGCTTCTGAAGTTGCCGGCTCCTAGAGAGCCGGCACGTCATCAGCGCCTCTTAGCAGGTTCTGGTCGACGATAGAGGGTGTCGGCGAGACATCAGGTCAACGGTCGGATCGTTCTCTTTCGCGGGTTCGCTCGCCAAAGTCCGGTCCGGCAGAAGAAACAAGTTTTCTTCGTTCGGTGCGGCTCCGGTTCTCCGGCTCTGCAATTTCACGAGTAGCCTCGCGGTCAAAGTGGAATCTGGTCCTGACGTGTTCGCCGACGCCCTCGTTCCCTGAGGCCGGGGCATTGCCGGCATTTTTTTCCCAACATTTCTGATCTGACCGTGACGTGGCCGCGCTGCCTTGAGGCAGGCGAGGGCTGCGGCTTTGTCGTACGCAGCGCCCGCGTCCCATTTCCCTTTTGCGTTACCGTCACCGTTCCGACCGGGGGAATCCTGTCCGCCGCGCGATGGATGACTGGGGTCTCTGGAACGACAACGCGTGGCGCGGGCGACGCCACAATGTGCCCGCCACAACGCGCGATGGTTATCGTAGTCCGAAAATCTCACGGTAAACCAAATCTGACGAATCGCAGAAGTGCTTGGAAAACGGCAGCTTCTTGCATTCCTTTCGCGAACGTTGCGCTCGCGCGTTTACGTCTGCTTCATCGCGATACTTAAACTGCCATTCAAATTTGCCCGCCATCATCACCTCCAACAAGCCGGCAAACGGCATGGGCAAGAAGACTCGGGGATGAGTTGAACAGTCAATTGGACGGGAGCCGCGCTCGGGGGACGAGGCGGCATAAGAAAAAGGGGATGCGTTATGTTTCAGGGTACTTTCGATCTGGAGACGGCGACGGCGATCGACGCGGGCGCGCTGTCTGACGTGCTGTTCGAGCGCGGGATGTATTGGGCGAGCGGCCGTTCCGGCCTCGTCGATCTTGTCGCCGCGCATAAATGGTTCAACCTTGCCGCGCTGAAGGGCCGCAAGGACGCCGTCACGTTGCGCCAGGAAGTGGCCGGGCAGATGTCGGACGCCGAGATCTCGGCCGCGCAGCGCGACGCGAGGGCGTGGGTCTCCACGCACTGAGCTGACAATCGCATCGGGCCCCGTGTTGTACGGGGCGATCCGGTTGCTCCAAGGCAAGTTCCTGCGTCGGGCCGCCACTAGACCCGCGCGGTACGAGCGACACTGACAAGAATGACCCGGGGAACGGACGAGGCGTGCCGATATGGCAATCCTGCCGCCGGATGCGGGCACACATATATAAAGAGAGCGCGAATCGGGCCGAGTTCAGCGGCGCGGATCCTTGCGCCAGGCTGTCGCGCCGGCTTCACGATCGCTTTCAGGTGAAAGAACGCCCAGACCAGGATTCTGCCGCTGGGGTGGCGGAGAGGGAGGGATTCGAACCCTCGATACAGCTTGAGACCGTATGACGCTTTAGCAAAGCGTTGCCTTCAGCCACTCGGCCACCTCTCCGGTGCGAGCCTTATGCATCTAATTACTTGGGCTGGTCAATTTCGAAGCGTGTGTTTTCGCTCGAATATTCCCAACGATTTCCGCAGTCATGCGCGCCAATAGAGACGATTTGCCTCCCGGTTGAGGACTTGATGCCGAAACAGCGGGCCCAGAACTGAAACGTCTGGCTCGGACGACAAGGATGGCTCCCCGGACGACGCTATCTCGATCGAATCAAGTGGTTGAATTTGTTGAATTTTACATGCTGTCCTCGCTTTGCGCTGCAAGATATGATGGGTAGTTCAGTACTATGGGCTTGCGGATGGCCGGAGCATAAGGGCCGCCGCGCGTAACCAAGCTGCTGCCAGCTGCTCCCGACCAAGCCGAACTTGGCTTTGTGGCGTCGCCGAACCGGTTGCGGTATTTGACCGGATGATCTGAGGGAGGAATGGGCTTGGCGGGTGAACTGCAGACCAAATTTCGACGTGCCGTCGAAGCCTTTCAGGCCAAGGATCTGGTCAAAGCGGAAAGAATACTGCAGCAGATCGCAAAAGCGGCCAGGAACGTGTTCGAGGTCGAGCATCTCCCCGGTGTCGTCAAGCTCGTCCAAGGTCGATTTTCGGAGGCTGAAGTCCATCTCAAGGCGGCTGTCGCCCTGAATGGAAGCAGTGACGAAGCGCTCAGCAATTATGGATACGCGCTCAAAGCCCTGAACCGACCGCAAGAGGCGCTCGCATATTTTACGCGCGCATTGGCGGTCAATCCGCGCAATCCCCTGTCGTACCACAACAGGGGTTCGATACTTGCCGAATTCTCGAGGAACTATCCGGAGGCGATTGATCAATTCGACAAGGCGATTGCCTTCAATCCGAACTTTGCCGACGCATATTCAAGCAAGGGCAATTGCCTCGAGAAGCTCAAGCGCTACGAGGACGCCCTCGTTGCCTACGATAAGGCGTTGTCGCTCAAGCCTGACCTGGAGATTGCGTGGCTCGGTCGCGGGAATGTTTTCCGCAATCTGAAGCGCTACGACGAAGCGTTTGCGACATACGACAAGGCGCTGTCGGTCAAGCCTGCTTTCGAGGAAGCGTGGGTCGGTCGAGGTGATGTTCTCGCTGATCTCAAGCGCTATGACGAGGCATTGGCTGCGTACGACAAGGCGCTGTCGATCAAGCCCGATGTCGAGGGTGCGTGGGTTGCCCGGGGCAATGTGTTCTGGAGTCTCAAGCGCTATGACGAGGCGCTGGCTGCCTACGACAGGGCGCTATCGATCAAATCTGGTTTGGAGAATGCGTGGCTTGGTCGAGGCAACGTGCTCTGCGATCTCAAACGTTACGACGAAGCATTTGCCGCTTTTGACAAGGCGCTGTCGATCAGGCCTGACCTTGCAGAAGCGTGGCTTGGCCGCGGCAATGTCTTTACCGAGCTCGAGCGTCATGATGGGGCGTTTGCCGCTTATGACATGGCGCTGTCGATCAAGCCGGATCTGGCAGAGGCGTGGCTCGGTCGAGGCAACGTTGTGGGGTCTCAAGCGCTATGAGGAGGCTCTCGCTGCCTTCGACAAGGCATTGTCGCTCAAGTCCGATCTGGATGGAGCGTGGGTTGGGCGAGGCAATGTTTTCACCGATCTCAAGTGCTATGATGGAGCGCTTGCCGCTTATGACAAGGCAGTATCGATCAGGCCTGACCTGGAGGGCATCGAGGGGTTGCGTCTCTATGCAAAGATGAATCTTTGCAATTGGGAGAATCTCGACGAAGAGATCGGACATTTGACGGCTGCAATACGGGCCGGGAAGGCCAATAGCTCTCCCTTTGCGTTGCTGTCGTTGACGGATTCGCCTGATGATCACCTGCGATGCGCCAGGGCATGGGTGGCTGCAAAGCTCCCGCAATCCTCAAGGGCAGGTTCAAGAGGCGTACCCCATCAGCACGACAGGATTCGGATCGGATATGTTTCACCGGATTTACGTGAGCATCCGGTCGGGTATCTGACTGCTGGGGTTTTTGAGAACCACGACGCTCGTCGATTTGAGACATACGCCTTCTCGATCGGTCCGGGCGATGACAGCGATCTGCGCAAGCGACTGGAAGGGTCCTTTCATCGCTTTATCGATTGCGAGCACAAGAGCGACAGTGAAGTCCTGGAGGCGATCAGCGAAGCGCAGATCGATATTCTTGTCGACCTTGCCGGTCACACACAGAATGCCAGGCTGCCGCTATTCGCATCCAGCCCCGCTCCGATCGTCGTCAATTACCTCGGGTTCGCGGGAACCCTGGGGAGCAAGGAACTGTCGAATTACATCATTGCCGATCAAATCGTGCTGCCGGATTCGAACAGTCAGTTCTTTGAAGAGAAAGTCGTCCGGTTGCCCGGCAGCTTCATGCCGCGCGACAACAATGGGCCCGCGATCGGCGAAGTGCTGCCCGATCGGGCTGATCACTATCTGCGGCCGGAATGGACGGTGTTTTGCTGTTTCAACAACGCCTACAAGATCAATCGATCGGTCTTTGGCTGCTGGCTGAACATCTTGAGGAGCGTCGGGCAGTCGGTCCTTTGGTTGTCCGATATCGGAGAAATCGCAAAATCGAATTTGCGAAAGGAAGCCAAAGAGGCGGGCATCGATCCGGATCGGCTGGTGTTTGCAAAGCGCGTTTCATCGTCGGCCGACCATTTGGCGCGGCATCGCCTTGCCGACCTTTTCCTGGATACGCTGCCCTACAACGCGCACACGACAGCGAGTGATGCGCTGTGCCCGTCGTCACACAAATTGGAAATAGCTTCGCAGGCCGCGTCGCGGCGAGCTTGCTCAACGCAGTTGGCTTGCCTGAATTGATCACGCGAACGCGCGAGGAATATGAAGCGCTCGCGATCGATCTGGCGCGCGACAGGCAGAAGCTCCAAGGCATGCGCGAGAGGCTGCAAAGGAACCGTCTGACGACGCCGCTGTTTGATGCGGCACTTTATACGAGACACCTTGAGGCGGCCTACGAGGCGATGCATCAGCGCCATCAGGCCGGATTGCCGCCGGATCACACCGACGTTCAAGCTCTCCGGTGAGCCGCGCCTTAATCCGGCGGGCCATCAGTTCGTGAGCGGCTTGTTCCGTGTCGGGGACGGGACGACAAATCGGTCGCGTTGATCCTCCGGGGAGCAAAACTCCGGCTCTCCTCGCATCCGGATCAGTCGATTCTCCGAGCGGTGGCGGGCGCTGGTGAGTCCCTCGGCGATTCCACGATTCGATCACGTCAGAACCGCAACACCGCTGCTTCGCGCTGGTGGGGGCAATGGGCGGGAGTTTCGACGGCAAATGGAACCGCTTCTAAAACATGAGCAAATTCAAACCCTTGTGCGGGCGGATTGATCACATCTGCGTGTTATTTGTGCAACACCCATCGGAAAACGCGCTCCATTGGCTCGTTTCGGAGCGTTCTCTTGTTGTGTGTGCAAGGACGTTCGGTAATTGTTATCGAGCGACGGAGGGGGGCATCCCAAGGTCGTCCCGTTTAGGTCTTTCGCTTAAGTCCCTCGCGTTCATGCGGGTGTGTCCGAAGACGCGAAGGTGGCCAAAGCGGTGATTTAAAGGGGGTTGGGGAATTGGCCGTTCGGGTCAGTGACCTTCCCTGAAGAGCAACTTGGAGGTTTAACATGAAGTTGGTTAAGAGCCTTTTGCTCGGCTCAGCGGCGGGTCTTCTCGCTGTGGGCGGAGCGCAGGCAGCCGATCTCCCCGTGAAGGCCAAAGCGGTCGAATACGTGAAGATCTGCTCCCTGTACGGTGCGGGTTTCTACTACATCCCGGGCACCGACACTTGTATCAAGCTGGGTGGTTATCTGCGCGCTGAAGCAGCTATTAACACCAACTCGGACTACAGCGGTCAGTTTGCCGCTCCCGCGGGCGCAAAAAATCGCCTGAGCAACTACTACACCGCTCGCGCTCGTGAAGACTTCAACATCGACACGCGCACCGCTACCGAGTACGGCGTCGTTCGTACCTTCTTCGATGGCGTGTTCTCGTGGACGACGGGTGGCTATCAGGGCACTGGCTCCGCTACGGGCGCGACTGCCTATACCGGTACGCTGGCGCTCAACACCTCGGGTGCGACCCCGGCGCTGGTTGGTTCGTCGATCAACGGCACCGACGGCAACACCTCGGCCGGTTCGCTCGGCGTGTACTACGCCTTCATCCAGTTCGCTGGCTTCACGATGGGTAAGGCCGTGTCGCAGTTCGACGCGCCCTGGACCAACTATCCCGGCAACAACTTCGACGGTCTCGTCGGCGGCAGCGGCACGGTCACTGGTATCCTCCAGTTCACCTACACCGCTGACTTCGGTCAGGGCATCACGGCGTCGTTCTCGGCGGAAGATCCGTCTGCTTACATGCAGGCCGGCAACATCAACCTGTCCGGTGCTGCTGGTCCCTCGGGCGTCACCGGTGCGGCGCTTGGTTCCAACGCGATCGGCGGCACCCGTTCTCCGAACCTCGTCGGTATGCTGCGTGTCGATCAGGCTTGGGGTCTCTTCCAGGCGTCGGTCGCTGCACATGACAACCATGTTGCCTACTACGGCGCGACCGAGCCGACTGGTCACCCCGACGACAAGTGGGGTTGGGCGATCCAGCTCGCTCTGTCGATCAAGAACATCCCGACTGGTGCGGGAGACGTGATCAACGTGTCGGCCGTCTACACCGACGGTGCGACCCGCTACAACTTCCAGAACCTGGCGGGCAGCACGTATACCGTCTATGGTACCTCGAGCCTAGCCGGTGCCTATGGCAGCGTCGCTGCTGTGACCGCGCCGGACACCACGTTCACCACGGGTAGCCAGCAGGAAAACGTCAAGACCTGGGGCTTCCGTGGTGCCTACACCCACAACTGGGATCCCTTCTGGAACACCGCGATCTACGGTGCGTATGCTCAAGCCCAGTTCGGTAGTGGTGCCAAGACGTTCCTCTGCGGACCGGCTGGCATCATCGCTCTGACCGCTGGCGTTACGTCTTGTAACCCGGACTTCAACATCGGCCAGGTCGGTGTCATCACCCGCTGGACCCCGGTCAAGAACCTCACGTTCTCGGCTGACCTTGCGTGGACCAACATCGACCAGAAGTACGCAGGCGTCGTGACCACCACGGCGATCTCCGGCCCGAACGCCAAGCCGATCGCGGCCTACGAGCTGAAGGACCAGAACTCGCTCGTTCTGCTCCTCCGCGCTCAGCGCAACTGGTAAGTTCGGTCTAGCGACCTGATAGAGAGCCCCGGCGGGAAACCGCCGGGGCTTTTTCTTCTGCCGGGATCGCCGGTTCGCGCTCCCAGGAATGTCTGGTCAGAACTGGCGCGCAGGTGCGCTGGTTGCTTCCGGTTTCTTGTCACGAGCGAGGTGAGAGGGCGCGGGGATCAGGCTCGAAACGAGACCGCCTATCTCCGTCGTAGACCCCGAGGCGCACTTTGCTGACGTCGCGTTTATCTGCGCCGCACGCCAGCTCCGCGTCGACGCGCAATTGGTCCGCCTGTAGCTGACCGATAGCCCGGTACCCACTCGCCGATCTGGCTGCACAGCCCTTGGCTCTCAAGGCGTGCCCTGATAAGGCCCGTTTGAAGATCACGTCGGAGCCATAGAGTTCTTCCACCCAAGGAGAGGCGGGCGCGCGAGTGTGGCGCTTGCTGCCAATGCGCTCCGTAGCGAAAGCCAGGGAGGGGCGCCGCTATTCCACGCTGCCGGCGCCGCGGCGCAAATCAGCCTCGATCTGCAACCGTGTGCCGCCGCCGAAGCGAGCGCGGTAGACCTGAAGATTCTCCATGATCCGCTGTACGTAATTGCGCGTCTCGGAGAACGGAATGAGCTCAACCCAGTCGACCGCGTCGACCTTGGCGTCGCGTGGGTCGCCGTAGCGGTCGACCCACTTCTTCACGCTGCCGCGGCCGGCATTGTAGGCGGCAAACGTCATGATGTAGGAGCCGCGATAATCCTCGAGCAGACCGCCAAGCTCGGCCGAGCCGAGCGTGGCGTTGTAGGCCGAATCGTTCTTCAGCCGCGACAAATCGTAGGTTCCGCCGTGCCGCTTGCAGACATAGCGCGCGGCGTCGGGCGTCACCTGCATCAGCCCGTAGGCCTGCGCCGGCGAGACCACGGCCGGATTGAACGCGCTTTCCTGCCGCGCGATGGCGTAGACGATGCTGCGCTCGACCTCGGGCCCGATCGGCGTGAACTGCGGAATGCCGTTGACGGGATAGGCGTAGAAATCGAACGGCAGCCCGCGATTGAGCGCGGCCTTGCCGACCAGCAGCATGCTGCGCGCGTCGCTATAGCGCTGGGTCAGCTCGCCGAGCCCGGTCAGCGCCTCGGGATCGCCGTTCTCGCCCATATCGGCGAGCATCGGCACCGCGATCTCGCGCTCATCGAGCTCGTACAGCAGTTGCGCGGCGCGCACGATCTCGAGCCGTTCGGCGCCGCGCCCCCGCGGCTGGCTGTTGAGCTCGATCTGCGGCAGGCCGAGTTTTGCGCGCGCGAGCTGGCCGTAATAGCTGGTCGACTGCTCGGCTGCACGGGCGTAGGCGTTGCGCGCCTCCTGCTGGCGGCCCGCGGCTTCCGCTGCGCGGCCCTGCCAATAGCCGGCGCGCGCCAGCGTGGTCGGATTGACGCTGCCGACGCCGATGCGGGCAAAGTGCTGGGCGGCCGTGGCGGGATCATTGAGGAAGCGCAGCGCAATCCAGCCCGCCGTGAACTCCTGCTCGGTCTTGTAAATGTCGCGTGAGGGCAGCGCCGCGTCGCGCGCGATCAGATAGGCGCTGCGGAATTCCTCGGTGTCGATCATCTTGCGCGCCAAAAGGCGCCGCTCGATCCACCATTCGTCGAGATTGTAGAGCCGGTTCGGATCCTTCGGCGCCGACAGCATGAGCTGGGCAGCTTCGGCAAACTTCTCCTCGCGGCGCAGCAGCTGGATCTTGCTGAAGATGAAGCCGGGATCGCTGTGCAGCTCGCGTGGCACCTCTTCGAGCAGCGCGCGCGTGTTCGGCGCCTTCTTGAACGAGGCGATGCGGGCCTTGGCGAGCGCGACATAGCCGGCGCCGAGCCGTTTTGCCGCGCGCAGTGCCGCTTCGGTCTCGCTGCCGTAGAGCAGTGTGTCCATCCGCGCCTTCTGGTCGCCCGGCGTGAGCAGGGCGCCAAACTGGTCGAGCGCGTTGTTCTCGGTGTCTTCCGACATCGGATCGCTGCGCCAGGCCTCGCGCACCAGCCGTTCGGCATTGGCGCGGTCGCCGCGCGCCAGCATCGCCCTGGCAAGTACGAAGCGGCCCTTGGCCGAAACAGGGGATTCGTTCTCGAACCACGACCAGCCAACGGAATCGTCGCGCCTGTCGTCCCACATCGCGGCCTCGAGGCGGCGGCGCAGGAAGGTCTGCGAGGGCCAGCTCGGATTGGCGGAGAGGAACGCGCGGTAGCGCTCAACACTCGCGCCATTGTCCTCGCTGCGCAGGATGATCCATTCCGCGAGCTTTCGCGCGACGGGATCCGAAATCGAATCTGCGTAACTGCTGGCGTCGCCTGGCTTGCGCTTGCGCACCAGCTCGATGACGTTCTCGAGCGTGTCCTTGTCGGCTTGCGACGTCGACGAGGTCGCCGCAACCGCTGCCGGCGTGACCGGCTTGCGCGGCACGGCGTGCTGGCGGGTTGCAGGCGCCAGCACGGGTGTTGCAACAGGTCTGGCGGGGGCAGGGGCCGGGGCGGAAGGCTTGACGGTGGCCGTCACCGCCGGCGCGGTCTGGGTGGCCGGCGCATTGGCGGCGGGTCGGGATTTTGGCGCGGGGGCGGCAGCGGCGGGCTTCGGCTTGTCCTTCGCGGCATCCTTGCTGGCAGGTTTCTTCGCCGCATCCTTGGCGGGGGCGGGCGTTACTCCCTTGGTCGCGCCCTTGGCTGCTTCCTTGCCCGTTTCCTTGGCCGATCCTTTGGCAGCTCCCTTCGCTGCATCCTTAGCGGGCTGGGTGGTCGCTGGCTTGACGGCTGGTTTCGCGGTTCCCTTGGCGGCCTGCTTGGCTGGTTCCTTAGCAGTGTCCTCGGCCGTCTCGTTGGACTTGGCCAAGGCGACGCAGCCGATCGACAGGCCGGCCATCAGGCAGAGGGCCAGACCGGCAGATCGCCATGCGGCACGAGGAAATGAGGTCACGGCGGTTCGTCGCCCCGAATCAGTCAATTGGCTCAAGACCTATCTGTACAAGATCTGGCTGTATTTGATTGAATATGCGGACAAAATACCAACAGCCGCTTACCTTCGCCCGCTTTGCACCACCACCGCGGCAAAATCGCGGCCTAAACGGTGCGTCAGTCGGCAGCAGCTCTTTTACCGACGGGATAGACCCGATATGTATGGGGCTTGCTCTAAAACTTGCCGCGTACGGAGGAAGTCCATGGCAGCCAAGACGAAATTCCGGGGGTCGTTCACCGCCTTGGTCACGCCGTTCAAGAACGGCTCGCTGGACGAGGCGGCGTTCCGGTCGCTGGTCAACTGGCAGATCTCCGAGGGCACCAACGGCCTGGTCCCGGTCGGTACCACCGGCGAGAGCCCGACGCTCAGCCATGACGAGCACAAGAAGGTCGTCGAATGGTGCATCGAGGAGGCCAAGGGCCGCGTGCCCGTGATCGCCGGCGCCGGCTCCAATTCGACCAAGGAAGCGGTCGAGCTGGCCCAGCATGCCGAGAAGGCCGGCGCCAACGCCGTGCTGGTGGTGACGCCCTACTACAACAAGCCGACCCAGGAAGGCATGTATCAGCACTTCAAGGCGATCAACGATGCGATCGGAATTCCGATCATCATCTACAACATCCCACCGCGCTCGGTGATCGACATGTCGGTCGACACCATGAAGCGGCTGTGGGAGCTGAAGAACATCGCCGGCGTCAAGGACGCCACCGCCAGCATGGTGCGCGTGTCGCAGCAGCGTGCGGCGATGGGCGAGGACTTCAACCAGCTCTCCGGTGAGGACGCGACCATCCTCGGTTACATGGCCCATGGTGGCCATGGCTGCATCTCGGTGACGTCGAACGTCGCGCCGCGGCTGTGCTCGGAGTTCCAGGCCGCCTGGGCGAAGGGCGACCACGCAACCGCGCTGAAGATCCACGACAAGCTGATGCCGCTGCACAACAACCTTTTCATTGAGAGCAATCCCGCGCCAATCAAATATGCAATGACGCTGCTCGGCAAGATGGACGAGACGCTGCGGCTGCCGATGGTGCCGGTGTCCGAGCCGACGCGCCTTGCGGTGCGTAGCGCCATGGTGCACGCCGGCCTGATCAACTAACGAGGCGGCGTACGTAACTTCATCGCCACGGGTAACGCAGGGGACCAGCATGCTCAAGGAATTCCGCGACTTTGCCATGAAGGGCAATGTCGTTGATCTCGCGGTCGGCATTGTCATCGGTGCGGCATTCAGTGGCATCGTCACGTCGCTGGTCGGCGACATCATCATGCCGATCATCGGTATGCTGGGCGGCCTCGACTTCACCAATTACTTTCTTCCGCTCGCGAAGAATGTGACGGCCACCAATCTAGCCGACGCCAAAAAGCAAGGTGCGGTGCTGGCTTACGGCAGTTTCATCACACTGATCGTGAATTTTGTCATCGTCGCGTTCGTTCTGTTCATCGTCATTCGCTTGATGAACCAGTTGAAGCGCCGGGAAGAGGCCAAGCCCGCGGAACCGCCGAAGCCGTCGGCGGAGGTCGTGCTGTTGACCGAGATCCGCGATCTCCTCAAGAAGTGACGCGCGCGCTTCATCCAAACTGTTAGCTTACGCGCCCATCTCGATCAGGTTTGTCTACCATGGCCGATAAGAACGAACGTCCTATCAAGGTCATGGCGGAAAATCGCAAGGCCCGCTTCAACTATGCGATCGAGGATACGGTCGAGGCGGGCATTGCGCTCACCGGCACCGAGGTCAAGTCGATCCGCAACGGCAAGAGCACGATCGCGGAATCATACGCCGATTCCAAGAACGGCGAGATCTGGCTGATCAACGCGACCATTCCCGAATATCTCCAGGGCAATCGCTTCAATCACGAGCCCAAGCGGCCGCGAAAACTGCTGCTGCACCGCAAGCAGATCAACAAGCTGATGGGTGCCGTGGACCGCGAGGGCATGACGCTGATCCCGCTCAAGCTCTACTTCAACGAGCGCGGTCGCGCCAAGCTGCAACTCGCAGTAGCAAAGGGCAAGAAACTGCACGACAAGCGCGAGAGCGAGAAGAAGCGCGACTGGAGCCGGGAGAAGGGCCGCTTGCTGCGGGCGCGGGGATAGCGAGATGAATCAGAAAAATCTGCTCGAGGTCGATTGGAGCCGGATTCCCGCACCCGCCGACGACGGCGGCGCCGCGCATCTGATCGGCACGACGCTGCCCGAAATCAGCCTGCTCGCGACCGACGACACCTCGGTCACGCTGTCGGCGCTCTCCGGCCGAAGCGTGGTGTTCGCCTATCCGCGCACCGGCGAGCCCGGCAAGATCTCGCTGGTCGATGATTGGGATATGATCCCGGGCGCGCGCGGCTGCACCCCGCAGACTTGCGCTTTTCGCGATCTGTTCGCTGAGTTGAAGGCCGCAGGTGCCTCACAGGTGTTCGGCCTCTCGACCCAGAGCAACGACTACCAGACCGAGATGGCGTCGCGGCTGCATCTGCCGTTCCCGGTGCTTTCGGATGAGAAGCTGGCGCTGACACGTGCCCTCAATCTTCCGACCATGGAGGTCGCCGGCCTGACGCTGATCAAGCGCCTCGCGCTGATCATCGACGATGCGAAGATCACGCATATGTTCTATCCAGTGTTTCCGCCCGACCGGAACGCGGGCGATGTGCTCGACTGGCTGAAGGCCAATCCCGCCAAGAGCCTGACCAAGGCCTAATCGAGGTCAGCCTTCACCTTCGCGAACACGCTGCGGAACATGTCCGGCGTCAGCACGCGAGTGTTCGTGTTGTAGCGGGAGCAGTGATAGCTGTCGTAGAGCTTGAATGGGCCGGCCTGATGCACCGCGCCGTGGCCGAAGGGGGCTTGCGAGGCCTTCAGCTTCAGCGGTTTGAGCACGGTGTCGTGCGCAATCCGTCCGAGCGCAACGATCGCGCGCAGGTTCGGCATCGTCTCGAGATTCGCCGCGAGGAACTGGCGGCAGGTGTTGATCTCCACCGGCAGCGGCTTGTTCTGCGGCGGCACGCAATGCACGGCATTGGCGATCCGACAGTCGACCAGCTTCATGCCGTCGTCAGGCCGCGCCTGATAGGTCCCCTTGGCGAAGCCGTATTCGAGCAGCGTGGCGTAGAGAAGGTCACCCGCATAATCGCCGGTGAACGGCCGGCCCGTGCGGTTGGCGCCCTGCATTCCCGGCGCGAGGCCGACGATCAAAAGGCGCGCCTCGATATCGCCGAAGGGCGCAACCGGCGCGTTGTGCCACAGCGGCTCGCGCGCGCGGTTCGCCTCGCGAAAGGCGACCAGGCGCGGGCAAAGCGGACAGTCGCGGTCGGGTACGAGTGCGAGGGGCTGGCGGCTTAGCCGGGCCGTCTCACTCCTCGAAGTCGTCATCGCCCCTCGGCGCCATGGTGGTCGCGCGCTGGAGGAACTGCGGGGCGTGGTGGCGTGCTTCGCGCTCGCCGCGATCGCGCGGGGCGGGGCGCTCGGACGGATCGCGGCCAAGCTTGGACTGCAATTCGACCAGGTCGGTGAAGACATCGGCCTGGCGGCGCAATTCGTCGGCGATCATCGGCGGCTGGCTGGCGATGGTGGAGATCACGGTGACCCGCACGCCGCGGCGCTGCACCGCCTCGACCAGGGAGCGGAAGTCGCCGTCGCCCGAGAACAGCACCATCTGGTCGATGTGCTCGGCGAGCTCCATGGCGTCGACCGCAAGCTCGATGTCCATGTTGCCCTTGACCTTGCGTCGGCCGGAGGCGTCGATGAACTCCTTGGTCGCCTTGGTGACGACGGTGTAGCCGTTGTAGTCCAGCCAGTCGATCAAGGGGCGGATCGAGGAATATTCCTGATCCTCGATGATCGCTGTGTAGTAGAACGCCCGCAGCAGTGTCCCGCGGCTCTGAAATTCCTTCAGCAGGCGCTTGTAATCGATGTCGAAGCCGAGAGTTTTCGCCGTCGCGTAAAGATTGGCTCCATCGATGAAGAGCGCGATCTTGTCGGTAGAGGAAGGTGACATTCAGTTTGCTCGCGTAGTGTTCGTGATAAATCGTTTATTGTTGGCGCGACGGCAGCAAGCCGCGCAGTTCAAACTACCGCCGAAACCCGTCGAAACCACAAATCCGGAGAAGTCGGGGCAATCAAGGTATAGTTATGGCGGTCTTGCATACACCCGGCGCCGCCCTCGATGGCCGCCCGGGAAAACACCCATCCCAGCCCCAATGTGGGGGTAGCAGAGCCGTTTGGCGAGGCCAAATCACAAATTGGCCTTGCGAAACCGCCTTGGTCCCTATAACTACCCCCAATCATCCACATATTTCGTCCCACCCACAGCGGAGCGACAGTCCATGGCTCGCGTCACCGTAGAAGATTGTATCGACAAGGTCGACAACCGGTTTGACCTGGTCCTGCTGGCTGCCCACCGCGCCCGCATGATTTCGTCCGGCTCACAACTAACGGTTGACCGCGATAACGACAAGAACCCTGTTGTATCTTTGCGTGAAATTGCCGACGAGACAATCTCGCCGGAGGATCTACGCGAAGAGCTGGTGCACTCGCTCCAGAAGTTCGTCGAGGTCGACGAGCCCGAGCCGGACACGGTGCCGCTGATCGGCTCCGCCGGCGCGAGCGTCGATGCGGACGATACCGAAGTTGCCGTGGAACGCATGACCGAAGAGGAGCTCCTGAAGGGCCTCGAAGGCCTCGCGCCGCCGGAAGAGCAACCCGAGGAGGACGAGTAATCGTCCCATCGCGATCGTCGAATTCTTGTGATCATATCAAAGGCCCGAACCCCTGTTCGGGCCTTTGCTTTTGTTGGCGTTTTCGTGGTTACCATAGCGTTGTCGGTTCGCACCGCGACCTGTCACTGAATTGATCGGACGCGCACGCGATCGGAGCTAAGATGTATACAACGGGCTGGTTCATGGCCCGTTTGAAGGCAGGACGGCATGGTGTATCGACGCCGCAGACCAACGCAGATGCAGGCCGCAACGGAATCGGTTGCCGTGGCCCCGACTGCGCCGGTGGCACGGCCGGCGAAGCCGCGCGCGCGAATGATGCGTCAATATGACCTCGTCGAGCGCGTCCGGTCCTACAATCCCAACACCAACGAAGATCTGCTGAACCGCGCCTATGTCTACGCCATGAAGGCGCACGGCTCGCAGACCCGCGCCTCCGGCGATCCGTATTTCTCGCACCCGCTCGAAGTGGCGGCGATTCTCACCGATCTGAAGCTCGACGACGCGACCATCGTCGCTGCGCTGCTTCACGACACGATCGAAGATACCGAGGCGACGCGGGCCGAGATCGACCAGATCTTCGGATCGGAAATCGGCGCGCTGGTCGAGGGCCTGACCAAGCTGAAGCGGCTGGAGCTGGTGTCGCGCGAGGCCAAGCAGGCCGAGAACCTGCGCAAATTGTTGCTGGCCATTGCCGACGATGTCCGTGTTCTCCTGGTGAAGCTGGCCGACCGCCTGCACAACATGCGCACGCTGGAGTTCGTGCCGACGGAATCGCGACGGCGCATTGCCGAGGAGACACTCGACATTTATGCGCCGCTCGCAGGCCGCATGGGCATGCAGGAGATGCGCGAGGAGCTGGAGGATCTGTCCTTCCGCACCCTCGATCCCGAAGCCTATTCGGTGGTGATGCAACGGCTCGATGCGCTCGCCGAGCGCAACCGCAACCTGATCGGCGAGATCGAGGCGCAGCTTTCCAACAATCTGCGTCACAGGGGCTTGGGCGCGCGGGTCTATGGCCGCCGCAAGAAGCCGTTTTCGATCTGGACCAAGATGGAGCGCAAGTCGGTCGGCTTCGAGCAATTGTCCGACATCTTCGGCTTCCGTGTCGTCGTCAACGACGTCGAGTCCTGCTATCGCGCGCTCGGCATCGTCCACACCACCTGGCCGGTCGTGCCGGGGCGTTTCAAGGACTACATCTCGACGCCGAAGCAGAACGATTACCGCTCGATCCACACCACCGTGATCGGTCCCGGCAACCAGCGCGCCGAGCTCCAGATCCGCACCGAGGCGATGGACCAGATCGCCGAGCGCGGCATCGCCGCGCATGTGTTCTACAAGGAAGGCGTGGGCTCGCCGACCGAATTCCTCAAGCGCGAGTCCAATGCGTTTGCCTGGCTGCGCCACACCGTCGGCATCCTCACCGAGAGTACCAACCCCGAGGAATTCCTCGAGCACACCAAGCTTGAGCTGTTCCACGACCAGGTGTTCTGCTTTACGCCGAAGGGCAAGCTGATCGCGCTGCCGCGCCACGCCAACGTGATCGACTTCGCCTATGCCGTGCATACCGATGTCGGCAACAGCGCGGTGGGCTGCAAGATCAACGGCAAGTTCGCGCCGTTGTCCTCGGAGCTCCAGAACGGTGATGAGGTCGAGGTGCTGACCTCGGAGGCGCAATCGGCGCCGCCGTCGGCCTGGGAAACGCTCGCGGTCACCGGTAAGGCGCGCGCCGCGATCCGCCGCGCCACGCGCACCGCCGTGCGCGATCAATATGCCGGTCTCGGCCGGCGTATCGTGGAGCGCCTGTTCGAGCGCGCCAAGATCGAATATGCCGACGACAAGCTGAAGGGTGCGCTGCCGCGGCTTGCGCGCGCGTCGATCGAGGACGTCATGGCGGCGGTCGGCCGCGGTGAGATCAAGGCCTCCCACGTCGCCCGCGCGATGTATCCGGACTACAAAGAGGAGCGCGTCGCGCGCTACGGCATCAAGAAGGGGTTGGCCAAGCTCAAGGAGAAGGTTGCCTCCGAGCCGCCGCGCAGCCCGGTCGCGATCCCGATCCGCGGCATCAATTCCGACCTGCCGGTGAAGTTCGCACCGAACGGCGGTGCGGTGCCCGGCGACCGCATCGTCGGCATCGTCACACCGGGTGAGGGGATCACCATCTATCCGATCCAGTCGCCGGCCCTGAAGGATTTCGAGGAGGAGCCGGAGCGCTGGCTCGACGTCCGCTGGGACATCGAGGACTCCATGCCGCAGCGTTTCCCGGCCCGCATCAAGGTCGAGAATGTCAACGAGCCCGGCGCGCTGGCGCAGATCGCGACCGTGATCGCCGAGCATGATGGCAATATCGACAACATCAGCATGCAGCGCCGCTCGCCCGATTTCACGGAGACGACGATCGACCTCGAAGTCTACGATCTGAAGCACCTCAGTGCGATCCTGGCCCAGTTGCGCGCGAAGGCGGTCGTCGCCCGCGTCGAACGTGTTAATGGATAGGCGGTCTTTCGCAGTCGCCTGTCCTTCGAATTTGTGAGCCTTGCAATGCCTGCTCTTCCGCTTCGCCTTGGCGTCAATGTCGATCATGTCGCGACCCTGCGTAATGCGCGCGGTGGCCGCAATCCCGATCCGGTGCGCGCCGCGCTGCTCGCGATCGAGGCCGGCGCCGACGGCATCACCGCGCATTTGCGCGAGGATCGCCGGCACATCCGCGACGAGGACATGGCGCGGCTGAAGGCCGAGATCTCCAAGCCGTTGAATTTCGAGATGGCGGCGACCGACGACATGATGCGCATCTCGCTCGCCACCAAGCCGCATGCGGTGTGCCTGGTGCCGGAGCGCCGCCAGGAGGTGACGACCGAAGGCGGGTTGGATGTGGTCGGCCAGCACAACGCGCTCGCACCCTACATCGCGCGGCTGAACGATGCCGGCATCCGCGTCTCGCTGTTCATCGCCGCGGACCCCGCGCAGATCGAGATGGCGGCGCGGCTGCGCGCGCCCGTGATCGAGATCCACACCGGCGCGTGGTGCGACGCCGTGGTCGACGGCCATACCGACAAGGCTGAGGCCGAATGGCAGCGGATCGTGGCGGGGGCGAAGCTCGCAAAGGCCGCTGGCCTGGAGGTCCATGCCGGGCACGGGCTCGACTATGCGACGGCAGAGACGATCGCGGCGCTGCCCGACATCATGGAGCTCAACATCGGCTACTCCATGATCGGCGAAGCTTTGTTCGTCGGCCTTGCCGAGACGGTGCGCAGCATGCGCGCGGCGATGGACCGCGGCCGGAGCCGGGCATGATCATCGGCATCGGCTCCGACCTGATCGACATCACCCGCGTCGCCAAGGTGATCGAGCGCCATGGCGAGCGCTTTCTCGGTCGCATCTTCACCGACGCCGAGCGGGCCAAGGCGGAGCGGCGCGCCAAGAACGAGAAGATGGTGGTAGCGACCTATGCCAAGCGCTTTGCCGCCAAGGAGGCCTGCTCCAAGGCGCTCGGCACCGGCATCCGGCGCGGCGTCTGGTGGCGCGACATGGGGGTGGTCAACCTGCCGGGGGGCCGGCCGACCATGCGGCTGACCGGGGGCGCTCTGGCCAGGCTTCAGGACCTGACGCCGGAGGGGTTCGAGGCGCAGATCGACTTGTCGATCACCGACGACTGGCCACTGGCGCAGGCCTTCGTGATCATTTCCGCCGTTCCGCTGGCCAAGCCTTGATGGGCTGGCGAAAATTTTATAATTCTCATTAAAAATCAATATCTTATACGTTTTTGATGCGATCCTTGATTGCGTGGCTCCCGACAACCGTCTAAAAGTCCGCGAACGCAAATCAGCCCGGGCGAATTCGGCTTTACGCCGGAATTGGCCCTCACTATCAGAATCAGGACAATCTCCTTGCGCCGCGCAGCGATGGGCCGTTCGCGGGAGGAGGGCGCTCTGTGACCGCCGGTCGGAATTGAGAGAGCAATGAGCGTGACTTCGGGAACAAAAACTGAGAGCGGCGTCGGCGAAACGATCCGGGTCGTGATCCATGCCCTCCTGATCGCGCTTGTGATCCGCACCTTCCTGTTCCAGCCCTTCAACATCCCGTCCGGCTCGATGAAGGCGACGCTGCTGGTCGGCGACTATCTATTCGTCTCGAAATATTCCTACGGCTACAGCCACTACTCGATCCCGTTCTCGCCGCCGCTGTTCTCGGGGCGGATCTGGGGTTCGGACCCGAACCGCGGCGACATCGTGGTGTTTCGCCTGCCGAAGGACGATTCCACCGACTACATCAAGCGCGTGATCGGGCTTCCCGGCGACCACATCCAGATGAAGGACGGGCTGCTCTACATCAACGATACGCCGGTCGAGCGGCAGCGCATGAGCGAATTTGTCGGCGAAGATCCTTGCGGTTCCGAAGGCGGCGGCCTTTCTCGGGTGAAGCGCTGGAAGGAGACGCTGCCGAACGGGGTGTCCTATGAGACGCTGGATTGCGCCGACAACGGCTATATGGACAACACCAACGTCTACACCGTGCCGCCCGGCCACTTCTTCATGATGGGCGACAACCGCGACAACTCGACCGACAGCCGCTTCCTCGGCCAGGTCGGCTACGTGCCGCAGGAGAACCTGATCGGCCGCGCCCAGATGATCTTCTTCTCCATCGCCGAAGGCGAGCATGCCTGGATGTTCTGGCGCTGGCCGTGGGCGGTGCGCTGGAATCGTTTCTTCAAAATTGTCCGATGAAAGACGAAGCCAAGGACATCACGACCCAACCGATCGAGGCGCAAGCTGGCCCTGACGGCGAAGCTGTGACCAAGACGCTGACGTCCAAGACGCCTGCGAAGAAGAAGCGGGTGCGCAGCGGCAAGGCCAAGGCGGCTGACGCGAACGCGGCGCTCGAGGCGCGCATTGGGCACGGCTTTGCCGATCCGAACCTGCTGATGCTGGCGATCACGCATGTTTCGGCGCTGAAGTCCGGGCGCAAGCGCGGCGACAGCTATCAGCGGCTGGAATTTCTCGGCGACCACGTGCTCGGGCTCGTCGTCTCCGACATGCTCTATCATACCTTCCCGAACGCGGATGAGGGCGAGCTGTCCAAGCGGCTTGCCGAGCTCGTGCGCAAGGAGAGCTGCGCCGACGTCGCCAAGTCGCTCGGTCTGCTCGACGACATCAAGCTGGGCTCGGTCGGCCCCAGCGCCGACGCCCGGCTGCGCAAGTCCATACTCGGTGACATCTGCGAGGCGGTGATCGGCGCCATCTTCCTCGACGGCGGCCATGCGGCCGCGGACGAGTTCGTCAAGCGCAACTGGACCGAGCGCATGCACAAGCCGCGGCGGCCGCTGCGCGATCCCAAGACCGTGCTCCAGGAATGGGCACAGGGGAAGGGACTGCCGACGCCGGTCTATCGCGAGGTCGAGCGCACCGGTCCGCATCACGATCCGGAGTTTCGTGTCGCGGTGGACCTGCCGGGGCTGGCGCCGGCCGAAGGCACCGGCGGCAGCAAGCGCGCGGCGGAGAAGGTCGCGGCCTCAGTCATGATCGAACGTGAAGGTGTTGGCGGCGGCAATGACGGTTGAAGCAAGCGGCGAGACGCCCACTGCTACGCGCTGCGGCTTCGTGGCGCTGATCGGCGCCCCCAATGTCGGCAAGTCCACGCTGGTCAACGCGCTGGTCGGGGCGAAGGTCACGATCGTCTCGCGCAAGGTGCAGACCACGCGCGCGCTGATCCGCGGCATCGTCATCGAGAACAATGCGCAGATCATCCTGGTCGACACGCCCGGTATCTTCCTGCCCAAGCGAAGGCTCGATCGCGCCATGGTCTCGACCGCCTGGAGCGGCGCGCATGACGCCGATCTTGTCTGCGTGCTGCTCGACGCCAAGGCCGGGATCGACGAGGAGGCCGAAGCGATCCTCACCAAGGCCGCGAGCGTCAAGCACGACAAGATCCTGGTGATCAACAAGGTCGACCTGGTCCAGCGCGAGAAGCTTTTGGCGCTGGCGCAGGCCGCCAACGAGCGCATGGCCTTCACGAAGACCTTCATGATTGCGGCGATCTCGGGCGACGGCGTCGACGACATCCGCAATACGCTCGCCGAGATGGTGCCGCCGGGTCCGTTCCTCTATCCCGAAGACCAGATGTCGGATGCGCCGATGCGGCATCTCGCGGCCGAGATCACCCGCGAAAAGATCTTTCGCAAGCTGCACCAGGAATTGCCTTACCAATCCACGGTCGAGACCGACAAGTGGGAGGAGCGCAAGGACAAGTCGGTGCGCATCGAGCAGACGATCTTCGTCGAGCGCGAAAGCCAGCGCAAGATCGTGCTCGGCGCGGGCGGCGCCACCATCAAGTCGATCGGCGCGGACTCGCGCAAGGAGATCGGCGAAATCCTGGGCGTGCCGGTGCATCTCTTCCTGTTCGTCAAGGTGCGCGAGAACTGGGGTGACGATCCCGATCGCTATCGCGAGATGGGCCTGGAATTTCCCAAAGAATAACCAAGAAAAGATCGGTATTTGATGAGCGTGCCCCGCAACGTCCAGCGCTTCGAAGCGTTGCTCTATGCTTCGCTGATGCTGGATGCCCTGTCGGTCGCGGTCCAGGACCGCACACCCACCGTCGACATGACCGAGCAGATGATCATGACGGCGACGCTGCTCGCCGGCGCCATGATTTCGCTGCTGGTCTATTTCGTCTGGCTCGCCGCGCATGGGCGCAAGAACTGGCCGCGCTGGGTGCTGGCGGCAGCGCTGGTGCTGTCGGTGATCTCGCTCGGCCAGATCATCGGCGAGCGGGGCCTGGAGCTCGACAGCGTCATCGAAATCGCCTCCTGCGTGCTGACGGTGTTCGGGCTGTATTTCTCCTTTAGCGGCGACGCGCAGGGCTGGTTCAACGCGTGAGGTCAAATTGGTGGGCACGCTTCGCTTTGCCCACCCTACGATTCCTCAAAATGCGCTAGACTTCCGTCCATGGAGTGGACCGACGAAGGCATCGTGCTGGGGGTGCGGCGGCATGGCGAATCCAGTGCCATCGTCGAGCTTTTGACGCGCGAGCACGGCCGGCATCTCGGCCTCGTGCGTGGCGGCGCCGGCTCGCGGATGCGGCCGCTCTTGCAGCCGGGAAACAGCGTCAGCGTGGTGTGGCGGGCGCGGCTCGACGAGCATCTCGGCACCTATGCGATCGAAGGCTTGAAGCTGCGCGCGGCGACGCTGCTGGGATCGTCCCATGGCGTTTACGGCGTCACCCATCTGGCCTCGATTGCGCGGCTCCTGCCGGAGCGCGATCCGCACGGGGAGATTTTTGCGCTGCTCGAACATTCGCTCGACGATTTCGACGACATCGGCAGCGCCGCCGTGCACGTCATCCATTTTGAACTGGCGATGCTCACCGAACTTGGCTTCGGGCTGGCGCTGGAGAATTGCGCGGTGACCGGGGAGACCACGGACCTGATCTACGTCTCGCCGAAATCCGGCGGCGCGGTGTCACGCGGCGCAGGCGAGCCGTGGCGCGATCGGCTGTTGCGGCTGCCGCAGTTCCTGCGCCAGGGCGAGGTGCAGGACGACCTCACCGATGAGGATCTCCAGGACGGCTTTCGGCTCACCGGCCTGTTCCTGCTGCGCCATGTGCTGGAGCCGCGTGGGCAAGCCCATTCCGACGCGCGGGCCGGCTTCATCAACGCGCTGACACGGCAGCAGGCCAAAGCGGCGCTCCCAGCGCCATGAAAAGGCGGCGCTTCCCGCGCCATGACGCCAGCGCGCCCCTGTATTGCCCAATCAGGCAGCAGTTTGCGGAACAATAGACGGGTTCCCGGACTTGCCCTTGGGGTTCCAATCCGGGGATAGCCTGATGTTGATCAAGGGAATGCTGATATCGGCAGCGCTTGTCGCGCTGGCGCCGGACGCCCTCGCAGGCGAGCAACCGGGTGTGTTTCGCCGTGCCTCCTGCACCGTTGTCAGGTTCTACGTGGCCAAATATTCCGCTGGGGCCGCAGAGGCATGGGCGCGGTCCAAGGGCGCTACAGAGGCCGAAATCGAGGCCGCGCGCCGTTGCCTGGCCAATGCGCCGGTGACCGCTCAGGCCAAGGTTCAGCCGACCGTGACCGCCGGCTGGGCAGGGCAGTAGAAGCCCACAGGGAACCAATCCATCCTTGCCCGATTCGCCTTCACGGTTTAACCGGGCGGCATGGGAAAACGAATCGTTCCGCCGGAAGAACCGGCCGAAATTCACGATGTGCCGCTGCGTGAGGCGCTGGAAGAGCGCTATCTCGCGTACGCGCTCTCCACCATCATGCACCGCGCGCTGCCGGATGCGCGCGACGGCCTGAAGCCGGTGCACCGGCGCATCCTCTACGGCATGCGCCTGCTCCGGCTCGACCCGGGCACGGCCTTCAAGAAATCCGCCAAAATCGTCGGCGACGTGATGGGCTCCTTCCATCCGCACGGCGACCAGGCGATCTACGATGCGATGGTGCGCCTCGCGCAGGATTTCTCCTCGCGCTATCCGCTGGTCGACGGCCAGGGCAATTTCGGCAATATCGACGGCGATAACCCCGCGGCCTACCGCTACACCGAAGCTCGCATGACCGAGGTTGCGCGGCTTCTGCTCGACGGCATCGACGAGGACGGCGTCGAGTTTCGTCCCAACTACGATGGCCAGTCCAAGGAGCCGGTGGTTCTGCCGGGCGGCTTCCCGAATCTGCTCGCCAACGGCGCGCAAGGCATCGCCGTCGGCATGGCGACCTCGATCCCACCGCACAATGCCGCCGAGCTCTGCGAGGCAGCGCTGCATCTGATCGAGAAGCCCGACGCGAAATCGAAGGCCCTGCTGAAGTGGGTGAAGGGCCCGGATTTCCCGACCGGCGGCATCTGTGTCGATTCCAAGCAGGCGATCGCTGAAGCCTACACCACCGGCCGCGGCTCTTTCCGCGTCCGCGCCAGGTGGGAGCAAGAGGAGGGCGCCCGTAGCACTTGGGTCGTCGTCATCACCGAGATTCCCTTCCTGGTGCAGAAGTCGCGCCTCGTCGAGAAGATTGCCGAGCTGCTGGACCAGAAGAAGCTGCCGCTGGTCGGCGATGTCAGGGACGAGTCGGCCGAAGACGTCCGTCTCGTGATCGAACCGAAGTCGAAGAACGTCGATCCTGCCCTGATGATGGAATCGTTGTTCCGGTTGACCGAGCTCGAAAACAAGATTCCGCTGAACCTCAACGTGCTGCTGAAGGGCCGCATCCCCAAAGTGGTGGGTCTGGCTGAGTGCTTGCGCGAATGGCTCGACCATTTGCGCGACGTCCTGATCCGCCGGACCAACTTCCGCAAGGCGCAGATCGAGCATCGGCTGGAAGTCCTCGGCGGTCTCCTGATCGCCTATCTCAACATCGACGAGGTGATCAGGATCATCCGTACCGTAGATGAGCCGAAGCCGGCGCTGATGAAGGCGTTCAAGCTCACCGAGGTACAAGTCGAGGCCATCCTCAACATGCGGCTCCGGAGCTTGCGCAAGCTCGAGGAAATGGAGATCCGCACCGAGGACAAGAACCTTCGCAACGAGCTCAAGGGCATCAACGCATTGCTCGCGTCCGAAGCCGAGCAGTGGAAGAAGGTCGCCGAGCAGGTCAGCAAGGTCCGCGACATGTTCGGACCGAAGACGCCGCTCGGCAAGCGCCGCACCACCTTTGCGGATGCGCCAGAGCACGATCTTGCCGCAATGGAGGAAGCCCTCGTCGAGCGCGAGCCGGTGACCGTTGTCGTCTCCGACAAGGGCTGGATCCGCACCATGAAAGGCCATGTCGAGGATCTCTCGGGCCTCGCCTTCAAGCAGGACGACAAGCTTGGCTTCACCTTCTTCGCGGAGACGACCTCGAAGCTGCTGCTGTTTGCCACCAACGGAAAATTCTATTCGCTCGACGTCGCAAAACTGCCGGGCGGCCGCGGTCATGGCGAGCCGATCCGCCTGTTCATCGATCTCGAGCAGGACGCAGCTCCCGTCACGCTGTTTGTCAACAAGGGCGGGCGCAAATTCCTCGTCGCGAGCCACGAAGGCCAGGGCTTTGTCGTCAACGAGGACGATTGCGTTGGCACCACCAAGAAGGGCAAGCAGGTTCTCAACGTCGACATGCCGAACGAGGCGCGCGCGATCACCGAGGTGCTCGGTGACACCATCGCGGTCATCGGCGAGAACCGCAAGATGCTGGTCTTCCCGCTCAGTGAAGTGCCGGAGATGGCACGCGGCCGCGGCGTTCGCTTGCAGAAATACAAGGACGGTGGCCTCTCCGACATCGCGGTGTTCGACGCCAAGGCGGGCCTCACCTGGAAAGACTCCGCCGGCCGCGAATTCAGCGCGACCATGAGAGAGCTCGCCGAGTGGAAAGGCACCCGCGCAGATGCCGGCCGCCTGCCGCCGAAGGGCTTTCCGAAGTCGAACAAGTTCGGGCGAGTGATCGGGTAACTCAACTTTCAAACAGCAGGCGCGCCCTCCTGATTCGCAATCGCGTATCTCTTAACGCTTGATTGCGATTTCTTGCTTTGTGCCGACAAAAGCAGCATTTTTCGCAAGCTTGTTGTTGCCGTTTGAACACGCCGCAAGGCTTTCGCGTTCGCGCGCTCAACGGGAGATAGCGAATCACGAATCGCCGTGATTCCATTTGTGCTAGGATATTTTTGGAATTTCGTTGGGGACTGGGAATGGGGCCGGGATCGAACACGGCGTTGCGGCCGCCGCGCTGCCTGCTTCTTTGTAGCGTCTCAATCATCGCCTTGTCCGGTTCGGCGCTCGGAGCCGACTTGCCCGTAAAGGCGTCACCGGCGCTCGCCGCGTCCTGGGCGGGCTTCTACCTTGGTGTCCACGGCGGATATGGCTGGGAGCGCGACGACTTCTCACAGTCGGAGGCGTTCGCGCTGGCGACGCCGCAATCGATCAACGGCATCCGCGGGAAAGGCGCCGTCTACGGCGCGCAGGCCGGCTACAATTGGCAGTTCGGCCGCGCCGTCACCGGGCTCGAGTTCGATTTCTCGGCGACCGACATCAAGGGCAGCAACGCGGTCAGCCAACTCCTCGGCGGGACTGACACGACGACCATCACGCTGGGCGAGAAGGCGCAATATCTCGGCAGCGTTCGCGGCCGCCTCGGCTGGCTGCCGGCCGACAATGTGCTGCTGTATGGGACCGCGGGCCTCGCCTGGGAGCGGCTCGACTCCACATCGCAGACATTGCAGACCTCGACGGCGCCGGTCAGTGCGACGCTGTCGTCCAGCCGCACGCCAACCGACAAGTTCGGCTGGGTCGCCGGCGCTGGCGTCGAGGCGATGCTGGGCAGCCCGAACTGGATCGGCCGCATCGAATATCTGCACTACGATTTCGGCCAGATCGCCGACTCATCCGCGATCACCGCTGCGATCGGCCAGGTGAACTCGACGTCGGGGTCGCAGACCATCGACATGGTTCGCGTCGGCGTGTCCTACAAGTTTGGCGCGCCAGCGCGGCAAGCACCGGTGCCTCACGTCAAGGCGCCCGTGCTGGCATCGGCGCGCAGCGGCTGGGCCGGGTTCTATGCCGGCGCCCATGGCGGCTATGGCTGGGGCGATGATCCCGCGACCTTGCCCCTGACGCTGCTCGACTTTGCGCCGGACGGCGCGCTGACCGGCGCAAAGTCGCAAGGCTGGGTCGCCGGCGGTCAGTTCGGCCACAACTGGCAATATAATCGAGTGGTCGCCGGCCTCGAGGCCGACCTCAGCGCGGCCGACATCAAGGGCAGCACTTCGACGGCATCGATTGCGTCTCCTGGCTTCGCCTCGACGCTGAAGTTCGACGAGAAGGTGAAATATCTCGGTACCGTGCGCGGCCGTCTCGGCTGGACGCCGATCGACACCATACTGCTTTATGGGACCGCCGGCCTCGCCTGGGAACGGCTGGAGATCACCCAGGTGCAGCAGGACACCACCGCGACGGGCGTCACCACCACGCGGACGGCTACACCGAGCGACCGCTTCGGCTGGGTTGCAGGTGCGGGCGGCGAGATGATGCTCGGCAGCAGCAACTGGATCGGGCGGCTGGAATATCTGCACTACGATTTCGGCCGCGTCCGTTCCGATTCAAGCCTGGTCGCCGTCTCGCCGCCGTTGACGAATTTTGCCGCGGCGACCTCGATCGGCCACCAGACCGTCGACCTCGTGCGTGCCGGCGTGTCCTACAAGTTCGGGCCGGACGCCGTCTCGCCCGTGTCTGCGCTTGCCTATGCCAAACTTGCCGATGCCAAGGCGGGCCCGATGCCATCGCTGCAAAGCTGGTCCGGCTTCTATCTTGGCGCCCATGGCGGCTATGGCTGGAAGCAGAACGATTTTTCGAACGGCTCCTTGCTTGGCGGGGTCACCATCGGCGATATCAGGTCGAAAGGCTGGCTCGGCGGCGGCCAGGCCGGCTACAACTGGCAGTATGCGAGCGCCGTTGCGGGTGTCGAGATCGACGGCAGCGCGACCGGCATCAAGGGCTCGACCCCAACCGTGCTCGCCGGCACCGTCAGCGACACGCTGTCGGACAACGTCAAATATCTGGGCACGGTGCGCGGGCGTCTCGGCTGGACGCCGTCGAGCGGCTGGCTGCTCTATGCCACCGGCGGTCTCGCGTTCGAACATGCGCACCGTATCGATTCCTCGGCCAATTCGGCCCCCAGTCCGATCACAGCCGCCGTGGTCGAGACGGCGCGCAATCATTTCGGGGTTGCCGCCGGTGCGGGTGTCGAGACCTTCCTCGGCAATTCGAACTGGATCGGCCGCATCGAATATCTGCATTACGATTTCGGCACGGTGGAAGCGAAGACCAACATCGCCACGACCGAGCCCGGCGGTGCGCCCACCACCGATCGCGGCGGCCGGCAGACGATCGATACCGTCCGCGCCGGGGTGTCATACAAGTTCACGCCATAGAGCTGCGCTCAGATCGCCCCGACGAGCCCGAGGCCACTGTCGCAAGCGTAAACGCACGCGGGTGAGGTCGATCATCGCTCCGCCCGCATCCCGCAAACGCGCGGCAGCTAGTCACCATCGCATGAGCAATGCGGTCGCGTGCGGCACGAACATTGCCTTTTA
>NZ_JYMS01000049.1:0-53456 GCF_000938285.1 Bradyrhizobium sp. LTSP857 | reverse complement strand
TAAAACCGCTGGAAACCCAGGTGTTTCCGCGCATCGTTCTAATTCTTCCAGAGCGCAAACGAGCTCCGAAAAAAGCAAAAAGGCACCAATGTCCAAACTGAAGGCTTTCATTCCGGCGCTGTTCGCCCTCGCGCTGGCGGCGGCGCTGACGCCCGCGCATGCGGCCGGCAATCTCGTCGCGGTGCTTGAAGCGGAGATCGTCACTCTCGATCCGCATTTCTCCACGGCCTATATTTCGCGCACCTTCGGCTACATGGTGTTCGACACCCTGTTCGCGAAGGATTCCAAGGGCGACGTCAAGCCGCAGATGGTGCAGGACTGGAAGGTCTCAGCCGATGGCTTGACCTACAGCTTCACGCTGCGCGACGGCTTGAAGTGGCATGACGGCCAGCCGGTCACCGCGGCCGATTGCGTCGCGTCGCTGCGCCGCTGGGGCACCCGCAGCGCGCTCGGCCGTCGCATCTTCGCCATCACGGCGTCGCTGGAGCCGACGGATGCCAAGACGTTCGTGCTGACGTTGAAAGAGCCGTCCGGCCTTGTCATCGACGCGCTCGGCAACCCTGTCAGTCCGGTCGCCTTCATGATGCCTGAGCGCATCGCGAAAACGCCCGGCGACCAGCGCATCACCGAGATCGTCGGCTCCGGCCCGTTCGTCTACAGCAAGGCCGATCACCGCACCGGCGATCGCATGATCCTGAAGAAATTCGCCGACTATGTGCCGCGCCCGGAGCCGGCCGATTTCCTCGCCGGCGGCAAGCGCGTCAACGTCGACACGCTCGAGATCCGCGTCATTCCGGACGCTTCGACCGCCGCCTCCGCGTTGCAGGCCGGCGAAATCGACTTCATGCAATATGCGCCGTTCGATCTGTTGCCGCAGCTAGAGAAGAACGCGCGCGTCAAGCTCGTGAACTTTACCGGCGGCAACATGTTTGCGGGCGCCTATCGCCTCAATGCGGCGTCGAAGCCGTTCGACGATCCCGCGATCCGGCGCGTGCTGTGGAAGCTGGTCGATCAGCGCGAAGTGCTGGATGCGCTCGGCCTCGATGCCAAATACGCCACGCCTTGCGCGACGTTCTTTACCTGCGGCACCACCTATGAGAGCAAGGCTGACATCGAAGCTGCGGCCAATCCGTCGATCGAAGCGGCGAAGGCGGCGCTGAAGGCGACGAAATATGCCGGCGAACCCGTCGTCGTGATGGAGGCCAACGATCTCGAAGCGCCGCGCGTTTCCGCGCAGGTGCTGGCCGAGCGGCTGAAGGCGGCCGGATTCAACGTCGACCTCCAAGTGATGGACTGGGCGAGCGTGCTGGCGCGTCGCGCCAAGAAAGAGGGCTGGAGCGTCTATGGCGTTCATGCCGGCGGCTTCGATCTGGGTTCGCCGCTGACCAACGTCATGGTCGCCTTCAATTGCGCCGACTTCACCGGCTGGCAGTGCGATGCGCGCATCACGCCGTTGATGGAGGCCTTCGCCAAGGCGCCAGCCGAAGCGGATCGCAAGAAGATTGCCGGTGAGATCCAAAGCGTCATGTACGATCAAGCGCCGGCGATTCCATGGGGCCAGTTCGCCCAGCCGGCCGTCTATCGCGCCAGTCTGCGCGGTCTGATACCGTCCGCCATCCCGGTGTTCTGGAACGTTGAGAAGTAACGCGATGTACGATGTCATTGTTGTCGGCGGCGGCTCGGCCGGCGCCGCTGTTGCGGCAAGGCTCTCCGAGGATCCGGCAAGGCGCATTCTGCTGCTCGAGGCGGGTCTCGACTGGCGCGCCGACGAGGCGCCCTGGGAGGTGATGACGCCGAACCCCATCCCGATCATTCACAAGCGCGAGTATCAGGAGAAATGGCAGTGGCCGCATCTTCTGACGCGCCGGGTGGCGGAGCAGGAGCCGCGCTTCTATTGGCGCGGCAAGGGGCTCGGTGGCTCATCGATGATGAACGGCCAGATCGCCATCCGCGGCGTTGCGGACGCGTTCGACGAATGGGCCGCCAATGGTTGCACTGGCTGGTCGGCCAAGGACGTGATGCCGCTGTTCTCGGTGATCGAGGATGATCTGGAATTCGGCGAGACTGAAGGCCACGGCCGCGGCGGACCATTGCCGGTGTACCGTGCTCCGCCGGAGAAATGGGGGCCGATCGATCGCGGCTTGCGCGATGCGGCGCTGGCGAGCGGCTATCCCTGGTGCGCGGATGTCAACGGTCCGGACGGAGAGGGTGTCGCCTGCTATCCCATCAACAGCCGCGACAGCCGCCGCATCACGACCAACGAGGGCTATCTCGAGCCTGCGCGCGGTCGCGCCAATCTGGAGATTCGGGGCAAAACGCTCGTCGACCGCGTGCTGATCAGCGACGGCCGGGCGACCGGCGTCCGCGTTCACATCGAGGGCCAGGGCACCAGCGAGATCAGCGCGCGCCAGATCGTGCTTTGCGCCGGCGCTATCCATAGTCCCGCGATCCTGCTGCGGTCGGGCGCTGGGCCCGCCGATGAGCTGAAGGCGATGGGAATTGCGGTTGAGCGCGACCTGCCGGTCGGCCGGCACTTCTTCGATCACCCGCTGTTTCGCGCAACGATCGGGCTCCACGAAAATCTCCGGCCCACCGATCCGGACACCCGCCACACCAATTGCTGCGTGACCTATTCCTCCGGCCTCGCCGACGGCGGCAAGCGCGACATGATCTTGATCGCCTTCAACCATCGCGGCATCGGCGTGCCCGGGGCGATCGGCGCCGGGCTGTTCAACGCATATTCTCGTGGGACGCTCAAATTGGCCGCGACCGATCCCGCGATCGATCCCGTTGTCGAGGAGAACATGCTGGCCGATCCCCGCGACATGCTGCGCATGAAGGATGCGGTGAAACGGCTGGCCGTGATCACTTCGCAGCCGGCGCTGGCCGGCATTGCCGACTGGATCAGGCTGACCGACACCGATCTCACGCTGCCGCAGGCCGCAGCCCTGCCGGATCACGAGCTCGACGCGCTGCTGCGCCGCGAAACCGGCGACATCCAGCATGCCGCCGGCAGCTGCCGCATGACCGGCGTCAACGACGCCGACGGCGTGGTCAATCCCGACGGCAGTGTGAAAGGCATCAGCGGGCTGCGCGTCGCCGACGCCTCGATCATGCCGTCGGATTGCCGGGCCAACACTCACTTCACGACTGTGGTGATTGGGGAAGCGATCGCGCGGATGATGATGCGGTAGTTCCACCGCGTTAAACCCACGCTTCTCACGGTCGGCTCAACTCCCGACGCTGCCGACCAGGCGAGGACGGCGGTGGGCGAGCGCCTTCTCGGCCGGCAGGGCGCGCAGCCATTCGCGGAAGCTGACGATCTCGGGACAATCCGCGGTGCCTTCAGGCGCAATCAGCCAATCACCGGGGCTCGATCCCTCATTGACCCGGTCGCAGCGATAGCCCGGATGGTGGCCGAGACCGCGGGTGATCAGCAGGTCGACCTTGCCCTCGACCAATTCGTGCAAGCCGGCGGGGTGAAGCACCCGCAAACCGATGTCCCCATGCGCGCTGCGAAACTCCGCCAATTCGAGGCGACGCAGGTCGAAGCTGCCATGGACCCCCAATTGCAGCAGCACCGCACCAGCCGGTTTCAATTGCAAGGTTGCATCCGCAATGCGACGAAAACCATCGGATATCCCGGGCAGATAGGCCTGGCCTGCCGCGGTCAGGATGAGCTGCTTATGCAGCCGTTCGAACAGGGGTACGCCGAGACGCGCCTCCAGCGCTTTCACCTGCTGGCCCACGGCGGCGGGCGTCACGTGCAGCTCGTGCGCGGCCAGCTTGAAACTGAGATGCCGCGCAGCGGCTTCGAAGGCACGGAGCGCGTTGAGTGGCGGAAGGGTGTAGGTCATCGCACGGCAAGTTTGACACCGATCACCGGTGGCCTTGCAATAGATTTTCTTGCGCTGAACCGCAGGAATCATGCTTTGCGCCGCGGCGATGTTGCCGGATACGGTCAGCCCGCAATCCGGAGAACCCCATGCCCCGCCGACTGGACCATCTCGTCATTTGCGTCCACGATCTCGAACGAGCTGCGCTGGATTGGCGTAGACTGGGCTTCAACCTCACGCCGACCGGTGTGCATCCGTTTGGAACCAGCAACCGCCTTGCGCAATTCGCCGACAATTTCGTGGAGCTGCTGGCCGTCACTGATGAGGCGTTGGTGCCCGCAGCGACACCGGGCCATTTCAGCTTCGCGGCCCACAACCGGGAGTTTCTGACGCGGGCCGAAGGCATGTCGATGCTGGTCTTGCACAGCACCGACGCCCACGCCGATGCGGCACGCTTCAGGGCCGATCGCATCGGCGCCTACGCACCGTTCGATTTCGGCCGCGACGCGGTGCTGCCTGATGGAGGCACGGCACGCGTTGCATTCTCCCTGGCTTTCGCCACCGATCCCGCCATGCCCGGGATCGCGTTCTTCACCTGCCAGCAGCGTCACCCCCCGGAACTGTTTTGGAAGCCGGATTATCAGCGACACGCCAACGGCGTCCTTCGTGTGATCGAGGTCGTGATGTCGACGCCGGAGCCAGCGGCACACCGCGATTTCCTCGAGCGCCTCATGGAAGGCCCGGCCGAGCTTGCACCTGACCGCCTGACGGTCGGCGACAGCGACAACCGGATCACATTGCTCGGCCCCTCCGAACTGGCGCGCCGGTTGCCGGGCCTGGCGAACAGCTCCGCGCCGCGCTTTTCCGCTGCGCGTTTTTTGGTCGCCGATCTCGATGCGACGAGGCGGGCATTGGAAAGCAACGGCGTCAGCTTCGCGATGACCGGCGGCGTGCTGCTGATCCCACCCGTCGCCACGCATGGTCTGGCGCTGGAATTCGTCGAGCAGGAGGCAAACTGACGTGGCTCACATCCTCAACCACAATCCCGCAGCGGTCCATGCCCCCGCCGGTGGCTACAGCTTGGGAGTTGAACTCGGTCAGTATCGCCGCCTGCTGTTCATCAGCGGCCAGGTACCCGAGGCATCCGACGGCGCGGTGCCTGAAGGATTCGATGGAGATCGAGGCGATTGCTGCGGAATGAACCCGGCTCTCGCCGACCTTGCAATGGGCCAACTGTGCCAGGTGTCCAATGGCTAAGTCCATCCATCCCTTTTACGAGACCCATCGCGCTGCAATGGAGGCCGCCATGCGCCATCGCCTCGACCTTGCCGAGGCGATCTTACGCGAGCGCGCGCATCTCACCGATATTGACGGGATCAGGCAGGAGGTGATGGACGAATTCGAAATCGTGCTCACCCAGATGCCCTATGTCGGAGGCGCGGCAAGTCGCATGAGCGATTTCTTCATGCGTCTCATCGGCTTCATGGCCATCAGCCGCGTGCTCCGGCGACACGGCGTGCCGCTGTCCGTGATCGGCGACATCGAGCGGGAAACCTACAAGGCGCAATTACTCACCGTATCAGAAGCGGAACGCCTCGCCTCGGGCCGTCAATTCATGTCGTCAGAAAACCAGACCTTGCTGCGCGAACAAGCTGCAAGAAGCCATCAGAACGAGTTTTCGGAAGATTTCGTCTACGATTTCGTCGAGCCGGGCCCGGGTGACAACTTCGAATTCGGCATCGACTACAAGGCTTGCGGCTTTTGCAAATTCGCGGCTCGTCATGGCGACAAGGAGATCCTGCCGAACATTTGTGGGCTTGATTTCGACGCCTATGCAGCGAGCGGCATTCACCTCGAAAGGACGCAGACACTGGCTGGCGGCGCGAGCCACTGCAATTTCCGCTTCTCGCGGCTTCCGTCGGCCCAGGACGTCTAGATCACCCCCACCAGTCGCAGCGCCACGCCCGCCGCGCAACTGCCCGCAAGCACCGTGATCATACCAAGCTTGAAACGGAAGATCGCGGTCGCCGCCGCGATCGACAGCACGAGCGCCGGCACGTCGACGCTGGTCAGCACCGGCCTATCGAAGTTCAGTGGAAATGCGTGCACCGGCGCGGTCTCGCGGAACAGCGTGTGCAGCGCGAACCAGATCGAGAGGTTGAGGATCACGCCGACGACGGCGGCGGTGATCGCACTCAGCGCACCGGCAAGCCCGGTGTTGCCGCGCAGCCGTTCGACATAGGGGCCGCCGACGAAGATCCAGAGGAAGCAGGGCGTGAACGTGACCCAGGTCGCGAGCAATCCACCGAGCGTGGCCGCGAGCATCGGCGACAGGCCGCTCGCGTCGCGATAGGCCGCCATGAAGCCCACGAACTGAAGCACCATGATCAGCGGGCCCGGCGTGGTCTCGGCCATGCCGAGGCCGTCGAGCATCTCGTGCGGCTTCAACCAATGATAGTGCTCGACCGCCTGCTGCGCGACATAGGCCAGCACGGCATAAGCGCCGCCGAAGGTGACCAACGCCATCTTTGAGAAGAACAGCGCGATCTGGCTGAAGACGCTGGCCTGCCCGAGGGCGAGGAGCAGCACGATCACCGGAACGAGCCAGAGCGCAAGCCACAGCGCGCCGACGCGGATCGTGCGTGCGGTGTCGGGACGGACGTGATCGGGCACGGCGTCGCCGAGCATGCTGTCGATCACGGCGCTGCTGCCGCCAGGGCCGTGACCGGCCGGGGCAAATTCCGGACGGCCCTGTTTGGCGCCGACATAACCGATCACGCCGGCGGCGATGATGATGATCGGGAAGGGGACCGCGAAGAAGAAGATCGCGACAAAGGCGATCGCAGCCAGAGCGATCATGATGCGGTTCTTCAGCGCGCGCTTGCCGACGCGCACCACGGCTTCGAGGACGATGGTGAGCACGGCCGCCTTCAGCCCGAAGAACAGCGCCTCGACAAAACTGACATTGCCGAAGGCGGCATAGACATAGCTCAATCCCATGATGGCGATGATGCCGGGCAGGATGAACAGGCCGCCGGCCATCAGCCCGCCGGCGGTGCGGTGCATCAGCCAGCCGATATAGGTCGCGAGCTGTTGCGCCTCCGGTCCCGGCAGCAGCATGCAATAATTCAACGCATGCAGAAAACGGCCTTCGGAGATCCAGTTCTTCTCCTCGACCAGGATGCGGTGCATCACCGCGATCTGGCCCGCGGGCCCGCCAAAACTCAGGCAGGCGACGCGGAGCCAGACGCGGAAGGCTTCGCTGAAGCTGATGCCGTGACCGGCATCAGCTTCTCCTTGGGCAGTGCGCGTATCCATTACGCCTTCACCTTGTTGGTCGGCCAGTTGTGGGTCTCGGTGGTGGCATCGCGGCACCAGCGGTAGAAGGCGTCGTAGAGCAGCATGCCGGCCTCGAGCTGTTCGAGGTCGTCGTCATACATCCGCGACAGCCCGAGCGAGGCCGCGAGCAGACCGGGCGCCTCCGGTGCGAGGTCGGGCCGCGCGGTGTCGGCGCCGCGCACCAGCGTGGCCAGCCGGAGCAGGGACGGCGTGGCGATCCCGAACTCCTCAACCATCACGTCGAAGGTGCAGAGCTCGCCGCGGTGGCTCCAGAACACGTTCTCGATGTCGAAGGGTGCTGCATTGAAGCGTTCGCCGACGGCGACCACTTCAGAGGGCGCGACGAACAGGAACACCGCGTTGGGATCGACGAAGCGGCGGATCAGCCAGGGGCAGGCGATGCGGTCGACCTTGGGTCGCGCCCGCGTCACCCAGACGGTGCGGCCTTTGGCGTCGCGCGGCGGCAGTTTTGCAGCATCGACCAGCGGCAGCTTTGCGTCCCTCCAGCCTTCGAATCCGCCTTCCAGCGTCTCGGCCTGTACGCCGAGCTGGCGGAGCCAGGCCGCGGTACCCTGCGCGAGCTTTGCGCCGCGCAGGCAGGAGACGATCGCGGAACGGCCGGCGAACTCGCCGCCCCAGTCCGGAACATTGTCATGGCTGAGCTTGATGGAGCCGGGAATCAGCCGCCGGTCGGCGGCAAAATCCTGGTCGGTGCGCACGTCGATCAGGGCAGGGGCGTTCGCCGTGCCGATCAGTCGTGCCAATTTGTCAGACGATATCGTTGTGTAGGAAGACATGATGCGCCCTCGTAAGAACAAACGGGACGCGATACTTGGGCATGTCGCCTCGTGGGGAGATCGCTCAAATCCCCATAAGCCTCATTACCACGAAATCGCGCCGGGCTGTCAATCGGCTCGTTTCATTGATTTTGCCCAGCGGCCCCGCAGGTCTATATTGCGGGTCAACGGACCGGACCTTTCGGAGATATTTCGATGCATTCCCATTCCATCGAACAATGGACCCACGACCACGCCTTTCTCGGCGACAAGCACGACGAGAACGAACGGCGCACCTGGCTGGTCGTGGTCCTGACGCTGGTCATGATGGTGGGCGAGATCGTCGCCGGCTCGCTGTTCGGCTCGATGGCGCTGCTCGCCGACGGCTGGCACATGGGTACGCATGCGGCGGCGCTCGGGATTGCCGCGTTCGCCTACCGCTTCGCGCGCCGGCATCTGGGGAACGCGCATTTCACCTTCGGAACCGGAAAGTTCGGCGACCTTGCCGCTTTCTCCAGCGCGATCATTCTAGGATTGATCGCGGTCGAGATCGCCTATGAGAGCGTGCTGCGGCTGTTCACGCCGGTGCCGATCGTTTATGGCGAGGCCGTCGCCGTGGCTGCGCTCGGGCTCTGCGTCAATCTCGCCAGCGCGTGGTTGCTGCGCGACAGCCATGATCATCACCATGGCCATGATCACGGCCATGCGCATCATGATCACGACGATCACGACCATGATCATCACCACCATCACCACGACAACAATCTTCGCGCGGCTTACGTCCACGTCATGGCCGATGCCGCAACCTCTGTGCTGGCAATCGGCGCGCTGCTTGTCGCGATGTATTCGGGATGGGTCTGGGCCGATCCGGCCGTCGGCCTGATTGGCAGCGCTGTGATCGCGAGCTGGGCGTTTGGTCTCGTCAAGAGCTCGGGCGCGGTGCTGCTCGACGTGCGTGCCGACGAGAAACTGGAACGCGCCATTCGCATGCGCATGGAGGTCGGTGACGACCGCGTCACCGATTTGCATCTCTGGCAGGTCGGGCCCGGCCATTGCGCCGTGCTGGTCTCAGTGGTGTCGGACCAGCCGAAACAGCCGGCCGTCTACAAGAAGCGCCTCGCCGGGTTGAAGGGGCTCAGCCACGTCACGGTCGAGGTCGAGACCTGCCCGCACTGACGTGATCGGCGGATGCGGAATTCTACGGCGCGGCCGGGGTTGATCCTCGGTCGCAGCTTACCCAATTGCTTGCCAAGGAGAGACCAAGAATGATGCCCAGAATCAAGCTCGCTCTCGCTGTCGCCGTGCTCGCTCTGTCCGGCCATGCCGCCGTGGCACAGTCGGAGAAGACCGGCGTTGAAAAGCTCTACGTGCTGAACTGCGGGGAGGGCACCGCCGGAGACATCTCGCGCTGGACCCCGGGCCTGAACGAGGGCAAGACGATGGACTTCGTCGATACCTGCTACCTCATCAAGCACACACAGGGCTGGTTCCTGTGGGACACCGGCATCGCCGATTCCGTGGCTGCGATGCCGAACGGTCTTCCGCCCGCCGACCCCAAGGCGGTCACCTGGCGCCGGCCGAAGACGCTCGCGGCGCAGCTCGAGCAGATTGGCGTCAAGCCCTCCGACATCAAGACGATGGGCGTTTCGCATACGCATCCCGATCATATCGGCAATGTCGAGATGTTCCCGCAGGCGACCCTCTACGTGCAGAAGACCGAATACGACTGGCCCGGCGCCAACAACGAGCCGCGCTTCAAGCCCTCGCATCCCGTCGAGCTGCTGTCGGGCGACAAGGATGTGTTCGGCGACGGCAGCCTGACCATCCTGTCGACGCCCGGCCACACGCCGGGGCATCAATCACTGCTGGTGAAATTGCCGAAGACCGGCGCGGTCGTGCTGTCCGGCGATGCCGTTCATTTCAAGGACAACTGGGACAACCGCCGCGTCCCCAGCATGAACGCCAACAAGGAGCAGAGCGCGGCCTCGATGCAGAAGATCGCCGACACGCTCGACAAGGCGAAGGGGCAGCTCTGGATCAACCACGACAAGGCCCAGCGCGACAGCCAGAAGATGTCGCCGGAGTTTTACGACTAGCTTTCCGAGACGCCCCTGTTGCCACTACGGTGGCAGCAGGAGCGTGCTAGGCGCCCGCAACAGGCTCCGCGACAGGAGACGATTGTGGGGGAGTGGATCGGGGTTGCGATCGCGCTGGCATCGAGCAGCCTCGGCGGCACCGCCGCGGCGATCACGCGCTATCTCGTCGGCGGCGCCGATCCTGTGCTGCTTGCGATCCTGCGCTGGGGGATCGGTTTCCTCTGTCTGTTGCCTTGCGCACTGCTGCTCCGCGTGCGCTGGCCGCAGCGGTCCGACTGGCCGGCCGTGATGCTGCTCGGCATCTGCTTCTTCGGGCTGTTTTTTATCCTCTACAACATCGCGGTGTCTTACACGACCGCCGCGCGCGCCAGTCTCGCGCTGGCGACGTTGCCGCTCCACACCATGGTGGTCGGCGCGCTGCTCGGCGTCGAGCGGCTGACGACGCGCAAGATTATTGGCGTCGGCATAGCCATGCTCGGCGTGGCGGCAGCGCTGGCGGCGGGCCTGGCGCAGAGCCCGCCCGGCGCATGGCGCGGCGAGCTCATCATGGCCGGCGCGGTGTTCTGCATGGCGTTCTACAACGTGCTGTCGCGTTCGCTGATGCAGCGCTCGAGCCCCCTCGGCTTTCTCACGGTCGGTATGGGTGCGGGTGCAGGCATGCTGGTGCTGGTGGGTCTATTGAAGGGCAGCTTTGCGGCGCTCGATCATTTCACGACGGCGCAGTGGATCGCCGGTATCTATCTCGGCGTCGGCGGCGGCGCGCTCGCCTTCATCCTCTGGGTCATGGCGCTGGCGCGCGCGACGCCGACCCGGGTCGCCAATACCATGACGGTCAATCCGATCGCGGCCACCTTGCTGGCGGCGTTGCTGATCGGCGAGCCGATCACGCCAAATCTTCTGATCGGGTTGGTTGCAGTGTTCGCTGGCATCTGGATCGCGACCAGCGAAACGAAGGCGGCCTAGCTTTTCGGTGCGGTGACCGGCGGCGGGCCGCCCTCCGGCGTCTTCTTCGGCTTCAGCGTGCCAGCATAGAACGAGAGCAGCCACACCAGCATGATGGCGAGGAGATAGACGCCCCAGGCCTGCGGCGGCGTCATCGCCCAGCGCAGGAGGCCTTTGAACGTGCGGGGCGGGCTTGTGTCTTCGCTCATGGTTCGCTTGTGCGCGAAAGCTGCCGCGCGGTCAATCCGACCGCTGCTCGGCGCGGATCAAGAACAGGGCGGCCAGCGCCGAGAGGCTGAGCGCGGACGAGACCATCAGCACCTTCGCCCCCATGACGTCGATCAGCAGGCCGAACGCCAGCGGCGCCACCGCTTGCGCCATCCGCGCCGGCGCGCCGATGATTCCGAGGCGGTAGCCGAAATCCTTTGGGCCAAAGATCGACAGCGGCAACGTTCCGCGCGCGATCGTCAAAATGCCATTGCCGGAGCCGTGCAGCAGCGCGAAGGCGCTCGCGGCAGGCGCGCCGAAGATGGCGACGACTGCCGCGCCGAGCGGGTGGGTGAGGCAGGCGAGGCGCGTCGACCACAGCGGATGGAAGCGGCTCAGAAAGCCCGCTTCAAGAATGCGCGCGACCACTTGCGCCGGGCCGATCAGCGCGCCGGCCGCGATCGCCTCGACATGCGTCGCGCCCATTGTTTCCAGGATGCGCGGGAAATGCACGGCCATCGCGCCGGTGACGGTCCAGACCGCGGCAAAGACGAAGGCGAGCAGGATCATGGTGCGGTCGAGCGGCAAATGCGGCTTGTCTGCCGTCGCCGCCGCCTCCTTCGCGCCCTTGATCGCCGGCAGCATGAAGAAGTTGAGGGGCAGGCCGATCAGGATGTTGGCGGCGGCCCAGGCGAAACAGGTGTCGCGCCAGCCGATATGGGCGAGCCCCCAGGCGGTGAGCGGCCAGCCGACGGTCGAGGCAAAGCCCGCCATCAGCGTAATGCCGGTGATCGAGCCGCGCGCCTCGGCGCCGTAGATGCGGCCAAGCGCTGCGAAGGCGGCATCGTAGAGGCCCATCGCCATGCCGAGGCCGAGCACGAGCCAGGCGATCGCCATCACCGTCACCGATTGCGAGATGCCGAGCAGCACGAGGCCGGCAGCAATCGTCAGGCTCGAGGCCGACAGCACCTGCCGGCCGCCGACGAGATCGATCTGCCGTCCGATCCGCGGGCCGAGCAGCGCGGAGATCACGAGCGAGGCCGAGAAGGCGCCAAAGATCCAGTTGGAGGAGACGCCGAGATCGCGCGCCATCGGATCGGCGAGCAGGGCCGGCAGATAATAGCTGGAGGCCCAGGCCAGGGTCTGCGTGGTGCCGAGCGCCAGGATGATTGGAAGCTGGCGCTGGCTCATATCCCAGTGTTTCTGGTCGGCGGTGTCATCGGTTGCATTTGCGGCCCGCAGCGCGCGCGCGTCAACAGCGTCCGCGACATATTCGATCTGCTGCGAGCGGGAGCCTTGGTTGCGCAACGACCGCGCGCGGCCTTTCGCTCGTCACGAATGCACGCCATAATGGCGTATGCAATTGACCTCGCGCCTCGCGCTGATGAACTGGCTGACCGGCCAGGGGCTCACGGGCCTTCCCGAAAACGAGCTGCTCCGCGGCTTCTGCGAGCGCTGCCGCGCCGAGGGGCTGGAACTCTCGCGCGGGCTGGTCGTCATCGACACGCTGCACCCGATCTACGAAGGCCGCGGCTTCCGCTGGAGCGACCGTCCCAGCAACGAGAGCGATTTGTTCGAATACCGCTCGACCGCCGAAGGCGACGCGGCCAAGAGTTGGCGCCGCTCGGTGTTCTTCCACCTGCTCGAGCACGGCCAGGACGAGATGGTGATCGATCTTGCCGACGCGCCCTCGATGGATTTCTCGCAGATCGGCGAACTCGCCGAAAAGGGCCACCGCCACTATCTCGCCTTCGTGCATCGCTTCGGCGAGAACGGTGCGCTCGGACTGATGGACTGCCTCTACTCCTGCTGGACCACGCGCCGCGACAGCGGGTTTTCCGAGCCGGAGCTCGTCGCACTGCGCGACCTCGTGCCTGTGCTGGGGCTGGCGATCAAGTCGGCGCAGCAGGTCGACATCGCGCGCACGCTGGGCCGCGTCTATCTCGGCCGCGGCGCCTCCGAACAGGTTTTGGGCGGCCGCATCTCGCGTGGCGTCACCGAGCGCATCAACGCCGTGCTGTGGTACTCGGATTTGCGCGGCTCGACCGGGATCAGCGAGAGCATCGGCCCCGACGAGATCATCCCGTTCCTCAACGACTATGCGCAGGCCGTGATCGACGCGATCCACGACGCCGGCGGCGACGTGCTGAAACTGATCGGCGACGGCGTGCTGGCGATGTTCACCGGCGAGGACATGGCGCACGCGCGCCGCGCCGCGTTGCGCGCTGAGCACCTGTCCCGCAAGAACGTTGCCGAGCTGAACGCGCGCCGGACGACCGATGGGCGGCCGATCACGTCGGCCTATATCGGCCTGCATGTCGGCGAGGTCTTTTACGGAAATATCGGCAGCGAGGACCGGCTCGACTTCACCGTGGTCGGCCCGACCGTCAATGAGGTCAGCCGCATCGCCTCGATGAGCCGCTCGGTTGACCGTGAGCTGCTGGCATCGGCCGAGTTCTACAAGGGCCTCGACGCCGCCGGTCGCCGCTATCTCGTCTCAACCGGCCGCTACGCGCTGCGCGGCATCGGCCGCGCGCAGGATCTCTACACGCTCGATCCGGAAGTCGATAGCAGCGAACCGGTGACGGGGAGTTACGAGCGGTATCTGGCGGGCTAGCCTCGCTGTTCCCGCATCGTCGTCCTGGCGAAAGCCAGGACCCATAACCACCGACTGTAGTTTTGCGAAGATTCGTGGTTGGCAGCTTCGCGCGACAACTTCTCCTTGGGGTAATGGGTCCTGGCTTTCGCCAGGACGACTGCGGAGAGCGCGATTAACACCGCGCCGCCGCGCCCGCGCCGTCCCCCACCATGTCCGGCTGCCGATCCAATGCCACCGCAGGCGAGAGCCAGATCACCAGCGCCTGCACGCCGAACACGGCGGCCGCGAGATAGAGGCAAGCTTCCGCACTGTAGAAGCCACCGACGATGGCACCGAGCGCCGAGCCGAGCGGGCGGGCGCCGTAGCTCATGATGTTGATGGCGGAGACACGCCCCAACAGCCGCGGCGGCGTCACCGACTGGCGCAGCGTCGTGGTCGAGATCACCCACAGGATCGGCCCAACGCCGAGCAGGAAGAAGCTTAAGGCCGCGAGCCACGGCGATGGCACCAGCACCGTCAACGCCATCACCACCGCGGCGACGAAGCCGGCGACCGGGCCGAGGCCGACCACGGTACCGAAGGCGATGCGCTTCATCACGCGGGTGGCAAGCAGCGCGCCGATCACCATGCCGACGCCGTACATCGTCAGCACGGTTCCGACCCCAGCCGCCGTCAGGCCGAGATGGCGCACGGCGTAGGGCACGAACACCGCGATCTGCAAAAACCATCCGGTGTTGAAGATGAACTGAGTGATGAACACGGGCCGCAGCAGCGGGTGGTGGAAGACGAACGCCGCGCCCTCACGGATGTCCTGGAACGGATGACGCTGCGGCGTCGGTGCGCGCGCCGGCTCGTAGATACCGGAGAGCAGCACTACGGCGAGCGCCGAAAGTGCGGCGGCGAAGCCGAAGGCGGGGCTCGCGCCCCACCAGCCGACCAACACGCCGCCCACAGCAGGGCCACTGGCAAAGGCGATGGTGCGCGCGAGTTCAATCCGCGCATTGGCAGCCGGCAACAGGTCCGAGCTCACCAGCGAGGGCACCAGCGCCGGCGCAGCCACGCTGTAGACGACGGTGCCGCACACAGCGACAAAGCCAAGCAGCGCCAGCATCGACAGATTGAGCGCGCCGAGCGCGAGCAGCAGCACGATTGCCGCGAGGGCCGCGGCCCGCAGCGCTTCGGCGCCCGCCATCAGCGCGCGGCGCGAGATGCGGTCGGCGAGCAGGCCGGCCGGAATGGCGAACAGGACGAACGGTAAGGTGAGGGCGGTCTGTAGCAGGCCGGTCTGGCCTTCGGCGACGCCGAGCGTCAGTACGGCGACGATGGGGGCTGCGGCCAGCGCGATCTGCTCGGCCGACTGTGCCGCGAGGTTGGACCAGGCGAGGCGATTGAACGTATCGGGGAGGCGGGGCGTCGTTGACATGGCTCATTTCCTGCAAAGTCGAATTCGCGCCAGTATCCGCCTCCGGGGACGGCCAAACCCACCCGCTTCCCGACAGGGCTGGGCAGAACCGGGCCGCGACGGGAACCGATGCGGCTAGATGCAGTTGCAAATGAGTTGCAATAAGACTCGACTCCGGTATTGTGCCAGCATGGATGCCCGATCTCCCGAACTGACCCAAACCGCCGCCGGCTGGCGCACCGACGCGCCGACGATCAAGAGCCTGGCCGAGGTGAATGCCTCCGTCGCAGTCCCAACGGCGGGGGTGTGGTGGCGCCGGCTGCTCGCCTTCGTCGGCCCGGGCTATCTGGTCTCGGTCGGCTACATGGACCCCGGCAATTGGGCGACCGATCTCGCCGGCGGATCGAAGTTTGGCTACACGCTGCTCTCGGTCATTCTGCTCTCGAATTTGATGGCGATCCTGTTGCAGGCGCTGGCAGCACGGCTCGGCATCGTCACGGACCGTGACCTCGCGCAGGCCTGCCGCGCGACCTATTCGCCTGCAACGAACTTCGTGCTGTGGCTCGCCTGCGAGGCGGCGATCATCGCCTGCGATCTCGCCGAGGTCATCGGCACCGCGATCGCGCTCAAGCTGTTGTTCGGCATTCCCCTGATTGGCGGCGCGCTGCTTGCTGCACTGGATGCCTTCCTGCTGCTGCTCCTGATGAACCGCGGCTTCCGTTTCCTCGAAGCTTTCGTGATGGCGCTGCTTGCGGTGATCGCGGTCTGCTTCGCGGTCCAGATCGTCGCTGCGGCGCCGCCGGTGGCGGACGTCCTGCACGGCTTCATGCCGAAGAGCGAGATCGTCACCAATCCCGAGATGCTCTACATCGCGATCGGCATCATCGGCGCGACAGTGATGCCGCATAATCTCTATCTGCACTCATCGATCGTGCAGACGCGCGCCTATGAGCGCAACGACACCGGCCGGCGCGACGCGATCAAATGGGCGACGACGGACTCGACCATCGCGCTGATGCTGGCGCTGTTCATCAACGCGGCCATCCTCGTGGTCGCAGCCGCGACCTTCCACAAGAGCGGACACTCGGACGTCGCCGAGATCGGCCAGGCGTTCGAGTTGCTCTCGCCGCTGCTCGGCCTCGGCGTCGCCTCGACGCTGTTTGCGATTGCGCTGCTCGCCTCGGGCCTGAACTCGACTGTCACGGCGACCCTCGCCGGCCAGATCGTGATGGAAGGCTTTCTCGATTTGCGCCTGCCGAGCTGGGCACGCCGCCTGCTCACGCGCGGCATCGCCATCGTTCCGGTGATCATCGTCACGGCGATCTATGGCGAGCGCGGTACCGCGGATCTGCTGGTGTTCAGCCAGGTCGTGCTGTCGATGCAGCTGCCCTTCGCAGTGATCCCGCTGGTCCGCTTCGTCTCCGACCGCCGCAAGATGGGTCAGTTCGCGATTCCGGTTTGGGTCGCCGCGATCGCATGGATCGTCGCGGGCGTGATCGTGGTTTTGAACGTAAAGCTGCTGGTGGATACGCTGTTCGGGTGAGGGCACCACAGCTGTCGTCGTCCGGCTTGACCGGACGACCCAGTATTCCAGAGACGATTGTTTTGAACCTTAGGCGCCCGCCTTCGCGGGGCATGACGAGAGAACTAATCCTGCGGCTCGGACGCGGCATCCCCCTGCGCATCGATGCGCAGCCAGCCTGACGGTGCCAAGCGCTGCTGCGGCAGAAAACGGGCCTTGTAGTCCATCTTCTTGGAGCCCTCGATCCAGTAGCCGAGATAGACGTAGGGCAGGCCTTGCCGGCGGGCGCGGGCGATGTGGTCGAGGATCATGAAGGTCCCCATCGAGCGGCTGACCTGGCCCGGCTCGAAGAACGAATAGACCATCGACAGGCCGTCGCTGAGCACGTCGGTCAGCGCCACCGCGATCAGCTCTTCGCCGCGGCCGGTGATGCCGCTGTCGGGACCGCGCTTGCGGTATTCGATGATGCGGGTCTCGACATGGCTGTCCTCGACCATCATGGCGTAGTCGAGCACGGTCATGTCGGCCATGCCGCCGTGGCGGTGGCGGGAGTCGAGATAGGCGCGGAACACCGAATATTGCTCGGAGGTCGGCACCGCGCTGCGCTGCTCGCCGATGATGTCGGAATTGCGCGCCATCACCTTGCGGAAGTTGCGGGAGGGGCGGAACTCGTTGGCGACCACCCGGACCGAGACGCAGGCGCGGCACTGGTCGCAGGCCGGCCGGTAGGCGATCGACTGGCTGCGGCGGAAGCCGCCATGGGTCAGGAGGTCATTGAGGTCGCCGGCACGCTCACCCACGAGGTGCGTAAACACCTTGCGCTCATGCCGGCCCGGCAAATAGGGGCAGGGCGAGGGCGCCGTGAGGTAAAATTGGGGGGTGTCTCGCGAGTGCTGGGTCAAGGGACGTCGTGGGCCTCCGAACTGAGTATCAGCATCGCGCTACGAAAGCCCCCGGTCAATTGGTCTGCTCAGCAGGTCAGATCAGACAGCTTAGTCGGTCCTGGTTGATAGGTTCTTGATCAATAGGTTCTGGTGGCTTGAGGCACGGGCGTACGGACGGAGTTGTTGATCAGGACTGTTCCCAGCACGAAATCATGCAGCAGGCGCCGACGACCGTTGAACAGGCCGACCAGGACGACGAAGGGGGAAAGGAACGACACCGTCACCCAGAACAGCACGGCATGGGTGGCGCCGAGCACGAAATAGCCGGGTGCGCCGTACCAGGTGCGCAATTCGAGGTCCATCACCCGCATCCCGATCGTCGCCGACGAGGGACCGCCGATGCAAGCGCCGTAATAGACGATGGCCCAGACCACGGAGGCCGGCCAGGCCAGCCAGAACAGGGCCCAGCCGAGGCCGAGCGTGACCACGCCGAACACGGCGATGAAGAGGTAGCCGAGGATGACGGGAACGGAGATCACGACCATGTCGATCAGGAATGCGAACACCCGCCTCGTCGCCACGCCGCGGAACAGTTCCGGATGCAGATAGGGATCGTACGCATGAGCCGCGCCGTCACTGCGCCAGGCGCCCGACTGGCCGCCTGAATTGCCCGAGTCCGAATACGACATTGTCCGTCCTCCCAGGGAAAACTCCCGTGGCAGGACATGGGAACATGTCATCCCCGTGCCAAGGGCGCGCTGGGATTAACAAGCCGAAATATTCCGGCGATTCGGGGGCGGGGGTCGGGCGGCGATGCTCGCGCCACATCCACAATGTCGTCCCGGCGCAGGCCGGGACCCATAACCCCAGGGAGGAGTTTGGCGAAGACTTACAGTGATTTCTTCATCGGTACGGCTACCGCGCGCCGTCGACAGATCACGCGGTATGGGTCCCGGCCTGCGCCGGGACGACGTTGGGGCCTACCCCTGCGCCCGCAGCTTCTCCGCCGCCTTCGGCGCAAAATAGCTGAGCACGCCGTCGGCGCCGGCGCGCTTGAAGGCGAGCAGGCTTTCCATCATCGCGCGCTCGCCGTCGAGCCAGCCGTTGTTGGCCGCAGCCGCGATCATCGCGTATTCGCCGGAGACCTGGTAGGCGAAGGTCGGCATCGCAAACGTGTCTTTCACGCGCCGGACCACGTCGAGATAGGGCATGCCGGGTTTCACCATCACCATGTCGGCGCCCTCGGCGATGTCGAGCTCGACTTCGCGCAGCGCCTCGTCGGTGTTGGCGCTGTCCATCTGGTAGGTGCGCTTGTCGCCGGTCAGCGTCTTGGCCGAGCCGATGGCGTCGCGGAACGGGCCGTAGAAGGCTGAGGCGTATTTTGCCGCATAGGCCATGATCTGCACGTCGAGCAGGCCGGCGTGGTCGAGCCCCTCGCGGATCGCGGCGACGCGGCCGTCCATCATGTCGGAGGGCGCGATGATGTCGCAGCCGGCCTCGGCTTGCACCAGAGCCTGGCGTACCAGCACGGCGACCGTCTCGTCGTTCAAGATCTTGCCGTCAGTGATCAGGCCATCATGGCCGTGGCTGGTGAAGGGATCGAGCGCGACATCGCAGAGTATGCCGAGATCGGGAAACTCCTTCTTGATTGCGCGCACGGCCTGGCAGACCAGATTGTTCGGGTTGGTGGCTTCCGAGCCCTCTTCGTCGCGCAGGGACGGGTCGGTGTAGGGAAACAGTGCGATGCAGGGAATCGTCAGCTTCATTGCGCGCTCGGCGTCGCGCACGGCCTGGTCGACGCTGAGGCGCTCGACGCCCGGCATCGAGGCGATCTGCTCGCGCTTGTTGTTGCCGTCGATCAGGAACAGCGGCCAGATCAAATCGTCGGTGGTCAGCACGTTCTCGCGCACCATGCGCCGGGCCCATTCGGCCTTGCGGTTGCGGCGCGGGCGGATGGTCAGATCGAGGGCAGGGGAGGCTCCCGCACCAGTCCCGCGCGCGACCTCGCGCAGTTCGATCGGACGTCCGTATTTGATCGCCATCACTCTTCCTCCGGCTGGAATTATTCTTATACCAGTTCGCGTGGTTCCCGTCACCGCGGCTTGATCTGCCGCAAAGGATGGCAGCCGATTGATTTTGTGGGGCGAAACAGCCAGAAGGGGGCCATGTCCGAGATCTCCAGCCGCGATGCGGCCCGCGACAGCGCCAATGCCAGGGACGCCGCACGAGACAATGCCAGAGACAACGCAATGTCGGTGGCGGCGATCTCGTCGGAGCGCCCGGAGTCCGACGACAATGTCTGGACGCGCCGACTGGTGCTGTTCCTGCGGGTGATGGCGCTGCTGTCGATCCTCAAGGGCCTCTACCATTGGGCGCAGGTGACGGGCTTCGTCGGCGGCGAGGACGAGGCGTTCGAGAACCAGTCGATGGCCTGGCAGGCCTCGACCATCTATTTCGCCGTGATCGAGCTCGTCGCAGCGGTGGGCCTGTGGCTGGCAACGCCCTGGGGCGCGGTGGTGTGGCTCACCACCGTGGTGTCGATGGCGGTGATCGAGCTGATGTTCCCGGGCATCTACGGCGGCAGCCTGGTCGTCGTCGCGGTGGAAGCCTTCATGCTCGCAGCCTATCTCGCGCTCGCCTGGATGGCCGCGCGCGAACGGCCGCCATAGTCGATGTTCAGCTCCGGGACACGAGACGTTTCACGCGCGCGTGGTTGACCACTCGTTGCGTAAAATTCGAGGTAACTTTTCATTGACCTAGCGCGATCCGCCACAGCTGTTACGCGCGCGTTTCGAAACGGGGCGCCGCTGTTCTGGAATGCGACAGAATGGGCGGACGGAGGGTGAACAGGACCTTGCCACGGTCAACAGAGGGTTGCGAAAAGTGCTTGTGGCACAGGCTTAATGCGCAATTCACTGTCTTAAATTCATGATCTCTTTATTCTCTTATTTAAGCCGATCTTCAAACGCCTCCCCTTAAGTTGCACCTATCAGACGGGACACAAGTTTCGTCGAATAAGTGTCGATAAAAACGACAACAGGGGAAGTGTCATGATGAAAGCCGTCGCAACTGCGGCAGATACCGCGGAACGCGTCTCCGGCCAGCAGGGCTCGGTGCAGACGCTCTATCTGGAAGCCTTGACTCTGGTGGAGCGGCTGCATCGCCGTCTCCTCGACGTGATCAAGGACGAGTTCGATCGTCGTGGTCGCGCCGACATCAATTCGGTGCAGGCGCTCCTGCTCTATAACATCGGCGACAAGGAGCTGACCGCGGGCGAGCTGCGCACGCGCGGTTACTATCTCGGCTCCAACGTCTCCTACAATCTGAAGAAGCTCGTCGAGCTCGGCTTCCTCGATCATCAGCGCTCGCGCGTTGATCGCCGCTCGGTGCGCATCCGCCTGACCCCGCAGGGCCAGGAAGTCCGCCGCATCGTCGACTCCCTCTACCAGAAGCACGTCAAGACCGTGGAACAGGTCGGCGGCATCTCGGGCGAGGAGTTCTCGACCCTGAACAAGTCGCTGCACCGCCTCGAGCGGTTCTGGACCGACCAGATCCTGTATCGGCTCTGAGTTTTTAAGAAGGACGAAGGCCAAGCCGGCCCAACAAGACCGGCGAGCCTCGCGAACGTGCCTCACTTCCCCAAGCGCATCGGTCGGGCTCTGCCCGGACCGGTGCGTTTTGTCATTTCGCGGTTGCGAAAAAAATGAGACGATCTGGCGGAACCAGTTCCCGGCCTCGCGGTTATGTCTCCGGATCGGAGGATGCGATGCTGATCGAACGCGGGTTGCAGGCTATGAACGTCGAGCTCGTGAGCGATGCCTACGCCATCGCCGCGAACTATCTTCGCCGCTCCGGCGCGATCCCTGACACGCTCGTCACCAATGAGCGCCTGCTCGAGATCATCATCAAGCTGCTCCAGCACGGTGAATTCAACAAGATCAGGCTGGCCAACAAGGCCATCACCAGGTTCGAGGCGCAAGCCGAGGTCCGAGCGGTTGCCTGATCAAAACTCCCAAAATCTCAGAGAACCAGAGGGTGCTATGGAAGCCGCTATCGACCGCATCATGCAAACCTATGATTTGCTCGCCAACCGTACGTCCGCGGCGAGCGCAGAGGCGCGGGCCAAGGTGACGAACTACCTGAACACCCTGATGGAAGCCGGCGAGAAAGACACCCACAGGTTGACGGTGTGCGGCTTGACCTATCTGCGCCAGCTGGACGGCACCGTGGACCCGGTCAAGGCGGGCTATACCGGGCTTTAGAACCGCAGGCGGTAGAGAGCGGCTGGCCACCATCGGCCGGCTCCGCCCCGGCATTAAGGTCCAAATCGGCCCTTCCTGGACAAGGCGAGACCGGACGGCTCAAGCGAATGCGCGGGTCGCCCGTATCCTTCAATCCCCACCATATCTTGCATAAATATCAGGCCTGACCCGCAACTACTTGGCCGGGGGCGGGTGATGTGGTAGATCGCGGTCGCCGCTCCGATCACCACACCAGACCCGCCCGTAGCCCGCCAAAAGGCTGCGGCGGTGGAGATATTCGCAAGATGACCTTCGCCAAAACCGCCTCCGCGCCCGATTCGTTTTTCACCGCTCCGCTCGACCAGGCCGACCCGGAAATCGCCGCCGCCATCAAGGGCGAGCTCGGCCGGCAGCGCCATGAGGTCGAGCTGATCGCCTCCGAGAACATCGTCAGCCGTGCCGTGCTGGAAGCACAGGGTTCGGTGATGACCAACAAATACGCGGAAGGTTATCCGGGCGCGCGCTACTACGGCGGTTGTGAGTGGGTCGACGTCGCCGAGAATCTCGCGATCGATCGCGCCAAGAAGCTGTTCGGCGCGAAGTTCGCCAACGTGCAGCCGAACTCCGGCAGCCAGATGAATCAGGCGGTGTTTCTGGCACTGCTCCAGCCGGGCGACACCTTCATGGGTCTCGATCTTTCGGCCGGCGGCCATCTCACCCATGGCTCGCCCGTCAACATGAGCGGCAAATGGTTCAAGGCCGCGCACTACACCGTGCGCCGCGAGGATCAGCTCATCGACATGGATGCGGTGGCCAAGCAGGCCGAAGAGGTCAAGCCGAAGCTGATCATTGCCGGCGGCTCGGCCTATTCGCGCGCCTGGGATTTCAAGCGTTTCCGCGAGATCGCGGATTCGGTCGGCGCGTATCTGCTGGTCGACATGGCGCACTTTGCCGGCCTCGTCGCCGGCGGCGTGCATGCTTCGCCGGTGCCGTATGCGCATGTCACCACGACCACGACGCACAAATCGCTGCGCGGCCCGCGCGGCGGCCTGATGCTGTGGAATGACGAGACGCTGACCAAGAAGCTCAACTCGGCGATCTTCCCGGGGCTTCAGGGCGGCCCGCTGATGCATGTGATCGCGGCCAAGGCTGTCGCCTTCGGCGAGGCGCTGCGGCCGGACTTCAAAGTCTATGCGAAGAACGTCGTCGAGAACGCCAAGGCGCTCGCCGAGACGCTGAAGAGCCACGGGTTCGATATTGTCTCCGGCGGCACCGACAACCATCTGATGCTGGTCGACCTCAGGCCGAAGGGCCTGAAGGGCAACGCGTCGGAGAAGGCGCTGGTCCGCGCCGCCATCACCTGCAACAAGAACGGTATTCCGTTCGATCCCGAGTCGCCGTTCGTCACCTCGGGGATTCGGCTGGGCACGCCGGCTGCGACCACCCGCGGCTTCGGCGTCGCCGAATTCCAGCAGGTCGGCGGCATGATCGCCGAGGTCCTGAATGCGATCGCGCAGTCATCCGACGGCAAGGCGCCGCTGGTGGAAGCCGCGATCAAGGAACGGGTCAAGGCGCTCACAGACCGGTTCCCGATCTATCAGTAAGGTCCAAGTAAACTGGTAAGTGAACTGGTCAAGGTAAACGGATGCGCTGCCCGAACTGCAACAGTCTCGATACGCAGGTAAAGGACTCGCGTCCGACCGAGGACTCTTCCGTGATCCGCAGGCGGCGCGTGTGCGTCGCCTGTAATTTCCGCTTCACCACCTTCGAGCGCGTGCAGCTGCGCGAACTCACCGTGATCAAGCGCAACGGCCGCCGCGTGCCGTTCGACCGCGACAAGCTGATGCGCTCGGTGTCGATCAGCTTGCGCAAGCGTCCGGTCGAACCGGAGCGCGTGGAGAAGATGGTGTCCACCATCGTGCGCGAGCTCGAGACCGGCGGCGAGGCCGAGATCTCCTCCGAGGTGATCGGCGAGACCGTGATGGAGCATCTGCGCACGCTCGACGACGTCGCCTATGTGCGCTTCGCGTCCGTCTATCGCAATTTCCGTGAGGCCAAGGACTTCGCCGATGTGCTCGGCGAGCTCTCCGGTGAGGAGGAAGCGCGGCTTGCAACGGTACGCAAATGATCTTCCGCATCCTGGAAGATCAATTTGCGCAGAAGGCCCGCGACTCTAAGGACGCCGATCGACGCTTCATGGAGCTTGCGCTGGCGTTGGGGAAGCGCGGGCAGGGGCGCACCTGGCCGAACCCGGCGGTGGGCGCCGTCATCGTCAAGGACGGGGTGATCGTCGGTCGCGGCTGGACCCAACCCGGCGGTCGACCGCATGCCGAGCCCGAGGCGCTGCGGCGCGCGGGCGAGGCGGCGCGCGGCGCCACGCTCTACGTCACGCTCGAGCCGTGCTCGCATTTCGGCAAGTCGCCGCCTTGCGCCGACGCGGTGATCGCGGCCGGCATTAAGCGGGTGGTGGCGGCGATCGAGGATCCCAATCCGGAAGTCGCCGGGCAGGGCCATGCGCGCTTGCGCGCGGCCGGTATCACGGTGGATGTCGGCCTGTGCGCTGCCGAGGCCGCGTTCGACCATGCCGGGCATTTCCGCCGCATCCGTGACAAGCACCCGCACGTGATCTTGAAGCTCGCGGTCTCGCCCGACGGCAAGATCGGCGCGGCCGGCGGTAAGCCCGTCGCGATCACCGGCGAAGCCGCGCGTAACCGCGTGCATCTGTTGCGCGCCTCGAGCGACGCCATTTTGGTCGGTATCGGCACGGTGCTGGCGGACGACCCGCTTCTCACCTGCCGCCTGCCGGGCATGGCGGCGCGCTCGCCGGTGCGCGTGGTACTCGACCAGAGCCTGCGCATTCCGGCATCGAGCCGGCTCGTGCGTTCCGCGCGTGAGACGCCGCTCTGGGCGATCGGCTCGGAGCTTGCGGAAGCCGCGGCGGCGACGCGGCTTGGCGCTGCTGGCACGCAGATCATCCGCGTACCGCCAGGGAGCGCCTCCGGGCTCGATCTTCCGGCCGTGCTGCATGCGCTGGCCGAGAAGGGCATCACGCGGTTGATGGTCGAGGGCGGCAGCCGTGTTGCGGCATCGTTCGTCGCCGCCGACCTCGTCGACGAGATCTGGCTGTTCCGCGGCGCGGAAGCGGTCGGCGCCGAAGGGGTCGATGCGCTCGATGCATTGCCCCTGTCGAAAATCACGCAGTCGCAGGCGTTCAAGGTTCATGCTAGCGAAACATTCGACAAGGATACTCTCACCATCTACGAGCGCGCCTAACATGTTCACCGGCATTGTCACCGATATCGGCGAGATCGTCAGCCTGACGCCTGTGGCGCAGGGGCAGCTGCATCGCCTGCGCATCGCCTGCCGCTATGATCAGACCACCATTGCTGATGGTGCCTCGATTGCCTGCAACGGCGTCTGCCTGACCGTCGTCGCCTCCGGCGTTGAAGGCAGCAAGGACTCCTCTCAAAAGACCTGGTTCGATGTCGACGCTGCCGCCGAGACGCTGGCGCTGACCACCGCGAAGCATTGGAAGGTCGGCACGAAACTCAACCTCGAGCGCGCGCTGAAGATCGGCGACGAGCTCGGCGGCCACATCGTCGCCGGCCATGCCGACGGGATCGCGACCATCGTTAGCCGCGAGGACCTGCCTGACATGGCGCGGTTCGAGCTCTCTACGGCGCGGGAGCTGGCGCGCTTCATCGCCACCAAGGGCTCGATCACGCTCGACGGCGTGTCGCTGACGGTTAATACGGTCAAGGATGTAACCTTTTCGGTGCTGATCATCCCGCACACGCTGACGGTCACGACGATCGGCGGCTGGAAAGCGGGGACCGAGATCAATATCGAGGTCGATTTGATGGCCCGCTACGCGGCGCGGCTGACGGAAATGAAGTGACGGCGTAGCCGTCATGCCGGGCTGGCTTCTCGCCCGGAATGACGATCTCTCTAGCATTCGTGCTTGGCTTACCCCCTCGCTGCGACTACATAACGCCGACCTCTGTAAAACGGATTTGACTATGGCTGACGCGCGGCGCGCACCCCTAAAGGACCAGACCGACATTTCCGGCGCGCGCGCGCTGATTGTCGAAGCGCGGTTCTATGACGATCTCCAGGACGCGATGCTCGAAGGCGCGGTGGCCGAGCTGAAGGCGGCCGGCCTGACCCATGACGTCATCACGGTTCCCGGCGCGCTGGAGATTCCTGCGGCGATCGCGATCGCGGTCGATGCGGCCGCCGCCAACGGCAAGCCTTATGACGCAGCAATCGCGCTCGGCTGCGTGATCCGCGGCGACACCATCCATTTCGAGATCGTCTCGCAGGAATCCTCCCGCGCGCTGATGGATCTTGCGGTCGCGCGAAAGCTGCCGCTCGGCAACGGCATCCTGACCGTCAACACCGAGGCGCAGGCCTGGGCGCGGGCGCGCGCCAGCGAGCTCAACAAGGGCGGCGATGCCGCGCGCGCCGCGATTGCGATGCTACGCATAAAACGCCGGCTGGCGCGGGCTTGATCATGGCCGACAACAGCAAAAAGCCGCCGGCTGGCACTGAGAAGAAAGCGAACCGGCGCGGTGCTGCGCGGCTCGCGGCCGTGCAGGCGCTGTACCAAATGGATATCGCCGGCGCCGGCATCAACGACATCTTTGCCGAGTTCGAGAGCCACTGGCTCGGCAACGAGGTTGAGGGCGACACATATCTGCCGGCGGAAGCCGCCTTCTTCCGCGACGTCGTCTCCGGCGTCGTGCGCGACCAGAAGAAGCTCGATCCGCTGATCGACGAGGCGCTGTCGAAGGGCTGGCCGCTGAAGCGGATCGAGGCGATCCTGCGCGCGGTGCTGCGGGCAGGGGCCTACGAATTGGAGCACCGCAAGGACGTGCCCGGCCGCGTCGTCGTGTCCGAATATGTCGACGTCGCCAATGCCTTCGTCGATCGCGAGGAGACCGGCATGGTGAACGCGGTGCTCGACCAGATCGGCCGCCAGTTTCGCGGCGACGAGTTCGGGCGGGGGTAGTTACACATTCCGTTGTCATCACCCGCGAAAGCGGGTGATCCAGTACTCCGCGGCAGCGGTAATAAATATCCGGCGTCTCGGCGTACTGGATCGCCCGGTCAAGCCGGGCGATGACGCCGGTGGTTGGGGCAGACATCGATGACGACCTCGCACAATCCCTCCGGCGAAGACTCCGTGATCGCGCGCTATTTCAAGCCGCTGGCGACTGACCCCGGCGCGTTGGGGCTGGTCGACGACGCCGCCGTCCTGAGCTCATCTGGCGAGGACATCGTCGTCACCACCGACGCCGTGGTCGAGGGCGTGCACTACCTTGCCACCGATCCTCCCGACACCATCGCGCGCAAGGCGCTGCGGGTGAACCTGTCCGATCTTGCCGCGAAGGGCGCGCGGCCGGCCGGCTTTGTGCTGACACTGGCGCTGCGCAGCAAGGAAGACGCCTGGCTCAGGCCGTTCGCGGACGCGCTCGGCGATGACGCGAAAACCTTCGCCTGTCCGCTGCTCGGCGGCGACACGGTGTCGACGCCGGGGCCGCAGATGATTTCGATCACCGCTTTCGGCCGTGTGCCGCGGGGGCGGATGGTCGGCCGCACCGGCGCAAAGCCGGGCGACCGTATCCTGGTGACGGGGACAATTGGCGACGCCGCCCTCGGCCTCGACGTGCTCACTGGCGGCGCGGTGGCCGCGGCGCTCGCACAGGATCGCACCGCGCTGGACTACTTGGTCGGTCGCTATCGCGTTCCACAGCCGCGCAACGCGCTGGCGGACGTGGTGCGGGATCACGCCAGCGCCGCGATGGACGTGTCCGATGGCCTGGCCGGAGACCTCGCAAAACTCTGCGCGGCTTCAGGCGTCAGTGCGGTGATCGAGGCGCACCACGTTCCGCTATCGCCGGCAGCCACGGCCGCGCTCGCAACCGTCGGCCTCGAAAAGCTCGTGTCCGGAGGAGACGACTACGAAGTCCTGTGCGCGGTTCCGGAGGCGCGCTGCGCCGAGTTCGCGCGGGAGACGGAACGGGTGGGTATTGCCGTCACGACGATCGGCACCATCATTGCCGGCAGCGAGTCGCCGCGATGGTTGGACGCGCAAGGCAGCCAGATCGCGCTGCGGCGCTTGTCCTACAGTCATTTCTGATCCGCGGCGGGTCCCTCGGCTTTTGCGCCATTGCCGGGTAATATCGGCAATCGCAACTGACGGATTCGATTCGGATGACGGCGGCTTCAAGCGCGAGTGAGCTGCAACCTGTTCCCGGAAGGGAATGCGGAAGCTGCACGCTGTGCTGCAAGGTCTACAACGTTCCCGAGATCAATAAGGCCGCGGGCAAGTGGTGCGGGCAATGCAAGCCGGGCCGGGGTTGCAAGATTCACGACAACCTCCCGGGCCAGTGCGCCGCCTTCAATTGCCTCTGGCGGACCGATGCGGCCATGCCGGCGCAGTGGAAGCCGGATCAGGCGAAGATGGTGGTTACCATCCATCCGGTCACTCTGAACATCCAGGTCCAGGTTGACCCGGGCCTGCCGTCGGCCTGGAGCCGGCAGCCGTATCACGACCACCTGCGACAATGGTCCAAGAAGAACATGCCGAAAGGCATGTATGTTGTCGTTTTCGTCAATAAGCTGGCGACCCTCGTTTTGCCCGAGCAGGATGTACCGCTCGGCCCGGTGACCCCCGAACAGGTGATCACGGTGCGGACCGAGTCCGGTCCCGGCGGAGGGGTCTACGAGATCAAGGTCGCGACCACGCGAACGATGCCGGACGGTCAGATCATCGAGGTCGCGTCGACGTCTCGACATCCCGTCAGATCGGCGGCCTAGGCGAGCGGTGTCCGTTGACGGACAGTTCCGGGGCCATTTCCCGGGACGACGCGACGATCCTGCCCATAGCCTAAATACCTGCCGAGATCGGCCTTTTCGGCCGCTTACGGCGTTGCACCCGCATTCTGATTTTGGCAAGCTTGTGGCCGACTAGGGCCGCCCCTTCGGGCAAGGGGCGGCCCTGTTCAACATAAAGGCGCCGCACCGCACAACGGAAAAACAAAGGCGCCGGGGGTACGTACATCAAGGATCTGAGGCAAAAAATCACATGACAGCATTATGGTTGATTGTGCTCTGCGGAGTGCTTTCCGTCGTCTACGCGATCTGGGCGACGTCTTCGGTTTTGAGTGCGGATGCGGGGTCTCCGCGCATGCAGGAGATCGCAGCGGCGGTGCGCGAAGGCGCACAGGCCTACCTGCGGCGCCAGTACACCACGATCGGTATCGTCGGCATCGTCATCTTCGTGCTGCTCGTCTATTTCCTCGGGATCTACGTCGCGATCGGTTTTGCCATCGGCGCCATCCTGTCGGGGGCGACCGGCTTCATCGGCATGAACGTCTCGGTTCGCGCCAATGTGCGTACCGCCCAGGCCGCGACGACATCGCTGGCCGGCGGTCTCGAGCTCGCCTTCAAGGCGGGTGCCATCACCGGCATGCTGGTCGCCGGTCTCGCGCTGCTTGGCGTGACGCTCTACTTCGGCTTCCTGGTCTTTTCGCTGAAGCTTGCGCCTGACAGCCGCACCGTGGTCGACGCCATGGTGGCGCTCGGCTTTGGCGCCTCGCTGATCTCGATCTTCGCCCGTCTCGGCGGCGGCATCTTCACCAAGGGTGCGGACGTCGGCGGCGACCTCGTCGGCAAGGTCGAGGCCGGCATCCCGGAGGATGATCCGCGCAACCCGGCGACCATTGCCGACAACGTCGGTGACAACGTCGGTGACTGCGCCGGTATGGCCGCTGACCTGTTCGAGACCTATGCGGTGACCGCTGTCGCCACCATGGTGCTCGCGGCGATCTTCTTCGCCAAGACGCCGATCCTCATGAACATGATGACGTTGCCGCTCGCCATCGGCGGCATCTGCATCATCACCTCGATCATCGGCACCTTCTTCGTGAAGCTCGGGCCGAGCCAGTCGATCATGGGCGCGCTCTATAAGGGCCTGATCGCCACCGGCGTCCTGTCGCTGGTCGGCATCGCAGGGGTGATCTACACCCTGATCGGCTTCGGCAAGCTCGACGGCGTCGAATATACCGGCATGTCGCTGTTCGAATGCGGAATCGTCGGCCTCGTCGTCACCGCGCTGATCATCTGGATCACCGAGTACTACACCGGCACCGATTATCGTCCGGTGAAATCGATCGCGGCCGCGTCGGTGACCGGCCACGGCACCAACGTGATCCAGGGCCTTGCGATCTCGATGGAGTCGACCGCGCTGCCCGCACTCGTCATCATCGCCGGCATCCTCGTCACCTACAGCCTGGCCGGCCTGTTCGGCATCGCGATCGCGACCGCCACCATGCTCGCACTTGCCGGCATGGTCGTCGCGCTCGATGCGTTCGGCCCGGTGACCGACAACGCCGGCGGCATCGCCGAAATGGCGGGACTGCCGAAAGAGGTGCGCAAGTCGACCGATGCGCTCGACGCGGTCGGCAACACCACCAAGGCGGTGACCAAGGGCTACGCGATCGGCTCCGCCGGTCTCGGTGCTCTGGTGCTGTTCGCGGCCTACAATCAGGACCTCAAGTTCTTCATTGCGGATTCCGCGCACCACACCTATTTCGCCGGCGTCAATCCAGACTTCTCGCTCAACAACCCCTACGTGGTTGTCGGCCTGTTGTTCGGTGGCCTCTTGCCGTATCTGTTCGGCGCGATGGGCATGACCGCGGTCGGCCGCGCGGCGAGCGCGATCGTCGAGGAGGTGCGCCGGCAGTTCCGCGAGAAGCCGGGCATCATGCAGGGCACCGACAAGCCGGATTACGGCAAGGCGGTCGACTTGCTGACCAAGGCGGCGATCAAGGAGATGATCATCCCCTCGCTGCTGCCGGTGCTGTCGCCGATCGTCGTCTACTTCCTGATCTACGCGATCGCGGGCGGTGGTGCGGCCGGCAAGTCGGCGGCATTCTCGGCGGTGGGCGCGATGCTGCTCGGCGTGATCGTGACGGGCCTGTTCGTCGCAATCTCCATGACCTCGGGCGGCGGCGCCTGGGACAATGCCAAGAAGTACATCGAGGACGGTCATTACGGCGGCAAGGGCAGTGACGCCCACAAGTCGGCGGTGACCGGTGACACCGTCGGTGATCCCTACAAGGACACCGCCGGTCCTGCCGTGAACCCGATGATCAAGATCACCAACATCGTGGCCCTGCTGCTGCTGGCGATCCTGGCACACTGAACCTGGGACACGTGTCCTGCGACAAACCCGCGGTGCAAGCCGCGGGTTTTTTGTTGTCTGTTTTACAGGGGAGCGTCGCCATGACGTTCGAGACGACCAAATGTATGCGGTGCGGCTGCGACATGTTGGCGGCCGACACCGTCTGTCCGACTTGCGGCAAGGCGCAAAGAGGCGCCCGGCAATCCGGGCCTCGCACAATGTTGGCGGTCGCGCTGGCGGCGGCCGTCCTCTTCGCCTTCAACTGGTTCAAGTCCCCTGCGCCGCACGAAGGGCAGGCTACTGCACATCCATCTGCAAGCCTTCCTTCTCGATGATGCCGGCGAACTTCTTCGTCTCGGCGTCCACGAAGTCGGAAAACTGCTGTGGCGTGCCGTAGTCGGCGCGGGCACCCATGGCGACGATCTGCTTCTTCATGTCCTCGCGCTCAAGCATTGCCTTCACTTGAAGATTGAGCGCGTCGAGCACCGGAGCGGGGACGCCTTTCGGCAGGAATACTGAGAACCACGACGAGATGTCGAAATTCGCAAGCTCCGGCGCGCTCTCGCGCATGGTCGGCAGGTTCAGTGCGAGGTCGCTGCGCTCGGTCGTGGTGACGCAGAGGCCGTTGAGCGTGCCGTTCTGCACCTGCGGAAGGCTCGGATAGAGATTGTCGAACAGGACCTGGATGTCGCCGGCGAGCGCAGCCTGGAGCGCGGGGCCCGCGCCGCGGAACGGGATGTGCGTCATCTTCAGCCCGGTGAGCTGGAGGAACCAGGCGCCGGTGAGGTGCGGGCTCTGGCCGACGCCGGAGGAGGCGTAGCTGAGCTTGTCCGGATTGGCCTTGAGGAAAGCGATCAGCTCGGCGATCGACTTGATGCCGGTCTTCGGATGCGCCGAGACGATGTTCGGGATCCGGATCATGTTGGAGACCGGCTGGAGCTGGTCCGCCTTGTAGGTGAGGTTCTTGAAGATGCTGTAGGCGATCGCGTTCGGACCGGGATTGCCTATCAGGATGGTGTGGCCGTCGGCCTTGGAGCGGACGACCTCGGCCGTCCCGATGGTGCCGCCGCCGCCCGAGCGATTCTCCACGACCGCCGTCTGGCCCCAGGCGGACTGGAGATGGGCGGCGAGGAGCCGGCCCATCACGTCGGTCGAGCCGCCGGCTGCGGCCGGCACGATGACGCGGATATTCTCGGTCGGCTTCCAGTCAGCGAGGCTCGATCGCGGCAGGATGGCTGCGGCCGACAGGCCGGCAGCACCAGCGAGCACGCGACGACGGGACAGAAACTTCTTGGACACGAATCCACTCCCTGCTTCTTGTTTTGCAGAGAGGGTAGGGAACCCGGTGCACAACGGCAAGTCGCACGCGACGGCAAGTGCCGCGCGGAGAGCGGCACGACGCCGCAGGTGCAAACCTCAGCTCAAGGGCTCAGTTGAAGCTGAGCAGCTTGAACAGCGGTGCGAGGTAACTCATCTCCTGACCCGAGGTCGGCGTGGTCCGGCTGATGAAGTCGAAGATCTTGCCGTCCTGGAGGCCGTAATTCGCAAGCCGGCGCACGCGCCGGTTCTTGTCGAAATAGATCGCGATCACGCGCTGATCGACCAGCTTCTGGTTCATGAAGGCGACCACGCGCTCGGAGCGCTGCGAGATGTAGTAAAACACCTCGCCATCCAGCGTGGCGACGGTGGAGGGCGTGCCCATCACGATCAGCACCTGATCCTGGCTCGCGCCGATCGGAATTTGCTCGAGCGCGCCGGGCGGCAGGATGTAGCCCTTCTGGAATTGCTCACCGGTACAGCCGGCGAGCGCCGCGCCGAACAGGGTCACGGCCGCGAGCAGGCGCAAAGCGCGCCAGCGCGAATGAAGGCCGCGCGGTCTGTCGGCGCGCAGGCGGGTCTGGTTCGTTATGGTCATTGCGGAACTGATTCCGTCCCCTTGCGTCGCGCGAGGCGCTGAAGTACCGGGCGGGGGCTCTGAATGCAACTCGCGCGCGCCCGCTTGCGGAAACCACAATGCTTTGGCCGTTCAATCACTTCAGGAAACCCCGGCTAGCCCCGGCCGGCACCATTGAGGCCATCTATGGCATGATCGTGACGCAGGCGCGAGAACCCATATTTTACCGGGACTTGGGCGTGCCCGATACGGTTAATGGCCGTTTCGACCTGTTGCTGTTGCATCTCTGGCTGTTGCTGCGGCGCCTGCGGACGGCCCCGGGCGCCGTAGAGCTGTCGCAGGCCCTGTTCGACCGCTTTTGCGAGGACATGGACGATAATCTGCGCGAGATGGGTGTGGGGGATCAGACCGTCCCAAAGCGGATGCGGGCCTTCGGCGAGGCCTTTTATGGCCGCGTCCAGGCCTATGACCAGGCGATCGATGCCGGGGCCGAAGCGCTGGCGCAGGCGATCTGCAAGAATATCTTGAATGGTGCCGCGATGGATCGGGCGCGGCAGCTCGCCGCTTACGCGCAGGCCACGGAGGCGAATCTCGGCTTGACCGGCGAACCGGCGCTGCTGCTCGGATCCTTCGAGTTTCCCGCGCCAATTGCGAAGGATGTGACGCCATGAACCGACCGATGACCGGACCCGACCCCTGGCGCTCGCCCGTGATGGTTGCGCATATTCCCGATACCGGCCTGCACCGCGAGCTTGAGGCTTCCGCCGCCGAGCGTCAGGCGGTCGCCGAGGTCGCCGGCCTCCGCGAGGTCCCGTCGATCCATGCCAGTTTCGACGTCGTGCCGAAGAGCGGCGGCCGGGTCCATGTCACAGGCCACGTCCGTGCCCGGGTCGGCCAGACCTGCGTGGTGACGCTTGATCCGATCGAGAGCGAGATCGACGAGGAGATCGACCTGATATTCGCGCCCGAGGCCGAGGCGCGGCGGCTGGCCGACCTGATTGAGGAAGGGCAGGACGATAAGGAGCCACCGGAGGTCGCCGATCCGCCGGAGGCCATCGTCAACGGCATCATCGACCTTGGCCGGCTCGCCACCGACGCGCTGTTCCTGGCGGTTGATCCCTATCCGCGCAAGCCGGGTGCCGTATTCGAGGTGGAGGTCACCGCTCCCGACCCCGAGGACAATCCCTTTGCGGCATTGAAGGCGCTGCAGGACAAGAACAAAGGCGAGTAGGTCGGGCGTCCCTCCCGCGGGGACGTTTTTGCTTCGAGGCGGCGAGGCGTTTGCCTGGATGCATTGAGAGATCGTCTTATCTATCTGATTTCTATATATTTCACGCGATTTTTGGGACTCGCGGCCGGATCGTCCTCAATCCAAAAGCCTGGGGGCAAGAGGTTGTTTCGGGACCACAAAACGCTATTGTCGCGCCCCGGTCGGGGTGCGTCGTCGCGCTTGGCCGGTCGTCATATCCATGGCGAGCCCATTTCGCGGTCCCGCCAGTTGACGACCGCGCCAGACCAGGTTTCCGGGATCTAGATGCCAAGCAAGGTTCGTATTGCGCTTGACGCCATGGGGGGCGACGTCGGCGCCGCCGTGGTCATTCCAGGCGCTGCCGTCTCGCTCGGCAGGCACCGCGAGACCGAGTTCCTGCTGGTCGGGGACCGCGCCAGGATCGAGCCCGAGCTCGATCGTCACCCCCAGCTCAAGGCCGTCTCCCGGATCATCCATACCGACGTTGCCGTCGGCATGGAGGACAAGCCGAGCCAGGCGCTGCGTCGTGGCCGCAAGACCTCCTCGATGTGGCTTGCGATAGACGCGGTGAAGAAGGGCGAGGCGGATGTGGCGGTCTCCGCCGGCAATACTGGCGCGCTGATGGCGATGTCGCGCTTCCATCTGCGCATGCTGCCGGGCATCGACCGCCCGGCGATCGCGGGTATATGGCCGACGATGCGCGGGCAGTCTGTCGTGCTCGATCTCGGCGCCACCATCGGCGGCGATGCGCATCATGTGGTCTCGCTCGCGGTCATGGGCGCTGCGATGGCCAGCGTCTTGTTCAGCAAGCCGCGCCCAACGGTCGGCCTGCTCAACATCGGGACCGAGGAGATCAAGGGCCACGAGGAAATCCGCGAGGCCGGCGAAATTCTGCGCGCGATGAACTTGCCGGAGCTCGATTATATCGGCTTCGTCGAGGGCGACGGCATCGGCAAGGGGCTGGCCGACGTGATCGTCACCGAAGGTTTCAGCGGCAACATCGCGCTCAAGGCGGCCGAGGGAACCGCGCGCCAGATGGCCGAACTGCTCCGACACGAGATGCAGCGGAGCTGGATGTCCAAGCTCGGCTATCTCTTCGCCCGCGGCGCCTTCCAGGCCCTGCGCAACAAGATGGACCCGAACAAGTCCAATGGTGGGATGTTCCTTGGATTGAACGGGGTCGTGGTCAAGAGCCACGGCGGAATCAATGCCGAAGGCTTTGCCTATGCGATCGATGTTGGCTATGAGATGGTCAAATTCGATCTCCTGAACAAGATCAATCAGATGCTCAACCGCGAGGGTGGTGCACTCAATTCCGTGCAGACCGCGCAGGAGGCTGTTTCGTGACCAAAATTCGTTCGGTCGTGCTGGGCTGCGGTGCCTACCTGCCGGAGCAGGTGGTGACCAATGCCCAATTGGCGACGCGCATCGACACCTCCGACGAGTGGATCGTGCAGCGCACCGGTATTCGCGAGCGGCACATCGCGGCCGACGGCGAATTCACTTCGCACCTTGCGATCAAGGCAGCGCAGGCAGCCCTCACTGATGCTGGCCTTGACGCACAGTCGATCGACCTGATCGTGCTCGCGACCTCGACGCCGGACAACACGTTTCCTGCGACCGCGGTCGCCGTGCAGCATGGGCTCGGCATCAATCACGGCGCGGCGTTCGACCTTCAGGCGGTGTGCTCGGGCTTCGTGTTTGCGCTTGCGACCGCCGATAATTTCCTGCGCACCGGCGCCTTCAAGCGCGCGCTGGTGATCGGCGCCGAGACTTTTTCGCGCATCCTCGACTGGAATGATCGCGGCACCTGCGTGCTGTTTGGCGATGGCGCGGGCGCGGTCGTGCTGGAGGCGCAGGAGCAGCCGGGCCAAGCCGCAACCGACCGCGGCGTGGTGACCACGCATCTGCGCTCCGACGGCCGCCACAAGGCCAAGCTGTTCGTCGACGGCGGACCGTCCTCGACCCAGACCGTCGGCCATCTGCGCATGGAGGGCCGTGAGGTCTTCAAGCATGCCGTCGGCATGATCACCGACGTGATCGTCGATGCCTTCGAGGCGACCGGCCACAATGCCGAAAGCATCGACTGGTTCGTGCCGCATCAGGCCAACAAGCGAATCATCGACGCGTCCGCCCACAAGCTTCATATCGCACCGCAGAAGGTGGTGCTGACGGTCGATCGTCACGGCAACACCTCGGCAGCCTCTATACCCTTGGCGCTGTCGGTGGCGCGCAAGGACGGCCGCATCAAGCGCGGCGACCTGGTTTTGCTGGAGGCAATGGGCGGCGGTTTCACCTGGGGCTCCGCGCTCGTGCGCTGGTAAGGCCACAGTCGATAAAATTTTGCCCGAATTGACGCGGATAATCGATGCGTCTGCATTGATGAGCGCTGTTGACCGCCGTATCGTAAGCTCATAATTTCAGACGACAATTGTTCGCCGTGATGTGGGGCAGGGCGATGACCGATACAAGTAAAACCGTAACGCGTGTTGATCTCTGCGAGGCCGTCTACCAGAAGGTGGGCCTGTCGCGCACGGAATCGTCTGCCTTCGTGGAACTCGTGCTGAAGGAGATCACCGACTGCCTGGAGAAGGGCGAGACGGTGAAACTCTCTTCGTTCGGGTCCTTCATGGTGCGCAAGAAGGGTCAGCGTATCGGCCGCAATCCGAAGACCGGCACCGAAGTGCCGATCTCGCCGCGCCGGGTCATGGTGTTCAAGCCGTCGGCGATCCTGAAGCAGCGGATCAATGCCCAGCACCGCACCAATGGCGACGGCAGCAAGGTTCAACCGGAGGCGTAACCGCGCTCCAAGAGGATTTGGCATTTGGACAAGGCGCCGGATGCGTTCCGAACCATCAGCGAAGTAGCGCAGGAACTCGACATTCCGCAGCACGTGCTGCGGTTCTGGGAGACCCGATTCTCCCAGATCAAGCCGATGAAGCGCAGCGGCGGCCGCCGCTATTACCGCCCCGATGACGTCGATCTGCTCAAGGGCATCCGCCGTCTGCTCTACGGGGAGGGCTACACCATCCGCGGGGTGCAGCGGATCCTCAAGGAGCACGGCGTCAAATCGGTGCAGGGCCTGGCCGACAGTTCTGCTGCCGTCTCGTTCGGCGCGATCGAGGACGCCATCGGGGCGAGCCTGATGGAGCCTGAGGAGGAGACGGGCGTCCGCGGCACCCTCGACACCGACGATGATGATTTCCAGGGCGGGGAGGAGGAAGGCATCGACTTCCGCTTCTCGGAGACCGACGACGAGGACATCCTCACCACCTTCCGCAAGGGTGGCACCGCGCCGCCGCCGGCCGGCCCCAGCGCGCTGGACCGGGAGCGCTTGGGTCGGGCGCTCAGCGACCTCATCGCCTGCCGGGAAATGCTCGATCTGGCGCTGAAAGACGTCTGAGAGCACTTTTCGTCGTCTTTGCGGTCAGTTCCAGGAGCCTTGGGCGGAGACACCAAAATGGTGTGACCTCGCCTTGCGCAAAGCGGCGATCCTAGCTAATGGAACGACGTTCGGAGCGTGGCGCAGCCCGGTTAGCGCACTAGTCTGGGAGACTAGGGGTCGGAGGTTCAAATCCTCTCGCTCCGACCAATAATTTCAAAGGCTTATTGTCGGGCGGGCAGAGGAGATTCTTGCCTTGGGGAAACCTTGGGGAAACTCTGCCGTCGCTGCGACGTCGGACACCCTGCTGTCCGTGTTCAACCGTTCTTAGTGCATTGGGTCCGTCCGCTCCGCTGGACAGAGAATCAGGTGCTGCCTCACAGCGGCAGTCGCTGCTGATATCGCATTTCCGCCCCCTAAATTTCCAGTACGTCGCCCGGCGAGATGGGCCCGCTTGTCCGGCATTCGCTCAGTCGAGCCGTGCACCGAAACGCAGCCAAGGTCGCTCTCGCGATCGTCGGCCTCCTGTCGCTGGCCGTGCTGACGCGAAGCACCGATGAGATCCATTAAGCCAGGCCGGCGCGCTTCATGCGCGAGCTCGTCGATGTCGTGCTGATGTTGCCTCATGCGGCAAATCAAACTCCCGCAGCGTGCCCCCCGGTCAAGGACTGGCCGCGTAAGGAGACTTTAATCGCGACACACGTTAAGGACCCTGAGCAGGAGGACGGAGGCGGGTTATGAGTACCATCCCCCTGGACCTTGAACGAAGGTTCGAACAGCGCGGGGCCGCCCGATTTCAGCAGGCGAAGCCTGGCGGCAGCAACAACGGGGTGGTCGGCATGGAAGGGACCGGACGCACGATCTCGCGGTACGCATCCGCCTCGTGGTCGCCGCGAAGCGCGAAAAGCACGGAATGGAGCCAGCCACCAAGTCGCGCATTATCCCGGCGCAATGCTAGAGGATGATGCAGACAGATTCTTAAGGAAGGCAGAGGAGTGCCTTCGCGAGGCGGAGCGGGCGAACAACCCGCTGGATCAAGAGAGGTGGCTGAAGCTTGCCGAGGATTGGATGAAGCTGTCGCGGGCCGCCAAGAAACAGCGATAAGTCTTCGATCAGTTCTGTCCACTTTTACATTGCCTATATCGTTCCATCGGCGGAACGGAGTAGCTGCAACGAAAGACATGCAGGCTCAGTTGGAGAAGGAACGGATGCGGCGGAGTGCGCGCTGATCCGAGACTTGGCGACCGATCCCAAGAAACGAGAGCTTTTCACCAGGCTGGCCGACCACCTGATTGTGCTCGCCTCGGCGGTTGAGCGGGCGATTGCGGACAGCGTGAAGCACAACTGATGAAAACAAGCTGGCGGCGGCCTTTCGAGGATCCGGTGAGGATTGGCGATCGCACTTTGGTGACGCTCCTCGACGCGAAGAGGGATCAATGACCGTCTTCGTCTACGTGAACACCGCCAAGCAAGTCGGCGACGTCGATCACATCAAGGTCTTCTCCACAGTCGACGCCGCGAAGACTTGGTTCGAAGAGAACGATCCGGAGGGCGTGGCCTTCGAGTACGACGTGATAGGCCCGCCAGTTCAATAGAGGCCGCCAACTGAGGCGGCGTCACCAACCTATCGCATGCTGCACATTACGAAGCACAGCTACAATGCTTCGTGTGTAGCGGCCATCGTTCCAGCGATGATCCGTTGCATATGCGCACGGCAGCAAGGATGATAGCAAATCCGATCTGCCCATATCAACGACGCTCGCCTCGCCTTGTTTTAACGGGGAGGCTGCCAAATACGAGAACCGGCCCATCGCCAACCGCGCGTTCGACGACGGGCCCTTCCGGGTGGATGGCGCTAGGTGGTGCCACGCGCCACAGACCGATATCTGAACCTCCGGGTTGGAGGGTTGTTCCTGAAGACGTCAACTCTTTTCCTTCCGCTTGCTCATGCTCTAGGTCACTGATCAGCTTCCCGATGCGCTCTGTGGTCGTTGGGTCGACCGCGCCTCGCAGCAAGCGCTTGGATTGCTCTAAACGAAGGACAATTTGCTCTTGGCGGGCTAGTTCGTCTGGCATTATTTGTGTTGCCTCCGCAGAGTCAGACGGATGACGAGGCGAATAGTTCAAATCTGTTGCGGTGACGATGCGTGAGCTCGCGCGCCTCACGCCTGGCCACCTCGGATGACCAAGCCAGCCGGAAGCGGCGGCTCGTCAAAGGGCCCGAGGAATTCCAGAGCATCCGCCGCGATCGGCCAAATCGAAAATGAACTAATGGACGCCACCATTGTTGGTGGATATCGGCCTGAAGGCAAAAAGCAAATGATCAAGCACACGCGGTCGGCCGAGCAACAGGTTGCGGATGATGCCGATCGAAGGGCCCTCAACCCGGTAGAATCGAGACAGACCATAGCGGACAGTCAAGCCGGTCCAGAGTTTCAGGAAAACCTCAAGCGTCTGAAAGCCGAGCGGCTGGAGCGTGAGGCGGGACCGAAGGCGAACCCAAAGGCCTGATCTAGTCAAAAATCCACCTCTTTCGCCTCGGTGGGGTCGGCCAAGCGAACGGGCGCGTTGGGTAGAAGGCTGTCCGCAGAAGGTCATGGAATGTCGAATCGACGGTGGATGGTCTTCCTGCTGGTTTCCGTGATGATTGTTTGCTCGATCGTCGCGGGTGCTCGGTACTATCTAAGCAGATGCCATGGCATGGACGCATGTGCGGCCGCCGAAGCCGAAGGCAATGAGCGAGTTAAGCCAACCGAGCCACAATAGTTTTCTGCGGAGGTGCGCGCCTGGTCAAAGGTCAACGTTGTCAATACACCGTTTTACAACCTGGGGAAAACCGACCTTAGGTCAGTGTGTCTGCATTTTTCGAATCGTCTGACCATGCTCGCTCGCCGCGGTAATATGCGATGCGGGGTGCGTGTGAGCCAATTTCTGTCAGTGCTGCTATTGCTGACGACGTTGACGCTGACGGTGTGTTTCGGCGTGGCAGCCTGGCGCCAGTCCGCCGGCAGAGACGTCGATATCACCGCCACGATCTGGCATCAGGAAGGCTGGAGAGCGCGGCCAAGCGACTGAAGCCCCTTGCGCTCGCCCTCCAGTTGCAGAATATTAGCCCGGTGTGCCGATGCACGAGGCAATTATGTTCTCAAATGTCGCACTCTCAGATGTTGCAAGGTGGGCCGGACCAATTTTGCTCGCCATCATGACATGGTTCATCGTTGAATTGATCGCAAAACCTTTCCTGCGGTTTCGTGACCTCCGAGGGGAGATCCAGAGAACCTTGTATCGCCGCATTTTGGCGACGCGCGTCTATCAAACACTGACAGGGTCGTACGAAGAGAAAATCAAGATTAGCCGCGAGCAGGCAATCAAGTTTAAGGAGGACCTCGCCGAGCACGCCGTGTCACTTTTGGTCTTTCGGGAGACAGAAACGCTGGCATCATCTACGTTGAAAGTGCTCGGTTATGGATCCCTGAATGCACTGGCGTTGGGCGCCGGTGCTCTCGCGGTTACACCGCTTCCAAATGACGGTCTCTTATTGGGCGAGGGTGACGCCAACTTCCAAGAAATAGAAAAAACTCTTTGTGCCAATCTGCGCTTGAAAAGCGCGACAAAGCCGATCGAGGCTTCGGAGGCCTCTGTGCAAAAGAGCGCGTGATTTCGCATGTGGAGCCGGCTCCTGTGTCCCGGCGGGTCAAAGGATCAAGAAAGCCCATCCACGACCGGTTTTAGCTTCCCCAATATTTCGACGCCATATCTATGAAAGGGTCCATCGCTGCAGGATCCGTGATCGCAAGCGTACCGGGCGCTTAATAGGGTTTGCCGGTGCCCAGAGTGACGAGGCCGGGCTGCGGGCCAAGACCGGCTGGGCCGGTCATTTCGTAGAAGGCGGCTTGCTCAGCTTCAGTCATGTTTTCCAGGGCTCTTTCGTTTCGAAACGTCAGTGCTTGGGGCAGGCCGCCTGGCGGCGGGGTGAGTGACGTCGTGTTCTCAGAAACCCGGTGGATGCTCCGGTTGCTTCGGCGCCGGCTTCTGCATCGGGCCGAGCAGGCCGGCGAAGGGTCCTGTCGAACCGCGTTCTGCCAGTCCTGCCGCGGGATGTAGCCCGGTGCGAAGTAGTGCGCGGTCATGTCATTCGGCCCGCCTACTGCCCGGCGGGGCTGTTGTCAGAGCTTTGTAGCGGGATGTCGGGCATGCCTGCGCCGTGGCGCGCGTGATTGGCGGCGGAGGTCGCAATCTCCGGGCCGATCGTGCCAATGGCACGCGTCCAGGGGATCAGCGTGTGCACCGGATCCCGCCAAAGGTTCTGGGTCGTCATCGACATCAGCAGCGCGGCCCGGCGAAGTTTGTCGGCGATGGACGTTCCCGGCGGGCCCGAAATGCTTCCCTCCTGACCTGCGTCGGGAGCGTTGTGTGTGAAGAGTTCGGTCATAGCGCCTGTTTTCCTTTTCGTCGAAGTGCGCGGTCAATAGGTGTGATGAGTGCGGCGGCTCACCGTTAGCACTTACGCATTGACGGCCTTGATGATCGCGTACTGAATGACTATCGCTTCAGACAGCGAGCCGCCGGTGTTGTTGCGGACGTCGATCGTGGCCGAGCCGGCGGCGCACCGCGCGTTGAGCGAATACGATCCCGGCGTCCCTCCGGAGATGTGGTTGAGCACCAGAACGTCGGTGGCGGCGATCGTCGTGTTAGTCAGGACGAACGAAACGATAGTGCCCGCGGCCAGTGCGGCGGCGTTCATCGTGATCTGTCCGCACGTCTTGGATAGCGTCACACCGGTCGACTTGCTGGTCGCTTGCGTGACTGTGCCGCCGGCGCCGGTGCCATAACCAACGCCTGCCGAGCCCAGTGCCAGCACACCATTCGCTGCTGCAAGACTTCCATCGCGGCCGAGGCTCAACGCGGTCGCACCGAGGGTGCTGGAATAGAAATTCAGCGGATCCACCGTCGCGGCGAGACCGCCGATCGCCTTGAAAATTTCAGTGTAGTCGACCCCGTTGGCGCGATAGAACCTATATCCCGAACCTACGGTATCGGTCCCAATGGACGATTGCAGCGCGGTGAACGTCTGCGCGACATCCAGGCCCGCCAACGTATGCGTGCCGACCGGCAATGTCGAATTGGTCGCGCCGGTGACGGTAAGGGTCGTCGGAAACGCACCGGCCAGCGTGAAACTGCCCGCAGTGGTAATGTTGCCGCCCATGTTGAGCGTGCGCGCCGCGTCGTTCAGCGTCACCGTCAGTGCGCGGTCGGCCGTCAAAGACTCCATCGACTGGATCTGCAGGTTAAAGCCGGAACCGGACTTGAGTTTGAACGCACCAGACGCGCTCAGCGCGCCGAACGAGGCAGCGCCCGTCACGCCGAGCGTGCCGCCGATCGACCAGTTGCCTGCGATGCTCCCGTTGTCGGTGAACGCGGGCGCGGCCTTCGGCGCCAAGCTGGACGCAAGAATGCCGCTATCGGCAAGGATCTTGCCGCTCGCGTCGCTGAACGTCAGCAGATTACCCGCGGTCGAGCTGTTCGGGCCGACGACGTTGCCACTTGTCGGCAGCGTGGCCACAAACATCCAATTTCCGGCCGCGAGGTCGGTGGCGAACGCACCGGACGTGTGCGAAATGAGCGCCCGATACAGGTTGCTGTTCTGCACAGCGTTATTGCCGATAATGTAAGTCGTTGCTGTTAGCCACGCGGTCGCCGGCGCGAGCCCTGCGGTCTGCAACGCTGGCGATAGCGCATCGTACGTGACGACGCCGTTCTTGAGCGCTCCATCGTCACGCTGAATCAATGCGAGACTGGACCGTATTTGGTCGGTTGTGACCTGGACGTTCTGAAACTCGACGTCCAGCGACTGACCAGGGAAGTTGGCCAGTGTAGCGGAATCCGACACAAACGCGTGCTGGGGGGAATATGGTTTTGGCTGTGACACGGGGCATCCTCGAGTGGAGGGACGCCGCCGGCGACGCGACTAAATCGGCCAATAGCGGAATAGTACTGGAAATGGCAGGGCGCATCAAGCGTTCCCCGCTGCTTGGGCTCTTGGCCAGAGAGTAGGCTTGCGTGTGCATGAGCGGAAAAGCGGCCGATGCTAGCTGGCTGCATGAGGTCGCCACATGATACTGCGCAGGAGCGATGGTGCTCGGCCCTGAGTGGTTCAATGCAATCGAGGGAGAGTAGCCGCTCCAGGCGAGTTCGTTCAAGGGACTATGCAAGAGAAGGTGAGGCGGCCTCCGCTGAAGGCCGCCCCGGTATCTTGTCTGTTACTTTCCGCCTGCGACGCCGGCCTTGCCCTGACCGCCCTGCATCGAGCTGCCGCCGCTCGGGGTGGTCGGCGCGCTCGCACCGCCCGTGGAGCTTCCAGAACTCATACCGGTGGTGCTCTTGTCCATTGAGCCCTTTTCCATCGAACCCTTGTCCATGTTGTTAGACGTGCCGGGCTTGTTCATGCTGTCGGATTGCGGGGCGGGGCCAGTGCTGGTTTGCGCAAAGGCAGAGCCGCACATCAACGCGATGGCGGCGGCGGCGGCGATAATTGTCTTCATAGGTGTTCCTCCTGAGTTGGGCTATCCAAGCCAACGGAACTGGAGATTTGCCGTTCCTCCGACGGGAGTCCGTCGAAGAAAAATGTGTCTCTCAGACGCCGCCCCATTCCAAGGAACAAGGCGTACCTACTCGGGTTTTCCATGCATGTCACAGCCGCTACCAGTGTTGATAGAAAATTCCATCCAGATCGCATGGGATTTCCTCGAACGAACAGGGGATCTCGGAGATCCTGAAGCGGCGAGTTGCGTCTTGCTCAATTCGGTGGAAGCCAGGGTGAGAACGGGCGAGCGTCGCATGCTGATGTCTCGAACACCGCCATTAGCGACTACAAGAAATTCCGGGCGGAGTGAGGGGTTCGGAGCTTGAGCCGGATAGAAGGGAGAAAACATGAGCAAGGAAACACCTAAAGACGATCCGCGGCAACAGGCCGATCAAGCGACGCACAAGCAGACGGACAAGCCTTGGAAGGGCAACCCGGAGAAAGAGCAGCGTAACAACGCCGACTTCGACCTTGAAAATTGGCAGAAGACGAATACGCACTAGGAGAGTTCATGAACCGATTACTATCAATAGCCGCTGCGGTCCTGGCACTGTCGACGACTTGCGCCGCAGCGCAGCCCGCCGGCGCCCCGAGTGGGCGAGGGGCGGTCGTTGGTGATCCCGCAGCCAGCTCTACGGCGCCGACCAGAGATCCGCGCGGCACCACAGGCATGTCCCCTGATTCGAGCAGCGGGAGTGGTACGTCCACGTCTGGCGGAAAGGACGCCACGGGAGACCAGGGCCGTGACAAAATGCCGGACAGTAACAAGACTGTCAGGCCCCAAAGCGAGCAGCCGGAAAAGCCTCACTAAAGTCCCGGTCGCCGGATCTTGACCGCCACACGGCAAAGACACGACCTACGCCGAGAGGCTACGCGGAGATGGGGCGGGCAAGCGCCGGAGGAACTTAAATGCCGAAAGCCGCCATTTTCGATCTCGACGGGACTCTGCTGGACTCCGTCGACTTGCACGCTCTCGCCTGGCACGAAGCATTGGTACAATTCGGCCACGACGTTACTTTCGAAGATGCCAGAAGCCAAATCGGAAAGGGTGGCGACAAGCTCATCCCCGTATTCCTGTCCGCCGACGAACAGCGGGATCACGGCAACGAGATGGAAGAATGGCGCGGCGAGCGGTTCAAGTCGGCGTATCTGCCGCTGGTGCGTCCGTTCTCCGCGGTGCCCGATCTCCTCCGACGCGTGCGCGATGCCGGCGTCCGGATCGCGATCGGTACATCAGCCAAGAAGGATGAGCTCGGGAAGTATCTCGAAATCGCGCGCATCGCCGACGTGTCAGCCTCGTCCGAGGATGCCGAGGAGTCCAAGCCGGCCCCCGACATCTTCGAGGTCGTCCTCAAGAAACTGAAGATCGATGGCCGCGACGCCGTCGCGCTCGGTGACACGCCGTATGACGCGTCGGCGGCCGGGAAGGCGGGCATCGTGACGATCGGTGTCCTTTGCGGCGGCTTCACGGAGGCGTCGCTACGGGAGGCCGGCTGTGCTAAGGTATATCCCGGACCGGCCGCGATATTCGCCCAGTTCGAAAATTCCGTCTTCGCTAGATAACTTCTCGTCGTCCTCGCTGAGGTTTTCTTCGTCACCGAGACCGAGCGTTCTGCCGTCGCTATGGTCGAAGTCGCGGCGTCTTATCGGCATCTTTGCTGGCCTCGCGCACCTCGCGCTCGTTGTCCTTCCGAAGCCCGGGAACAGTACTCCCGGCTCTCCTGGCGACATCCATAATCCTATCGCGCGGGCTCGCGTTGCACCATCTACGCGATTTGCGTCGGCTTCGGCGGATGCGCAGTCTTCGGATGACGGTCATGAAGGAATTGCGCGAGGGAGTTCGCGATGACGCCATCATCCACCGCGGCCGCGAAGAGATGCTCTTGCGCGTCGCGAGGAAGTTCCGACCACACCTTCAACGCCGCGTGGCCAAGCAAAGAGGCGATCTGGTTCTCGTCCATCGGTGCTAACTCCTGGTTGGTTGTGCGCTTGCGGGGCTTCGTCTCTCCGCGGGTAGCAGCGCAGCGCGAAGAAGGCGCCCGATCCATCCGAGGCGTAATTGCTTCACTCTCCCGAAGTTCCCCGACCGCACGAGGGAACATGGCGTGGATTTAATCCGTGCAAGCGAAATTATCTCGGCCTTCAAACGTACCTCATATTGAGGATTCGCAGAATGCGAACGCCGAGCATGGAGTCTATGATGCGAACCATTTCTTTTGCCGCTCTGGCAACCATTTCTGCACTGACGCTGATCGGATCGGCGGCGGCCACGCCCCGGCCCAGAGCCGAGGCGACGCAAGACAGCTATTGCCTGCAAGGTCGACAATCGGGCTATCCTGGCAACTGTGAGTTCTCGACGTATCAGCAATGCCAAGCGACAGCGAGCGGCACCAACGAAGGTTGCGGTATTAATCCCATGAAAGCCTTCGCTCAGCAGCGGCGCGGTGCCTATCGCAGCCAGTACTGACACTCGAAAATTGACAAATGCGGGTCGCCGCTTGGCGGCCTTCTTGCTGAAGTGGACCCGACAGGAGCGCGGTTGCGCAAAAACGTCCCAACAGGATCGTGATCAGGATTTGTGAAGGAGGCCACAACGGCTGAGGCCGGACCGTCATATCCAAGAGCCTGTATTGCATGAACGATCTGCCGCTCTCACACCGCGCTCCACTGCAGACGGAATCCCACACACGAAATTCGATACATCCATTTATCGACCATCACCTAAACCATTGGGCAAAAAGCGATGAAGACTTCAAATGCCGTTGAATTTTCGACGCAGGCCGTCGGCTCCCTTGCGTTTCGGTCGTTGTCCACCGCCGAGATTGAGAGGCTTCTTCGACCTTTCTATCTCGGTCTCCATTTCGATGACAGGCGTGCGCGCTTCGGAGCCGCGGTGTCGGACGGATCGATTGCCAACTACTGCCGTGAACTGCCTCAAGGGAAGCTGTCGTCATCGGCTGCGTGGCGCCGGATGGCCTGGTAGCCGTCGTTGAGCTTCACCCGTACGGCGAACGCATGGAGCTGGCGTTGGCAGGCAGGGATACAAACGACAGGATCATAATATACGGCCATCTCCTCCAGCTTGCGACCTTTGAAGTGAGAAGGCGCGACTGCCGTACGCTTGTCATGAGTACCGAGCCAGCCGCGCCGGAGGTGTTGGATCTGCTCCGCGGCATGGGACACCTAAGCATTCAGGATGAGACCGCGACCGTCGAGCTCGGCGATTACACGCGTCTCCCCGCACTGTCGCTTGCGCGGCGCTGACAATGCACGCAGGAGAACAGGTCGTCTGCTTCATCGGTATCGTTGCCTGCCTGGGCGCGTGTCTCGTCTGGGCACTATACGAGGTGGAGGAGCGGCGGCAAAGGCGCTACCGGCAGGCCGAGTGGATCCGCACCGCTACAAGGTTTGTACTGCGCTAAGACACACCTAGTTCAGCATGCTTCATCGCACCAGCATCGAGATGAACGACCAAAATTCACGGATTCGCAAATTTCCACCACTCGAGTACCCCTGACGTGCCAGCGACTAATTCAACCATCAGGAGAGGATCTCAGAATGCCCGAATCCACCTTGTTTGCGTGTCAAAACTACAGCTGGAAGCACGGACAAAACTTACGAAATTGGCAATCTGCCAACTGTGGTCGCGATTGTCGGCATCATCGTTTCGTTAGGCAACCTAGCTGTCGCCCTGGATAACCATTTCCATTGGCTTAAATGGGCGGTGCTCTAAGTAGCCTAGAGACGACTAAGGGCTGTAAGTGGGCAACTTGCCCTGTGTCGGCTTTGAGTTCACAAGGCGACTTCGCAGGCTTCGCCGGTCTCGGACTGAAGCGGACATCACCGCCAATAATGCCTAATTATCAAAACTCAGCTGGGGGCGAGGCTTGTGTTCAGGTGGACTCCAGAGTTCGCCGAATGAGGCGCATAGGTAGCGCGACCGGCAGCGGCTCATGGCGCATCGCCGGCGGTTGAGGCGATGATCACAGGGTCCGCCGGGGGTGAAACCGGCGGGCCAGCGTGCTAGCTATAGCGTGCCGTGTCGATCGTGCGGAACGTCGCGGCATCGCCCGCAGGAGCTGCCACAAGCGGCGCCTGCGGCCGATATTCCAGGAGCCGCGCTTCTCAGCCGCCATTCATCATCGCGATTACAAGCCTTTCCAATGGATACGCGCGAGGAGTTTTTGATCCGGCTCGCATCCGTATTGGATGGCCTCGGGATGGAACAAGGGTTGAAAGTTAAAGAGCAGTCCGTCGAACGCGCATTCGGGGGCACAGGTGCTATCGCCATTGCGGAGGCTGAAGCTTTTGCGCGCGTCCACGGCTGTACGTTTCGGTACAATCGGGCCATGCGTGAGGGGATGTTCTATCGATCCTATCCGCCCGGCGGTCGCGCGTAGGGTTCCCGCAAAACACGAAGGCCGCAGCGGGAGGTTAAATCGCTGCGGCCCGCGCGTGGTCAAATGAAGCCGGGTAAAAAAAAGATCAAGTGAAATATGCAGCCAGCCCCGGTATCCGAAAAACTACGCTCTGATTTTCAAACAGAAAAGTAAATTGGGCTGTTCCGCCACGCGGAACACGATAGCCTGTTGCGTGCGAGCACCGGAAGCGTCAGTAGCGCTGGCGGGCCTTCCGCCCGAAAACCCGGCTCGTCGGGGGAAGGCCAAGGGTGGCGCCGAGGTCGGTCTGGCCGGCATCGGACTCGCGTCCACTCCCCGAACCTTAGTCGATAGATGCCAACGCGAAGGCATATAGCGCTGCTCCGCCGACCACGAGCGTGCTCCATCCTCCCCATGTCACCCACGCGCCAGCGAGTGCCATGACTAAGCCGAAAAGCATGAGGGACACGGAGATCGCGTTTTGCATTTCAGGGAGCGGTGGGAAGCTGAAGGGAGAATCGCGCGTCAGCGCGCGCAATAGAAGGCTTGTGGCTTCGTTGGCAGCGGCGGTTAATCGGCCTGGCGAGCTGGATGGAGTCCCTAGGGCGTCCGGGTGGTTGCATTCTTCCCTGCCTTGGATACCGCTTCTATCAGTACAGGGCACTTTTCATAGGCCTTAGCATCGCCAGCCTCAGTACCACGAAGCTCCCTGCATTCGCCGCCGTCAAAGAACCACTTGGTGCTACCAATGGCGACGATCACGCTGCATTTGGGGCACTTCACCTGCATGCACCTAGTATGCGCCCAGAGTCCGCCTGTTACCAGCGGCTCGCGGGCGCGCAGAGGAGGAGCATCGAGGCGGCGCGCGTTGCATATGCAAAAGGGCCGCAGCACCTTTCGACGCTGCGGCCCCGCCGGGCTGTTGCAAAATGGACGACAGCGCCTTTGACATGGACAGCAAGTGCGCCCTTTAGCGCGGCCCGTTTCGGAGGGCGGTGCTCGTTCACCTTCGTTAACTTTTCGATGTGAGCAGTATTGACCATATGTCTGGAACCGGACGTGCCAGACTCTTCCGATCACCGCGCGGCCCTTGGCTTTCATCGGTGATGAGAACGCCATCAGCGCTCCCGCCTCCTCTAGATGGAGCAGCGCCATGCAGCGACCCCGCTTCAACCAAACCACCTCCCTTGAAGACCGCCTTGCCGAACAGGTGAGGCGCCTCCGCGAAGAAGCTGAATCGCTTCCCCATGGACCTGTGCGCGATGCCGCTCTCCTCAGGGTGAGGCAAGCCGAAACCGGCTCGCACATAAGCGAGTGGCTGAGATCGCCCGGACTACGGCCGCCGGATTAAAACCGACGACCCTTGATCTGGCTCAAGGAGCTTAGTCCAAGATGCAGGTGCCGTGCCCCAAATGCAAAGTGATCGTCGCCATTGGCTCCACCAAGTGGTTCTTTGACGGCGGCGAATGCTGGGAGCTTCGCGGTACATTGGCCGGCGATGCTAAGGAATACGAAAAGTGCCCTGTCCTGTTTGAAGCGGTGTCTAAGGCCGGGAAGAACGCCACCACCTAAACGAGCACCATAACGTCCGGCAAGTTGCTCATGAGCGAGAGCGAACCTCCAAAAACCGGCGCTGGCCTAGTTTGATTTTGGGAGTGGCCTGATTGGCTTTTTCAGGCTTATGCTGCCCACGGGAGGAACCGCCCCATGACAGACGAGCGACGCGCTAAAGCACGAGTTGTGAAACCCTCGTACGACCAGAACATGCGCAATCTTTCGGAGCAGCTAGAAGTTCTAGATGAGCAACTTGTTGAGATAGAAGCCCGACTTATCGTTCAAGAGCACTGTTATGACCTGCGCCAGCTGAAGAATAAGCTCCGCCGCAAGATGAACTAAAGCCGGGTGCTGGCCTGCTTCCGAGCACGGTGGCCTAGTTTGATTTACGTAGTGGATTTGAGGTGAGCAGTTTTGCTCAGACATCAGCCGTGGCCGTTGCAATACACTCCCACATGGGACCGGAAGAAAAACGACCAGACCGGCCCTGCGAGGTTTGCACCCGCCCTATGACCTACGTCAGCACGATGGGAGCTATGGGATTGCACCGTAAGGCTTCGGTCTACCGTTGCGAGCATTGCTTGCGAATAGAGGTCGACAAAGAGTAGGGCTGCCTCAGTTGAAGCGGGAGTGAGCAATTTTGCTCAGACGCCACGAGACGGGTATGCAATTTCTGTCGGCTATCAGGCCGCTTACTTCTCTTTTTCTTCCTCCTGGTCGCGCTCAAGGTCGTTGATCAGCTTTCCTATGCGCTCTGTGGTCGTGGGATCGTTCACGGCTTTCAGTAAGCGCTTGGATTGCGCCAAACGAACTGCGATTTGCTCCTGGCGGGCTAGTTGGTCTGTAAGCATCCGGCGAAGACCGCGCGCGGGTCATTTTCGGCTCAGGCGGCTTGATCAACGTTCCGGATGGCAGAGCGCCAATTCCATGGCAGCAGTTCGTCGAGCCTTTGGACGGGATGCTCGGCGATGCGCGCCAGAACGTCGGCGAGCCAGGCTTGCGGATCGACGTCGTTCATCTTGGCGGTGACGATCAGGCTGTACATCACCGCCGCCCGCTCGCCGCCGCGATCCGAGCCGCAGAACAACCACGACTTCCGACCTAAAGCGATGCCGCGCACGCCACGCTCCGCCGCATTGTTGGACAGGCAGATGCGGCCGTCATCGAGGAAGCGGGTAAATGCGCTCCAGCGCTTGAGCATGTAGTCCATGGCCTTGGCGACATCGTTGCTGCGCGAGAGCTTGGCGCGTTGTGTGCGCATCCAGGCTTCCAGATCGGCCACGAGCGGCGCGCTGAGTTCCCGGCGAACTGCCTGGCGCCTTTCGGCGCTCTGACCGTTGATGGTCCGCTCGATCTCGAACAGGGCGTCGATCCGGCGGACTGTTTCCAGCGCCAGCGGCGAGATCACTGCCGGCCTCTTGCCCTGAGCCTTGCGACGCGCATTCTCGGCCAGATCAGCCATCACGAAGAACGGCCGCCGGGCATGGACCCAGCACGCGGCTTCCAGGATCGGACCTGCGTTGCGGCCCGGTTCGTAAAGCCTGCCATAGCCGCCATAGGCATCGGCCTGGAAGATTCCGCTGTAGTTGGCCAAGTGAGCCTGGGGATGCTCGCCGGCCCGATCGCGCGAGTAATAGAACACCGCGCCCGGCGGGGCCTGCCCTCCAAAAGGCTTGTCGTCGCGCACATAGACCCAGATCCGGCCGGTGTCGGTCTTGCCTTTGGCCAGGACCGGAACCGTGGTGTCGTCCCCGTGCAATCGCTCGGCGCTCAGTACGTAGGCCTCGAGGCGCTTGAACAAAGGTGCCAGCGCCGCGGTGCAGCCGCCGACCTGGTCGGCCAGGGTCGACAGACTGATCGGCACGCCCTCCTTGGCATAGCGCTCCGCTTGCCGGTTCAGCGGCTGATGTTGACCAAACTTCTCGAACAGCACCATCGCCAGCAGGCTTGGCCCCGCCCAGCCGCGGGCAAGCACATGGAACGGCGCCGGAGCCTGGCTGATCTTCTCGCAATCACGGCAAGTAAACTTCTCGCGGACGTGCTGGATCACTTTCCAGGATTTCGGGATCACCTCCAGCGTCTCGGTGATGTCCTCGCCGAGCTTGGACAGCCGCGCGCCGCCACAGCAGGCGCACGCCACAGGTCCCGGCACGATCACCCGCTCGCGAGGTAGATGCTCCGGGAACGGCTGGCGTGACGGCCGCTTGCGCGTGAACGACGCCACCTTCGTGGTTTTGGCCGCGGCCATTTCGGCGGCGAGTTCGTCCTCCGTCGCCGAACTCTCCAGCTCCTCCAGCGTCAGTTCAAGCTGATCCAATAGCCGCGCGGTACGCTCCGAGCGCGGACCATGGCGGTCGCGGTTGAGTTTCTCGATCTGCAGCTTCAGATGGGCGATCAACGCCTGGTCGTCGGACTGCCGGGCACGGGCGGCCGCAGCCTCCGCCCGAGCAACGATCAATGCCGCTTGCAGCGTTTCGATGTCGTCTGGCAGCGATTCAAGGCCGTCACCCATGGCCCCGATGGAATCACAAAAGAGGCGATTTGAGGCGTCTTTTCTTCCGCACCTCAGAACTTTTTTGAGCCTATCCTGCGCTCTGTGGCCGCCACGTGTGCTGCGGATTGCGCCAGTCGATCGCCTCCAGCAGATAACTCATCTGCGCCGCGCTCAGCCCCACCACACCGCCCACCGTCGCCGGCCAGACAAAACGGCCACGGTCCAACCGCTTCGCGTAGAGCGACAATCCAATTCCATCGTGCCACAAGGCCTTGATCAGCGAACCGCCGCGTCCGCGGAACACGAAGACATCTCCGGCGAACGGATCGCGACCAAGGCTTTCCTGCACCAATAATGACAAACCCTGCATGCCCTTGCGCATGTCAGTGTAGCCGGTCGCAATCCAGATGCGTGCGCTCGAAGAGACTGGGATCATCGACGCTCCAGAACCTGCAGCACCCGCGCCAGGGCGGCCGCATCGACGCCCGCATCGACAATCACCCGACGATCCCGGCCAACGACGATCACCATCTGCCCGCTCGTCGCTGTGGCAGCAACCGCCGGCTCGACCTCAGCGGCAAGGACGACCCGCGCAAAGCCGGATTGCTCGCTTTGAGGGCTGATCGGCTCGGGACCGAACGAGCGCCGCCATGTCATCAGCAACGAACGTGATATGCCATGGCGTCTTGCTGTCGACGATATCGCGCGCGGCGCTTGAAAGCTTTCGGTCACGATCCGCAGCTTTTCGTCATCCGACCAGCGTCGCCGGCGACCAGTCTCGACCACCTCAAGCCGTTCAAGCTGAGTACTGCGCTTATGGCTGTCCATAAGGACTGTTACGCACCAATTGGACTAATCCAACAAGGCGGCCCTCGCCGGAGGGAGAC